>NZ_CP121699.1:2028013-2704017 GCF_029761935.1 Microbacterium testaceum
AGTACCTGCCCCCGCCGCAGCGCTTCGAGCCCGGCACGCAGCCGGTGTCGCAGGCCGTCGCCCTCGCCGCCGCCGTCCGCTGGCTCGGCGAGCACGACCTGGACGCCGCGCACGCGCACGAAGCTGCGATCGAGAAGCGCATGCGCGAGGGTCTCCGCTCGATCGACGGCATCCGTCTTCTCGGAGACACGGATGACGCCGAGCGCGTCGCCCTGCAGGCCTTCGAGGTGCAGGGCGTGCACGCGCACGACGTGGGCCAGTTCCTCGACTCGCGCGGCGTCGCCGTGCGGGTCGGACACCACTGCGCGCAGCCCCTGCACCGCCGCTTCGGGATGACGGCGTCGGTGCGCGCGAGCGCCGCGATCCACACCACGGAGGACGAGATCGACACCTTCCTCGACGCCGTCTCGGGCGTGCGCGGCTTCTTCGGAGCGGGCGCATGAGCGGGCTCGAGTCGCTGTACCAGGAGCTCATCCTCGACCACGCGAAGAACCGCCGCGGCTTCGGCCTGGCCGACCCCGGCGCACGCAGCGCCACCGTGCACCAGCGCAACCCCATCTGCGGTGACGAGATCACCCTTCGGGTCTCCATCGACGGTGACCGCGTCAGCTCCGTCACCTGGGAGGGAGCGGGCTGCTCGATCTCGCAGGCCTCGGCGTCGATGCTGGTGGCCCTCTTGCAGGAGGACGGGGGCGACGAGGGGATGCCGCGCGCCGACGCCGACGCCCTGATCGCGCGGTTCCGCGAGGCGCTACGCTCCCGCGGCAAGATCCCCCTCGACGAGGAGACCTTCGCCGACGCCGCCGCCCTCTCCGGGGTTTCGAAGTTCACCGCGCGCGTGAAGTGCGCAATGCTCGCGTGGGTCGCGCTCGAAGAGGGGCTGCGGCAGGCCTGAGCGCCTCGGCGCACAAGCTCGGCGATACGCGCAAGCTCAGTCGGCATCCGCCGATTCGGGCTGAGAATGCGCGGATCGCGGAGGATACGACCGGGCCGACGCGCGCTAGCCTTCCGTCAGACGAACGAGAGGGCGGATGCCATGGCCACCGGCGGAGCAGGATTCAGCGACGAAGAACGCGCGGCGATGAAGCAGCGCGCCGAAGAGCTCAAAGCCATGAAGGGCCTGAAGGGCGCGGCGAAGCTCGAGAAGGAGAACGAGGCCTGCCTCGAGGCGATCGACAAGCTCGAGGGCGTCGACCGCGCGGTCGCCGAGCGCCTGCACGTCATCGTGCTCGAAGAGGCCGCGCACCTGAACCCGAAGACGTACTACGGCTTCCCGGCGTACGCGAAAGACGGCAAGGTCGTCGTCTTCTACCAGCCGGCGTCGAAGTTCAAGACGCGCTACGGCACGGTGAGCTTCGACGACAGCGCGCAGCTCGACGACGGCGCCATGTGGCCGGTGTCGTTCGCGGTCGTCGAGGTGACGGACACGGTCGAGCAGCGCATTCGCGAGGCCGTGCGCCGGGCGGCGCCCGCCGCCTGAGCCGGCGCCACCCGCCCCCCTCACCCGAGGACGACCCGCTCCATCCGCCGGAAGCTCTGCTCCATCCCCTCGACCATCCCCGTGGCGAGCACGGCGTCGCGGGTCTCGGCATCCGGATACTCGATCAGCAGGGTGACCAGCGTCGCCCCGTCCTCTTCGTAGAGGGACAGGTCGTTGATCGTCGAGGGGTAGTCGGTGCCGGTCATGTGCTCGGTCTGCACCATGCGGCGCGGCTCGTCGAGCAGCAGGATCTCGCCGTCGAATCCGAAGGGCTCCCCCTCGGTGCCGGGTTCGGGCTCCCACGCGATGCGGTACGCGCCGCCCTCGCGCCGGTCGACCTCGCGGTGGGTCATGCGCCATCCGTCGGGCCCGAGCATCCACTGTCGCATCAGCTCGGGGTCGACGTGGGCCCGCCAGACGAGCTCGCGCGGCCCGTCGATGAGCCGCGTGATGCGTACGTGCTGGTCGTCGAGGATCTCGAGCTGCGTGCCTTTGCCCTGCGCGAAATCCCGTAGCCCCTGCAGCACGGCGTCGAGCTGGTTGATGGCGAGGGTCGACCCCTCGACGGCGCCCATGGCGAGCACCGTTTCGAGACCCTCGAGGGAGTCGAAGTACGTCACGTTCGTCAGCCGCGAGCCGCCCTCGGTCTCGTCGAACGCGAAGGTCATGCGCATCGCGGGCATGCCGGGGATCGCCTCGCCGTTCTCGTCGACGAACGAGTCGACGACCTCGAAGCCGCGCGGAGCGTCGATGCCGAGGAACTCCCAGCTCCCGCGTGCGATCTCGCCGCTCGCGCTGGCCATCGCGTATCGGGCGCGACCGCCGACCTCGAAGGCGAACGATGCGAACGTCGCCGGCCATCCGGGGGGACCCCAGAAGCGTTCGAGCTGCCGCGGGTCGGTGAAGACCGTCCATAACCGTTCGGCGCCCACGGGGAAGTCGGCGACCAGGGTCATGGTGAGCGCTTCGGCGTCGCTCTCGACGGATGTGACGGACATGACGACTCCTTCGTCGGTTCAGTTCTCGGCGGGTTCGGAGGGCGGGAGGGATGCCGGCACCCTGGCGTCTTCGAGCAGGATCGCGTCGAGTCGGTCGATGCGTCCCCGCCAGAGGTCTTCGTACGAGCGCAGCAGGTCCTGCGCCCGGGCGAGCGCGGTGGGGTCGGCGGACACGAGTCGCACCCTCCCCTCCGCGCGTTTGGTGATGAGCCGCGCGTCGGCGAGCACGGCGATGTGCTTCGACACGGCGGCGAACGACATCGCGTAGGCCGCGGCGAGCTGCGTCACCGACTGTTCGGAGACGAGCGTGCGCCGCATGATGTCGCGACGGGTCGCGTCGGCGAGGGCGTGGAAGACCCGGTCGATGTCGGCGTCGCTCTGTTGTTCAACCATTTGGTTGCACGTTAGCGCGGAGGGCCGTGACCCGCAAGGGCGTCAGCCGCGCAACGCCTGCAGCAACGCGCCGACCGGGTGGTCGCTCTCGATCGGATGACGCAGCGGCAGGTCTTCGACGCACTCGTAGCGGTTGCGTCGACCCTCCTTCTCACGCTTGAGATAGCCGGCATCGACGAGGTCGGCCAGGATGCCGTGCGCCGTGCGCTCGGTGATGCCCACGGCATCCGCAATCTCGCGCACGCGGGCGCCCGGGTCGCGGGAGACGTAGATGAACACGTGGGCGTGATTCGTGAGGAACGTCCAGGTGGTCATCGCCACAGCATAGTGACCCGAGGTACCGGAATCCAAGTACCGGTTATTCATTACCTGCGTTTTGACACACGCAATTTGTTGCATGTAACGTGCCGCGCATGTCGCTTCTCGCCCCGCTCACGATCGCCGCGCTGCTCGCCGCGGTCGTCGCCGCCCTCCTCCCGGATGTCGCGCGTCGGCGCACCCCGGGCTCTCTCGCCGTGTGGCCCGCCGGCGCCGCCACGGTCCTCGCCACGGTCGCTCTGGCCTCGACCCTCGCCGCCGGCGACGACGTGGCAGGTGCCGCGCTGTCGCTGCTCGTGGTCGCCCTCACCGTGGTCGTGCAGTCCTACGCCAGCCGCAACCTGCGCGGCGACCCGCGTTCGCGCAGCTTCTTCGCGTTATCGTCGCTCGCGGCCGTCGGGACGACCACCGCCATTGCGGCCGGGGACGTCGTCTTCCTCGCCGCGGGGTGGACGCTCGGCACGGTCAGCATGATCGCGCTCATCGGCACGGGCGGCGCGGGTCCGCAGACGCGCGTTGCCGTGTCGCGGAGCGCGGTGGCCCTGCTGCTCGGAGACGCGGCGCTCTGGACGGCCGTCATCATCGCGGTCGCCTCGACCGGATCGGTGTCGCTGGCCGCTCTCGGGAGCGTCGACGCGATCTCGGCGGCGGTGGTGAGCGCGCTCGTCGCCCTCGCGGCGGTCGCCCGCGCCGGCGCCTTCCCCCTGCACGGGTGGCTCCCCGCCACCGCGGCCACGACCACTCCCGTGTCGGCCCTGCTGCACGCGGGCTTCGTGAACGCCGGCGCCCTGCTCCTCCTCCGTTACGCGGCCGTCCCCTCCGTCGTGGGCCCCTGGATCGTGGCCGCCGCCGGTGCGATCACGATGATCGTCGCGGGGCTCGCGATGCTCACGCGCCCCGACGTGAAGGGCCGCCTCGTGCAGTCCACGGCCGCGCAGATGGGCTTCCTCCTCCTGGCCTGCGGTCTCGGCGCCTTCGGCGTCGCCCTGGTCCACGCGATCGGTCACGCGCTCTACAAGGCGAGCCTCTTCCTCGGCGCCGGCTCCGCGGTCGAGCACGCGCTGAAGGCGCGGGGCGTCGCGCACCCGGCTCGGTCGACCACGGGAGCGATCGTGGGCGCGGTGATCATCCTCCTGACCGGGGTCGCGGCGATCGCGGCATCCGGCGCGTGGGAGCACAGCGCGGCAGTCCTCCTGCTCTTCGCCGGGGCCACCGCGGTGGTCGCCGGGGCGCGGATCGGCGCAAGCTCCCGGTCGGTCGCCGCGCGCGCGGCCCAGCTCGCGGGCCTGGCCGCCCTCACGGCCGTCTACCTCGCGGTGGTCTTCCCCGCGGCCGAGGCCCTCGCGCCGGTCACGGCGGCAGACCCGGTCCCCGCCGTGTTCGCGGTGGCCGTCTTCGTCCTCGCCGCCGCCTCGGGCCTGCCCGCCCGCGGCTCCGGTCCCGTCGCGGATCGACTGTTCGCCTTCGCCTTCTCGTGGGGCCGACCGCCCCTCCCTCCGACCGCATCCCGCATCGACACGCCCTGGACCCCGGCACCCGCCGACGGCCCCCTCGAGTACCGGAGATTCTGATGACCACCCCCGCCTCCCCTCCCTCTCCCGCCGTCATCCGGGGCTGGATCGCCGCCGCCGGCCGCGCCATCTCGCCCCACTTCCCCCTCGAGACCTTCATCGCACGCAACCCCGTCGCCGGGTACGAGAACCTCGACTGGGAAGAGGCGATCGGACTGATCGCCCGGGATCACGGCATCCTGCTCTCCCTTCCGGAACAGCGCTTCCGCGACCTGTACGCACAGGGGCGGATCAGCCCCGCCGACCTGCAGGCGGCCCTGCGGTTCACCGTGCCCGAGGCGGGCGCCCCGCGCTCTCTCGACATCGGCGGCACGCGCGTCACCGTGGGCGAGATCCTCGGCCACGACCTGCTCGTCGCTCCCCCGCTGACCGCGGCCGCGCCCGAACCCACCCCCGCCGCACGGCTGTCGCCGCGGATCCACGCGCGCATCGACGACCTCACCGCACGCTGGATCGCCGCATCGCTCGGGAGCGCACCGTGGTCGCCGACGAACGACGAGAGCATCTGGGTGGCGTGGCGGCGCCTGACCGCGCTCGACCCGACCCTGTCGCGGAAGGTGCGCAGCGGCATCCGGCATTCCTCCGACGACCCGGCCGCGGCGATCGGCGACGCGCTCGCCCGGTGGGAGCTCGACGGGCCGGCCGCGGAATCGTTCCTCCGCGCCCACGTGCTCGCGTTGCCGGGGTGGGCGGCGCTCGTCCGGCACACGGCCGCGAGCGGCGTCGATCTGACCTCGCTCGTCGCGATCCGCGCGACGCTCGAACGGCTCCTGCTGCCCGCCGACGTCGCCCTGCCGGCAGCGTCCCCGACCGAAAAGGGCCCGGCCGATGAGGTCGCGCGGATCGGCACGGTCGCCCTCGCTCTCGGCGTCGACCCCGCCGACGCGGCGGTGCGGACCGCCCTTCGCCCCGTCCTCTCGCTGATCGACCCGGCCGCACGCCTCGCGGTCTGGCAGGAGGCGTACGAACGGGGGATCGCGCGCGAGCTCGCCCCCGCGACCGCCCCGGTGCTCCGCGCGAGCACGGCGCCGCAGCGGCCACTCGCGCAGGCGGTGTTCTGCATCGACACGCGGTCCGAGAGCTTCCGCCGGCACCTCGAGGACGCCGGAGCCGTCGAGACCCTCGGTTTCGCGGGATTCTTCGCGGCGCCCATCTCGTTCCGGCCCGCCGACGGGTCGGCCGAGGTCGCCTCGTGCCCGGTGCTGCTCACGCCCCGCGTGGCGATCACCGAGTCGTCCGTGGAGCGCGACGCGATCGCGCGCTGGAAGCGGCAGCACGAGACGAGTGTGGAGCGGGATGCCACCATCGATTCCCTCAAAAAGTCCGCTGTGGCCCCCTACGCCTTCGCCGAGACCGCCGGATGGGTGCTGGGAGCGGTGAGCGCCGCGCGGACGCTCGCGCCGGAGGGCTGGCGAGCGACGGTGTCGCGCATGCGGCCGAGCAAGCCGTCCACGCACGTCGATGCGAACGTCGTCTTCACGCTCGAGGAGCGCGTGCTGTACGCCGAGACCGCGCTGCGAATGATGGGCCTGGTCGAGGGATTCGCCCCGATCGTGCTGCTGTGCGGTCACGGCGCCACTGTCGCCAACAACCCCTTCGCATCGTCGCTGCAGTGCGGCGCGTGCGGCGGCCACGAGGGCGAACCGAACGCGCGGGCGGCGGCGATGATCTTCAACGACCCCGAGACGCGCGACGCCCTCGCCGGACGGGGCATCTCCATCCCCGCCGACACGCTCTTCGTCGCGGCGCGGATGGACACCGTCACCGACGAGGTCACCCTGCTCGAGCCCTGGGCCATTCCGGCGACGCACGAAACCGTCGCGCTCGAGGTGACCCGGCTGCTCGAGACCGCGCGCGCGGCGAACGCCGCCGAGCGCAGCGCGAGCCTGCCCGGGTCGGGAGGGCGGCACGGCGCCGTCCGCGACACCGAGCGCCGGTCCGCGGACTGGGCCGAGTCGTACGCGGAGTGGGGTCTCGTCGGCAACGCCGCGTTCATCGTGGGTCCGCGCTCGATCACCGCGGGCACCGACCTCGGTCGCCGCGCCTTCCTGCACAGCTACGACGCCGCCGCCGACCCCGACGGCGCGGGTCTCGAGACGATCCTGACCGCGCCGATGATCGTGGCGCAGTGGATCAACGCGCAGTACTCGGCCTCGACCGTCGCCCCCGACCGGTTGGGCGCCGGCCCCAAGCCCCTGCACAACGTGGTCGGCACCGTCGGCGTGCTGTCGGGCTACGGCGGCGACCTGCGGCTTGGCCTGCCCTGGCAGTCCGTGGGCGTCGGCCGCGCGAGTCGGCACGAACCGATCCGGCTGCAGGTGTTCGTCGAGGCCCCGCTCGCGCGGGTGAACGACATCATCGACGCTTCCGAGGCCGTCCGCACCCTGGTCGCCAACCGGTGGATCTCCCTCCGCGTCCGCGAGCACGACAGCGCCCGCTGGATGCGGTGGGGACGCTACGGCTGGCAGGCCGACGACCTGGACACCCCCGCCCCCACCGGCGTCCCTACCGCCACCGAAGAATCCACCACGAAGGAGATCCGCTGATGAGCCTGTCCGAACTGACCCCGATGACCAAGATCGAGGTGGTCGTCGCGAGCGACGACGTCGCCGAGGTGTCCGCCCTCATGCAATCGCTCGGCGCGCGCGGGTACACCGCGATCACCGGCGTGGCCGGGGTGGGTCACCACGGCCCCCGTGGCGGCCGCCTGCTCTTCAACGACCACGACACCCTGACTCTCCTCGTCACGGTCGTGGCGCCCGAGAAGGCCGATGCGATCATCGCCGGCATCCGTCCGGTCCTCGACCACGCCTCGGGCGTGATGTTCGTCTCGCCGACCTCGGTCAGCCGCGCGGACTACTTCGCCTGATGCGCGCCGCGACCAGTCACCGGGGGGCGCCGTACGCCGGCGAGACGATCGCCGTCGGCACCCTGCACGGCAAGGAGTCCGCGTTCGCCCCGGCCTTCGCCCGATGGCTCGACGCGGGCGTCGCGCCGACGGCGCAGCTCGACACAGACTCCCTCGGCACGTTCACCCGAGACGTGCCGAGGGCGGGCACCGCCGAGCACGCGGCCACGGCCAAGGCCCGGGGGGCGGCGCTCGAGTTGGGGACGGCCACCGGTCTGGCCACCGAAGCGTCGTACGCCCCGGCGCTGGGCGGCTTCGGACCCATGGTGCACGAGGAGCTCGCCGTCTTCATCGACCTCGAGCGCGGCATCCGCGTGCGTCACGGCATCCGCCGGTACACGCACGTCGCCCCGGCCCGCACCGTGCGCACGTCGGCAGAAGCGCGGCGCTACCTCGCCCGCGCCGGATTTCCGCACCACGGCGTCGTCGCCCGCACCGCCGACGGGTTGCAGAAGGGCATCCAGGATGCCGCGGTCATCGACGCCCTGCTGCGCCGCGGCCCCGTCGAGCTCGAGCCCGACCTCCGCGCGCACATGAACCCCACCCGGCGGCGGGTCCTGCGCCGCCTGTCGTGGCTGCTCGCCGCCCGACTCACCCAGCTGTGCCCGGGGTGCGGATGTCCGGGTTTCGGGGCGGTGGGCGTGGTGCGGGGTCTCCCGTGCGCAGCGTGCGGCAACGCGACCTCGCAGGTGCGTCTCGACGTCGACGGCTGCCCCGCCTGCGACGAGCAGCGCGAGCGCCCGCGGCCCGAGCGGCAGGCCGACCCGGCGACGTGTGACGCCTGCAACCCGTAGCGGATGTCGCGAGGCCGGCGGGAGGGGAAAGGGACGCAGCGCGGTTGTCTCGCCGTCTCAGCCGACCGTGACGCGTCGGCCTCAGCCTGGACGCGACACGATCCGCCTGAACTTTTTCGCCGCGACCGAACGGGTGATTTTCACGCACCACCGGGGTGAAAAAACCCCAAGAGGCCGCCCTGTCAAGGCAAGCTGGCGGCTGTTCACGGACCGTCACCGAGGGGGTAGTCATGTCGACCTTCTGCGTGGAACCCGAAGCGCTGCGCGTCGCAGCGGCACGGCTGAGGGGCGCTCGGCAGTCTGAATCGGAGCCACGGTGGCCGACGCTGCCGAACTTCGGGGAGCAGGTCCTCCAGGCTGCCGCCCGAGCCTTCGCTCAGAATGTCGCCGCGGTGTGGTCAGCCCGAGCGGAAGAGTTCGACGAACTTGTGGAGCGATTGCGGGCGTCTGCCGACGCCTACGAACAAGCGGATCTCGACGGGGTTCCTCGATGACGGAACTCGGCTCGACGCACGACCCCGTCGCATTGATTCCAGGATCGCCCGATGGCATCGCAGATGCAGTGGCGGCGTGGCGCACTGCCGGCCAGAGCGCGTCGCGGCTCAGCGACGCGGTTTTTAGAGTTTCCGCTGCGGGCTCTTGGGCGGGGTCGTCGGCGGAAGCGTTCGAGCACCGCCGAACGACCATCGCCGACAGCTGGTCCGCGATGGGGGAAGCACTCGCTCTGAGCGCTGCAGCGTGCGACGCCTACGAGGCCACGCTGCGGTGGGCGCAACAACAGGCGGCCGAGGCGATCCGCCTCTGGAACGAAGGCCAGGCCTCCACGCGGAACGCGCAGATCGCTCATCGCGAGCAAGAGAGGTCAGCGGGAGGGCTGTCCATCGTGCCGACGTTCGTCGACCCGGGCGACGCCGCTCGGATCGCAGCCGCCGAGGTCCTGGAGACGGCGCGCGCGGCGGCGGAAGAGGCCGCAGCCGAGGCGGCGATGCAGCTGCGCACCGCACACGAGGCGACTCCGGAGAAAGGGCTCTGGGGCGTCTTGCTGACCGGAGGACCAGCGCTTTCTCTCACCGATAAGACGCCACGAGCCGTATCCGACCAACTGATCTTGTCGATCCTCAAGCGCTTGTCGCGCTCCGACGAGGAACAAGTCGCAGAACTCATGAAGCTCCACCCCGAATGGCTCTCACTGCTCAAAGATCATCAACCCGCCCCCGAGGTCCTTGCGAAGTGGTGGAGCGAGCAGGACCCAACCGTGCAGCACGCTTTGCTGTCCTCCGCCCCCGGAATACTGGGCTCGCTCGGCGGCCTCCCTCCTGCTATCCGCGTGGCCGCGAACAGATCGAACGCGGCCGCTCGATCGACGTCATCGACAGCGCTCTCGAGGCCTCGAACGTCACCGGCGACGACCGTGCCACGCTGGAACGGGAGCGCCGCTACCTCAAGGCCGCCGTCGATGGAGAGGTGCAGCTATACCTGCACGACCCCGAACGCGGAGACATGATCGAGATGGTCGGTCAGCCCTCGGACACGACATCAGCCACCGTGACGTACGTCCCGGGGACCTTCACCACCACGGACAGTTTCTACGGGAATGAGGTGCAATCGGTGGCCCGGTGGCTGCATGGACGCGATCCGAACATCGTGGCATTCGTGTGGAAGGAGGGCACATTCCCTGGGGAGGTCGCCAAGTCGCCCTATGGGTCGGGAGTCCTCATCGAAGTACCTGCTGCGACCGGGTTCATGGAGGCGAACGATCCGAAGCTCGCGGATGCGCAGGCCGAGCTGCTCTCCGGTTTCGAGAAGGAGATGAGGGCCTCCGACCCGCGACTTTCCGGCGCTGAGCAGATCGGTATGGGGCACTCGTGGGGGCTCGTCCCGATCACCGGCTCCGAAACTGACGGTGTTCACTACGATCAGGTGCACTCGTTGGCCGGTGCCGGAATGCCTCCGGGCTGGGCACCCGCTCCCGGCACTTCCTACAGTCATTGGGGCTATACGGACGCACTGAGTATGGCGCAGCAGCTGGGCGTGGTGTGGGATGGGCAGAACCCGAACACGAACGCAGCATTCGACTCCCATGTGTACGCGAGAGAAGGGGACTTCGAGGTGCCGATCGGAGACCCGGAGGTCCCGCAGGTGTACGGAATGGGGACAGAACAGCCGACGTTCCGCGGCTCTCTTTCGCCGGTGGAGAATCACAATCTCATCGCGAGCGACAGGGCAGAAAATCTGCAGGCCCTCGAAGACATCCTCCGAAAGGTGAATCAGTGAAGCGAGGACTCTGCGCGGTGCTCGTGGCCACGGCCCTCATCGGAGCGCTCGGTGGCTGCTCGACGACGACGAATGGGGGCACGGTGGACGAGACTTTGGACGTGCATGGCGCGAAGGCGGTTGCACAATCGATGGAGAACGAATTGGCCGACTACGTGCCTGCCAGCGGTGTGTCTTCAGTGGAGCAGCTCGACAAAGGCGTCCTCATCACCTGTGGACTTGACGGCGTGTTCCAGTGGACGGGACACAAGTATTTGACCCTTTCCCGTCCGGTGGATGTGCGGCAGACGGTCGACGAGATCGAGCAGAGGTTCGCCAAGAGATCGCCTTTCGCGTCGCGAGTCGAGATGACGCAAGACGGTGTACCTCGGGCACGGGTGGTCGGCCCGGCGGGCTCTTCGTATTCGCTCACTCTCAGCGTCGATCGCTCGCGCATCGAGATCTTCTCCTTCTCACCGTGCTTCCGGCTGCCCGACGACATGAGCCCGTTCGCGGCGTATTGAAAGGGAGAGAATGCTCATGCAGATCAAGCTCGACCCCGCGAAGCACCTGTCATTTCTCGACGAGATCAACGCGAGCATCTCGGCGATAGACGGTGAGTTGAACCGCCTCGATACTTCCGTGAAGACGCTGCAGTCGGCCTGGTCCGGAGAAGCGCGCGACGCCTATCGCATCGCGCAGTCGGAGTGGTCCCGTTCAATGCGCGAGGTTCGCGCGGTGCTCGATCGTGCACGCGAGGGGGCGGCGGACGCGGGACGTAAGGTGCGGGCCGCCGACGACGGTGTTCGCGGACTCTGGGACTGACGCATCAGCCAGCAGGCCCCGAAAGACGCGTTTCGAAAGGTGATTCAGTGAGACGAGGACTCAGCCCCCTGATCCTGGCTCTGGTCCTCATCGGTGCGCTCAGCGGGTGCGCAACAGCGGCGAGTGGGGCCGCGGTGGACGAGACCTTGGACGTGTACGGCGCGAAGGCGGTCGCGCAGTCGATGGAGAACGAGCTAGCGGGCTACGTCCCTGCGAGCAGCGTGGCCTCGTCAGAGCAACTCGATGAGGGCATCCTCTGGAGCTGCGGCGCTGAAAGCATCTATCAATGGACCGGACACAACTACGTGACCCTCTCCGCCCCGGTCGACGACAAGAAAATCGTGGACGAGGTGGTGGCACGATTCGCTGACAGGCCCCCATTCATGGCGCTGGCCGACACGACTCACGACGGCGCACCCTCCGCGGTTGTCGTCGGGCCCGCAGGCTCGTCTTACTCGCTTACCCTCAGCTTCGATCGCTCCCGCATCGAGATCTTGTCCTTCTCACCATGCTTCCGACTGCCCGATGACATGAGCCCGTTCGCAGATTATTGAGTGGGCAGGTTCTCGGAGGCTCTGCGACGAAGCCCTCAGCCTCGGCACCCTCACTCCACCCTGCCCCGAGGACCACACACTGACGGCCGCGCAGAGCGCCCACCCGCAGGATCACGGCCCTGATGTCACAGGTGCCGCCAGTTCCCCTCGTCATCCGCGGTGACGAGCACCAGGAAGTCGACGACGAGCTGGGCGACCGCACCCGTCTCGTCGAGCCCCCAGTACACCGGGTACTGACCGTCGCCGTACCCGGACTCCGCGACGATCCCCACGTCGCGGGAGCCGAGCGCGACCTCCTGCACGCTCGGTGACGGCGCGTACATGTAGTCCGTGAACGCCGCCGCCTTGGCCCGGCGGCTCATCGTCGCGTACGCGGGCAGGTCGACGATGCAGACGGAGCCGGCGTCGACGCCGAAGAAGTGCCCCGGTCCGGACGGCAGATCGGCGGGATGCCAGGTCACCGGCATCCGTTCGCTGAAGCGCACCCGCAGGGCGGCGTTGCGACCGAACCCGGTCACCCGCTCGACCGGGTATGAGCCCGGGGCCACGCTGCGGGCGAGGGGGCGCGCGTCGTCGTTGTCGTAGCCGAAGTCGAGCACCGCGAGCACACCCGATGAGGTGACGAGTGTTCCCGCCGGCGAGACGCGCACCTCTGATGGTTCCTGGCTGCGCCGGTGGACGACCGTGCGCTCGGTGAAGTTGCGGACCTCGTCGAGGCCGCTCTGCTCGACGGGCACGTCGTCGAGGCGAGCGTCCGGCGTCGCGTCGGCGGCGAGGGCGTGTGCCTGCTCCGCACCCGAGAACGGGGTCCGCGGATCGTCGAAGTGCTGCTCGATCGCGGTGATCTTCCACCCGCGCCCGTCGCGCTCGAGAACGTACTCGTGCTTCTTGCGCGTCTGCGATTCGAACACCTCGGTCAGCACGAACGCGCGGTCGCCCTCGACCTCCGACCGCACGATCCGTTCGACGGCCACCCCGTACTGCGGCGGCGTCCCGAATGACGAGTCCAGGCGAACGCGGTCTCCCCCGACGTGATCTCGCATCAAAGGAATCGTGAGATCCCGCCACTCGGCGAACGCATCACGCCTCGTGGCACGGTCCTCGAAAGCGGGCGCCGCCCGCCGCCACTGCGCGTCGTAGTCCTCGAGAAAGCGCTGCACGCGCTTCTCGGCCGCCTTCGCTCCGCGATCGCCCCACATGCCGCCAGCCTAGATCGACGCCAGGGCCTCGAACGGTCCGTCCGGCAACACGACCCACCCCTCGCGTCGGGCGACGGAGAGCTTCTCGGATGCCGGTCGCTCGAAGGCCCCGAGAGCCCCGGCGCGCGTGGCGAGAGCGGCGATGACGGCGTCGAAAGCGTCGGCCTTCGCGATGGCGAGGTCGTCGAACGCTCCGAGGTCGAGCCACGGCGCGCGCCGGGTCAGTGCGTCGAGCAGGACGGCCCGGCGGGTGGCATCCACTCGGTATCCGGTCGTGTCGAAGCCCCACAGGCGCAGCGACCCACCGGGGTAGACCTCGAACAGGCGCCCCTCGCCGGCGCGGTCGACGGGAAATCCCGCTGCGGCCAGGCGGCGCAGCAGGCCCGCGCCACGCAGAGCGGTGACCCCCAACCGGTCGGTCGAGACGCTCAGCGGCCAGCGGCCGATGCGCTCGCGCACGACGTGGTCGGTGTGGCGGTAGACAAGCGTGCGGCGCCAGTCGGCTCCCCCGTCGACCGGCCCGAGCCGCGGGTCGACGTCGGAGTGGTGGGCCTGCACGAAATCGACGAACGCGTCGGGCCAACCGAGCGGGCAATCGACGCCGAGCCAGGCCTCGCCGGCCGAGACGGACGCCACGATGTCGGCATCCTGCATCCCGATCTCGAGCCGCGTCAGCCGCGCCGTACCGCCCGACCAGACGATCTCGGCGAGAGCGGTGCCGGGGGCTCCCGCGGCGAGGTCGACTCCGACGGTTCTCACCCCACGAGCCTAGGTGTCGTGGCGGGACGCGCGGCCCGTCAAGACCTGCCGAATGCAGCCGCGACCTGGGAGGATCGAGGCATGGCAGATGACGACCTCCCCGATTCGCTCGAACCGGCCGTCGACATCCCGCCGCGCGAAGAGCCGCCGGCACCCCCGACGCCGAAGGGCGATCTCCGCGCCGTGTCGATCGTCGCGATCGTCACCGGCGTGATCGTCATCGCCTGGTACCTCTTCATCGCCACGGCGAGCGCGATCGCCGAAATCGACAACCTCCCGTTCATCCAGATCGGCATGTGGGTGCTCGCGGTGGTCTCGTTCGTGTGCGGAATCCTGAGCCTGAACGCGCGCATGGCGCGCGAGCTCGCCGCCGCGGGGTTCATCGCCGGGGTCGCCGCGGGTCTGCTGTCGGTGACGATCGGTCTGTTCAGCGGTCTCGAGCTGCTGGGCTGACGGCTCAGCCCCTGAACGATGGCCCCACGTACCGCGCCGCCGGGCGGATGATCTTCGGGTCGGCCGCCTGCTCGAGCACGTGCGCGGTCCAGCCGATCGTGCGGGCGAGGGCGAAGGTGGGCGTGAACATCGCGCGCGGGATGCCGCACTGCTCCATCACCACGGCCGCGTAGAACTCGACGTTGGCGTGCAGCGGGCGCTCGGGGCGTCGCTCCGCGAGTTGCCGCTCCGCCTCGCGTTGGAAAGCGAGCGCCTGGGCGACGCGATCTCCTCCGAGTCGTTCGGCAACGCCGCGGAGCAGCTCGGAGCGCGGGTCGCTCGTGCGGTACACCGCGTGCCCGAAGCCCATCAGACGCCGTCCCTCGGCGAGCTCCCCCGCGATCCAGGCGGTCGGGTCGTCGCCCGCGCGGTCGAGGCTGTCGAGGGCGCGGGCCGGAGCCCCGCCGTGCAGGGGCCCCGCCAGCGCCCCGAGCGCGCCGGACAGGCATGAGGCCATGTCGGCCCCGGTCGAGGCGATCACGCGGGCCGTGAAGGTCGAGGCGTTGAAACCGTGGTCCATCGCCGCGACGAGGTAGGCCGACAGTGCGCGCACGTGCTCCTCGTCGGGCTCGCGGCCGGTCACCCGCTCGAGGTAGTCGGCGACGACCCCCCGGCCGCTCGGACTCCCGGGAGCCAGCGCGAGCGGCGTCATCGCGGCGAACGTGATCGCCTCGTCGAGCCGCGCGGCGGGAGCGAGGTCGTACAGCGGCGCGGAGGAGCGGGCGGATGCCGTGAGCGTCCACACCGCGCGCAGCGCCGCGAGGGGCTGGTCGGTGCGGGCCGTAACCGCGGCGACCAGATCGGGCAGGGCCGGATCGGACTGGGCGGATGAGACGCGCGCGGCGAAGGCGGCCCGGGTCGCGGCATCCGGGAGCTCTCCGACAACCAGTAGGTGCCAGACATCCTCGAACGACCGGGTGCGCGCGAGGTCGACGGCGGAGAGGCCTCGGTAGTGGTAGACGCCGGCGTCGCCGTCGACATCGCTGATGGTCGTCTCGGCCGCGACGACGCCGTTCAGGCCGCGGGGCACATCGATCAGGTCGCTCATGCGCTCAGTGTGCGAACATGACGACGATAGCGTCAACGTTGATCGGATCAAGATGAGCGCGCCTCTCCCCCGTCTCTCCGCCGCTCAGGTGGCCGCCCGCCTCGGCGTCAAACCCGAGACCGTGTACGCCTACGTGTCGCGGGGCCTCCTTCCCCGCGAGCGCGACGCCCGCGGCTCGACCTTCGACGCACTCGAGGTGGAGGCCTTCGCCGCCGGTCGCCGTCGCGCGGCCGTCCGGACGCCCACCCACCCCACGACCGGCATGCCCCTCGGGGTCGTGCAGACCGACGTGGCCGATATCGAAGACGACGAGCTGCTCTACCGGGGGCGGCGTACCCGCGACCTGATCCCTCAGCCGTTCGCCGAGGTCGTCGCCTGGCTGTGGAACGCGGAGCGCATCGACGCCCCCGACCCCGCGATCGGCAGCGCCCGCGCGATGGTCGAGGCGCTCCCGTTCCCGGCCGGATCGATGGATCGTCTACGCGCCGCTCTCACCGGATTCGCCGCCGACGACCCCCTGCGTTACGACGCCTCGGCGGGCACCGCCCACCGCATCGGCTGGACCCTTCTCACGGGCCTGCCCATCGCCCTCGGCGGGCGCCCGCACGCCGATCTCGCGCGTTCGCTCACGAGCACGTGGACCGCGACCGCCGACGACGCGACGATCACCGCCGTCAACGCCGCGCTGGTCCTCGCCATCGACCACGACCTGGCGGTCTCGACGTTCGCCGCGCGTGTCGCGGCCTCGGCGCGCGCCGACGGCTACGCCGCCGTCAGCGCTGCGCTCGGCGCGGCCGATTCCCCGCTGCACATCTCCGCCGCGACCCGCACAGCGCGACTGCTCACGCGGGTGAACCGCGGTCAGGAACCCGAGCGGGCACTGACCGACGCGCTTCAGGAGGGCAACGGCATCCCGGGCTTCGGCCATCCGCTCTACACCGGGGGCGACGACCGGGCCGCGGCACTGTTCCCCCTTCTGGCCGGGTTGCCCGACGGAGACCGGACGATGGATGCCGTGCGCCGGTTGTCCGAGGTCGTCGCCGCCCGGACGGGGTTGCTGCCCAACGTGGACCTCGCGCTGGCGGCGCTGGTTTCGGGCGCCCGCCTGCCCGACGATGCCGCGAGCACGATCTTCGTGCTGGGGCGGATCGCGGGATGGATCGCGCACATCGCCGCGGAGTACGCCGAACCCGCGATGCGACTGCGCCCGCGCGGGGAGTACGTGGGGCCGTGAGTCTTGAATCTGGCTATGTGCCTGGCTAGCTTCCCCCCATGATGTACGACGTCCTGGAGGCGCGGAACGGGGCGCGAGCGGCGTCGGACCCTCGACGTACTGGGTCGACGTGATCGCGGTCATGCCGGAGTCCGAGATCGACGTGTATCGATCGACCGCGGACCTCGTCACGGTCGATCCGCCCGCCCTCGTCGGAGACCTCGCGCCGAGACTTCCGACCGGCCCGTTCGAAGGGGGGCCGGGGCTCGACGACCTGTTCTCGTCGGGCGGCCACGGGGCGACCGTGGCCATCGACCCGCAGACGCGCACGGTGGTGCTGTCGGGGGTCTTCGGCTGACCCTCAGTCCCTCGCCGCACCGACGAGCCGGGAAGACGCTGCTCAACCCCTCGGGCGTCCCCGGCCAGTGGCGCTCGATGGCCGGCATCCCGGGCATGACGGATGGCGAAGCCCAGCGCGACCAGGACATCCAAAGCAAGACGGGCACACCACTGGTGTCCGATATTCGCCGCGACGTTGTCGTCGACGTACGTCATCAAGACATCGCCCGTCGACGATCCTTCCGTTTCGCTCCCACCACAGCGTCAGCCTCCGGAGATCGGATCTGTCACCCGTGAGACTTTCAATTTCACCCTGTAGAGAACCTCCTATGTGGCGAGTCGACGGGGATACAGTTGGTTCCAAATCCGCGTGATCAAAGCCAGGGGGGCTGGAAATGATCTCAGTAGACGCCGATCGGGTGATGCACGTCGTCAATCAGACACGGGCGGTCGGGGAAGACTTGACGCCTATGGCGTTCGCCGAGCGGCCCCGGAGGAGTGCGCTGGCAGCCACCTTCGATCGAGCTCAGTCACAGGCAGAGCGAGCCGCGCACCGGGCTATGAAGCTGTCTTCGAGCCTTTCCGAACAGCTGGCCGGCAATTTGCTTTCGGCGGCCACGGATATCGCAGGATTCGACGACCAGTCGGCTCAAACCATTCGCGCCATCCATGCAGACCATCTCGAGATCGGCAAGACCCTGTGACCGGACACTGGGAGCAACTCCTCACCGAGTTCGCCGAGAGCTCCTCGTATGCCGGTCACGACGCGTTCGGCGCCTACTCTTCGCTGTGGGAGAACGCTGCGGGCGTTCATCGGGCGTGTGTCGGCGATCCCGGCATTCGAGGGGTTTCTGGCGACGCTGCCGCGGCGGCCATGAGCAATTTTTCGCAGTTCTCCTCCTCGCTATCGGCTGCAGCGAAGCGCGCTTCGGGGTTGCTGTCCGAGGCGGAGGATGTCAGATCCAGCGCGCTGAGGGCACTGGATCTGCTCCCGTCAGCGACCCCGCCAGACGCCCTGCGAGACGCCGCTGCATCTGCGGGACTCGACAGTGTCCTTGCCGACGCGTTCGCGATGCGGCGCGAATGGGCTGCCAAACACTCTGCCCAAGACGCGTCGGCACAGCTCACCACTCTGGGATCGCAAATGTCCGAGGTTGCAGCGATCTTCGCCGATTCGCCTGACGGCGATGGGTCGGCCGCGGGGACAGTGACATCTGATGGAAGGTTTCGGATCGGTCCACCCCAGCAGCCGAGCTACACGTGGGATGAAGACTTTATCTACGGCTCGGAGAGCGCGGACTTTGATGATTTTTTGAGCTCGGAGAAATGGAAAACCAAACTGGCGGGGGCTCGACTGCTCCGGCCAGACCTTTCGGACGCAACCGAGGCGTACTCCCACTATTGGAGCAACACGGGCGACGATTGGCAATTCGATTACGAGAAGGCGTACCTAGACGACAGCGGCGTACGGGCAGATGTTGACCAGCAGATTGCGGCTGCGCGGCAAGCGGCCGAAGAACTCATCGGAAGCGGGAACTCTTCCTTCTCTTTCACGGGGCAGCCCAGCGTAACCGCTCATTACCCCACCACCGAGAACTGGCAAAAGGCAATCGGCGGTCATCAGCAGTGGCCAAGCGGCGATGTCGTGGTCAATGGCAACACCGCCACAATGACAGTCACGGTGCACGCCGATGACCACTACAACTTCAACCGAGGTCAGGCAGACATAGCGTCGGATGCCCCGGATGACGAGAACGGTCGATTCACAGAGATTGGCTGGGCGAAACCCTTCGACAGCAGCGGTAGCGTCACAAGAACCGTCACCTGGACGGTCGGCGACCCCTCGACCGTGACCGTTTCACCATCACCAAACGAAGGTCGATAAATGATGCGTCGATACGTCGCCGCCGTTATTCTCGCGGTCACACTCGCGAGCGCGACGGGCTGTGCGCCTACGTCACACCAACCCAGGGGGAACGACATGACAAGCCGCTCAGCGGAAAAGCAGGGCGATGGCACCCTGCGCACCGACCTCGAGCCAATCGCAAAGCGCTACCCGCAGCTCGCGGCGGCAGAGTCCATCAAATGGATGGGCGGCACGACAGGCTCGTCTGACGTCGGGCCGACGACATATTGGGTCGACGTTGTTGCAGTCATTCCGCAATCCGAGGTTGAGGCGCTGCGAGCACTGGGCGATCTCAGCTCAGTTCCTGCTCCAGAGGTTGTCTCAGGGATGCGGGCCGAGCTACCGGCCGGCCCCTTCGAAGGTGGCCCCGCGCTCGACGAGCTCTTCTCCGCGTCGGGCCACAACGCAACGGTCGCTCTGGACCCCCGCGCTCGGACAATCGTGCTGTCCGGGCTTTTCGAGTGACAGTAAACAATTTTCGACGGGAGACACCCCACCCGGGAGCCGCCATCGACCCGCAGACGCGCACGGTGGTGCTGTCGGGGGTCTTCGGCTGACCCTCAGTCCCTCGCCGCACCGACGAGCCGGGAAGACGCTGCTCAACCCCTCGGGCGTCCCCGGCCAGTGGCGCTCGATGGCCGGCATCCCGGGCATGACGGATGGCGAATCCCAGCGCGATCGCGACCACGACCGCGTCGTCGGCGTAGCCGATCATCGGCAGGAAGTCGGGCACGAGGTCGATCGGCGAGAGCAGGTAGGCGAGTAATCCGATGAGCCACCATCGCGTCGCCCGCGGCACGGCCGGATCGACGGCGAGGCGGCGCACCAGGCGGATCACATCGGGCGCCAGGCGCAGCACGGCCCGCCGGTCGATGTCGCCACCCGAGCGTCGTTGCTGCCACCACAGCACGGCGATGAGCGCTACCCACACGAGCGCGAAGCCCGCCACGGGGCGCGGGGCGACGATCAGCAGCTGGGGAGTAGCCCGCTCAGTCGTTCTTCCACCCGCGGGCCATCTCGACGACCGCGGCGACAGCGGCCTCGGTATCGGCGGGTGAGCCACCGGCACGACCGGCGACCAGACCCGCGACGAAGGCGCTGAGCGGCGCGGCCGGCCGGGCCACCCCGTTCGCGACATCACGAGCGAGATCGAGGATCAACGAGATGGGGATGTCGCCCTCGGCCAGGCCGAAGCGCTCCGCGAGCGCGGCGCTCCAGTCGTTCAGCGCCTCGGGCGGCAGGGTGCGGGAATCGGTCATGGCTCCTCCTCGGGCTATCCGGAGATCGTCCCACGTGTCGATGTCGCGCGTCAGGGACGCGTCCGCGGCGATCGCGGCGATGCGCAGTCGGCCCAGCAACGCGCGCATCGAGGCGTCGCGCCCCTTCTCGGGGAGGCCGGATGCCGCCTCCCGCAGCGCCGCGGCACGGTAGCGACCGATGAGCCACTGTCGGCGGCCATCGTCCAGGCAAGCGCCGTCGATGTCCGGGGCCAGCTCGTCGGGCAAGAGACCGACCGCAGCGCGAGCGGTCGGCAGGTCGCACGCGAGCACGAAGACCTCGTCGGCGCGTACGCGGGTCAGGGCGGCGACGATGGCCGCGACCGGTCCACCGAAGGGCGGGTCTTCGCGCACCCACTCGACGTCGAGGTCGTCGGCGAGCGCGGGTGCGGCCACGACGATCCGTTGCGCACCACGGGAGCGCACGGCCCCGGTCGCCGCGTCCAGCAGGGTGGTTCCGTGCACCTCGAACAACGGCTTCGTCGCCCCGTCGACGCGCGAGGCGCGTCCACCGGCGAGCAGGATCGCGTCCACGCTCACCACAGCAGCACCTCGACGGGATCTCCCGCGCCGGTCGCGCGCGTCCCCGGGGGGATCACGGCGAGGCCGTTCGCCTCTCCGAAGCCGCGCGTACCGCGTTCGACCGGCTCGGCCACCGGGAACGCCGGGTCTGACCGGTCGATCCGAACGGGCACGTACTGCGCCCGCTCGGGCCGCGCGCGCCACTCGGCGGCGAACGGCACGACGGCACGCGAGCGGCCGATTTCACGATCACCCTCGAGCGCGCGCAGGGCGGGACGCACGAAGAGCTCGAACGACACCGCCGCGCTCACCGGGTTGCCCGGCAGTCCGAACAGCAGCGTCCCCGCCTCGGAACGACCGAAGCCCTGCGGCTTGCCCGGCTGCATGCGCACCGGCTCGAACCGCATGAGATCGCCGAGGGTGTTCTTGACGACCTCGTAGGCGCCCGCGCTCACCCCGCCCGAGAACACGACGACGTCGGCGCCCGCGGCTTCGGCGGCGGTGATCGCCCGGCGCGGGCCGTCACCGCTGTCGTCGACACTGGTGCGCAAGACGACCTCGGCCCCCGCCTCTTCGGCGAGGCCGGCGAGCAGCAGACTGTTCGACTCGGGAATCTGCCCGCGTCGCAGCGGTGTTCCCGCCGGTCGCAGCTCGGATCCCGTCGACACGATGGCGATCCGTGCAGCGCGAGCGACCGAGACGGTCCCGACCCCGGATGCCGCGATCGCACCGACCCGACCGGCGGTGAGCCGTACCCCGGCGGCGACGACGAGGGACCCCTCCCGCACGTCGGACCCGCGACGACGGATATGCGCGCCGGGTCCGCGGGGCACCATGAGCACCGTCACCGGACCGAGTCCGCCCGCGAGCCCGTCGGCGGTGTCTTCGAACGGCACCACGGCGGTCGCGTGCGTCGGCACGGGGGCTCCGGTCATGATGCGAGCCGCCTCGCCGGCCGCGATCGGCGGGTCGAGGTCGGCGCCTGCCGGCAGGTCGGCGACCACCCGCAGGGTCGTCGGCACGCCCGTGACGTCGTCTGCACGCACGGCGAAGCCGTCCATCGCGGAGCAATCGAACCCCGGCACGTCGACAGCGGCGTGCACGGCGACGCGCAGCACCCGGCCGCGCGCGGCCGCGACGTCACGTGGCTCGGGCTCGAGCGGCACGACCGTCTCGAGGATCGCGGCGAGGTGCTCGGCGACGTCGATCACGCGAGCGCACCGGGGACTGTCGACACCATGCCCTCAGCGTAAGCGCGCGTCAGAGGTTGTAGCGGTGCGGGATCGCGCCGTCCGTCTCCCGGTAGGGGACGAAGCCCATCGCCCGGTAGTAGGCCAGGGCGGGCTCGCTGTCGGCGCCGATCGTGGCATCGATGTGCCGCAGCCCCGCGGCGTGCGCCGCGGCGACCGATCGCGCGAAGAGGCTCCGCCCGATGCCGCTGCGCCCGAGGTCGGGGTGGATGTGCGTGCCGATGATGCCCCACCCCTCTTCGACCCCGTACGGGTTGCCGGGCCACGCCCGCTTGAGCGACTGAAAGCCGACGACCACGCCGTCTCGCACGGCGACGGTGCACGCGACGGAGTGCTCCGCGTCGAAGTATCGTTCCTCGACGAGAGCGGCGTCGACCGGCCACGACCGCAGGCCCGCGCGGTGGATGGCGTTCTGCACCTCGACCATCGCGTCGATGTCGTCGGGGCGAGCTTCGCGGAAGTCGATCATCGCGTCATCCTCGCATCCCCCTCCGACGCCGCCGCGCACCTCGTGTGCGGGCCGCGCAGCAGGACGCCCGCCGAGACCCCTTCATCTCATTCACTCGAATGGGTACCCTCGTTGTCGATCCCGAGTTTTCCCGCGTCGGTTGTGTGGAGGAGCACGAGAACGTGATGAAAACGTACGTCGCCAGAGCCGTGGACAAAGTCTTGAGCGAGAGGCCCCACGTCGAGGTCAGATTCACGTCGGCACTCCACCCGGCATGCCATTTCGAGAGCCCGACCGCCCTCTACCTGCACCCTGCTCACCGGGAGCTGATCGTCGGGATCCGCAAGACCCACCCGCCGCACTGACGGCCCCCGATAGCGTGAGGCCATGGGCGAGCTGACGTACGACGAGGTCGGCGCGACCGCCGGGCAGATGCCCGCGGGCTACCACCACGTGCGCGCCCGTCGCGTGATCGGTCGGGGCCCCGAGGACTTCGCCAGGGCAGCCGACGCCCTGCTCGCGGGAGAAGCGCAGCGCCGCGCCGGTGCGCGGATCGACCTGTCCGACACCCCGATGCGCACGGGCACGCGCGTGACGATGCGCCTGGGCGTCGGCATCCTGAGCTTCCGCATTCCGTGCCTCGTCGTGTGGGCCGACCGCACCGAGACCCTCGCGGGTTTCGCCTATGGCACCCTGCCCGGTCACCCCGAACGCGGGGAAGAGCGGTTCACCCTGACCCTCACGCCATCTGGTGAGGTGGTGTTCGACATCGCCGCGTTCTCCTCGCCCGGGCGCTGGTTCACGCGTCTCGGTGCTCCCGTCGGCCGGCGGGTGCAGTCCTGGATGACGCGGCGGTACCTCCGCGCACTCGACGGGCGCTGACGCCGGCCCACCCTTGTGCGCGAGCACACGATCGTGCGATGTCACGTGGTCCGAGCCGCTTCTTTCCCGTGACCTCGCGCGAGGCGGGTGTCCTCGTGCCGGGGGACGCGGGTTATCCCACGTTCGCGCGCGCTTGGCAACGCCCTGGACCCCTTCTCCCCGCTTCTCGACCCTGGCGAAGCGCTTCTCGACGACGAAGGCGCACGCGAGAGGAGACCCCCATGAGCATCGAGACCACCGCCCCCGACCGGTTCTTCCGGTGACGCTCTCCCCCGCCCGGCCAAGAGACGACGACACCACCGATCCCTCCTCCGCGAAACGCCGCGTCCCGCGGCAGAAGGTGAAATACAACCGCCGCGAGGCCCTCGCCGGCTACCTGTTCATCTCGCCCTGGATCATCGGGTTCCTGATCTTCACCGCCGGGGCGATGATCTACAGCCTCGTCATCTCGTTCTCGAGCTACAACCTGGCAACGGGCGCCGCCCGGCCGGTCGGCACCTCGAACTATGCGCAGCTCTTCGAGGACCCGCGCGTCGCCGTCTCGCTCGGGAACACCCTGTTCTACGCGGTCATGGCCGTTCCGCTCGAGATCGCCTTCGCCCTGTTCCTCGCGCTGCTGCTCAGCCGGGTCGGCCGGGGCGCCGGCATCTTCCGCACCCTGTACTACCTGCCCAAGATGACGCCCGCCGTGGCGACCGCGGCGGTGTTCTTCCTGCTGCTGAACGGCAATTCCGGAGCGGTCAACCAGGCGCTCGGGGCCATCGGCATCCCGGGTCCGCAGTGGCTCGTCGATCCCGCATGGGTCAAGCCGAGCATCGTGATCATGGCACTGTGGACGGTCAGCGGCACGATGGTGATCTTCCTCGCCGCGATCAAGAACGTGCCCGTCGACCTGTACGAGGTCGCGCAGATCGACGGAGCAGGTCCCGTCCGCCGCTTCTTCTCCATCACCCTGCCGATGATCTCGGGCGCGATGTTCTTCAACGTCATCGTGCTGACGATCGCGGCGTTCCAGGTGTTCGACCAGGCCTACCTGCTGTTCTGGCGGGATCAGAGCAACGCCTCGCCCGAGGCATCCCTCTTCTACGCGATCTATCTCTTCCAGCAGGCGTTCCGGCAGTTCAACTTCGGGTTCGCCGCCGCGATGGCGTGGCTGCTGTTCGTGATCATCCTGCTCATCACCCTCGTGCAGGTGCGCCTCGGCAACCGCTTCGTCTACTACGAGGGGGACCGCTGATGACGAACACCCTGCAGACCCCGGGCGTCGCCCAGGCCCGCCCCGAGCTCACGGCCTCCGCCGCCGGGCCGTCCCGGTGGCGCCGGGCACTGAAGCAGCCGAAGACGCTCGCCGGCCGGGTCATCCTCGCCGGCGTGCTCGTGCTGTTCGCGCTGCTGTTCCTCTACCCCTTCGCGTGGCTGCTCGCCGCGAGCCTCAAGCCGCGCGGCGAGGTGTTCGACAACGCCCTCATTCCGAAGACCTTCCTCCCCGGCAACTACGTCGAGGTGTGGAACCAGCTGCCTTTGCTGAGCTGGATGTTCAACAGCGTGGCGATCGCCTTGCTCGCCGCGACCACCGTCGCCGTCATGAGTTCGATCGTCGCCTTCGGCTTCGCGTACTTCCGCTTCCCCGGCCGAGGACTGCTGTTCGGTCTCGTGCTCGCGACGATGATGCTGCCGGGCGCCGTGACGATGATCCCGATCTACCTCATCTGGAAAGAGACCGGGCTGCTCGGCACGTGGGTGCCGCTGTGGGGCATGAACCTCTTCGGCTCGGCCTTCTACATCTTCCTGCAGCGGCAATTCTTCCTCGGCGTCCCGCGCGAGCTCTTCGAGGCGGCACGGCTCGACGGCTGCAGCGCGTGGGGCCTGTTCTGGCGGATCGCCATGCCGTTGTCGATCCCGTCGTTCATCATCGTGTTCCTCTTCGAGTTCCAGGCGAGTTGGAACAACCTCCAGGCAGCGCTCATCTATCTGAACGCGGGCAGCGTCGAGGAGTTCACCGCGCCGCTGGGCATCGCGTACGCCATGACGAAATACAGCCCCAGCGCGGGCGGACAGGGCGACTACCAGTACGTGATGGTCGCCTCTCTTCTGGTGACCCTCCCGATGCTCATCATCTTCGCCTTCGGCCAGCGATATTTCGTCGAGGGCGTCGCCACCCAAGGCCGTAAGGGCTGAGATCCCCCCGTCTCGAAAGGACCCCATCATGCGCAAACGCTCCCTCGCCGGTGTCGCCGCGGTCGCGGCATCCGCGCTCCTTCTCACCTCCTGCAGCGGGAGCGACGACGATCCCGCCGCCGACGCCGACTTCTCCGCCGCACCGAGCGGCACCCTCGCCGCCTGGGGCTTCGAGAACGCCGACGACGTCGGGCAATCCCGTCTCGACTATGCCGCCGAACAACTGCCCGATGTCGAGGTGACCCTGGATGCCACGGCCTTCGACGCCCAGAAGTTCACGACGCGCATCGCCAGCGGCGACGTGCCCGATGTCGTGCAGATGGATCGCCGCTACGTCACAACGTATGCCGCTCAGGGATTGATCATGCCGCTGGACGCATGCTTCGAGGCGAAGGGCGTGGATCCGACCGAGCGCTGGTACCAGAACGTCGTCGACGACGTGACGTACCAGGATGCCGTCTACGCGGTCTCGCAGTTCTACCAGCCGCCCGCGATCCTGCTGAACATGAACGTGCTGAACGAGGCCGGCGTGACGCCCGAGCAGTTCGACACCTCCGACATGGACGGCCTCCTGGCCGCGATCAGCAAGATCTACCAGGCGTCGGGCAGCAACCCCACGCGACTCGGCCTCGACCCGGTTGCCACCGGACAGGGCGGCCTCTGGGTGCTCGGCATGGGCGGACAGCTGACCGACGCCGACGGGAAGCCCACCCTCGACGACCCGGCCAACGCCGCGGGTATCGACGCGCTCAAGCAGATCACCGATGCCCAGGGCGGCTACGCCGCCGTGAAGAGCTTCACCGACTCGTTCGACACCTTCGGCGACGCCAACCAGTTCGTGCAGAACCAGGTCGGCGCGCAGGTCGCGAACCAGTGGTACCCCAACGTGCTCGGCGCCTATCGCGACCGGATCTCGCTGAAGGCGGTTCCGTTCCGCGATGCCGACGGGAAGCCGTTCTCTCTCGCCTCGGGGACCGCGTTCGTGATCCCCGCCGGTGCGAAGAACCCCGCCGCGGCGTGTGCCTGGATGACCGACCTCACGTCGACGGACGCGTGGATGGCGGCCGGGACCGCACGCGCGGAGACCATATCGGGCAAAGGCGGGCTCAACACCGGCCTGTTCACCGGCTCACCCGAAGCCGACACGATGATCCGCGACCGATTCGTCGAGCCGACCGGCGACGCCGGCTTCGACCAGGTCATCTCGGCCTACTACGACGTCGTCCAGAGCGGGAAGTCGTTCGGCTCATCTCCGGCGGGGCAGGACATCCAGAACGAGCTGAACAACGCCATCACCGCTGTGCTGCTCGGCGACAAGACGACCGAGCAGGCCTTGGCCGACGCGCAGCAGGCCGCGCAACGCGCGTACGACAACGCCACGGCGAACTGACCGTCGAGATCAGCTGCGGCGACGCCGACGAGCGACCAGGGCGACCGCCCCGGCGAGCAGAAGAACCGCCCCCGTGATTGCCGCGACGATGACCGGGGTGCCGTCGACTCCCGTGACGGCGAGCCGCTTCGGGCCCGTGGACGCCGCCCGTGCCGGCGCTGAGGCGGGCGCCGATGACGACGGCGTCGTGCTCGACGTGGGGCTCGGCGACGACGCAGGGGCCGGCGCGGCGGAGATAGCGATCGTGTAGGGACGCGAGTCCGTGCCGCCGGGACCGGTGGCCTCGACGATGACCGTGAACGTGCCCGACTGCGTCGGCTGACCCGAGATGACCCCGCTGAGGGGGTCGAGAGTCAGCCCCGGCGGGAGGGTTCCGCCCACCACGGCGAACGTCAGAGGACCCGTACCCGTTGCCTGCACCGTCTGCGCGTACGGTTGATTCACCGTGCCGCCCGCGAGTGCCGGGGTCGTGATCCGCGGGGGCACCAGGCGCGCGAACACGATGTGCGTCATCGCCGGCTGCGTGGCCGTGCCGTCTTGCGTCGTCTGCGTGAAGACCACACCGGGCGGACCCGGCAGTACCGTCGCCGTCGGTGACGACGCCCGGGGGCTGGTCCCCGATGTCGCGGTCGGCACACCCGCGCCGATCAGGGTGAGTGATCCGGGTGCGCGCAACGGCCCGTTTCCGGGGGTGTATCCCGATCCGAGCGCCGCGCCGTTGAAACCCCCGCTGGCGGCGGTAGATGCGGTCAGTTCGCCCCCCGACATCGTGATGTTCGCGCCGGGACTGTCGATGACACCCCCGATTCCGGCGCCTTGCGTCGCGGTTGCGGTGATGACACCGCCGGTGATGGTGATGTTGCCGCCGGATGCGCCGGCCGCACCACCGATTCCCGGGCTCCCGCATGAGCCGTGGGCGGTGACGGTGCCTCCGGTGATCGTGATGTCCGCCGCGACGGTGTTGTACTCGCCGGCTCCGATGCCGGGGCCGCAGTCGTACGCCGTGGCGGTGATGTCTCCCCCGTTGATGGTGATCGACCCGCCTCCGGCATTCGAGAGGTTCGCACCCCCGATTCCCGCGCCGTCCCACACGGTGGAGACGTTGATCGTGCCGCCGTTGATGATGATCGTCCCGAGGTCGTCCCCGTTGTGAGCGCCGATCGCGGCCGACAGCGCTCCCCCGCTGATCGTGAGGGCGCCCCCGCCCGTGGCCTCGATGGTGAGCGTCTTGCCCGCGCTGACGTCGATGCCCGCGTCGGGAGAACTGGGGCCTCCGGGGTTGAGCACGCTGGTCAGAGAGTGACCGTTCAGATCGAAGATCACGTTCGACCCGACGGGCTGATTAAGGGACAGGTTGACCGTCGGTGACGCGGGGCTCGTGATGTCGGCCCCGAGGCAGATCACCGCCCCCGCCAGGGGGGCGTTCGCGAAAGCGTCCTGTAGGTCGACCCACGTCGTGGGGGTCGTGGTGCAGCTCGCGGCCGCCGCGGGCGACGCGCCGACGGCGACGCCGGACGCGATCAGGCCGACGGCCAGAGCACTGACGGATACCGTCGTGGCCAAACGCTTCATGAGCTCTCGATTCACAGGAAGGACCGCAGCGCGGAGGGATCACCGAGAGCGGACGCGGCCGCTGGCATTGCTGTCTCATCGCGTGATCGACTCCGGCTCACGGGCACCGAAGGGAAATGCTGCCCATCATGCAGGCATGTCGCTTCTCGGGGTGGGATACCTGCCCGAGCGACAACTTCCGGTGACGTGTCCGGGACGTGTCGGGTGGGGTGCGTCTGCCGCGGCACGCGAGGGCGCCCCGGCCGAAGCCGGGGCGCCCTCTCGAATCTCGCGGTTCAGGCGCGGGGGCGCTCGTCCTCCACGACCGACTGCACACTGTCGGTCGCCGGGGTCTTGTCGTCGGCGCGCACCTCGTCGGCGGCGATCGCGATGTCGATCGCAGCGTCTTCGAGCGCCTCGGCGACGACGTCGCTCACGTCTCCACGATCATCCGCGGCGGGCGACGTGCGCTCGGGCTCCAGGCCCTCGGTCACGCGATCCGCGGCGTCGATGTCGGACTCCGCGTCGGCCGCGACCACGCGCTCGCGTGCCTGACGAACGGTCTCGTCCACGGCAGCCGCTGCGCCGGCGGCGACGTCCTTCGTCCTGGAGACGGCGGTGTCGATCGTCTCCGAGGCGCTGGCCGCGAGGTCCTTCGACCGCGACCGCACATCATCGGCCACCTCCGAGGCCCGGGACTTCGCGTCGTCGGCCACGGCCGATGCCCGGTCCGCGACGTCCTTCGCCTTGGCCTTCGCGACGTCGGTCACCTCGGATGCGCGGGCGGCGACGGCATCCGCCCGCTCTTCGGCCTCGGCCACGACGTCACGGTCGAACGGTCCGAACACGCCCGTCACCACCACGTCGACGTCGACCCGACCGCGGCCCAGCGGCTCGAGCGCGGTGCGCACGGCCCGGCGGACCTCGTCCGACACCTCGCGCAGTTTGTGCGGGTAGTCGACGACGAGCGAGATGGTCGCGGTGACCGCGTCGGCCCGATCGGTGTCGATCTTCACACCCGGAGCGGTGCTTGCGAGACCGACACGCTCGCGCACGGCATCCGACGCCCGTCCGATCAGGCTGCCGAGCGCGTGAACGCCCGGGACGGCGCCTGCGGCGGTCGCCGCCAGGGTCGCCGCCGCGTCGAGGTCGGGCGGGTCGATGGTCGCATCGATGGTGGACATCACGTCTCCTCGTGGGGGTGTCAGTGGACGCGGGTGTTGTCGCGTGCGAGCTTCGCGCGCAGACCCGAGTGGATGGAGATGTAGGCGCGCAGGTTCTGGCCCGTGAGAGCGGCCAGGTTGGTGACCAGCGTGTCGACGTGCTCGGCGACGTCGCGGGGCGAGGTGTTCTGGCGCGGGGTGACGGCCACGTGCAGGACCGACTCCTTGCCGACCTCGCCGGCGCTGACGCGGGACGAGAGGATCTCGTCGCGCTCGCCCAGGGCGTTCTTGAGGGCTTCGGACGCGAACCCGTCGGTGACGGTGATGCGTCCTTCGTCGTTCGCGCTGCCGGTCGACTGCAGCGGAGCCTGGCGGCGCCCGCGCACGGCGGCCGAGGCGATCAGGATCAGGATGATCGCCAGGACCACGATGGCCGCGACGGCGCCCCAGCCGGCGGACTCACGGCCCAGCGACTCGAGCCAGCCCTGGAAGCCGCCCATGACGGAGGTCCAGGTGTCGGTCCCGCCCGGGAGCAGACCCACGGCGAGCGCAAGGGCTCCCAGGCCCAGCAGCACCACGGCCACCAGGAAGAGGAGGAAGCGGTTCAGACCGCGTCGCGTCGCGTTCATCAGGACTCCTTGGTGTCGGGACGCTGTACGCGCAGGTGGGTGCGCACGGCGGGCGAGAGCTTGTACGAGCTGACTTCCTCATCGACGATGCGGCGCAGCTGCGCCTCGTCGACGGGGATGCCGACCGGGGGCCGCACCGTCACGTCGACGGAGCGGTGGGCGACGCCCACGACGATGTCCTCCCGAGCGATCCCCGACTCGTTGCTGAGGTGCTGGGCGAGGGCGGATGCCACGACGCCGTTGTCCACGACGACGGCCCGCTCCCCCCACGACATCTCGTGGCGCGAGAGGCGGCCGGGCTTGAGGGCCAGGACCAGGACGATGAGCCCGACGATGGCGAGCACGACCCCGCCGACGACGAAGGCGACCGGCATGAGAGCGGTGGGCGCCGCGACGACGGCATTGAGGGCCTCGCCCGGGGCGACCAGCAACGGCTGAGCTCCAGACAGGTCGAGGATGATCTCGACCGCGGCGTACGCGAGGGCGAGCAGCAGCAGCACGACCACGACGAGCATGGCCACGGTGCGGGGCGAGTGGGTCTCGCGACGCACGACGGTGCGGAGCACGGTGTCAGTCATCACAGCACTCGCTTTCGCTGAGGGGCGGTGGCGCCCGAGATGGTGAGGTCGACGCGCGAGATCTCGCGGCCGAACAGACGGGTCAGACGCGAGCGCAGCTCGGTCTGGGCGACGCGCGCGGCCTCCAGCACGGGAGTCGCGGCGTGCACGGCCTCGGTGTCGTCGAGGCGGGGGACGGGGAACGCGGTCGTCACACGCACGGCGGCGGTCTGACGGGCCGAGACGATCTCGACGCGGACGCTCTTGGCATCCACTCCGATGATGTCGGCGGCGGCCCGCTCGGCCGTCTTCTGCAGCACGCGGTCCGAGATGGTCACCCGGCCGGCGGGGAGGCCGGGGCCGGCAACCGTGGTGCGGTTGCCGACCCCGGGGGAAGCGGTGACGGTGGTCACGATGTGCTCCGACCCTTGAAGGCGTTGACGATGTTGCCGAAGTCGAGTTCACCCGCCGTGATGCGGGCGACGACCACGCCGATCGCCATGAAGAGGGCGACGAGGATGAATCCCCAGAAACCGAAGATCAGGGCGCTGAGGGCCAGGACGAGGCCGACCAGGGCGCCCTTCGTGGTGGCGCTCACTGGACGCGCTTCTCGGACTCGGCGTCGTTGTTCTCGTCGCCCGGGATGTGGACGTCGTTCACGTCGACGTTGACCTCGACGACCTCGAGGCCGACGAGACGGTTGATGGCACCGGCCACGCGGGCGCGGACCTGGTCGGCGACTTCCTGGATGGGGGCGCCGTACTCGACGACGATGGTGACGTCGGCGGCGGCCTGGGTCTCGCCGACCTCGACCTTGACGCCCTGCGTCAGGTCGGTGGCGTTGATGGCGTCGCGGATGGCACCGAGGGCGCGGGCTCCGCCGCCGCCGAGGGCGTAGACGCCGTTGACCTCGCGGGCCGCGATGCCGGCGACCTTCGCGACGACGCCTTCGGCGATCGTGGTCTTGCCCTCGGTGTGGGCTTCCTGACCGCGACCGGCGAGGGGACGGTTCACGCGCGACGCCGCCTGGGGGACGTTCTGCGCAGCGGGGGTGGTGGGGGCGTTCTCAGCCATGTCCGTGCCTTTCGAATGTCTGGACCCGGGTGTCCGGGGTGGGCGCTTCGGCCTACAGGACTAAGACGTACCGGGTGGGGGAATCGTCACGTCGGACTTGAAAAACTTCTGCGGATCTGTATTCGCATGAATGCGGATGGCCGGAAACCGCAGAATTTCGCGACTGTGCACGTTCCCATGGCGACCGGGTGTCGGCATCCCCTCGATCGGTCATTTCGTCGCGGAAGAGCGCGCCGCGGTGTCGGAGGCCCGGCGTACGCTCGACCCATGTCCCCCTCCAGCTCTCGGATTCGGTCCTGACATGGGCCGCCTGACCGCGTCGCGTCGCGTGACGCGCCTCACCCTCGACGGCGTGAACAGACAGCGGCCGGATGCCGTGGCCGTCGAAGAACCGCTCGAGATCCGCGTCGCCGGTACGCCCCTGTCTGTGACGATGCGCACCCCCGGGCACGACGTCGAGCTGGCGGCCGGCTTCCTCGTGTCGGAGGGCGTCATCAGTCGCCGCGACGAGTTCGCCCGGGCGATCCACTGCGGCGGCCCCGGAACGGGCGGAGCCGACGGCAACACCTACAACGTGCTCGACCTCACGCTCGCACCCGGCGTGGAACTCCCCTCCACCGACATCGCGCGCTCCTTCTACACGACGAGCTCGTGCGGAGTGTGCGGAACGGCGTCGATCGACGCGGTCGAGAAGGTGTCGAGCTACGACGTCGCCTCCGACGGCATCCAGGTCTCGGCGCACGACGTCGCCGCCTTCCCCGATCGTCTGCGCGAGCAGCAGAAAACCTTCGATAAGACCGGCGGCCTGCACGGCGCAGCGCTCTTCGATGTCGCCAGCGGCGATCTTCTCGTCGCCCGCGAAGACGTCGGCCGGCACAACGCCGTCGACAAGGTCGTCGGCTGGGCCCTGCTGAACGACCGACTGCCCCTGCGCGGCACCGTGCTGCAGGTGTCGGGCCGCGTGAGCTTCGAGCTCGTGCAGAAGGCCGTGATGGCCGGCATCCCGATGCTCTCCGCCGTGTCGGCGCCCTCATCGCTCGCTATCGAGCTCGCCGAGCGCGCGGGTCTCACCCTCGCCGCCTTCGTGCGGGGCAACAGCATGAACCTGTACACGCGGACGGATCGCATCATCGCGCCGTCCACAACCCCCGCGACGACCGATCTCGCGAGCGTACGCTGACGACCGAGTGCAGGGCGAGTGGATGCCACCGCCCCTGCGCCGCAATCCACGGAGGGTGAACATGGGTGAATCGTTCGGGCTGATGACCGAGGAACCGCGACAGGGAGGCCTCGGCCCGCAGGTCGAGGGAGAGTGGTCGAGCACCGGCCCCTACGAGCACCCCGCCGCCGGCTGGGGCGCCGCCCTCACCGTCGGCAAGGTGCTCTACCAGCAGCGCCAGCCGGTCGCCGGCACCAGGGCGATGTTCACGATGAACCACCCGAAGAGCGGTTTCGACTGCCCCGGGTGTGCCTGGCCCGACGACAAGGGCGTCACCCTCGACATCTGCGAGAACGGCATCAAGCACGTCACGTGGGAGATGACGCACAAGAGGGTCGGCAAGGAGTTCTTCGCCGAGCACTCGGTGACCGAGCTGTCGCGATGGAGCGACTTCGAGCTCGAGGACGCCGGCCGTCTCGTCGGCCCGATGGTCTACGACGCCGAGACCGACCACTACGTGCCGATCTCGTGGAACGACGCGTTCCGCACGATCGCGCAGCACCTCACCGCGCTCGACTCCCCCGACCAGGCCGCCTTCTACACCTCGGGCCGCCTCAGCAACGAGGCGTCGTTCCTCTACCAGCTGTTCGCGCGCGAGCTCGGGACCAACAACCTCCCCGACTGCTCGAACATGTGCCACGAGGGCTCGGGCCGTGGACTCACGGCATCGCTCGCCACCGGCAAGGGCACCGCCGACCTCGAGGACTGGGAGAACGCCGACGCGCTGTTCATCCTCGGCGTCAACGCAGCTTCGAACGCGCCGCGCATGCTCACCAGCCTCGCCGAGGCGATCGACCGGGGCGCTCAGGTCGTGCACGTGAACCCGCTGCGAGAGGTCGCCGGCACCCGCACGATCGTGCCGCACGAGATCGTCGACATGGCGACCTTCCACTCCACCCCGACCAGCACGATGAACCTGCAGGTGCGCCCCGGCGGCGACCTCGCTCTCATCCGCGGCATGGCCAAGGTGGTCTTCGAAGCCTCGGCGACCGACCCCACCGCGATCGATCAGGCGTTCCTCGACCAGTACACCAGCGGACTCGGCGAGTACCGCGCGATGGTCGAGGCGACGACGTGGGCCGAGCTTGTCGAGCAGGCGGGTCTGACCGAGGCCGAAATTCGCGGAGCCGCGGCGGTGTACCTCGCCTCGGAACGCTGCGTCATCAGTTGGTGCCTCGGCGTCAGCCAGCACCAGCACGGCGTCGACACCGTGCGCGAGATCGTCAACCTGCTGCTGCTGCGTGGAAACGTCGGGCGCAAGGGCACCGGGCCCTCGCCCGTGCGCGGACACAGCAACGTGCAGGGCAACCGCACGTGCGGCATCAACCACAAGCCCACCGAGGACTGGCTCGCGAAGCTCGACGAGGTCTGCGGCATCACCTCGCCCCGCGAGCCCGGCCTCGACACCGTGCACACGGTGGCGGCGCTGCACCGCGGCGACCTCAAGGTCTTCCTCGGCATGGGCGGCAACTTCGTGCGGGCCGCTCCCGACACCACGCTCACCGCCGAGGGCATGGGCCGGTGCGAGCTGACGGTGCACGTGAGCACCAAGCTCAACCGCAGCCACCTCACCCACGGCAAGCAGGCGCTGATCCTCCCGTGCCTCGGCCGCACCGAGCGCGACGAGCAGGAGTCGGGACCCCAGTCGATCTCGACCGAAGACGCCATGAGCTCGGTCATGCTCTCGCTGGGGTCGCGCAAACCCGCCTCGCCGCACCTGCTCAGCGAGCCCGAGATCATCGCGCGCATCGCCCGGGCCACCATGCCCGAGTCGGCGACGCCGTGGGAGTGGTACGTCGGCGACTACGACCGCATCCGCGACACGATGGCGAAGGTGCTGCCCGGCTTCGAGGGCTTCAACCAGCTCGTGCGCCAGCACTACGGCTTCCGCATCCCGCAGCCCGCGCGCGAGCGCGACTTCCAGACACCGTCGGGCAAGGCCGAGTTCTCGCACGCCGATCTGCCCAACGTCATCCCCGAAGAGGCCGACGTGCTCGTGCTGCAGACCATGCGTTCGCATGACCAGTGGAACACCACGATCTACTCGGCCGACGACCGCTACCGCGGCGTGCGCAACATCCGCGAGCTCGTCTTCATGAACCGGCGCGACATGAAGCAGCGCGGCATCGCCGAGGGCGACCTCGTCGACATCGTGGCCACCTCGCGCGACGGTTCGGTGCGCAGCGTCACGTCGTTCCGCGCCCTGGAGTACGACACCCCGCGCGGCAGCGCCGCGGGCTACTTCCCCGAGCTGAACGTGCTGCTCGGCCCCGATGACTACAGCCGTCAGAGCGACCAGCCGCTGATGAAGGACATCCGGGTGCGCATCGCGAAGACGGCCTGACGCCGGGAAGAGTCGAGACCCCCGCGGAGGCGGCGACCCTCAGAGGTCGAGCTGCCAGAGCGCCTGTGTCGTCGTGACGCGCAGGGCGTCGGCGGCGTCGGCGAGTGCGCGCTCGGCGCCCACGACCTCGCTCATCGAGAAGACGCGCGAGCCGACGGCGTCGGCGGCGACGACCCCCGCGATGACGACCGCCGGCACCCGGTGGCGCGCGGCGACCGAGAGCACGTGCCCCGGCCCCTTGCCCGCGAGGCTCGTGGCGTCGAACGCGCCCTCCCCGGTGAGGACCAGATCCGACTCGGCGAGCGCCTCGCTCAGCTCGAGCGCCTGCGCGACGTAGGCCGCGCCGTCGACCACCTCGGCGCCGGCCGCGAGCAACGCGCCGGAGAGACCACCGGCGGCGCCCGACCTCGGCATGACCGAGACGTCGAGCCCGAAGCGCTCGGCCCAGTCCGCGGCATCCGCCCGCAGGCGCTCCGTCAGGCGCTCGACGAGCTCGGCGTCGGCGCCCTTCTGCGGACCGAACACCTCGGCCGCGTGGATGAACGTCGTGGTCGTGTCGGTGAGCACCGTCACCTGCCCGGGAGCGAACGGCACGTGGTCGCCGAGCGCCTCGATCGCCCCGCGTCCACCGTCGGTCGCGGCGACGCCGCCGGTACCCACCACGATGCGGACCGATCCCGCGTCGAGGGCGAGTCCGATGAGCTCGCCGACGCCGCGTGTCGTCGCCCCCCAGGGGTCGTTGGCCTCCGCTCCCCCGGCGAGGACGAGTCCGGATGCCGCTGCCGACTCGATCACGGCGGCTCGACCGTCGAGGCGCCAGGCCGCGCGCACGGGTGCGCCGAGCGGTCCCGTCACCTCGTCGTGCACGTTGGCCCCGCCGAGGGCATCGAGCGTTCCGTCTCCGCCGTCGGCCATCGGCACGATGGCGATCTCGGCGCCCGGCCATCGGTCGCGCACGGCCAGGGCCATGGCATCCGCCGCCTCCCGCGCGGTCAGCGTGCCCTTGAACTTGTCGGGGGCGATGACGATGCGCAAGCTTCTCCCTCCGCGGACTGCGGACGGCGCCGCACCGACCATCTTGCCCCGAGCCGCCGCACGGGCACGGCGATCCGCACATCCTCAGCCCGGATGCCGGGAACCCGGCCGACGTTCCGCGGATCACCGAGGTTGCGCTCTCACGCTGTCGTCGACCCCGGGCATGTCGGCGCTCCCAACTAGACTGACTGGCGTCCGGCCCCTGCGATCTTGGAGCTCAGCCGCGTGACCACCCCGAACCCCGCCGCCCGTACCGCTCTTGCGGACACCGTCGACAACGCGATCGCCACTCCCGAGAAGGATCAGCCGTACGGCGCCCTCGGTCTCAAGAGCGACGAGTACGCGAAGATCCGCGAGATCCTCGGCCGCCGCCCCACCAGCGGCGAGCTGGCGATGTACTCGGTCATGTGGAGTGAGCACTGCTCCTACAAGTCGAGCAAGATCTATCTCCGTCAGTTCGGCCAGAAGGTCAGCGACGAGATGAAGACGCGCCTCATGGTCGGCATGGGCCAGAACGCCGGCGTGGTCGACGTGGGCGACGGCTGGGCGGTGACCTTCAAGGTCGAGTCGCACAACCACCCGAGCTACATCGAGCCCTTCCAGGGCGCGGCCACCGGCGTCGGCGGCATCGTGCGCGACATCATCTCGATGGGCGCGCGCCCGGTGGCCGTCATGGACCAGCTGCGCTTCGGCGCGATCGACCACCCCGACACCCCGCGCGTCGTGCACGGCGTCACCAGCGGCATCTCGTTCTACGGCAACTGCCTGGGCCTGCCGAACATCGGCGGCGAGACCGTGTTCGACGCGGTCTACCAGGGCAACCCGCTCGTCAACGCCCTCGCGGTGGGCGTCATGCGCCACGAAGACATCAAGCTCGCCAACGCCACCGGCGTGGGCAACAAGGTCGTGCTGTTCGGTGCCCGCACGGGCGGCGACGGCATCGGCGGCGCGAGCATCCTGGCATCCGACACCTTCGCCGACGGCGGCCCCACCAAGCGCCCCGCGGTGCAGGTGGGCGACCCGTTCGCCGAGAAGGTGCTCATCGAGTGCTGCCTCGAGCTGTACCGCGACGACCTCGTGGAGGCCATCCAAGACCTCGGGGCCGCGGGTATCTCGTGCGCCACGAGCGAGCTCGCCGCCAACGGCGACAGCGGCATGAAGGTCGAGCTGTCGAAGGTGCTGCTGCGCGACCCCTCGCTGACTCCCGAAGAGATCCTCATGTCGGAGTCGCAGGAGCGCATGATGGCGATCGTCGCGCCCGAGAAGCTCGACGCGTTCCTCGCCGTCGTCGGCAAGTGGGACGTCGAGACCAGCGTGCTCGGCGAGGTCACCGGAGACGGCCGCCTCGTCATCGACTGGTACGGCGAGCGCATCGTCGACGTCGACCCCTCGACCGTCGCGGTCGACGGCCCCGTCTACGAGCGCCCTGTCGCGTACCCCACGTGGATCGACGCCCTTCAGGCCGACTCCGCAACGAAACTGCCTCGCACGACCGACAACGACGTGTTGCGCGACCAGTTCACGACCCTCGTCGCGAGCCCGAACCTCGCCGACACCTCGTGGATCACCAACCAATACGACTACTACGTGCTCGGCAACACGGCGCTGAGCTTCCCCGACGACGCCGGCATGATCCGCGTCGACGAGGAGACCGGCCTCGGCTTCGCGATCGCGACCGACTGCAACGGCCGCTACAACCAGCTCGACCCCTACAACGGTGCGAAGCTCGCCCTCGCCGAAGCGTACCGCAACGTTGCCGTCACGGGAGCGGTGCCCACGGCCGTCACCGACTGCCTCAACTTCGGCAGCCCCGAGAACCCCGAGGTCATGTGGCAGTTCAGTCAGGCCGTCGAGGGTCTGAGCGACGGCTGCCTCGAACTCGGCATCCCGGTCACGGGCGGCAACGTGTCGTTCTACAACCAGACCGGCGACCAGCCGATCCACCCGACCCCCGTCGTGGGCGTCCTGGGCATCATCGACGACGTCGCCGCCCGCATCCCCAGCGGATGGCAGGACGCCGGCGAGAACCTGTACCTGCTCGGCGTCACCGCCGACGAGCTCGACGGCTCGCAGTGGGCCGGCACGATCCACGACCACCTCGGCGGCCGCCCGCCGAAGGTCGACCTCGGCATGGAGCGCAAGCTCGCCGAGCTGCTGCAGGCCGCAGGCTCCCAGTCGCTCGTCTCGAGCGCGCACGACCTGTCGTCGGGTGGTCTCGCGCAGACCCTCGCCGAGGGCGTCATGCGCTTCGGCGTCGGCGCGCGCGTCTGGCTGACCGAACTCATGGAGCGCGACGGGGTGGATGCCACGGCCGCCCTGTTCAGCGAGTCGACCGGCCGCGTGCTGGTGAGCGTGCCCCGCGAAGAAGACGTGAAGTTCCGCGGACTCTGCGACGGTCGCGGCTACCCGGTGCTGCGCATCGGCGTGACCGACGTCGAGCCCGGCACCGAGGCCACCCTCGAGATCCAGGACGTCTTCACCGTCCCCGTCTCGGGGCTGCGCCGCCTGTCGAACGAGACGCTGCCCGCGGTCTTCGGGCCGACCGTCTCGGAGCCGGTGGCCTGAGGCCCGGGCTCCGGCCCCGCACCGCACCCCCGCACCGACGAGAGGAGACGCGCGATGACCGATGAAGACGACGACATGACCGTGTTCAGCGACAAGCGTCAGAAGCGCGTCAAGATCACCGCGTGGGTCGTGATCGGCGCGCTCGTGCTCACCGGCGGCGGTGCGACGGTCATCTCGCTGATCCTCGGCTGAACCCCGCGATCCCCGCGTGAGGGGTCATCTTCTGTCGCCTGGGGAGCGCCTCGGCGACAGAAGATGACCCCTCATGCGTTCTCGAGCAGGGCGCGGAGGTCGGCGGCGAGCATCGCCGGGTGCTCCATCGCGCCGAAATGCCCGCCCGACGGGAAGCGCGTGAACCGCACGGTCGGGTACCAGCGGCGAGCGAACGACTCGACCCCGTGGTCGAGGTCGTGGGGGAAGAGCCCGAACGCCGTCGGCACGCTCACCCGGCCGGTCGGTGGGAAGCGCCGCCGGTCGAAGTACACGCGGGCGGCGCTGCCGGCCGTGCGGGTGAACCAGTGCAGCGACAGGTTCTCGAGGATCAGCTCGAGGGGGATGCGCCCGAACACGTCGCCCTCGCCCCAGGCCTGGAACTTCTCGAAGTACCAGCTCGCGAGTCCCGCCGGTGAGTCCGTCAGCGCGGCGGCCAGCGTCTGGGGCTTGGTGCGCTGCTCGGCGGCGTAGGCACCCTCCGCGACCTCCCAGGCGGCAGCGGCATCCGCCCATTCCTTCTCTTCGACCGACAGATCGTCGTCGTCGATCGTGTGCCAGAGCGGCACGTCCGAGAGGTGCAGGGCCGTCACGCGCTCGGGGGCGAGCGTGGCGATCTGATCGGCGATGGCGGTGCCCAGGTCGCCGCCGTGCACCGCGAACGACCGCACGCCGATCTCTTCGAGCGCGGCGAGGAGGCGCGCGGCGTTCCATCGCGGACCGCCCTCGTCGCGACCCGCCGGGTCACTGAACCCGAACCCCGGGATGCTGGGCACGATCACATCGAGGTCCGCCAGGTGCTCGGCCACTCCGCGAAAGCGCACGAAGCTGTCGGGCCACCCGTGGATGAGCACGATCGCGGGAGCACCAGGCGTGCCGGAGCGCCACAGGTGCACGCGGCGGCCCGGGTCGCCGACGAGCAGGTGCTGCTCGTCGCGCAGCCGCCGCTCGACGCGGCTCCAGTCGAACTCCGCCCAGGCATCGAGCACGCGACGAAGCGCCGAGGGACGTGTCCCGCGCGACCAGTCGTCGCCCACGTCGTCGGGCCACCGCGTCGCGGCGATGCGCCGTCGCAGGTCGTCGATCTCGTCAGCCGAGGTGCGCGGGTCGAGGCGGGTGATCATGGGGTCCACCCTGGCACGGCAGCCGCCGGTGCCGCAGAGGGAGGAACAGGGTCCGTGAGGGCTGCGCCCGCAGGTGCCGCGGCTGCGGATTCCGGCTCGACACCCAGCCGCGTGTCGGACCCCCGGCATAGCATGGGGACCGTGGAACCGCTGATGGCCCTTCTGGTCGACTGGTGGTGGATCGGCCCGGCTGCGGCCGGTGCGGGCACCGTCGGCTGGCTCGGCGTGCGTCGTTCCCGCCAGCGGGCTCTTCCCGCGGGCACCACGACCACCACAGATCGCGCCGTTCGCGCCTGGTCGTCGCGCCCCCTCGGCAAGGCGGCTGCACGCCGGCTCGAGCTCGACGCCGCCGTGCTCGATCTCCAGACCGCGCGCCATGCCGTCACCCGCGGCCGCGCCGACGTGAAGGTCGCCGACGCCGAAGTCGTGCGCGCCCAGGCCGAGCGGGCGGCATCCCGCATCCCGTCCGACGCGGTCGCCGCCGCGCGGGGGCGGTTGACCGACGCTCAGCGCGACCTTCGCGCCGCCCTGGCCGAGGTGCGCGCACGCCGCGCCGGGGTGAAGGCCGCGAAGGCGATGCTCCCCGCGATCCGCTCGGGCAGCGCGCCGTTGCCGGTCGCCCGCCTGCTGGCCGATCACGACGCGATCCTCGCGCGCTGGATGGCCTACGAGACCGACCCCGGGCTCGCGATCGACTACCCGCAGATGAGCGACTCCCGCTCCCCCCTGCTCGCGGAGTTCCTCCGCGCGCACGAAAAAGCGCAGTGGCTCCGGCCGTCCTCGGTGCAGACGCGCCTGTCTCCCGCCGACTTCCTCGCCTACCGCGACGCCGTGCGCCGCACCGCTCACGCCTTCGACCGCGCCGAGCGGGCGGCCCGCCGCGGTGCCGGCGAGCAGCCGAGCGTCGAAGGCAACGACGCGTGGAGCCGCGTGGCATCCGACCTCGCCGAAACCGCCCAGCGTGCCCTCGCCCGCTCGATGGAGTCGGTGGGGCGTGCTGCCGCCCGCACCTGGAGCGAGCGGGGCGCGAAGCGTAACCAGAAGAAGTCTCCGGATGCCGGGAGCCCGCCGCCGTCGAGTGGCCCGGTCTGGCCGCCGCCCGCACGCGACCGGCCGCCGACGTCGTCTTCCTGAGAACCGCTGGAGGCACCGGCGTAGCATGACGCTGTGACGGAGCTGTTGAACTTCCTCGGCCACTACTGGTGGTTGGCCTTCCCCGTGTTCGGGATGACGATGGGAGCCGTCAACGCGCGCGTGAAGCGTCGGGAGCTCGCCGCCCGCCGTCGCCACCGTGAGCAGCTCGAGCTGATCCGCGCTCAGGGTGGTTCGATCGAGACATCGGGTGCGGCGCCGATGCCCCTCGCCGCACCGACCGACGGTCAGCAGCGTCTGATCGCCGCGCAGGACGCCGTCACGCACCGCTGGCTCGAGTACGAACTCGACGCGACGAAGCTCATCACCTATCCCGCGATGAGCGATGGCCGCCAGCCGCTCACCGCCGCGTTCCTTCGGGCGAAGAAAGCCGCCGACAACCTGCGCCCGGCCGAGGGCGAGACTCTTTCGCCCGAGCGGCTGCGGGAGTACCGCGACGCGGTCACCGACTACGAGGTCGCCTTCGACGTGGCCGAGCGCGACGCGCGACGCGTGAAGGACGCGGCGTTCACGGCCGACGAGCGCAAGCGCCTCGACACCGCCAAGCAGTTGCTGACCGTCGCGACCGATCAGGCTGCCACCCCGAACGAGCGCCAGCTCGCCTACAGGCGGGTCCGGGAGGAGCTCGACGGGCTGATCCTGCTGTCGGATGAAGCCGTCGATGTGCTCGAGAAGAAGGTCGCGCTCGAGCTTCCCCGCGAGCGCACCGCACCTCGGGCATCCGGGCCCTCTGCCGAGGCGGCGCCCGGCTCCGCCGCCTGACCGCGCGGGCTCCGTCGGATCCGACTCAGGAAGCCCTCCGCGAGCCCACCCAGCCCCGGTTCACCGGCTGAACACGCGCGCCTTCAGCCCACCCGACGGATGCGCACCGGCCCGCGGGCGGTGGTCACATCGACCACCTCGCCCCTCTGCGTCACCTCGACCTCGCCCCGCTCGACCAGCGCGTGCGCGGCGTCGCGTGCGGGCTGCATGAGGTCGCGCCAGTCGTCGCCGCCGACCGCGCGCGCGGCCTCGGAGGGGCAGATCGTCTTTCCTGCGTCGCGCGCCGCGAGCAGTTCGCGGATGGATGCCACGAGCCGAGGGTCTGCACCAGATGACGGGGCCATCTGTCCAGTCTCCCTCCGCGCCGAGGCGACGGGGCCAGAATGACCCGGTGATCACCGAGCGACACGCCCCCGACCTCCCCGGACGCGCCGTCATCGCGCAGCGATGGAACCGCGCGGTCTTCGTGCATTGGCGCATCGACCCCGCCGAGGTCGCTCCGCTGCTTCCCCGGGGTACGCGCCCCGACGTGCACGACGGCTCCGCCTGGGTAGGGCTGGTGCCATTCGTACTGAGCGAGTTCCGGTTCCTGCCGCTGCCGCCGGTGCCCCTGCTGGGCACCTTCACCGAGATCAACGTGCGCACGTACGCCGTCGACGATGAGGGGCGTCAGGGGGTCGTCTTCCGCACGCTCGAGGCCGAGCACCTCGCCCCGGTGCTCGCGGCGCAGGCCCTGTTCGGACTCCCCTACCGCTGGGCGCGCGCGGGGGTGCGCACCGACGGCGCGCGGATCGAGTTCCGGTCACGGCGCCACGGGGGTCGGCATCCGGGCACTCACGTGCGGGCCACCCTCGGCACCGAGACGGTCGACACCCCGCTGTCGCGCTTCCTCACCGCGCGGTGGGGCTTCCACGAGCGGCACCTCGGTCGCACGATCTGGGCGGCGAACGCGCACGAGCCATGGCCGCTCGTGAGCGCGGAGCTCGATGCACTCGACGACGACCTGGTCGCCGACTCCGGCTTCCCCCAACTCGCCGGTCGCACGCCCGACTCCGTGCTGGCGATGCCCGCGGATCACCCGGGCTTCATCACGCGGTTCACGGGGGCCCACGCGATCGCCTGACACGACGACGCCCCCTCCGCCGCGAAGCGAAGGGGGCGTCATCGAGCGGGGCGTCAGTCGCGCTGCGTCGAGAACGCCGAGGGGTTCTTCTCGAGCCAGGCGTCCACGGCCTCGGCCTCGCGGCCCTCGCCGTACTCGTTCACCACGAGGTCCTCGAGCGAGCCGTACTGCTCGTCGTCGAGCTGGATGCCCTTGATGAGCTCGGCGGCATCCGGGTAGGTCGAGGCGAAGCCGGACGTACCGAGGAAGTGCAGCGCCTCGGGGTCGCCCATCAGACCCTGGGGGTCTTCGAGATCCTTGACGTCGTAGGTGTCGTTGGCCCAGAACGGACGCCACAGCGTGACGGCGATGTCCTTCTGCGCCGCAATGGCGTTGTCGAGCTCGGTGAGCATCGCCGCGGTCGACGAGGTGACGAGCTCGAAGTCGCCGTCCAGCCCGTAGCCGGGCATCATGGTCTCCTGCGTCTGCGTGGTGAGACCGGCGCCCGGCTCGATGCCGTAGATGCGGCCGTCGAAGCGCGCGGCGTTGGCCTTGAGCTCTTCGATGGAGTCGATGTCGACGTAGCTGGGCACCGCGATGGTCAGCTTGGCGTTGTCGTAGTAGGCGCCGAGGTCTTCGATCTTGTCGCCGTAGCGGTCCATGTACGACTTGTGCGTCAGCTCGGGCCATGCCGAGGGGTAGATGTCGACATCGCCCTGGGCGAGGCCCGTGTACAGGGGACCCGCCTCGGTGAGCGTCTGCATCTCGACGTTGTAGCCGAGCTTCTCGAGCTGGTCTTCGAGGAGGTAGGCCGTGCTGAGGCCGTCCGTCCACGAGGGCAGGAAGCCGAGCGTGATCGTGCCCTTGTCGCCGCCGCCGCCGTTGCCGCCTTCGGCCTGGTTGCCGCTGGCGCAGCCGGCGAGGGCGAGGGCGCCCACGGCGCCGAGGGCGAGGGCAGAGGTGAGGTGTCGCGTGTTCATTGCTGTGTTCTCTTCCTTTTCGTATGTGATTCCGTAGGTGCCTTCCCGCGTGAGGGGTCGATTCGTGACGCCTGGCGCGAGCCGGAGCGACCGGAAGCGACCCCTCACACGGACGAGGGAGGGATGCCGGGACTCAGTGCCCCGTCGACACCGGCGCTCGACGCGGCGAGGCCTTCTCGCGCTCGGCCTCGCTCGCGGCATCCGACGAAGACGTGTCGGCGTGCGGCGCAGCGGTGGATCCGGCCGTGACGGCGGTCGCGGAGCGCGCGGCGCGGCGACGCGAGAGCAGGCCCAGCAGCGAACCGCGGTTGTCGGCACGGTTGCCGAGGGCCGCGGTCAACCGGTCGAGGTAGACCGCGAGCACCACGACGCTCAGACCCGCCTCGACACCCTTGGGCAGGTTGACGGTCGAGATCGACTGCACGACCTCCTTGCCCAGGCCGTCCGCCCCGACGATGCCGGCGACGACTGCCATCGACAGCGCGAGCATGATGACCTGATTGACGCCCGCCATGATCGTGGGCATCGCGAGCGGCAGTTGGATGCCGCGGAGGATCTGACCGGGGGTCGCACCGAACGCGTGTCCGGCCTCGACCGTCTCGGAGTCCACCCCGCGGATGCCGAGCTCGGTCAGTCGCACACCCGGCGGCAGAGCGAAGATGACGGTCGAGACGACACCGGGAACGACGCCGATCGAGAAGAAGGTGATCGCCGGGATCAGGTAGACGAACGCCGGCATCGTCTGCATGAAGTCGAGGATCGGCTTCAGGATCGCGCGGACCGTGGGGTTGCGAGCCGACCAGATGCCGAGAGGCACCGAGATGGCGACCGCCACGATGGTCGCCACGAGCACCAGGGCGAGAGTCTGCATGGCGGTGACCCACTGGCCCATCGCCAGGATCAACGCGAAGCCGATGACCGTGCCGAGCGCGAGCTTCCACGAACGCAGCAGCCACGCGAGGGCGGCCGCGACCACGATGACCACGATGATGGGCGCCGCCAGAAGCACGTCGCTGAGCCCACCGACGAGAAAACGCACGACCAGGGCGACGACGTCGAACAGGCCCGAGAGGTTGTCGCGGACCCAGTCCACGCCGGCATCCACCCAGGATCCGACCGGAATGCGGAAACCATCCATCAGCGCACCCCCTCGGTCTCGGATGCCGAGACCCCGGCATCGGCGGGAGTCCCATCGAGGGCCGCGTCGATCTCTGCGGAGGGAAGGGGCTGGGGCAGCACGGTGAGCTCCTCGGTCGCGGTGGGGCCGGGGCCGAGAGCCGCGAGCAGGGTCACGCGGGGGATGACCCCGGCGAGGCGCCCGTCGGCGTCGAGGACGGCGAGGGGAAGGGGCGATTCGACCGACGGCACGAAGAGGTTCATCAGCACGTCGTCGACGCCCACGCTCTGCGGCAGCGGCCTGAGCGTGCCGAGCAGCGAGTTCTCGCCGGCGCGCACGAGCTTGATGGCATCCCGATCGGTGATGATGCCGAGCGGCTTGCGATCGCGGTCGGTCACGTAGACCGCGGACATGTAGGCGTCGCGCATCTGACGGAGCGCGGTGCGGGGACCGGCGGAGGCGTCGACGCGGGGACGCGCACGCTCCATGACGTTGCCCGCGGTGAGCACGCGGGCGCGGTCGACGTCCTGCACGAACTGCTCGACGTAGTCGTTGGCGGGGTCGGTGAGGATGTCCTCGGGTGTGCCGATCTGGACGATGCGACCGTCGCGCATGACGGCGATGCGGTCGCCGAGGAACATCGCCTCGTTGAGGTCGTGGGTGATGAAGACGATGGTCTTCTTCAGAGTGCGCTGGAGTTCCAGCAGCTGCTCCTGCATCTCGCGACGGATGAGCGGATCGAGGGCGCTGAACGCCTCGTCCATCAGCAGGATGTCGGTGTCGGCGGCGAGGGCGCGGGCGATGCCGACGCGCTGCTGCATGCCGCCCGAGAGGGCCGAGGGGAGCTTGTCGCCCCACCCGTCGAGGCCGACGAGTGCGAGGATCTCGTTCGCCTTGGCGAGGCGCTCGGCCTTGCCGACGCCGCGGAGTTCAAGCGGGTACGCGACGTTCGCCGCGACCGTGCGGTGCGGGAGGAGCGCGAAGTGCTGGAAGACCATCGCGAGGCGATCGCGGCGCAGGGACCGCAAGCGCGCGGCGCCGACGCCGGTGAGGGCGTCGCCCTTCACCTCGACGGTGCCGGCGGTCGCCTCGTGCAGGCCGTTCAGCATGCGGATGATGGTGGACTTGCCCGAGCCGGAGAGGCCCATGATGACGAAGATCTCGCCGGGCTGGACGTCGAAGCTGGCATCGATGACGGCGGCGGTTCCGTCGTCGGCCACGTCTTCGCGTCGGGCACCGGAGCGGAGCTTGTCGACGGCGGCCTGAGGGGCTCGACCGAAGACCTTGAACAGGTTCTTGGCGGAGAGAGCGGGCGCCGCGGTTGCGGGCGGCGCGGAGGCAGGCGGATGGGTCACTGTGTGCACCTCGGCGGCCTTCGGGTGGCCGCAGCGGTCACGCCCGGGTGGCAGCCGTCGGCGCTCTCCGGGGGTGGAGCGCGTCAGCGACGGATATCGGATCCGGCGCTCAGGCCGCCGACCGTACGCTCACCGGGTCGACTCCCCCGAGTCGTCACCGGCGACCGCGGACTGGTCGGGTGGGCGGCCCGAGAACGGGCCTCCACAAACGTTTCACGCTGATGGAATCCCTGGCAAATCGCCCACGGCCTTGCGATCCCGGATGCCGTGTGTCACGCGTGCGCGTGTGGATGAGGTGCCCGCGCAGCCGTCTCCGACCACATCGCCGATGTCAGCCCGGGCGTGTCGCCGACCCCCTGCGCGGGAACGGGACGGTGTGGCGACGCCTCAGTCGACGGCGGGTTGCGCCGCGGCGGAGCGGTGGTGACGGATGACCTCGGCCACGACGAAGTTGAACCACTTCTCCGCGAAGGCCGGATCGAGGTCGGCCTGCTCGGCGAGCTGCATGAGCCGGGCGATCTGCTGTTCCTCACGAGAGGGGTCGGATGCCGGCATCCCGTGCTTCGCCTTGAGCACGCCCACCTGCTTGGTGCAGCGGAAACGTTCCGCCAGCAGGAAGATCAGGGCGGCGTCGATGTTGTCGATGCTGCCGCGGAGCCCCTGCAGAATCGTCGAAGGATCGGCCTCGGTCATGTGTCCTCCTCAATCGCTCCGACCCTACCGGTCGGCGCCGACGCCCGAGCACGACTCTCAGCGAGTCCTACAGTGTGAGCATGAGCCGATCCACGCGCCCCGACCCGACCGCCGAAGGCGCAGACGCCGGGGCCACCACCTCGCGCGACAAGCCGGTCTGGTCCGCCCTGGCCCGCCCGTATGCGGCCGGGTTCTTCCTCACCCTGGGCGGACTCACGGCGATCCTGCTCGCGCTGGCTCTGTCGAACCTCTCGACGGTGCTCATCTACATCGCCATCGCGCTGTTCATCGCTCTGGCCCTCGACCCCCTCGTGCGTCTGCTCGTGCGCCGTGGGCTCTCGCGCGCATGGGCGATCGTGATCGTGTTCGGTGGGCTCGCCGTGATCCTCGCTGGCGCCCTGTGGCTGCTCATCCCTCCGGTCGTCCGCCAGGTCGAGCAGTTCGTCGGCGACATCCCGACCTTCGTCAACGACCTCATCGACAGCGAGGCCGTGCGCTGGGTCGAGACGAACTTCGGCGACAGCCTCGGCGACGTGCTGAAAGAGGTGCAGGGCTTCGTCACCAACCCCGCCAACATCGCCGCGATCGGCGGCGGGCTGCTCCAGGTCGGAATCAACATCGGCACCTTCATCTCGGGTGCGATCATCGTGCTCGTCCTGAGCTTGTACTTCTTGGCATCCCTGCCGAAGATGAAGAACTCGCTCGTGCGCCTCACCCCGGCCCGCAGCCGCGAGACCGTCGCCGACATGACGGGCCAGATCACCGACTCCGTCGGCGGCTACCTCGCGGGGATGGTCGTGCTGGCCCTCTGCAACGCGGTCTTCGCGTTCATCGTGCTGACCATCCTGCAGCAGCCGTTCGCCGCCCTACTCGCCGCGCTCGCGTTCGGCATCACCCTCATCCCGCTCGTCGGGTCCGTGCTGTTCTGGGCGACCGCGACGGTCTTCACACTCATCGTCAGCCCGAGCGCCGGCCTGATCTTCGCGATCGTCTACCTCGTCTACATGCAGATCGAGGCATACATCCTCACGCCCCGGGTGATGAACCGCACAATCTCGGTCCCCGGCGCTCTCGTCGTCATCGGCGCGCTGGTCGGCGGCACGCTCCTGGGCCTTCTCGGAGCGCTCGTGGCGATCCCCGTGACCGCCTCGGTGCTGCTGATCATCAAGCAGATCGTGATCCCGCGGCAGGATGCCAAGAAGTAGGGCCCGAGGCGGTTCAGCGCATCGGCAGCAGGCGCGTCGGAGACGGAGACGGGGTGCGGTGGCGCACCTTGCCGGGGATGCCGGTGCGGCCATCGAGCGGCAGAGAGACGATCTCGTGCGCCAGCTGACCCGCGACGAGCAGGGTGTCGTCGACGACGACGTGATGTCGCGGCCAACGGGTGCCCGTCTCGGCGAGAGCGAGCAGCTGCAGCTCTTCACCGTGCCCGCGCACCGAGAGCACGCCCACGGTGTCGCTGCCGCGCACGCCGGCGTACAGCGTCGACCCGTCGCGACTGCTCGACAGCTCGGCGGCGGTGTCGGTGTCGAGGGTGCCGAGCAGCGGCTGACCCGAGACGAGGTGCCACCGTCCCGCGCGGTCGGGCGCGAGGACGAAGACCTCGCAGCTCAGCTCGGTCATGACGTAGAGATGACCCGAGGGATGCCACAGACCGTGGCGCGGTCCGCTGCCCTTGGGGAGGGCGACCTCTTGCGCGAGCCGCAGCCCGCCCTCGTGCGTGCGCCAGAACCGCACGAGGTCGAAGCCCATGTCGGTCGTCGCGATCAGGCCGCCGGGCAGGAACACCGCCTGGTGAGCACGCGACACGCGGGCTCCCGCGACGGCCTCTTCCGACTCGGCGTCGGTGACGGGGACATCGTCGTACGCGGGCACGAGGTGGGAGTACTCCTCCCCGGCTGCGTCGCGAAGAGCCCGTGCCGCGGCGGCCAGGTCGGGCACCACCGCGCCCGAGACTCGGGCGCCGGTCGAGACGGTGCCCTCGTCCGAGGCCGCCCCGTACGGGTCCGCGGCCTCGGCGGCGACGACTGGGCGCGACGGCCGACCCTGGGCGTCGAGCGCGATGCGGACGATCCGGCCGTCCCCCCAGCAGCTCGCCACGAGGAACGAGGCGTCGGACGCGACCGCGATGTGGCAGACGGCACCACCCGCCTCGACGGGCGGTGCGAGAGGTGTCAGGCGGGTCTCGGCGGTCCGTCGGAACGCCTGCACCGTCCCGTCGAACTCGACAGCGGCGTAGACGATGTCGTCGTTCGACGGGTGCGCGGCCACCCACGAGGCGGAGCCCGGCACGGCGGCGGCGGTCGCGACCATGCCGAGGGGGCCGCCGGCCCCGAGTGAGTCGGGCTCGCCCGCCTGCAGGATGCCGATGCCCTCGGCCGCCCCGGTGTCGGGGGCGTAGGCGCCGACCCAGAAACGCATCAGTCGATCAGGTCGTGGCGCACGATCACCTGATCGCGGGCCGGGCCCACGCCGATGACCGAGATCCGCGTGCCACTCATCTTCTCGAGCGCGAGCACGTAATCCTGTGCGTTCTGGGGCAGGTCCTCGAAGGTCCGCGCGGTCGAGATGTCCTCGCTCCAGCCCGGGTAGTACTCGAGGATCGGCTTCGCGTGGTGGAAGTCCGTCTGGTTGACGGGCAGGTCGTCGAAGCGCTCACCGTCGACGTCGTAGGCGACGCAGACGGGGATCTGCTCGAGCCCGCCGAGGATGTCGAGCTTGGTCAGCACGAGGTCGGTGATGCCGTTGATCCGCGTCGCGTAGCGCGTGATGGGCGCGTCGTACCAGCCGACGCGACGGGGGCGTCCGGTGGTCGTGCCGAACTCGAAGCCGCGCGAGCGCAGCCAATCGCCGCTCTCGTCGAACAGCTCGGTCGGGAAGGGACCGGAGCCGACGCGCGTCGTGTACGCCTTGACGATGCCGACGATGCGGTCGAGACGGTTGGGACCGACGCCCGAACCCGTCGAGGCGCCGCCGGCCGTCGCCGACGACGACGTCACGAACGGGTAGGTGCCGTGGTCGACGTCGAGCATGGTGGCCTGGCCGCCCTCGAAGACGACGACGTCGCCGGCCTCGAGCGCGTCGTTCAGCAGGAGCGAGGTGTCGGCGACCATCGGGCGCACGCGCTCGGCGTACGAGAGCAGGTCGTCGACGATCTCGTCGGCCGTGATGGAGCGGCGGTTGAAGATCTTCACCAGCAGGTGGTTCTTCTGGTCGAGGGCACCCTCGACCTTCTGACGCAGGATGTTCTCGTCGAAGAGGTCCTGCACGCGGATGCCGACGCGGTTGATCTTGTCGGCGTAGGCCGGGCCGATGCCGCGACCGGTGGTGCCGATCATGCGCTTTCCGAGGAAGCGCTCGGTGACCTTGTCGAGCGTGCGGTGGTACTGCGTGATGATGTGCGCGTTGGCGCTGATCTTGAGGCGGCTCGTGTCGAGGCCACGCGCGTTGAGGGCCTCGAGCTCGTTGAAGAGCACCTCGAGGTCGACCACGACGCCGTTGCCGATCACGGGGGTGACCCCCGGAGACAGGATGCCGCTGGGCAGCAGGTGCAGCGCGTACTTCTCGTCGCCGATGACGACGGTGTGCCCGGCGTTGTTGCCGCCGTTGAACTTCACCACCCAGTCGGTGCGCTCACCGAGCAAGTCGGTGGCCTTGCCCTTGCCTTCGTCGCCCCACTGGACGCCGACGATCACGATTCCGGGCATGTGCGCTCCTCGCGTCTGATTCCGGCGGTACACCCCATCCTATCGAGCGGGCCCGATACGGCCCGCGCGCGCCTTATGCGCCGAAGGTGCTCGTGATGTCGTGCCAGGCGATCGACGCCGGGACGGTCGCGCCCCGCGCCGATGCCAGCACCAGGGTCACGGCATCCGGAGCCGACAGGACCTCGTTCGGCAGGACGCGGAACGAGCGCGTCGCGCCCGGGAGATCGACGAGGTGGCCCGCGGTGCTGGCCGAGGTGGCGGCGACCGTGTGCCGAAACCCGGGCGGGGTGGCTGCCGGCGTGCGCCTCTCCACGGTGAGACCGTCGCGCCCACCCGCGTACTGGACGTAGTCGTCCTCGCCGAGGGTGAGGATCGCGAATGCAGGCCCGCGGTGGTCGGCGATCCAATCGACCGACGCCGCCAGCAGCGCGGGGCTCGGATCGGCATGGGTTCCCCCGTTCTCGACCGTCAGGCTCGCTCCCACCAGGGGGGTGGGATCGACCTGACGCGCGGGATCCGGACGCCAGAGCATTCCGTCCGTCACGCTGACGTCCTCGAAGCCCCATCCGTGCTCCGTGGCAAGACGGTGGACGACGGCGGTGAGGTCTTCGGCCTCGTACCACGGCGCGGAGAGGGACAGGAGCGCACCCTCGGGTGCGTAGTCGGCGAAGTGCTCCCCCTCCGTCAGGGTGTCAGGGGCCTCGGACAGGGGCCGGTAGAACTGCTGCAGGGCACCGACGGCCCGGGTGATGAGCGCGCTGGGCTGCTCGTCGCGGGCGGGTCCAGCGAGCCATGCCCGCAGCGCCTCTCGTCCGATGGGGGCGGCGGCGGGGTCGAACACGTGGATGTCGTAGCTCACGGCGGACTCCTGGGTCGGGGTGCGACCACCCTAACGGCCCGCTCGCACGAGCCCGCCCGCCGCAACCCCTGCCCCCTCGTGCGGCCACTCACTAGCCTGGGGCGATGCAGACATCGCGCGGGTGGACGACCGGGTGGAACGCGGCACGCGTGGCGATCGCGGTGCTCATCCTCGTCGCGGTGGGGGCGCAGTTCTCTTCGTCGGTGGCCGAGGCGGTGGCGCGCGACCGCGACGTGGCAACCGTGACCGCGAACTTCTTCAGCTTCTTCACGATCCTGTCCAACGTCTCGTCGGCCGTCGTGCTGGTGCTTCTGGGCGTGCGGTTCTTCGCACGCTGCCGCCGGGTCGAGGTCGATCCGCCGGCCCTCGCGACCGCTCTCGCCTTCGTCTCCACGTACATGATCGTGACCGGCATCGTCTACAACCTGCTGCTGCGCGGCATCCCCCTCCAGCCCGAGACCGTGCCGTGGTCGAACGAGATCATGCACGTCTGGGGTCCGCTCTTCCTCCTGCTCGACGTGCTGCTCGGGCCGACGCGACGCCGCTTGCCCTGGTCGGCGGCGTTCGCCGCGGCGATCTTCCCCATCGTGTGGATCGTCTACACGCTCCTGCGCGCGCCCCTGATCACGAACCCGACCACGGGGGCGCCGTTCTGGTACCCGTACCCCTTCCTCGACCCGAGCACCGGCGGGTGGGGCAGCGTCGCGGTGTACATCGTCGTCATCGCCGTGGCCATCATCGCCCTCGCGGTCGGCGTCGTCGCGATCGGTCGGGCACGCGGCATCCGGATGCCGATCGACCCGGCGCCCGCAACGCGTCCCGGGACCTGACGGGTCGGGGTCGACGCCCTACCCTGGAACCCGTGCGTACTCGACTGATGTCCGCGGCCGTCGCCGCTTCCGCCCTGCTCCTGCTCGCCGGCTGCGCCGGAGGCACCTCGTCCGCCCCCGCGCCCACGGCGAGCGCATCCAGCGCGACCACCGCCTCCGGCGAATGCTCCTATCCGACCTCGGGGCAGCCGGCCGTGGACGTCACCCCGCCGGCAGCGGGGACGGAGCGCCCCACCGGGACGGTGGAGGCGACGCTCGAGACCTCCGCCGGGGCCATTCCGATCACCCTGAACGGCGAGCGCACCCCCTGCACGGTCGAGAGCTTCGTCTCACTGGCGCAGCAGCAGTACTTCAGCAACACCGAGTGCCACCGCCTCACCACCCAGGGCATCTTCGTCCTGCAGTGCGGCGACCCGACCGGCACGGGACGCGGCGGCCCCGGCTACCGCTTCGACGACGAGCTCGACGGCAGCGAGACCTACCCCGCGGGCACGGTCGCGATGGCGAACGCGGGCCCCGGCACGAACGGCTCGCAGTTCTTCCTGGTGTACTCCGACTCGAAGCTGCCCCCGGACTACACGGTGTTCGGCACGATGTCGCCCGAGGGTCTGCAGGTCGTGAAGAACATCGCCGCGGCGGGGACGGCCGGCGGCTCGCCCGACGGCGCCCCCGCCACCCCGGTGACGATCAGCGCCGTGACGATCGGCTGATCGGACCGCCCCATCCCCTCGGGGGCGCCCGATCCTCCCCCGGAGTCGGGGCTCGGCATCCCTCCGCTCTAGAATCGAGGGCATGTCCAAGGTCCTTCAGTCCCTTCCCGTCGGCGAGCGCGTCGGCATCGCCTTCTCGGGTGGTCTCGATACTTCGGTGGCCGTCGCGTGGATGCGCGACAAGGGCGCCGTCCCCTGCACCTACACGGGCGACCTCGGGCAGTACGACGAAGACGACATCGCCTCGATCCCGGGCCGCGCGACGCAGTACGGCGCCGAGGTCTCGCGCCTGGTCGACTGCAAGACGGCGCTCGTCGAAGAGGGCTTCGTCGCCCTCGCGTGCGGCGCGTTCCACATCCGCTCCGGCGGACGCACCTACTTCAACACCACGCCGCTGGGCCGTGCCGTCACCGGCACGCTGCTCGTGCGCGCCATGAAAGAAGACGGCGTCGACATCTGGGGCGACGGCTCCACCTACAAGGGCAACGACATCGAGCGGTTCTACCGCTACGGCCTGCTCGCCAACCCGGCCCTGCGCATCTACAAGCCGTGGCTCGACGCCGACTTCGTCACCGAGCTCGGCGGGCGCAAAGAGATGAGCGAGTGGCTCGTCGCGCACGACTTCCCCTACCGCGACAGCGTCGAGAAGGCCTACTCGACGGATGCCAACATCTGGGGCGCCACGCACGAGGCCAAGACCCTCGAGCACCTCGACGTCTCGCTCGAGATCGTCGAGCCCATCATGGGCGTGCGCTTCTGGGACCCCGAGGTCGAGATCGCGACCGAGGACGTCACCGTCGAGTTCGAGGCCGGACGCCCCGTGGCGATCAACGGCACGCGTTTCGCCGACCCGGTCGAGCTCGTCCGCGAGGCCAACACGATCGGCGGCCGCCACGGCCTGGGCATGAGCGACCAGATCGAGAACCGCATCATCGAGGCCAAGTCGCGCGGCGTCTACGAGGCCCCGGGCATGGCCCTGCTGTTCCTGACCTACGAGCGCCTGGTCAACAGCATCCTGAACGAAGACACCCTCGCGACCTACCACGAACAGGGTCGCCGCCTCGGTCGCCTCATGTACGAGGGCCGCTGGCTCGAGCCGCAGTCGCTCATGCTGCGCGAGTCGATCCAGAAGTGGGTCGGGTCGACCATCACCGGCTCGGTCACCGTGCGCCTGCGCCGCGGTGAGGACTACACGATCCTGAACACCGTGGCATCCGGAATGTCGTACTCGCCCGAGAAGCTCTCGATGGAGCGCGTGGGCGACGCCGCGTTCGGCCCGGTCGACCGCATCGGTCAGCTCACTATGCGCAATCTCGACATCGCCGACTCGCGCGCGCGCCTCGAGCAGTACGCCGCGATGGGCCTGCTCGGAGGGCCCACCGGCGAGCTCGTCGGCGACGTCGCCGCCGGCGGCGCGCAGGACATCATCGAATCGGCCTCGCCGCTCGACGCGGCCGGCGAGCGCCTCGCCGACGCGACCGATGCCGCGGGCGAGGGCGCCGCGTTCGACGCCGGCACCGACTGACGCTTCCTTCGACGGAGCCCGCCCCCGCCTCCGGCGCCGCGGGCTCCGTCGTTGCGCGGCGCCTCCCCCGCGCCGCCGCCTCTCCCGCGCTCCGCGCGCGCGTGAGTCGCCACTTTCTGTCGCTTGCCGGGGTCTCGAAGCGACAATTCCTGGCGACTCACGCGCGCGGATGCTGACGGGGTCGCAGTAAGTTGCACACGAGCGTGCACTTTCGGCGTACACTGGTCACCCGTGAGTACCCCCACCCGCCGCGACGCCGTCGAGAACCGCGCCGGCATCCTCGACGCCGCGACCGCGGCCATCGGCCACGACCCGCGCGCCTCGATCGACACGATCGCCCGCCGCGCCGGCCTCTCGCGCCGCGCCCTCTACGGCCACTTCGACGACCGCAACGCCATCGTCCGCGAGGTCATCGCCGCCGGAGCGACCCGCTTCAACGCCATCGCCGCCCGCGTCGACGACCAGGACTCCCGCGTCGCGCTCGCCCGCCTGGCATCCGAACTCTGGCGCGAAGCCGCCCACGTGCAGGCCGCAGCCGCCCTCGCCCTCGACGACGCGCACCTCGCCGAGACCTCCGACGCGCTCGCCCCGCTCCGCCGCCGTATCGACCAGATCGTGCGCCGCGGACAAGAAGCGGGAGAGCTGCGGACGGACCTTCCCGCGCCGACCCTCGCCCGCCTGCTCGAAGAGACCGGCCGCATGGTCGTCGCCCGAGTGGATGCCGGCTCCTCGACGGCCCGCTCGATCGCGGTGTGCGCGGTTCTGAGCATCGCCGGCCTGTCGTGGATCGAAGCGCGAGCTCTGCTGGGACAACACCCTGACCTGGAGGCGCAGTGAGAATCGTCCTGAACGCCGTCGCTAAGGGCCGCGCGCAGAGCGCCCTGCCCGAGACGTCCACCGCGTATGAGACCGGCGGCGCGACCCTGGTGGTCGCCGAGACCGAGCAGCGTCCCACGGTGCTGGGCCTGGTGGCATCCGGTCGCATGAAAGTCGACAGCGGAACGGTCACGATCGACGGCCGCGCCGACGCGTCGGCCATCCGTCGACGTGTCGCCCTCGTGGACGCCCCTGTCGTGTCGGAACCCGAGTCGAACGTCACCGTGACCGGTGTCGTCGCCGAAGAGCTGATGTTCGCCGGCCACGCCCCCAACCCGTTCGCCGCCGCGCGTTGGCTCGAGGGCATCGGGCTCGAGTCGCTCGCCACCACGGCGATCGGCAACGTCGAGCCCGCAGCCCGGGTGCGCCTGCTGCTCGAACTCGCAGCCCTGCGCACAGACGTCGAGGGGCTCGTCCTGGTCGCCCCAGACCGCCACGGCGGCGAACCGCTCGCCTGGTGGCGTATCGCCGAGGAGTTCGCCGAGCGCGGGTACGCCGTGCTCGTGGTCGCGGGCCACGCCTCGAGAACCACGATCGACGCGCTCGATGAGACGGTGGAGGCCGGCCGATGAAGATCCCGCAGATGATCACGGCGGAGCTGCGCCGCCTCACCTCGACCCGCATGTCGGTGATCGCCCTCATCGCACTGCTCGCGGTCCCGATCCTGTACGGCGGACTCTACCTCTGGGCCAACCAGGACCCGTACGGCAACCTGGCGAACGTCCCCGTCGCGCTCGTCGTCGACGACCGGGGCGCCGACGTGAACGGCCAGCAGCGCAACCTCGGCGACGAAGCCGCCGAGCAGTTGCTCGACAGCGACACCTTCGAGTGGCACCGGGTCTCGTCCGACCAGGCCGACGCCGGTCTGCAGGCGGGCGACTTCGACTTCATCGTCACCCTGCCGACCGACTTCTCCGAAGCCGTGGCGACGCTGTCGAGCAGCTCTCCTCGCCAGGCCGACATCGAGCTGCGCACCAACGACGCGAACAACTACCTCGCCTCGACGATCGGCACGCAGGCGGTGGCGAAGATCCAGGAGTCGGTGGCGAAGAAGGTCGTCGATGAGGCGGGTCGCTCGCTCCTCGATGCCCTGCACACCATCCGCGTGAAGCTCGTGGATGCCACGGACGGGGCGACCCAGCTCGTCGACGGTCTCGCGACCGCGAAGAACGGGTCGTCGCAGCTCTCGACCGGGTCGACCACCCTGGCTGATGGCGCGGCGAAACTGGCCGACGGCAACGCCCAGCTGTCCTCCGGCACGAACCAACTGCGCGACGGAACCGCTCAACTCCGCGACGGCTCGGCCCGCGTGGCTGACGGCGCCCAGCAGGTCGCCGGTGGCGTGGACCGCCTCGACGCCGTGGCCCGTCAGGTGGGCTCGGTCGCAGGCGATGCCGCATCGCAGCTGCCGCAGGCCCGAACGGACATTGCGAAGGCGCTGGCCGACGCCGGACTCGACCAGTCCCGCATCGACGAGATCCTCTCGCGCCTCGACCCGGTGGGCGAGCGCCTCACGACCGCGAACTCGCGCGTGCAGGACACGGTGAAGCAAATCGATCAGCTCGACGACGGCGCCCGCCAGGTCGCCTCGGGAAGCGCCGCCCTGGCCACCGGCGCCGCCACCGCGGCCGATGGTGCATCGGCCCTCGCCGACGGCGCCGCCACCGCGGCATCCGGGGCCTCCCAGCTCCGCGACGGATCCGCTCAGCTGCGCGACGGAGCGACCCAGCTGGACGACGGCATCGGGCAGCTCTCGACCGGCGCCACCCAGCTGCGCGACGGTCTCAGCGCGGGCGTCCAGCAGATCCCCGACTCCGACGACGCCACGCGCCAGGCGCAGGCCTCGGCCATCTCGGACCCCGTCGCCGTGGGCACGAGTTCGGTCACGAAGGCGCAGAACTACGGTGCGGGGCTGGCCCCGTTCTTCGCCGCGCTGGCTGGATGGATCGGCATCTACGCGCTGTTCCTCATCGTCAAGCCGGTGTCGAAGCGCGCCGTGACGGCGCTGCGCTCGCCCTTCCGCGTCACCCTCGCCGGGTGGCTCACGCCCGCGGGCCTGGGGGCCCTGCAGATGGTGGGGCTGTTCACGATCCTCGCGTTCGCGCTGCAGTTCTCGTTCGCGAACCCGTGGGCAGCGCTCGGCATCCTGCTCTTCGCCTCGGCGACGTACGCGGCGATCGTCCTCGCGCTGAACGTCTGGCTCGGGTCGGTGGGTCAGTTCCTCGGCCTCGTGCTGATGGTGCTCCAGCTCGTCACCGCCGGGGGCACCTTCCCTTGGCAGACCCTGCCCGGGCCCCTGGCGGCGCTGCACCACGTGCTGCCCATGGGTTACGTGGTGGATGCCATGCGCCAGGTCATGTACGGCGGAGACGTCTCGAGGGTCGGTCAGGACCTGTTGGTGCTGGGTGCGTGGATGGTCGGCGGCGTGCTGGTCGCGGCGATCGGCGTGACACGCATGACGCACCACCGCACCCTGCGCGACCTGCAGCCGAGCCTGATCGGCTGAGGCGGGCACCCGGCGCGGCGCGCGCACCGATAAGCCGGCCTGTCGAGGAGGAACGGGGTGCTCCCGACAAGAGGACGGGTGGGGAACGGTTTGCCGTCCCCACCCGTCCTCAGTTGTGAGCGTGAGAAATCAGTTCTTGCCCGCACCCTCCCCACGGGATGACGTGGCGTCGGCCGTCCGGACCGCGTCGGGTGCATTGGTGGTCTTGGTCACCAGGGGTGACAACACGAGCCAATCGATGTTCGGAGCGTTGCCGGTCGTGTTGCCCAGGCGCAATGCGCCGCCCGCCGTGGTCAGGTCGATGGGAACAGTGTGCGTCCAGAACCCGTTCCACGAGTAGTTGTTGCGGAACGCACCGCGCGTGGTCGCGCCCCCGTCCTCGCTGATGTCGAGGAAGCGGGTGATGACGTCGGTGTTGTACGCATGTCCGGTGTTCTTGTCGGCGTTGGCATATCGCACCGTCAGGTCGTACTGCCCCGCGCCGAGTCCGCGGGGACGCGTGAGGGTTGCGTAGTTGTCGGCTCCGCCGCCGAGCCACCCCAGATGCTGGCCCGAGACGTTGGTCGGCGCTCCCGGAGTCTCGAGGCGGGCTGCACCGTGCAGGGTGATCTGCGAGGAGTCCTCCGCCTCGACCTGCACGCCCGCCGCGTCGCCGTCGGTGGCCCGGGTGACTGTGACGGACTGCACGGCCGCCCCCTGGGACGACGCCAGACGCAGCTCGCTGATGCCTTCGGCGAGGTGCACCCGTGCCGTCGACGTCCAGGTGCCCGCCGCGTCGGCGCCGAGCCCGGTGATCGTGCGGTCGTTCAGACGCAGGCCGAGATCGGCGGCTCCGGTCGTGGAGTAGCGCACCGCGACGTCGTAGTAACCCGTCTCCCGCGCGGAGGCGAAGAACGTGGCGCTCTTGTCGCCGCTCAACATCGCCGCGCCCTTGCCGTAGTCCAGCGGCGCGTCGGTGCGTGAGAGCACGGCTGGATAGGTCGTGGTCTCGGGTCCGTCGATGCGCGTCAGGTCGAAGCGGTCGAGCGAGATGTCGGAGCCGGGGAGCAACGTCGTGCCGTCGGCGCTCATGCGCACCGAGAGCTCATGACGGCCCTGGCTGAGGGAGACGAGGGTTTCGCCGCGACCGCGGTAGCCCCAGTCGAAGCCCGCCTCGTAGTCGATCGTGGCGGCCTGCTGACCGTCGACGAACAGAGCGTGCGAGCCCGGGCCGATCTTGCTGCCGTTGACACCGGCGATCGCACCGAAGCGGTACGTGCCGGTCGTGGGCACGTCGACGGTCCACGTCAGCGAGGAGGTGACCTGGTTCGTCGAGCCGACATCGAAACCGCCGGATGCGGAGAATGTCCAGTCCGCGGCTGGGTCCTTCTCGTATACCTCGACGTCGCGCAGTGTCGTGTTCTCGGCCTCGATCGTCGCGGACCAGGTGCTGTCGGAGACCGGGGCGACCGGCAAGGCGGGGGTGATGACAGCCTGGTAAGCGTCGAGCCGGTTGTCGCTCGGCACATCGATCTCGATCGTGCCGCCGACCGCGACCCTCTTCGTGACGACCACGGGCGGCGCCTGAGCCTCGCCCTCCTGACCCGACCATTCGGCCTTGCGGACCTGGATGTCGACGGTCGTGCCGAAGACGGCAGGATCAAGTCCCGACACGTCGAGGCGGGTGGCGTCGTTCGTCCCGCCGAACAGCACCGTGGCCTGCTTCTTCGCGGTGTCCACGGCGCCGATGCCCTGCAGGGTGTCGGGAGCGTTCAACGCGGGAGGCGTGACCGAAACGGTCTGGCCCGAGAGGTCGCCGTACCATTTCAGCAGCCACCACGCGCCGTTCGCGCCGTTGGTCTTGGCCATGTTGTCGTTCAAGTTTCCGGCGTAGGTCCAGTAGGCCGTCTGTGCATCGACCTTCTCGTCCTCGAACATCGCGAGCCACTGGACGAGGCTCCCGGGAACCGACATGTCGCGGCGCATGGCGTACTCGGTGATATTGACGGGTCGCGGTGAGACACCGAGGTCGCTCTCGATCTGTCGGTACTCCGCCAGGTGCTGACGGAAATACTGCAGGCTTCCACGACCGAGCTCGTGCCACGTGAACAGGTCGGGCAGCACGTCGTTGGCCTTCGCGAAGGCGAGGAAGTCGCGCGTACGCGTGGGCTGCCAGCCGGTATCGCCGTTGCCGGCGATCTTCGCGTCGGGGTAGACCTCCTTGATGGCCTGGTAGACGGCCTTCCAATCCTGGAGGTACACGTCCTTCATCGAGTTCCAGTCGCTGTACCAGTTGCCCCCGTCGGGCTCGTTGAACGGCGTGAAGACGTACTTCTCGGGGTGGTCGGACTCGTCGACGACGCTCTTGACCACCGTGCGGACGATGTCGAGGTAGGTGGAGAAGTCGGACGGACGCTTGCCGCCGTTGTAGGCCCAGTCGGGGTAATAGTCCTGGATGTTGGTCATCAGGTACTGGCCCCCGTTCTCGAAGAACGCGTCCTCGACCTCGAGGGGATCACCATTGGGGTGTTGCGCGCCGTGCGGTGCCTTCTGCGTGAGGTTCTTGGGGCTGGCGCCGGCGATGATCGGGTCGGTGGGCACGCCGTCATCGGAGAGGCCGTAGAGCATCCCCGACGCGCCTCCCTTGACGGCGCCGGTCGGCTGGCTGAAGTCGACGCCGATGACATCGACGGTCGCGGCGTTGGCGGGTGCGGCTGCTCCGGCGGCGAGGCCGGAGATCACCAGGGCGGCTAGCGCCGCGGAAGCGGTCACTCGATCGAGATTCTGGCGGGGGCGGATCACGTGTACTCCTTCGTACGGTGGGGCGGGGGCGCTGCAAGGGGGATGGGGGATGCCAGGTCGGACGCGTCGCGCGGTCATGTGCCGCAGCGCGGCTCTCGGGGTGCCCGGCGACGAACGGGCACCCCGAGAGTCATGTCACTTGAAGAGGGCGTTGACCTGGTCGTTCGCGGTCTTCAGCGCGCTCACGTCGGACACGCCCTTGAGGTAGGACTCGATCGCGGCCTTCATCGTGTCGTTCACGTCCGACCAGTGGTCGGCGATGGGGAGCAGTTTGGTGGTGCCATCGGTCACCTGCTCGGTGAATCCCGTGACATCCCAGCCCTTGGCCGCGAAGGCAGCCTCGGCCTTGGCGGTCGAGGTCTTGACGGCGGGGAAGACGACGGCGGCCTTGCCGATGACATCCTGGCAGTCCGCCGAGCCGAGGTACTTCACCCACTGCCACGCGGCATCCTGGTTCTTGCTCCCGGCCCAGATGCCGTCGGAGAGACCGTTGAAGAGGCTGGCGCGCTGACCGCTCGGGCCGACCGGGGTGGGGGCGACCTTCGTGGCGATCTTGTTCTGACCGAGGTATGAGCCGTTCATCCAGCTGCCGTCGGTGACGAGCGCGTAGCGACCGGCGAGGTAGCCGTTCAGCGGGTCCTGCTCCGACAGAGCGATGTCGACGCTGGGCATGAAGCCCTTCTCGATCAGCCCCTTGTACCAGGCGAGGGTGTCGCTGAACTTCATGTCGCCATAGTTCCAGGAGCTCGTCCAGGGCGTCTTGTTGCCGTAGTACCAATCGTTGCTGAGGGCATAGGGAGACCAGGTCTGCTGACCGCTGGCATTCAGCCCGTTACCGCTGAGCGCGAGTCCGTAGACGGCGACCTTCGACTTGTCGAAACCGGCCTCGTCTCCTCGAACGCCGTTCTGGTCGATCGTGAGGTGGGCGACGAGCTTCTCGAACGAGCCGCCGTCGGTGGTGTTCCACGCGAGTGTGGAGAGCTGGTCGGCCGTGTAACCGGCATCCGTCACCATCTTCTCGTTGTAGAACGTCGCGACGGTGTCGAAGTCCTTCGGAAGGCCGTAGCGACCGCCCTCCGGCGTGGTCCAGAGGTCGGCGAGGCCTTCCTGATAGATGCCGAGGTCGAGACCGTCCTTCTCGACGCGATCGGAGATGTCGAGCAACTGCCCCTGAGAGACGAATTCGGGGTAGTACGACAGGTGGTCGGCGAAGACGTCCGGGGCGGTGCCCGAGGCGAAGCCCGTCGTCAGACCCTGCCAGTAGTCCGACCAGCCGAATTGCTCGATCTTGACGGAGATGCCCGACGACTTCTCAAAGTCTTCCGCACACTGCTGGTAAGCGGGCTGCTGATTGCTGTCCCACAGCCAGTAGGTGATCGAGTCACCGCCGGTGGCCGCGGTACCGCCCGCGGAAGAGCACCCGGCGAGGATGACGGGAACAGCCGCGGCGACGGCGGCGACCGCGACGGTGCGGTGCGCGCGTGAGATGGTGCGCATGGGATTGCCTTTCAGGAAAGGGATGTGCGGGTGGGGCTCCCCGCCCGACGTTCGGGTCGCCGGGCGGGAGATGAGGGGCGGGGGGTCACTTGATGCCGGAGTAGCCGAGGTTGTCGACGAGCTTCCGGCCGAAGAGGATGAACAGGAGGAAGATCGGCAGGGCCGCGATCAGCGTCCCGGCCATGAGGCCGGCCCAGTCTGGGCCCGTCTGCGGAGTCTGCGAGCGGAAGATGCCGAGCGCGACGGTGAGTACGCGCGAGTCGTCCGCGCGCCCCACCAGGAGAGGCCAGAAGTACTCGCCCCATGCCGTGATGTAGGTCAGCAGGGCGAGGGTGAAAACCGGAGTGGATGACATCGGCAGCACGATCCGGAAGAAGATGCGCAGGTGTCCTGCACCGTCGATCTTGGCCGACTCCTCCACTTCGCGACTGATGCCGAGGAAGAACTGGCGCATGAAGAAGATCGCGAACGGCGTCATGAAGAAGAACGGCAGGATGATGCCGGCGAGGGTGTTGAGCAGGCCGAGATCGCGGATGAGGATGAAGTTCGGCAGTTGCACGAAGATCGGCGGGATCATCAACGCCGTCAGGAAGAGAAAGAAGACGGCGTCGCGCCCCTTCCACTCCAGCCGCGCGAAAGCGTAGGCCGCCATCGACGAGAACAGCACCTGGCCGAACGTGATCACCGTGGCGACGATGACGGTGTTGCGCAGGTACAGCCAGAAGTCGATCGACCCCGTGGTCCCCCCCTCTGCCGCCGCCTGCTCCGGTGACGACAGACCCAGGACGCGTGCGAAGCCGCCCCAGCTGAACTCCACCGGCAGAAGGCTGCCGGCGTTCGTGTACAACGCGGTGTTGGTCGACAGCGCGGTGCGCAGCATCCAATAGAACGGGAACAGCGTCACCACCAGCAGCACCACGAGAGCGGCCCAGGCGAGGAGGCGCCCGAGTCCGATGCGGCGGCGACGGGGAACTTCACGGCGTGAGCCGACGGGCGCGGGCTCGGACCGGGTGACGCGGGGAGGTGTTGCGACGGAGGTCATGAGGGGCTCCTATGCCAGATCCGACGAGTTCGAGCGCATGATCTTGAGCTGGAAATAGGCGACGACGGCCAGCACGACCAGCAGGAAGACCGACATGGCCGACGCGTATCCGAGGTGGAATTTCTCGAAGGCCTGTTGGTAGATGTAGTAGTAAATGACCCGGGTCGAGTTGATCGGTCCGCCCTCGGTCGTGACCGCGACGGTGTCGAAGATCTGGAACGACCCGACGACGGTGATCACCAAGACCAGGGCGAGCACCGGTCGCAACAGCGGCAGCGTGATCGAGCGGAACATGCGCACCTCGGACGCACCGTCCAGAGCTGCGGCTTCATAGAGTTGTGTCGGGATGGTCTGCAGGCCGGCGAAGACCAAGAGCGCTGTGTAGCCGACGTAGCGCCACACATTGATGAGCGCGATGGTCGGGATGGCCAAGGCCTCGCTGCCGAAGAAGGCCATGCGGTCGCCGCCGAGAGCGTCGAGGAAGACGTTGATGATGCCCGTGGAGTAATCCATCATCCAGAACCAGACCAACGCGACCACGACGTTGGCCACAAGGTACGGCAGCAGGATGATGCCACGGATGACGGCCGAGCGGGTGAGACGGTGCATCAGCACGGCGATGCCCACCGCGAGCACCGTTTGCACGCCGATGTTGATGACGACGTATTCGACGGTGACGCCGAGGGAGTTCCAGAAGAGCGGATCCGCGACCATGCGGGTGTAGTTCTCGACACCCACGAACTTCCCGGCGCCGATGAGGTTCTGGTCGGTGAAGCTGAACCAGATGCCTCGCAGCGAGGGGACGAGATAGAAGGCGAGGAAGCCGAGAGCGGCGGGGGCGATGAACAGAAGGGCGATCTTCGCGTCGCCGCGCCGACGACGCGCGGCACGGGGAGCGACGATCGCGCGAGTGTCCAGCGATCGGGTCGTCGGGGACTGGGTCGGGGCGCTCATCGGACGACCTCCACGTCGAGCAGGACACTGGTGTCGGGATCGAGGGCGGGGACGTGTACGCCGATCTCCTGGAGGACGGCACCGGACAGATTGATCCCGCTGCGGTACCACGACGGATGGATACGCGGGTCGTAGGCCGGCAGCGGCCCCGGTCCGCCCACGCGGACGCGGTATTCGCGGTCGGGATCCAGGCCCGGGAGACGCACTCGACCCAGGGGCCACGTGACGTGCCGCTCCCGCAGGATGACCGCGTAGAGGGCGCGATCGCGGTGGGGACTGACCGAGCCGTGCAACCACAGGTCGCCGCCCTCGAGTTCGCGGCGCACCGTCGTACCGGAGTGGATGAGGCCGCGGACGCCCTTGTAGTAGGCGACCCACGCCGTCAGTCGCTGCAGGTCATCCGGCGAGACCGTGGTGAGATCCCACTCGATTCCGAAGTGCCCGAAGAGCGCGGTGGCCGCCCGGAAGTCCAGGTCGACGCGGCGGCGGGTGGTGTGCGCCCTGTCCGCGCCGACGTGGCTGCCGACCAGCTCCGGCGGAAGCAGCTGCGCGGTCCAGCGTTGGATCTGCTGCCGTTCGCGGGCGTCGATGCAGTCCGACGCCCACACGCGATCGGTGTGCTCCAGGATGCCGAGGTCGACGCGTGCTCCTCCGGAGGAGCACGACTCGATCTCCAGTCCCGGGCAGGCGCGGCGGATCGCGTCGAGCAAGCGATAGGTCGCGAGGGTCTGTTCGTGCACGCCCGCTCGCCCGGTCCGGGTGGACCCCGCCTCGATGAGGTCGCGGTTGTGGTCCCACTTGATGTAGTCGATTCCGTGCTCGCGCACGAGCGAGACGATCTGGTCGAAGACGTGGGCGAAGGCACCCGGGTGCGAGAGATCGAGAACCTGCTGGTGTCGGAAGTCGACGGGCAGACGACCGGGCACCTGCAGGAGCCACTCGGGGTGGGCGGTGGCGAGGTCGGAGGTCACATTGACCATCTCGGGCTCGAACCACAGTCCGAACTGCATGCCGCGTCGCTTGACCCCCTCGACGAGGGCGCGGAACCGTCCGCCGCCCCAGACGTCTTCTGCGATCACCCAATCGCCCAGACCCGACGTGTCGTCACGGCGCGAGCCGAACCATCCGTCGTCGAGCACGAAGCGTTCCACTCCCACGCGCTCGGCCGCGTCGGCGAGTTCGAGCAGCCGCGGCAGTTCGTGGTCGAAGTAGACCGCCTCCCACACGTTCATCACCACGGGGCGGGCGGAGCGCGGGTGCGAGGGCCGCGAGCGCAGGTGAGCGTGGAAACGCGCGGCGACGGCATCCAGTCCGGCACCGTATCCGGCGAAGAGGGCGGGGGTCTCGTACGTTTCACCCGGAGCGAGCTGGATTTCGCCAGGCAGCAGGAGTTCGCCGCCGAGAATCAGCCGCTCCCCCGAGAAGGCGCGTTCCGCGAGCACACGGTGGTTGCCACTGAACGCGACGTGAAGCCCCCACACCTCGCCCTGGCCGAAATCGAGATCGGCTGTCCCCGCGGCCAGGAACGTGGCCGCATCGGCGCCCGTGCGTCCGTGTCGACCCTCGCGAAGGTGCGTACCAACCGTGAACGGACGCGACTGGGCGACCCTCTCTTTGGCCCACCGCCCGGCCATGTCGAACACGACATCCGCGCGGGTCGGTACCGGCAGCGCCAGATCCAGCGCGTCGATCGTGTAGGAATCGACGCCGTCGTTCCGCAACGTCGCCGAGAGGCGCAGGAGTCCACTCGGCAGCAGCTCGAGCAGGAGCCCGAGGGAGAGCTGGGCGTCGACGTCGACCGCCCGCACGCTCACCGATCCACCCGACGGCGCATCGTCTGAGATGTCCACCGAGACGGGAACGAACCGCGTCGACCACGCCTGTCCCGAACGGTGGCCCTGAAGACCCGGGGTACCCGTCCATCCCGCGGCGTTCTCGGGCACGACTCCGACGATCACCGGCACGTCGACACCGTTGGTGGCCAGTGGCGGCTGTGCGTGCAGGGCGAGCTCGCGGAGGGAGTCGGCATCCTGCGCCCCGATGTCACCACCCCAGTGGATGACGAAAGGGAGAGCGTCTTGCGGCAGGCCGAGGACGACGGCGACGCCGGCCGCCCGGAGGGTCACGGCCGATGGCCAGAGGGCCTCGAGGTCGCCGTTGATCTCGTTCATCGTTTGGGTGGTCACTGCGTCATCGCCTTCCGGAGAACCCCTCGTCGGGTTCTGCAAACGTTGGTCAAGCTAGCATGCGTTCACTCGCTCTGCAAACGTTAGTCAGACATTTTCTTCGAACAAAGAAAACGTTGGTCACTAGACTTGGGTCATGCCACTCGATCGAGATGTCCCCGGGATCGTCGACGTGGCCGAGAGAGCCGGAGTCAGTCTCTCCACGGTGTCCCGCGTGATCTCAGGACGCACCCGCGTGAGCGATCGGCTCCGCGAAAAGGTCGAGGCAGCGGTGGCCGAGCTGGGCTATCGGCCGAACGCCGCCGCGCAATCCCTGGTCAGCGGACGTCGATCGACGGTCGCCGTGTTCGCGCGCAACACGATCCGCTACGGGTACGCCGCCACTCTGCAAGGTATCGAGGAGGCCGCTCGGGCCGCCGGCTACGTCATCATGATCGCCGTGGTCGAGTCCGACGACCCCGCGGCCATCTCGGCAGCCGTCGACGGCGCCCTCTCGCAGCCCCTTGCCGGGGTGATCGTGATCGAGTTCGACGAGCTGGGCGTCGCAACCCTGGCGGCCATGCCCAAGACGGTGCCCGTGGTCGCCGCCGCCGGTGCCCGGCGTCCACCGGGCGAGACTCCTCACGCGTTCCTCGACGACTACGTCGGAGGATACGAAGCCACGAAGTACCTGCTCGCCCAGGGGCATCACACCGTGCACCACGTCGCCATCCCCGCCACCCGCCCCGGGACGGGTCGCGCGTGGGGGTGGCGTGCGGCGCTGGACGAAGCCGGCGCGCGCGTCCCTCCCCTGTTGCAGGCGAGCTATTCGCCCACGTCGGGATACGACGTCGCCCAGACTCTCCTCGACGACGATGCCGTAACAGCGGTGCTCTGCGGCAACGATGAACTCGCCATCGGTGTCGCGCGCGCCTACCAGGAGATCGGTAGACGCATCCCCGAAGACGTCAGCGTCGTCGGCTTCGACGACCAACCGTTCGCGCGCATGTGGACTCCAGCCCTCACCACCGTCCGCCAGGACTTCGTCGACCTCGGCCGACGCACTTTCGCGCTGCTCGGCACCTGGATGGAGCAGGGGCGTCCTCCCGAAGACTCCGCCGTGACGCCCGAGCTCGTCGTGCGCGAGAGTGCGGGGGCGCCGCGCCTGCACGCGTGATCCACGCCGCGGCCGCTCACGATCGGGCGCGAGCACTGTTCAGGCCGGGACGAGTGGGGGCGGTCCTCGGTCGCACCGGCAGCCGCACGTCGAACACCGTCCGGGGGCGCGGCCTGCGCCGACGAAGAGACGCTGCCGCAGATTGATCGAAGCCTGACCCGCCCCTTCCGAGAGGGGCCGTCACGCTCAGCGCGTCATCGCGCACGGCTCCGGACGTGACTCGACGTGCCCGCTGGCGCCGGTACCGCGAGACCGGGGTTCGCGTCCGACATCACGCGCGGCTGCTCCGACCGGCACGGGTCTGTGCCCCCTCATCGCGCGCCCTGGGTCGCGCCCATCCAGCGTGAGGCGGGTTCCTTCACTGTTCTGCGCCTCCCCACTTCTCAGGTTCCCGAGCCTGCAGACGAGCGGACCCGCCCGTGCGTTCGGTCAAGGGGTGCGCCGCTCTCGACGATCACGATCTACCGTAAGAAATGTCGAACGGAGGGATGCCATGGCCGCCCGCAACACCCGCCTCATGCGCTGCACGCCCGACGACCTGTTCGCGGTTCTCTCCGACGGTTGGCTCTATCCCATCTGGGTGGTGGGGGCGGCGCGCATGCGCGATGTCGACGAGCAATGGCCCCAGAAGGGGTCGCAGATCCATCATTCCCTGGGCATCTGGCCCGTCATGATCCACGACGAGACCAAGATCGTCGAGTGGGACCCTCCGCGCCGAATGCGGTTGCGGCCCGAGGCCGGCATCCTGGGCCGCGGCGTCATCCGTATCGACGCCCGGCCGCATGAACTCGGCACCGCCGTCACCATCGCCGAGGAGCCCGTGTCGGGAGCGGCGGCTCTGCTGCCGTCGCTGCTGTGGAAGCCCCTGCTCGTCGCGCGCAACCACGAGTGCCTCAACCGCCTGGCTTTCCTCGCCGAAGGGCGGCGAGAGAAACGCGAAGCGCGCGAACCGCAGCACCGGAAGACCGATCCGGATGACCTCGGCGAAGCCGGCAGCTGACCCGACCGCCCCTCCATAAACGCTCTTTCTAGCGAGACACGCTGCCTCACGGCGTGTCTCGCTAGGGAGAGCGTTTATTGCAGCGGTGAGCGGTCGCAACGGCCAGCGGTCGCGGCGGTGAGCAGTCGCGGCGGCCAGCAACGGCCAGCAGCGGCAGCAGCGGTAGCGGCAGCAGCAGCATTCAGCAGTCGCAGCGGCCAGCGGAGGCAGCAGTCGCGGCGGCCAGCGGAGGCAGCAGTCGCGGCGGCCAGCGGACGCAGCGGCCAGCACTCCCAGCGGCCAGCAGTCGCGGTAGCCAGCAGTCACAGCGACCAGCACTCGCAACGGCCAGCGGACGCAGCAGCGGGCAGAGGCAGCACCGAGCGGGGGCGGGAGCGCGGGCGGCGCCGCGGCGCCGGCTCAGCTCTCCGGCCGCGTCTCCGCGCCGGTCGACCCGGGCTGCTCCGTGCGGTGCCGCAGCTCGTCGATGTACAGGCCCTCTTCGTCGGTCGTTCGGTTGCGGTACGCGGCTCGCCCGACCATGTGCGCGGCCAGCGGGGCCGTGGCGAACTGGATGAGCACGATCGGGATGCCGAAAGCGACCACCTCCCACGTGCGCAGCGACAGCGCGACGGCGATGACGATGAGCAGCACACCCAGAACCTGCGGCTTCGTCGCCGCGTGCAAGCGCGTGGGGACGTCGCGCCAGCGCAGCAGTCCCATCGTCGCCGTGAGGCAGAGCACGGCGCCGATCAGCACGAGCACGAGGGCGACGGTGTCGAGCACCGATTCGAGGGTCATCGCGGGTTCTCCTTCCGCGCGACGAAGCGGGCGACCGCGATCGACCCGAACACGCCGACCGCCGCGATGATGAGCATCGCCGGCAGCGAGCGCGTGTGGTGATTGATCACCATGTCGGCGCCCAGGATGCAGACCACCTCGGTCAGCAGAACATCCGCGGCGACCGCGCGGTCGAGGATCGACGGACCGATCACGAGGCGGATGAGCGCCAGCACCGCGGCGACGGCGAAGACGACGAGGATGACCACGACGAGGATGTTCACAGCAGGGTCCTCCCGTCGGGCGGCGTTTCGGCACCGTGGAGCGCGTCGGCGTCCGACTCGGCGATCTTGGCCCGCAGCTCCTGCAACTCTTCCTTCGAGCCGACGGCACGCGTGATGCGGGCTTCCCACCCGAGCACGACGCGGCGCTGGTGTTCGGCATCCGCGTCGCTTCTGACGCCGATGGTGTGCAGGAACAGGGTGCGGTTCTCGCGGTCGACGTCGACGATGAGCGATCCCGGAATGAGGGATGCCGTGACAGCGGTGTGCGCCATGATCACGTCGTCGTCGACGCGCAGCGGGACGGCGATGATGGCGGCGCCGGGCTGACGGCGGACGTCGATCACCTGCCACGCGACGATGAGCGATCCCTTGATGACCGCGCCCAGGAAGGTGACGACGAACACGAGGCCGTACCAGAGGTTGATGCGACCCGAGAGTTCGACCGGGGGCAGGCGGAAGACGCGCGTGACGAAGACCGCCATGACCAGACCGGTGAGGAACGCCAGCCAGGTGAACTGGCCCCACAGCAGCATCCACAGAGCGACCAGCCACACCAGGAACGGCAGCTGGTGCAGGAACAGCGACACCTGCGATCGGCGGGAGGGGCTCATCCTTGACCCGCCTGTTCCTGGATCTGCACGAGGCTCACGCCGTCGGTGATGTCGACGCCCGCCCGCAGGCACATGTCGAGCAGGGGTCCGGCGAACACGGTCAGCGACACCGTGACGGCCACCATGCCGACGGTGGCGAGCGTCATGATCTTCGGCGTCGTGCGACGCTCGGTCGAGATGGTCGCGGCCGGGGCGTTGCCGAGGTAGGCGATGCGCTCCGTCGTCTCGGCGGAGTCGTCGTCTTCGCGCCAGAACGACAGGTTCCACGCGCGCATCAGGGCGTAGAGCGTGAGGATCGAGGTGACGACGCCGCCGACGATCAGCACCATCATCACGGGGGTGCCCACCTGCGCCGCCGCGTCGAACAGGGCGTACTTGCCGATGAAGCCCGAGAACGGCGGCAGACCGCCGAGGTTGATCGCCGGGATGAAGTACAGCACCGCGAGCAGGGGCGCCGCGCGCATGAGGCCCTTCACCTTGAGGATCGAGGTGCTGCCCGCTCGGCGCTCGATGAGGCCGACGGCCAGGAACAGGGTCGTCTGCACGATGATGTGGTGGACGATGTAGTAGATCGTCGCTCCCACCGCGAGCGGCGTGTTGATCGCCAGCCCGAAGATCATGTAGCCGATGTGGCTCACCAGCGTGAACGACAGGATGCGCTTGAGCTCGGCCTGCGCGACGGCACCCAGGATGCCGACGATCATCGTCGACAGGGCGACCATCATCAGCAGGAAGTTGAGGTCGTTGGCGACGAAGAGCTGCGTCTCGGTGCGGATGATCGCGTAGACGCCGACCTTGGTCAACAGACCCGCGAACACCGCCGTGACGGGTGCGGGAGCCGTCGGATACGAGTCGGGCAGCCAGAACGACAGCGGGAACACCGCCGCCTTGATCGCGAACGCGAGCAGCAGCATGAGGTGCAGGATCGTCTGCGTGTCCTGCGGCAGCAGCGCCATCCGCTCGCTGATCTGCACCATGTTGACCGTGCCGAGCGCGCCGTAGACCATGGCGATCGCGGCGAGGAAGAGGATCGACGACACCAGCGACACGACGATGTAGACGACGCCCGTGCGGATGCGCGACTCGGTGCCGCCCAGCGTGATGAGCACGTACGAGGCGACGAGGAGGATCTCGAAACCGACGTAGAGGTTGAAGAGGTCGCCCGCGATGAAGGCGTTGAAGATGCCCGCGCCGAGGATCAGGTACGCCGGGTAGAAGATCGAGACCGGGGTGTCCTCGTCGTTGTCGGCCGCGCCCTGCCCGATCGAGAAGAGCAGGACCGCGAGCAGCACGATGCTCGTGACGACGACGAGAAGAGCCGCGAGCACGTCGACGTAGAGCACGATGCCGAACGGGATGTCCCACGCGGCGATCGCCACCGCGATGGGCCCGCTCGTGTCGACGGTGACGAGAAGGATCGCACCGAGCACGAGCACGGCCGCGAGGGAGGCGACCGACACGACGATCTGCGTCTTCTTGCGCCGACCGAAGATGAGGTTGATCGCGGCACCGATGAGAGGGATGCCGACGAGCAGGGGCACGAGGGCGCTCACGAGCGATCACCGTCCTGGGGGTCGCGGGGGGCGTCGCTGTCGTCGTCTCGCGCCGGGTCGGACTCGCGCGAGACGGCGACGCGATCGACCGGGGCGTCGTCGACGAGCTGCGACAGGTCGCCCTGGTGCAGCACGCGGATGGGCGAGGCGACGTCGCCGACAAAGTCGGTGGTGACGTCCTCGTCGTCGGAGCGGGACTCTTCGTCCATCGCGTCCTCCGGCTCGTTCGCCGTGCGGGCGCGAAGCGCCACGTCGTCCGCGTCGTCGATGACCGTGTCGGCCTGACCGAGCTGCCAGGAGCGGTAGATGAGGGCGAGCAGGAACGCCGAGATGCCGAAGGTGATGACGATCGCGGTGAGCGTCAGGGCCTGGGGAAGAGCGTCGGACATGTCCGCGGCATCCGTCTGCCCCCCGTCGTAGAACGGGGCTCGGCCGGGCGCGCCCATGACGATGAGGAGGAGCAGGTTGCCGGCGTTCCCGAGCAGAAGGAAGCCGATCAGCACGCGGGTGAGGCTGCGCTCCAGCATGGCGTAGACCCCGCACGCGAACAGCACGGCCATGACGATGACGAGGACGAGCGAGATGGTCACGGCGTCACCACCTCCGCGTCCTCGGGGAGTTGCGATTGGCGGTCGACCTCGGCGCCGAGGCTGCGGAGCACGTCGAGCACGAGGCCGATGACGACGAGGTAGACGCCGACGTCGAAGATCGTGCTGGTGACGAACTCCCAGTGACCGATGATCGGCAGTTCACCTTCGAAGGTGAAGCTCTGCAGCGGTGCGAAGCCGAACACCATCGGAACGAGGGCGCACAGCACGGCGATCGCCATGCCCGCCCCGAGCAAGCGCCCCGCGTCGGTGGGGGCGGCGGCGCCGAGCTCCCAGCGGCCGCCCGCGATGTACCGCATGACCAGGCCCATACCGGCGACCAGGCCACCGGCGAAGCCTCCACCCGGCAGGTTGTGGCCCGCGAAGAGCAGGTAGAGCGACACGATCATGATCGAGTGGAAGAGCACCCGGATGATGATCTCGAGCAGGATCGAACGGTTCTCGGGCTGCACCTTCGCGCCCGAGATGAGCCACGCGCGCGGAGCACCGGTCTCGCCCACGCGCTGCGCGCGCACGCCGCTGTCGGTCTCGACGAGGGGCCGGCGACGGCCGAGTCCCACCCGTGCGCGGGCGGTGCCCGACCGACGTGCAAGGTTGTCACTGCGATTGGTGATGAAGACGAGGGATGCCACGCCGGTGGCGGCGAGGACCAGCACCGAGAGCTCGCCCATGGTGTCCCAGCCGCGGAGGTCGACGAGAGCGACGTTGACGACGTTGCGACCGTGACCGATCTCGTAGGCGAGGGGCGGCCACTCGAGCGAGACGGGGAGGTCCTGCCGCGCGCCGGTCGCCACGATCGCCACGAGGGCCATCGTGAGGCCCACGCCCGCGCCGAGCACGGCACGCGCGAGAGGGGCGACCGACTCGTTCTGCTCGCCCATGCGGGCCGGCAGACGCCGGAGCACCAGCGCGAACACCACGAGGGTCACGGTCTCGATGAGCACCTGCGTGAGGGCGAGGTCGGGCGCGCCGCTGGTGGCGAAGAGCACCACCATGCCCAGGCCCGTCACCGAGACGAGGGCGACACCGGTGTACCGCTTGCGGGCGCGGACGGCCAGGATGCCGGCGGCGATCATGATCGGTGCCGAGATCAGCTGCGCCGGCGACTGCCACGCGGCGAGCTGGGCGCGCCACGCGCTCGACGCGAGCAGCGCCGTGCCTTCGGCGACGACGAGCACGACGAAGATCGTTCCGACGTAGAACGGCAGAGAACCGCGCTGGAAGCGGGCGGTCACCCACTCGGACGAGTGGTCGATCCCGCGCAGGGCCACGTTGTAGGCGTCGTTCGCGGTGAAGGGAAGGACACGACGACGCTTGTGCAGCTGCGTCTTGCGCACGGCCCAGAAGATGCCGGCGCCGAGTGCGAGCGTGCCGAGCGAGATGAACAGCGCCGGCTCGAGGCCGTGCCAGAGCGCCAGGTGGTACGGGTACGCGGGAGCGGAGACGCCCGCAGTCGCTTCGGGCAGGCCGTCGGCGTAGGGCGCGAGCCAATGGTCGACGATCGGGGCGAGGAATCCGAGCCCCAGTGACGTCGCCGCGAGGAGCACCGGCGCCGACAGGAAGCCGATCGGCGGGTCGGGCCACTCGGTGGTCTCGACGTCGCGCTTGGTCCAATACGCCCCCCACAGGAAGCGGATGCCGTACGCCGCCGTCAGCGCCGAGCCCAGCACGACGCCGATCAGGGCGACCCATCCCCACGCAGCTCCGCCTTCGGCTTCGTGCAGCAGGGCCGTCAGCGCAGTCTCTTTCGCGACGAACCCGAGGGTGGGGATGATCCCCGCCATCGAGAAGATCGCGATGAACGACGCGGTGGCCATGACCGGCGCCTGTCGGCCGAGGCCGGAGAGCTGCCCGATGTCACGGGTGTTCAGCTGGCGGTCGATCACACCGACGACGAGGAAGAGACACGACTTGAACAGCGCGTGGCTGAGCAGGAGCGCGACGCCGGCGAGAGCGGCATCCCTCGTCCCGTATCCGAGCATCACGGTGAGGAAGCCGAGCTGGCTCACCGTACCGAAGGCGAGGATGCGCTTGAGGTCGCGCTCGCGCAGAGCCTGGAACCCGCCGAGCAGCATCGTGAAGACACCGAGGGCGATGAGGGTGGGCCGCCAGAACGGCGTATCGGCGAAGCCGGGGGCGAGGCGGGCGACCAGGTAGATGCCGGCCTTGACCATGGCAGCGGCGTGCAGGTACGCACTGACCGGGGTGGGGGCGGCCATGGCCCCGGGAAGCCAGAAGTGGAACGGGAAGATCGCCGACTTGCTGAGCGCTCCCACCAACAGCAGCAGGACGGCGATGTCGACGACGGCGCCCGTGGGCGGGTCGGCGAGGATCGTCGACAGGCTCGAGGTGCCCGCCTGCACGACGAGCAGAACCACGCCGATGAGCATGACGAGTCCGCCGAGCGTGGTGACGAGCAGCGCCTGCAGGGCGGCTCGACGGCTCGCGGAACGGCTGTGGTAGTACCCGATGAGCAGGTACGACAGCACGCTCGTCGCTTCCCACAGCATGACGAGGACGACGATGTCGTCGGTGAGGACGAGGCCGTACATGGCACCGGCGAAGCCGAGCAGCACGGCGGAGAACTGCCCGACACCGGCGGTCTTGCCGCGGAAGTACCACCGGCAGTAGAGCATCACCAGCGCACCGACGCCGGTCACGACGAGGGTCAGCAACCAGCCGAGCACGTCCATGCGCATCGACAGCGAGACGTCGATCGCCGGAATCCAGCGATATTCCTCGAAGGGAATGTCCCCCGCGAACACCGCGGGGGCGAGGACGATGGCGTGCGCGAAAGCGAGAGCCGGGAGAACCGCCGCCACGTAGAAGGCGCGGGCACCGATGCGCGAGACGAGCCACGGCAGAAGAAGGGGCACGGCCGCGAAGGCGCCGAGGAAGATCAGCACGGTCGGGCCTCCTCGGGGTCGACGGGCGGGTGCCCGGGCTCTCGGGGTGTCGTCCCTATTCTATGCGGAGCATGAGAGTCCCAGCACCCGTCGGCTCATGTGATACGCGGCGGAGCAGTCGTGGTCCCCTCGCGGAAGGTGCACCGCAGGTCGAGCCCCGAGGGCGTCTCGTCCTCGAGCATCGCGGCGACCGCCTCACCGGCCGCCCGACCCTTGGCGGTGGCGGGTTGGACGAGCGTGGTCAGCACGTGCGGGGCGAGGCCGTCGACGACCACGCCGTCGAATCCGGTGACGCTCACGTCATCGGGGACGCGGAGCCCCGCCTCTTCGGCCGCACGGATCACCCCGGCCGCGAGCAGATCGCTCTGGGCGATGACGGCGGTCGGGCGGTGGTCGGGATCGGCGAAGATCGCCCGACCGGCGATGGTGCCCTCGTCGATAGAACTGGTGGCGGCGGCCACCGCGGGCGCGTCGGGGAACACCGCGCGGGCTCCGGCCAGACGGTCGGCGGTCACGTCGACGCGAACCTCGGCGTCGTCGGTGATCCAACCGCGGCGACGAGCGGTGTCGGTGGGGAGGGTGACGATGACGACGTCGTGATGGCCGAGCGCCGACAGGTGGCGCGCGGCCGCGCGCTGGGCCTCGGTGTTGTCGAGCAACACCTGCGGCACGCCCTCACCCGCGTCGCCCTCCACGACCACGACCGGGATGCCGCGACCTCGGACGATCTCGAGCGAATCGCGCATGCGCGGGCTGCAGCCGATCAGCACGGCGGCGTCGATGGGGGCGGTGTGCAACGAGGGTTCGCTCACCGTCTCGCCGTCGTCGCGCAGCAGCAGGAGCGCGGCACCCAGGCGCGAGACGCCGTCGGCCAGTCCGTCCATCATGTGGGTGGTCACGGGATCGAGGAACGCGGTCCCGAGGTGCTGGTCGAAGACCACGCCGACGATGCCCGAGCGCCCGCGACGCAGCGAGGCCGCGCGCGGATCCGGTCCGGTGTAGCCCAGGCTCTCGGCGGCGGCCAGCACGCGGGCCCGGGTCGCCGGCGAGGTGGGCGTCTTGCCGCTGAACACCACCGAGGCGGTCGACGCCGAGACGCCGGCCTCACGGGCGACATCGCTGATGGTCGCGCGACGGGTGCTCACGGGCCGATCGTACCCGCCGACCGGGCGCCTTGCCGAATCGATTCGATATGCGTCGAATCGATTCGGTACAGTGTCGACATGCACTCGACGCTCACCCGATCCCAGCTCGTCCGCTGGCACATCGCGATCTGCGCCATCTTCCTCGCGAGCGGGCTCAGCATCTCCACCTGGGCGTCGCGGGTGCCCGCGATCCGCGAATCGCTCGGCATCGAGAACTCCGGCGTCGGGCTCCTGCTGTTGGGCATGGGCGTGGCATCCATCATCGGCCTGTCGATCGCCCCGGCCGTGATGGCGCGCATCGGCGCGCGCCGCGGAATGCTCGTGGCCCTGCTGCTCGTCGGCATCGGGCTCATGATCATCGGCTTCGGGGCGGACTCCCTGCAGCTCTTCGCCGTCGCCCTGGTGGGCCTCGCGCTCTTCGGATTCGGCAACGGCGCCGTCGACGTGATGATGAACGTCGAGGGAGCGGCACTCGAGAAGGCCACCGGGCGCACGATCATGCCCTTGCTGCACGCCTTCTTCAGCTTCGGCACCGTCATCGGAGCGGGCCTCGGCTTCGTCGCGGTGAGCCTCGGCATCCCGGTGATCGCCCACTGCGTCGCGATGGGGGTCGTGATCATCGTCGTCGCCTTCGTGTCGGTCGCGAACGTGCCGCGGGCAGAGGTCGCGATGGACGCCCCCGCCGACGAGGAGCGCGCCCACTGGCGCGAGCGCCTCTCGGTGTCGCTGCAGGCCTGGCGCGAGCCGCGCACCTACACGCTCGGCGTCATCATGCTGGGCATGGCCTTCGCCGAGGGCAGCGCGAACGACTGGCTCCCCTCCGCGGTGGTCTACGGCCACGGCGCGCCCGAAGAGGCGGGGCCGGCGGTTCTGGCGGTGTTCTCCGTCGCCATGACGGTCGGCCGCATCGCGGGCGGTCCCGTCGTCGATCGCCTCGGTCGCGTGCTCGTCCTGCGGGTGCTCGCCGGCACCGCCGCCGCCGGCCTGCTGCTGTTCATCCTGGCTCCGTACGGCCCGCTCGTCTTCGTGGGCGCCGCCCTGTGGGGTCTCGGCGCCTCGCTCGGCTTCCCGATCGGCATGTCCGCCGCTGCCGACGACCCCACCAAGGCCGCCTCCCGCGTGGCCGCGGCCGCCACCATCGGCTACGTCGCCTTCCTCTGCGGTCCCCCGATCCTCGGATGGATCGGCGACCACATCGGCCTGCTGAACACCCTGCTCATCGTGGTCGGCCTGATCGTGGCATCCGGACTCTTCTCCGGCGCGGCCAAGCCGCTGGTCGCCTCCGAGAAGGCGGAGGCCGAGCCCGCGCGACGCGACGCGGCGGGGCGCAATTAGGCTGAGCGGGTGCGTCTCGTCATCGCCCGTTGCTCCGTCGATTACACCGGCCGCCTCAACGCGCATCTCCCCCTCGCCACCCGCCTGCTCGTCCACAAGAACGACGGCAGCCTGCTGGTGCACTCCGACGGCGGCTCGTACAAGCCGCTGAACTGGATGAGCCCGCCGTGCTCGCTCACCCTCGAGCAGCCCGACGAGGTCGACGTCGAAGACGGCGTGATCGAGCGGTGGCGCGTCACCCACGCGAAAACCGGTGATGCGCTTCTCGTGCGCATCCACGAGGTCATCCACGACACCGCCCACGACCTCGGCGTCGACCCGGGCCTGATCAAGGACGGCGTCGAGGCCGACCTGCAGCGGCTGCTGGCCGAACAGGTCTCGGTCGTCGGCGAAAACCTCACCCTCGTGCGCCGCGAGTACCCCACCGCCATCGGCCCCGTCGACCTGCTGCTGCGCAACGACGACGGCACGGGAACGGTGGCGATCGAGGTCAAGCGTCGCGGCGACATCGACGGCGTCGAGCAGCTCACGCGCTACCTCGAACTCCTCAACCGCGACCCCCTGCTGGCGCCGGTCACGGGCGTCTACGCCGCGCAGGAGATCAAGCCGCAGGCCCGCGTCCTCGCCACCGATCGCGGCATCCGGTGCCTGGTCCTCGACTACGACGAGATGAAGGGCGTGCAGTCGGGCGCCCCGCGCCTGTTCTGACCGCGCCGGATCGAGCCGGGCGGATGCCGCGCCGGTAGCGTGGACGCATGTCTGCACGCTCTCCCTTCTCCTGCGTCCTGTGGGACGTCGACGGAACCCTCGTCGACGCATCGGAGGGCATCCTCCGCCGGTTGACCATCACGCTGGAGCACTTCGGGCGGACGCCCCCGGTGCGCGGAGAGCTGTCGCGCTGGATCGGTCCGCCGATGTACGAGTCGTTCCAGGTGAACGTGGGCATGACACCCGAGCAGGCGACCGAGGCCGTCACGTTCTACCGCGGGCTGAACAAGAGCGAGGGCTACACGGTCAGCGCGCGCCTGTACCCGGGTGTCGGCGAACTGGTGCACGAGCTGCACGCGGCGGGCATCCCGCAGTCGACGGCGAGCTCGAAGCCCGAGGTGCAGGTCGTCGCCCTCATGGACCACTTCGGTCTCGCCCCCTCCCTCGAGGCCATGGTCGGCGCCACCCTCGACGAGCGCACCCTGAGCACCAAGGCCGACGTCGTCCGCGAAGCGCTGCGTCGCCTCGAGGCCGCCGGGGCCGACACCTCGCGCCCCATCCTCATCGGCGATCGACACCACGACGTCGAGGGAGGGGCGGATGCCGGGGTGCCGGTGATCTTCGTGCGCTGGGGCTTCAGCTGGCCCCACGAGGCGGACGGCGCTCAGGCCGCCGTCGACGACGTCGACCAGCTGCGCGCCCTTCTGCTGATCGACGACTCGTCGGAATCGGACGCCCCCGCCGGTGTCTGAGCTCGAGGGGGTGATCCCCGCGGCGGTCGCCCTCCTCGTGGCGGCCCTGGCCGTCGCGGTGATCGTGATCGCCGTGCGGTTCTCTCGTCGCTCCCCGCGGGCGCGCGCGACGGCTGCCCGGGCCGTGACCGCAGCGGGCGAGGCGCTCCTGCGTCTGGATGACGCCGTGGCCCGGCTCGACGTGGCCTTCCGCGCCGTCGATGCGATGGATGCCGCGGACGAGCCGGCCGATCTCCGCCGAGCCCGCGCGGCGGCCGTCCGGGCGCGCGACCGCGGATTCGCCGACCTCTCGCGGCTCGAGGCCGACACGGGCGTCGCGGCCCGGCGCGCCGACGACGCGCGCAGACTGCGCGCCGGGTTCGACCATCAGATCCGACGAGTCGAGCGCACTCGGGAGCAGCTGCAGGAGTGGGCGCGGGCGCACCGTACCCCGGCCGACCTCCTTGAGCTCACCCGCCGTCGACGCGACGAGCTGATCGAGACGACGGGCGACCCCGAGCCCTTGGTGGCCGCTCTGCGCGACCGCTTCACGCGCGAAGACCGAGACGATGCCGAGACGGCCGCGCGGGCGGCATCCGACGCCCTCCACGAGGTCGACGACGCCCTCGAGCGCGCGGCATCCGAGCCCGATGGGGGCCACCTCGTCGCGGGCACCGCCGCGCTCCTGCGCGCCGAACGGCAGCTGCGCGCGGTCGAAGACGCGCATCGCATCGCCCTGCAGGCGGCCGAGAACGCGGACGCCGAACTCGTTGCCGCGCGGGCAGAGATCGAGGCGGCGACCGCGTCGGCATCCCGCCGCCCGACCGAAGCGGCACCCGACGCCCTCGACCGTCTGCGCGCCGCGGCGCGGGACCTCGACCTGGCCGCCGCGGAGGCCGTCCGTCGGCCGCGGTGGGCGATCGCGACCGTCGCCCGGGTCCGCGAGACGCGCGACGACGCCCTCGGCGACGCGATGAGCCCCCGCGAGCGTCTCGAGGCCGCTCGTGCCGCCCTCCCCGGCACCCTCGCGTGCGCGCGCGCCGCTCTGGCCGCCGCCGAGGCCCGCGGGTCCACTGCCGCGATCGGCGAACGCCTGCGCCTCGAGGACGCGCGTCGGCAGCTGGCCGCGGCTCGGGCGGCGACCGATGCGGAGCAGGCCCTCGCCCACGCGCGTGCCGGGTGGCACGCCGTCTCCGATCCCGTGGCCTGAGCCGCCGCCCGCCGCACCCGCTCCTCACGGGCGGAACGACCGTGCCCTATCGTGAGCGGCATGGCGGAGAACTCGACGTTCCGACGGGCGACGCACTTCGCGCGCCGACTACCGGCCACGCTCGTCCTGGTCGGCATCCTCGTGGTCGTCGGTGTCGCCACCGGCGCCCTCTGGAGCCCGTTCGCGACCTCTGACGCCTTCGCCTCGCTCGCCTACGGTCTTCCCGCCCTCGAGGCCGGTCGCTGGTGGACGCCGGTCACCGGCACGTTCGTGGTCGGGGCGCCCTGGCTGTACCTCGTCGGCATCCCGACGCTCGTGGGAATGGGCTTCCTCGAGGTGCGCCGCGGCACCCGCGTCGCCGCCGCGTACTTCACCGTGGGACAGCTCTTCTCGATCTTCGCCGCGTCGCTGCTCCTCTGGGTGGCGGCCTTCCTGCCGTGGCCGTGGGCTCAGCAGCAGGCCATAGCCCTCGACGTCGGTCCGTCCGGCGGCGTCTTCGCGTGTCTCGCCGCGGCTCTCGCGCTGCTCCCCTCGCCGTGGCGGCTGCGCGGCTGGACGGTCCTGATCGCTGGTCTGGCCCTCACCTTCCTCTACTACGGCTCGCTCCCCGACCTCGAGCGCGTCCTCGCCGTCGCCCTCGTGCTCGGTGTGGACCGGTCGTTGCGACCCCAGCGCGTGAGCGTCCGCGAGCAGCGCCTGATCGCTTTCGTGGTGCTGTGCGCCCTCGGCGCGTTCGAGATCCTCGGGTACGTCGCCCCGATGACCGGTCCGTTCGGCTCGTCGGCGGCGACCTCGGGCTCGTGGATCGACGTCGCCGTCAACACGCTCGTCGTGCTCGTGGTGGCAACCGCCCTGCGCCGCGGCCGCCGCTGGGCGTGGGTCGTCGTGATGCTCTACAGCGCCCTGAACCTCCTGCTCGTGGTCCTCCTCTTCGCCGTCCTGCTCCTGGTGGGCCTCACCGGGATCGAAGCGGACCTGGACGCCGATTTCACCAGCGTGCTGGCCTCGTCGGCGCTGTGGCTCGTGGCATCCGTGTACTTCTTCCTCGTGCGGGCCGCGTTCCGCGCCCGGCCGCGCGCGGCGCTCGGGGAAACGCCTGCGCCGACCGTGGAGGACGTGAAGAAGGAGCTGCACGTGAGCGGCGGGGGCACTCTGTCGTGGATGACGACGTGGGACGGCATGTCGTACGCCCGGTTCGGCCGCGGAATCGTGGCCTACCAGCGACGCTCCGGGGTGGCCCTGGCGCTCGGGGATCCGCTCGGCCCTCCGTCCTCCCGCGATCGGACCGTCCGCTCGTTCATCGACGCCGCCGAGGCCGCGGGTCTCGCGCCGTGCTTTTTCAGCGCCGGAGACACGACGGCCGACGCCGTCCCGGGCGACTGGCGGCGCATCGTGGTCGCCGACGACACCGTGGTCGATCTTCCGGGATTGCAGTTCACCGGAAAGGCGTGGGGCGCGGTGCGGACCTCGCTCAACCGCGGCGAGCGCGAGGGCATGACCTTCCGCCTGTCGAGACTCTCGGACGAGACCTGGGGCGTGCGCCAGCAGCTTCGCGCGATCTCCGAGAGCTGGGTGGGCGACAAGGGGCTGCCCGAGATGGGCTTCACCCTGGGCACGCTGCAGGAGGCGGCCGATCCCGAGGTGCGCCTCGCGTTGGCGGTGTCACCGCAGGGCGACGTCGACGGTTTCCTGTCGTGGCTCCCGATCTACGGCGAGGGCGGGATCCGCGGGTGGACGCTCGACCTGATGCGCCGGCGCGACGGCGGTTTCGGGCCCGTGATGGAGTTCCTGATCGGTGCGTCCGCCCGGCAGTTCTCGGCAGAGGGGGCACAGATCATGTCCCTGTCGGGTGCTCCGCTGGCGCACGAGTACCCCGCGGATGCCGGCGCCATCGCCGACCTACAGGAGCGCATGGCCGCGATGCTCGAGCCTGTCTACGGCTTCGCCTCGCTGCACCGGTTCAAGCAGAAGTTCCACCCGCGCTACGAGACGATGTACCTGCTCTACCGCGACGAGGCGGATCTCACCCGCATCGGCGCCGCCCTCACGCGAGCGTTCCTTCCGCACGCGACGCTGGGCCAGTTCGCCGCTGCGGGGGTCGACCTCGTGCGCCACGAACGCTGAAGGCCCCGGCCGACGCGAAGAACGCGCGACCGGGGCCCGACCGGCCGGAGCCGGAGAAGATCAGAGGGGGCGGATGTTCTCCGCCTGCAGGCCCTTGGGGCCCTGGGCGACCTCGAACTCGACGCGCTGGTTCTCTTCGAGCGAGCGGTAACCGCCCGACTGGATCGCGCTGTAGTGCGCGAAGACGTCCTGGCTGCCGTCATCGGGGGCGATGAAGCCGAAGCCCTTTTCGGAGTTGAACCACTTGACCGTGCCCTGCGTGCTCATTCGTTGTGCCGTTTTCCGCTTGAGCCGGCGCCGAGCGCGCCGGTCTGTGCCTTCACGGTAACGGCCGGACTCTTCTCGCGCACGGGTCCGTGACACAAACGTTGCGCGGCGTCATACGCCGTAAGCCCATACGACGCCCGGGCTGAGCAAGCTCGAAGCCCGGGCGTCGACGGATCCCCCCGGATATGTCACGCGAGGCGTGACGGCGATCACTTTACCGGCGCAGAGGCCCGCGCGCGACACGAAAACGAAGAATCAGCAAGTTCTGTCCATGTGCTGTGGTAACCGAGGGCCGTAAAATCCGGCTGATGGATAGTCGTCGGCGTGCTTCCGCCCTCGTCGACGAGGCCTATAGGGCCCTCGGCGAGGCGATCGTCGACGGTCGGCTCCAGGCGGGTGACCGGCTGCGGGATGTCGAGCTGGCGACGCTCATGGGCATATCCCGCACTCCGGTGCGCGAGGCTCTGCAGAGGCTGGAGCGCATCGGGCTGGTCGAAGTCGCGGCGAACCGGTACACCCGCGTGGCCGCCCTGACCGATCGCGCTCGCAACGACATGCGCGAGTACGCCGCGCACACGATCGCCGCCGTCCTGCACGTGGCCCTGCCCCGCTGCTCCGACGACGAACTCGTCGAAACGGCGCGCATCGTCGACGAGCTGCATTCCGCCGAAAGCTCGCCCGAATACGTGAACGCGATGATGGCCCTGGCTTCGCACCTCGTGGCCATTTCGCGCAATGTCGTCTTCCAGAAGACCTTCGTGCAGATCGATCTCGTGCTGCGTCGCAATCTCGAGGGCTGGATGAGCGTCGACGACGGCACGCGCGACACCCTGTTCCGCCATCTGCACGAGCAGATCGCCCGTCGCGACACGAACGGCGCCACGTGGACCTTCCTCGCCCTGCACGGTTTCGCCTGAGCGCACAAGAGCGGTGGCCCGCTCCCCCGCTCCCGTTAGCGTGACGCCATGCCCCACATCGAGCTGCGAGCCCTTCAGGACGACGACCGGGATGCCGCTTTCCGTGCGGTGTCGGCGAGCACCTCCGCGTGGCCGCGCGCCGCGTTCGACGATCGGGCGGCCTTCGACCGCTGGAGCGACGACGCGAAGGTCGACGCACACGTCATCGTCGAGGACGACGCCGTGGTCGGGCTCGCCGCCGCTCTCGACGTCGACGAGGAGCGCGAGATCCTGCTCGCGATCTCGCCCTCGGCGCACGACGACGCCCCGACCGAAGCGCTGCGCCTGCTCACGTCGCACGAGGCCGAGCGGCCCCTCTACGCGTGCGTCTCCGTCGACGATCGGCCCTCGCACGCGGTCCTGGCCCGCATCGGTTTCGTCGAGCACGAGCGCGACGGCGACGACGTGGTCTACGTGTTGCCGCCGACGTTAGAGTGACGCGGTGCCGACGAGTGATGAAGAACCGACCCCCCGCACGGCGGATGCCGAGGGCTTCACCCGCATCCTGAGCCGGCCGCGCGTCATGACGGCGTTCGTCGTCATCGTGTTCGTCGTCACCGTCGTCCAGTCCCTGTCGGATCCCCTCGCGACGATCCTGCAGGGCGACGTGGTCTGGGAGGACCGCATCCCCTTCGGCGTGGTCATCGCCCTGGTGATCGCCGGGTGCGCCGCGCAGAGCGCGTTCCTCCTGCTGTCTCCCCGTTTCCCGGTCGTCGCCGCCCTGGGCACGGCCGCGTGTTACCTCGCCCTCGTCGCCGGCCTCGACATCCCGCGGTGGTTGGGGGCCCTCCCCCTGGTGGTGGGGATCGCCGTCTTCCTCCTCGCCGCACAGCGGCGCGCGGCCGTCGCGGTCCTCTGGACGATCGTGGTGGTCGGCGCCGCCGTCGGCATCCTGGCCCTGTGGTCGACCTCCACCGGGGCGCCGGCGGCCGTCGCGTGGAGCTTCGTCCTCAGCGCGGGGCTCGCGTTCGGCGCACCGGTGGCGGGCGCCGCAGCGCTCGGCATCTGGTGGGCGAGGCGCATGTCCGGACTGCGGCGTGCGCGCGCGGAGCTCGCCGCAGCCGCCGCCGAGCACGAAGCCGGGCTCGAACGCGCGAGAACGCGGGAGCGCGCCCGCATCGCCCAGGAGCTGCACGACGTCGCCGGACAACACCTCGCCGGCCTGCTGTCTCTGGCCGACGCGGCCGTCGACATCGACGGCCTGGACGCCGCCCAGGCCGCGACCCTCATCGCCGAGATGCGCGCCGAGGGACGCTTCGCGTCGGCCAGCCTCTACGCGGCCCTGCGCGACCTGCGCGCCGAGAGCGATGCGCGCGCCGAGCCGACCCTCGACCTCCGCTCGCTCGACGAGCTGCTCGACTACTGGTCGTCACGCGGGATGGACATCGTCGTCCGCGTTCACGCCGGGGTCGACGACCTGCCCGCGATGGTCTCCACCACCGCCTACCGCGTGGTGCAGGAGGCGCTGACGAACGCGTGCAAGCACGCCCCCGGCGCTCGCGTGTCGGTCGACGTGCGCGTGGCGCCGACGTCGATCCGTGTGGCCGTCGGCAACGAGCCCGGGCGAGCGGCCGTGGCATCCGATCTTCCGACCGGGCTCGGATGGGGACTTGCGGGTATGGCGGAGCGCGTCGACCTGCTGCACGGCACTCTCACCGCCGGTCCCGTCTCGACGGGCGGCTGGGCTGTGATCATGGAGGCCCCGCTCAGCGCCTCGGAGGCCTCGACCCGCGTTCTGACGCCGTGACCGCGCCCGGCGCCGACATCCGCGTGCTGATCGTCGACGACAACCGCACGGTGCGCCGGGGGATCCGGCTCCGCCTCGAGAACGCGACGGGCATCCGCGTGGCCGGAGAGGCCGCGAACGGTCGCGACGCGGTGGTCCTCGCGCATGCCGAGCGCGCGGACGTCGTCCTCATGGACCTGCACATGCCCGGCATGAACGGGATCGAAGCCACGCGCCTGATCACGGCGGACGAGCAGGGCGGATGCCGTGTCATCCTGCTGACGAGCGAGGTCTCGGACGCGTTCGTCGTCGACGCCATCGAAGCCGGCGCCAGCGGATATCTGCTGAAGGGTCACGACAGCGACCAGTTGCTGCCGGTCATCCGCGGGGCGGCCGCGGGAACGGCCACGATCTCGCCTCGCGTCGCACCGAGGTTGATCCGCGAGCTCCGCGACGCGCGCAGCACCCCCGCCGAGCCCGAGCAGGTGGCCCTGTTGACCGGGGCGGAGCGTCGGGTCGTGGGGCTGCTCAGCAGCGGGGTCACCTCGACCGAGGACATCGCGAAGCGACTGAGCGTGTCGGTGAACACCGTGCGCAGCCAGACCGCGTCGGCGCTGCGGAAGCTCGACCTCGACGACCGCACGCAGCTCGCGCTGTGGGGAGCGCGCAACGGGCTCCCGCGCACCGGGGCGTAGTCCGATCGGATGAAATCGCCGGCCGAGGTGCCGCGCGGCCCCGCGGACCCGGCTGGCCCGCGCACGCGGGGGGCGCGCGCCGGGGCCAGACTGCTTGCACGGCGTGAGCAGGCTCCGCCGCCGCGTCCGCGCGGGGTCGGGGTATTGGGGGCGGCCCCGCGCGGCAAGCGCCCGTGCCTGCCCGGAGCGGTCAGCCGCGGCTGAGCGTCGCGACGATGGGGCGGTGGTCGCTGCCCGCGTCGTCGAAGTCGGTGAGCACGGCGAAGCCGTTCACGCGCCACGCGGAGCCGACCAGCACGTGGTCGATCGGCGACGCCAGCCCCACCGGCAGCCGGACGGGCCAGGTTCCCGCTGCTGCCGAGCCCGCGGCGGCGGCCGCGTCGCGGCATCCGCCGACAGTCCCTCCGTCGACGCCGAGACCTTCGAAGTGATCGACCGTGGAGTTGAGGTCGCCCGCGACGATGACCTCGCTCTCGGCGCAGCGTCCGGCGATCCACTCGAGCCCGAGTTCCCAGCGGTCGGTGACGCCCGGGAGCGGCGGCATGGGGTGCGCAGCCACGAGGACCGGTCCTGAGCCGTCGACCGGTCTCCACGCGCCGCTCGGCAGGCCCACGGTCGAACCGACCCCGGTGTCGAGTGCGTAGTCGCCGAGTTCGCGCGAGATGAGGATCGACGTCGGGATGGTCTCGCCGTCCGGCGCGGCCACCACGGTGTCGTGGCTCATCGAGATGCCTTCTTGATCCAGGATGCCGACGACCTCGGCCGCCGCGATCGCATCGGTCTCGGGAAGGCTGACGACGTCGGCCCCGGTCTCACGCACCATCCGGGCGATCGTCTCGGGAGAGACCGATCCTCCGTACGTGTTCCAGGCGGCGATCGTGAGCTCACCCGGCTGCACGGCAGCTCCCCCTCCGCGGATCAGCAGCACGGCGCCGTTGCCCACGGATGCCGCGGCGAGCGCGATCGCGAGAGCCGCGGCCACTCCCCATCGCCGGCGCCACACGGCCGCACCGGCGACCAGTATCGCGAGAACCCCGAATCCGAGGGCCAGCAGCGCACGGAGCGAGATCGCATTCGCGATGAGGGGAAGACGATGGATGCCGACACCTTGCGGCCACACCACGAGGAACGCCGCCACCGATCCCCCCGCGAGAACGAGGAGGAAACGGAGGCGGCGGTGTTTCGGCATCCTGCCCAGTAAAGCGGGTGGACGACCGGAGACAGCGAAAGGCCCGGGGCGCGGTCCAATCGCCCCGGGCCTTTCCTCGTCGATCAGCGCGCGGCGCGACGACCCACGATGAGGCCGTAGATCAGCAGAACGATGACCGAACCACCGATGGCGAGGAGCCAGGTGCGGAGTTCGAAGAAACCGCCGAGGTCAACACCGAAGATCGCGGTTCCCAGGAATCCGCCGAGCAGAGCGCCGACGACGCCGAGCACCAGCGTGATGAGCCAGCCGCCACCCTGCTTTCCGGGGAGGATCAGCTTGGCGATAGCGCCGGCGATGAGGCCGAGGAGAAGAAATCCGAAGAATCCCATGATGTGTTCCTTTCGCGAGTGTGAACCGATGCCCGCTCGAGGCGGGACTCTCGTTGCATCCAGCTTCCTCTCAGGAACGACATTTGCGGGGTGGGTTGCATAAGCCGCTCATTTCTGGTGCGATCACGCGTCCGCGCGAATCGCATTCCCGAGCGGTCTCGCATAGCGTTGTCCGAATGGCCGACACCCTTGCCGACCGACGTTCACCTCTGCGCCCCCTGGGAAACCTCGTCCGCGGCACGCTGATCGGGGCGGTGGAAGTCGTCCCCGGGGTCAGCGGCGGCACGGTCGCCCTCATCGTCGGGGTGTACGCGACGTTGATCGACGCGGCCAGCCACATCGTGCGCGGGCTCGTCGCGAGCGCCGACGTCGTGCGCGGTCGAGGCATGACACGAACCGCCGCGCACTTCCGGGCCGTGCGCTGGAGTGTCGTCGCGCCAGTGCTGCTCGGAATGGTGGTCGCCGTCGTCGTGGGGGCCCGGGTCCTGGCGCCGCTGGTGTCCGCGTATCCGACCGAGACGAGAGCCGTGTTCGGCGGGATGATCGCGGCATCCCTCCTCATCCCCGTCCGTATGCTCGGCCGAGGCTGGACGTGGCGTCTCGGTCTCATCGCGCTCGTCGCGAGCGCCGCGGCGTTCGCCCTGACCGGTCTGCCGACGGTCACCGTCGCGGAGCCGCCGCTGGTGATCGTCGCCCTCGCGGCCTCGGTCGCGGTGTGCGCCCTCGTCCTGCCCGGCCTGTCGGGCGCTTTCCTTCTGCTGGTGTTCGGCCTCTACGAGACCACACTCGTGGCCCTCAATGAACGCGACCTGCCGTACATCGCGGCCTTCGTCCTGGGCGCCGTCGTGGGCCTCAGCCTCTTCGTCAACCTGCTTCGCGTGATGCTGCGCCGGTACCACGCCCTCATGCTCGCGCTGATGACCGGGCTCATGTTGGGCTCGCTCCGCGCGCTCTGGCCCTGGCAGGACGAGTTCGGTCAGGCGTCCGCTCCGGGCGCCGACGCCGGTGCGATCGCCCTTCTCGCGGCGGCCGGGGCGGCGGTCGTTCTTTTTGTCGTGGCGCTGCAGGCGGGGGTGGCGCGCGGTCGTCGCGCGACCTGACGAGCCGGGTCCCGCCCGGGCGGGGGTGCGAAACTGGGAGAGGCCCGCTCCACGTCTGCGGGTTGAAGGGCATCCCGTGAGCAGCACGATCCGATCGAACGGCCCCTCGCCGTCCGGGCGCGAGGCGACCGCGCAACGGGATCGCGTTCGTTCCCTCCGCCGACGAGAACGGGCCGAGGTCGTCCTGGTCGCGGCCTGCTGGGTCTCGGTGATCGTCGCGGTGATGCTGTTCCTGACGTCGGGGCGACCGGCTCAGATCACCGACCTCGCCAGCGCAGTCACCGCCGCAGGGATTGTGACGGGCCTCGTCGGCTCCGACTTCCTGCTGCTGATGCTCGTGCTCGCCGCGCGAATCCCGTGGGTGGATCGCACATTCGGCCAGGACGCTGCGATCCGGCTTCACCGGCGCCTCGGCAAACCCGCGGTGTATCTCATCCTGAGTCACGGCGCCCTGATCATCGTCGGATACTCCCTGCGAGACGGTCTGTCACTCTGGCACCAGACACTGTCGTTGTTCTCCGGCGCCGACATGCTGCTCGCGTGGCTGGGTACGGGTCTGCTGGTCGTCGTCGTCGTGACCTCTCTCGTCGTCGTGCGTCGCCGTCTCGCCCATGAGGTGTGGCACGCGATCCATCTGCTCAGTTACGTCGCTGTTCTCGTCGCCATTCCGCATCAGCTCTCGGCGGGGCAGGTGCTCTCCGGCAGCACACCGCAGACCTTCTACTGGATCTGTCTCTACGTCCTGGCATTCGGATCGATCGCGTGGTTCCGCTTCGCCGCGCCGCTGCTCGCCACCGACGAACACCAGCTCCGCGTGACCGCTGTCGAGCCGCTGAGCCCCGGTGTGTTCTCGATCCACCTCTCGGGCCGCGACCTGTCGCGCCTCGGTGTGCGCGGGGGCCAGTACGCGATCTGGCGGTTCTGGAGTCGCCGCACCTGGTGGCACGCGCACCCGATCTCGTTCTCCGCGGTGCCGACCGACACGGAGGCCCGCCTCACTGTGCGCGCACTCGGTGCGGGAACGGAGCGTCTTGCGCGGCTGAAGGCCGGAACGAAGGTGTCGTTCGCGGGCCCCTACGGAATATTCACGGATGCCGCGCGCACCGCCCCGCGCCTCGCCGTCGTCGCGGCCGGGATCGGCATCACGCCCGCGCGGGCGCTGCTCGAGGACACCGACCTGGCACGGGGCGAGGCGACCGTCGTCCTGCGTGCCACCGATCGATCGCAGGTCTTCCTGTGGGACGAGACGGAGAGGCTGGTGGAGCAGAGCGGCGGCGCGGTCGTCGAGATGATCGGCCGGCGTCCCTCCGGGCAGTCGTCCTGGATGTCGGCGGATGCCGTCACCCGAGGAGCTTCGATCGTCGCCGTCCTGCCGGACCTGCTGGACTCGGATCTCTTCGTCTGCGGTCCCGGCGACTGGGCCGACCTGGTCGTCGGCGAGGCGAGAGCCGCTGGCCTCCCCGAGCGTCGGATCCACGTCGAGAAGTTCGTGTGACGACTGCTTTCCGCAATGAGAAAGACCCCCGGACGAACCCGGGGGTCTTTCTCATTGGTGCGCGAGGGGGGACTTGAACCCCCACGCCCTTGCGGGCACTGGCACCTGAAGCCAGCGCGTCTACCTATTCCGCCACTCGCGCGTTGCGTGACACAGGATGCCACGCGACCAACTTCCCGAGAATATCACGGCCGCGACCGCGTCACGAAACGCGGCTCCGAAGCCCGCGTCCATGACCTCCCCAGCCGCGCTGACTACGATGTGCCTACTGGTCTGCCTGCCTGAAGGAGTCTCGTGGGGCTACTCGACAGTTTCGAGAAGGGTCTCGAACGCGCCGTCAACGGTGCGTTCGCGAAGACCTTCCGCAGTGGCATCCAGCCGGTGGAGATCGCGTCCGCTCTGCGCAGCGAACTCGACAAGAAAGCCGTGGTCGTCACGCGTGAGCGCATCCTCGCGCCGAACACGTTCGCGGTGCGCCTCTCGCCCGCCGACGACGAGAAGATGAGCGCGCTGGGCTCGACCCTGGTGTCCGAGCTCGACACCCTGGTCAAGAAGCACGCCCGTACGCAGGGCTACTCCTTCGCCGGTCCGGTCGCGATCACGATCGAACGCGACGGGTCGCTGTCGACAGGCACGCTCCGTGTCGACTCGCAGACCACCGAGGGGCAGGTCGCGTGGCGCGGGGTCGTCGACATCGACGGCACTCGTCACCCTCTGACCGCTGCCCGCACCGTGATCGGCCGCGGCAGCGACGCCGACATCACCATCCCCGACGCCGGCACGAGCCGCAAGCACGTCGAGATCCTGTGGGACGGCGAGCGCGCGATGGTCCGCGACCTCGGTTCGACCAACGGCACCACCCTCAACGGCCGCAAGGTCTCGGAGGCCGCTCTTCCGCCCGATTCGACGATCTCGATCGGCCGCACCAATATCGTGTTCCGTGTGGTCGCCCAGGCGCAGCCGCCGCGACGCCCTTCGGCGTCCGACGCCACGAGCATCTTCGACGTCCGGGAACGGGGACCCCTCTCATGAGTCAGCTGACTCTCCTTCTTCTTCAGGGCGGCTTCCTCGTCCTGCTGTGGTTTTTCGTGTTCGGTGTCGTCTATTCGCTGCGCGCCGACCTGTTCGGCGTCAAGGTGCGCAAGCTCCCCGAGCCCACGGCATCCCCCGCTCCGGCGGCAGCCGCCCCCACGTCATCGCCTGACGCCGTGACCACGCAGGTCAAGCGCCCCGCCCCTCCGGCCCCGGCGCCCGCGGGGGGTCTGGCGACCACGTCCGCCGTCTCGCGCATCGTCATCACGAGCGGTCCCAAGGCCGGCCTCGAGCTGCCCCTGGGCACCGAGCCGCTGACGATCGGTCGCTCCAGCGAGTCGGGTCTGGTCATCCGCGATGACTACACCTCGAGCCACCACGCCCGACTCGTCCTCTGGGGCGAGCAGTGGATGCTGCAGGACCTCGACTCCACGAACGGCACCTCGCACGACGGCGTCCGCGTCGCTGCACCGGTTCAGGTCAAGGTGGGGGCTCCGATCAAGGTCGGCGCGACGACGTTCGAGTTGAGGAAGTAGCCCTCCTCCATGGTCTTCCAGGGCTCGAGCGCCGCCATCTCCCACACGGGCAAGGTGCGCTCCAACAACCAGGACTCCGGCTACGCCGGGTCCAACCTCTTCGTGGTCGCCGACGGCATGGGCGGCCACGCGGGCGGTGACGTCGCCTCGAGCCTGGCGATCCGCCGCCTCACCGAGCTCGATCAGCCCTTCGGCTCCCCCGCCCAGGCCGAGCACGCCATCCGAGACTCCCTCGCCGACACGGCGGCGGAGCTCATCGACACCGTGGCCCGCCGCCCCGAGCTGGCCGGCATGGGAACGACGGTGAGCGCTCTCGTCATGGTCGACGACTACGCCGTCATCGGCCACATCGGCGACTCGCGCATCTACCTGTACCGCGACGACACCCTCACGCAGATCACCGCCGACCACACGTTCGTCCAGCGTCTGGTCGACTCGGGTCGCATCACGCCCGAAGAGGCCCGGTACCACCCGCGGCGCTCGGTGCTCATGCGAGTACTCGGCGACATGGATCCCGACCCCGAGGTCGACAGCTTCATCATGCCGACGCAGGACGGCGACCGCTGGCTGCTGTGCTCCGACGGCCTCTCGGGCGTCGTCGACGACGCCCACACCGCCAAGACGCTGGCCCTCGGCATGCCCCCGGCGCGCACGGCCGACGCTCTGCTCAAGCAGGCGCTCGACGGCGGCGCTCCCGACAACGTGACGGTCGTGCTCGTCGACGTCGGCGGCCAGCACCCGGTCTTCATCGGAACCCCCACGATCGTCGGCTCCGCGTCCACCCCCAGCGGCGTCGTCGTGCCCGCCGCCCGTCCCAGCCGGTCGGGGTGGCTGCACCACGCCCGCCAGGTCGCGAACGAGCCCACCCACTTCGAGCCGGCGGCCGAGTTCCTCGAGGAGCTCATCGAAGAAGACCGTCGCCGCGCCCGCCGCCGCCGCTTCGGCTGGCTCGCCGCGCTGATTCTGGTGCTGGCCGGCATCGGCGTCGGCCTGTTCGCCGGCTACAACTGGACGCAGACGCTCTACTACGTCGGCGCCGACAGCGACTCGGTCGTGATCTACCGCGGCATCCAGCAGTCCATCGGTCCGATCTCGCTCTCGACGGTCTACCAGGACACGAACATCCCCCTGTCCGAGCTGTCCGATTTCGATCGGCAGACCGTCCAGGCCACCATCTCCGCGCCGTCGTTGAACGACGCGGAGAAGATCGTCGAACGCCTGCGTCCCGCGGCGGAGGGAAGCGGATGACCGACCAGAAGCTCACCCGATCGGGCGACGCCGTGTCCACCGACACGGCCGTGATGCGCGCGCTCAAGAAGATCCGCGTCCCCGCCAAGCAGCGCAACCGCGAGCTCGGCCTGCTCCTGTTCGCGATCGCCGTCTACGGCGGCGCCATCGTCCTCGTGCAGCTCGGCGTGAACAACACCGTCGAAGCCGGTTACCTCTCGGTCGCCGCAATCCCGGCGGTCCTCGCGCTGATCATGCACGTGGTGCTGCGCCTGCGCGCCCGCGATGCCGACCCGTTCGTGCTTCCCATCGCCACCGTCCTCACGGGCCTGGGCATCGCGATGATCTATCGCATCGACCTCGCTGACAAGGCGAGCGGATGGGATGCCACGGGCAACCGCCAGATCGCCTGGGCGGCCATCGCGATGGTCGCAGCCCTCGCCGTGCTGATCTTCGTGCGCAATTACCGGGTGCTCTTCCGCTACACGTACCTGTTCGGCCTCGTCGGCATCCTGCTGCTCCTGCTGCCCTTCGTCCCGGGCCTTGGAACCGACCAGAACGCCGACGTGTGGGTGTCGCTGGGCTTCGTGTCGTTCCAGCCCGGTGAGCTCGCCAAGATCTGTCTGGCGATCTTCTTCGCCGGCTATCTGGTCCGCACCCGAGAGAGCCTCACCTCGACCGGCACGCGGTTCCTGTTCATGACGTGGCCGCGCGCCCGTGAACTCGGCCCGGTGCTGATCATCTGGCTCGTCTCGCTCGGCATCATCGTGCTGCAGCGCGACCTCGGCACGGGCCTGCTGATCTTCGGCATGTTCGTCGCGATGCTCTACGTCGCCACCGGCAAGACGAGCTGGGTGCTCATCGGCCTGGTGCTGGTCGCGAGCGGTGCCTTCTTGGCATCCCGGGTCCTCCCCTACGTCAACGGGCGCTTCGCCAACTGGCTGAGCGCCTTCGACCCCGAGGTGATCAACCGCGACGGCGGCAGCTACCAGCTCGTGCAGGGCATCTTCGGCCTCGCGCACGGCGGCCTCTTCGGCACCGGTCTCGGTCAGGGACGGCCGTACATCACCCCGCTATCGCAGAGCGACTACATCGTGCCGAGCCTCGGCGAAGAGCTCGGTCTGGTGGGCCTGTTCGCGATCCTCGCGCTCTACATGGTCTTCACCAGCCGTGGCATCCGCATCGGTCTCGCGGGGCAGGACGACTTCGGCAAGCTGCTCGCGACGGGCTTCTCGTTCACGATCGCCCTGCAGGTGTTCATCATGGTCGGCGGCGTCACCCGCGTGATCCCGCTGACCGGCCTCACCACCCCGTTCCTCGCGGCCGGTGGATCGTCGCTCATCGCGAACTGGATCATCGTCGCGTTCCTGCTGCGGATCTCCGACGCGGTGCGCAGCCGCCCCCGGGTGGTGATCGGCTGATGACCCGCCCGTTCGCCCCCCTCGACGCCCCGATTCCCGAGGAGGCACCGTGACCAAAGAGCTCCGACGCCTCAGCATCGTCATGCTGGCGATGTTCCTGGCCCTGTTCGCCTCGACGAGCATCATCCAGGTCGCCCAGGCCAACTCGTTGACCAACACCACCGGCAACACGCGTGCGCTGTACGACTCGTACCAGATCCAGCGCGGATCGATCATCGCCGGCGGCACCGCGATCGCCTCATCGGTTCCCTCGAACGACGTCTACAGCTGGCAGCGTCAGTACACGGATGCCGACATGTGGGCGCCCGTGACCGGCTATATGAACCCGGTGCTCGACGCGAAGACCCAGATTGAAGCGGCCGAGAACAGCGTGCTGAGCGGGTCCGATTCGAACCAGTTCTTCTCGCGCATCGACCGCGCCATCACGGGCCAGGCGCCGCGGGGTTCGAACGTCGAGCTCTCGGTCGACCCGAAGGTGCAGAAAGCCGCGTGGGACGCCCTCGGCGACCTGCAGGGCGCCGTCGTGGCGATCGAGCCCTCGACCGGGCGCATCCTGGCGATGGTGTCCAAGCCCAGCTACGACACCAACATCCTCGCCTCACACGACACGGATGCCGTCAACGCGGCGTACGACCAGCTGATCGCCGACCCGTCGAAGCCGATGGACAACCGCGCGATCGGCGGCAACCTCAACCCTCCGGGCTCGACCTTCAAGCTCGTCGTCGCCTCGGCGGCGCTGGCATCCGGTCGTTACACGCCGGACTCAGCCTTCCCGAACCTCGCCGCGTACACGCTGCCCCAGTCCACGAACGTCGTGAGCAACGCCGGCGGCGGCACCTGCGGCGGCGGCGACACCGTGACCATCGCGACGGCGCTGCGGCTGAGCTGCAACATCCCGATGGCCGAGCTCGCGGTCGAGCTCGGCGATGACGCGATCCGCGCCGAGGCCGAGAAGTACGGGTTCAACACCTCGTTCAGCCTGCCGCTCGAGTCCACGCCGTCGACCTACCCGACCTCGCCGAACGCTCCGCAGACCGCCCTCAGCGGCTTCGGTCAGGGCGACGTCCGCGCGACCCCGCTGCAGATGGCGATGGTGTCGGCCGGCATCGCGAACGATGGCGTGGTGATGAACCCGCGGATGGTCGATCGGGTGATCGAGCCCAACCTCTCGGTGAAGGACGAGGCGAGCAGCAGCGAGTTCGGACGTGCTCTGGACTCCTCGATCGCCGCCCAGATGGTCACCATGATGACGGCGAACGTCCAGGACGGCGCAGCATCGAATGCAAGAATAGACGGGGTCGCGGTGGCGGGTAAGACCGGCACGGCGGAGAACGATTCCCGTCCCTACACTCTCTGGTTCACCGGCTTCGCACCGGCGGAAGACCCCAAGGTCGCCGTCGCCGTGGTCGTCGAAAACGGTGGAGGCCAGGGGCAGAACGGGAGCGGCAACGAGATCGCCGCCCCGATAGCGAAGAAGGTCATGGAGGCGGTGCTGGGTAAATGAGACCGACGCAAGGTGTGACCTTCGGAGGACGCTACGAGCTCGATTCGCGGATCGCGATCGGCGGTATGGGCGAGGTCTGGGAGGCGACGGATCACGTCATCGGACGTACCGTCGCCATCAAGATCCTCAAAGACGAGTACATGGGCGACCCGGGCTTCCTCGAGCGCTTCCGCGCCGAGGCGCGCCACGCCGCCCTCGTCAACCACGAAGGCATCGCCAGCGTGTTCGACTACGGCGAGGAGGACGGCAGCGCCTTCCTCGTGATGGAGCTCGTCCCGGGTGAAGCCCTGTCGACGATCCTCGAGCGCGACGGGTCGCTCTCCACCGACAAGACCCTCGACATCGTCGCCCAGACGGCCGCCGCGCTCCAGGCGGCGCACGCCGCGGGCCTCGTGCACCGCGACATCAAGCCGGGCAACCTGCTGATCACGCCCGACGGTCGCGTCAAGATCACCGACTTCGGCATCGCGCGCATCGCCGACCAGGTTCCGCTGACCGCGACCGGTCAGGTCATGGGAACGGTGCAGTACCTCTCCCCCGAGCAGGCGTCGGGTCACCCCGCATCGCCCGCGACCGACACCTACTCCCTCGGCATCGTCGCGTACGAGTGCCTGGCCGGCAAGCGTCCCTTCACGGGCGAGTCGCAGGTCGCGATCGCCATGGCGCAGATCAACGAGCAGCCCGCTCCCCTGCCCCCCACGGTGGCGCAGCCCGTCCAGAACCTCGTGATGGCGATGATCGCCAAGAAGCCCGACGACCGTCCGGCCTCGTCGGCCGCCGTCTCGCGCGCCGCAACCGCTCTGCGTCGCGGCGACCTCGCGGCCGCGGCCGCCGCCGTCCCCGCGATCGCGGCCGGTGCTGCTCTTGCCGATGACGCGACCCAGCTGCTCACGGCCGGGGGGCAGACTTCGGCGACCACGCGTCTCATGCCCGCCCCGGCGGCGGCGACGTCGCTTCTCACCGAGGAACACACCGAAGAAGACCCCGCGCCGCAGAAGAAGAAGCGCAGTCCCTGGACGTGGCCGCTCATCGCGCTCATCGCCCTGCTCGCGCTGGTGCTGATCGGCACGCTCGTCACGCTGTTGACGAACCAGGGCGACTCGAACGCGGCTCCGGCCAGCCCGTCCGCGTCCGCCTCGACGCCGGCTCCGACGCCGTCCTCGCCGTCCCCGAGCCCGACCCCGTCGAGCACCCTCGTCGACGTCGATGCCCTCAACCTCATCGGCAAGACCTGCGACGAAGCGCGCACGGCCCTCCGCAACGCGAACCTCGGTGCCACCTGCACCACCGGGAACGCGGCCGAGAACGCCGACCAGGTCGGCAAGATCTACGTCGTCGATCCGACGGGACGCAACCCGCAGGGTACGAACATCGAGGTCACGGTCTACGGCGAAGAGACGCCGCTCTCGACGCCCGGCACGCCGACCCTCCCCGGCACCTCGGTGACGGCGGGCAGCGACATCCAGGTCTCGTGGCAGCAGTACTCGTGCCCCTCGGGCACCGGGTCGGTCACGTCGTACAACTTCACCGCCACCAATGGCACCTTCGACGCCACGGGACAGTCGACCGCGGTGTTCGCTCCCGACGCGCGCAACGCGAAGCTGACGGTCAACAACGCCGCCGGTCAGACCCTGCGGGTGACGTACACCGTCAGCTGCTCGGGCGCCGGCGACCGGACGGCCGGTCCCTCGGGCGAGGCGTCGGCGACGATCACGGGCGGCAGCTCGTCTTCGCCGTCGGCGACGCCCGCGGCGGTTCCCACCGTCAAGCCCTGATCCCCATCCCCCACGCCAGGAGCTCCACCCGTGACCACTGAGACGCGCGTCCTTTCCGGGCGCTACCGCGTCGACGACCTCATCGGTCGCGGCGGCATGGCCAGCGTCTATCGCGGGTACGACCAGACGCTCGGGCGCACGGTCGCGATCAAGGTCCTGAAGGCCGATCTGGCGGGCGACGCCGCTTTCCGCACGCGGTTCCGGCTCGAGGCGCAGGCGGCCTCGCGCATGGCCCACCCCACGATCGTGCGGGTCTTCGACGCGGGTGAGGACGTCGAGACGGGCGTCGACGGCCACGAGCGCCCGGTTCCGTACATCGTCATGGAACTCGTGCACGGCCGTCTGCTCAAGGACGTCATCGCCGAGGGGCCCGTGCCCACCGACGACGCGCTGCGGTACGTCGACGGCATCCTGGAGGCTCTGGAGTACTCGCACCGTGCCGGCGTCGTGCACCGCGACATCAAGCCCGGAAACGTGATGATCACCGACTCCGGACGCGTCAAGGTGATGGACTTCGGCATCGCCCGCGCGGTGTCCGACTCCTCGTCCACGGTCGCCGAGACCACGGCCATCGTCGGCACGGCGGCGTACTTCTCGCCCGAGCAGGCCAAGGGCGAGTCCGTCGACGCCCGCGCCGACCTCTACTCCACGGGCGTCGTGCTGTACGAGCTCCTCACGGGTCGACCCCCGTTCCGCGGCGACACCCCCGTGGCCGTCGCCTACCAGCATGTCAGCGAGGCCCCGGTCCCGCCCAGCGAGATTGTCGAGACGGTACCTCGCGCGCTCGACGCCATCGTCCTCCGCGCCCTCGCGAAGGACCCGTTCCAGCGCCCGCAGGACGCCGCGAGCTTCCGCGAAGCCCTCGACGATACCGTCGACGGCAAGGGCCCCACCAAGCGCCAGATGTCGGCGCTGTCGAACGAACTGTACGGTCCGAACCCGCGTCAAGCGGCTGAGACCGCGCGTTCGCTGCGGCAGCTCAGCACCGACACCACGATGCGCCGCACGCAGCCCGGCCCCCCGGTGGCCTGGATCTGGGCGGGCGTGACCGTGCTCGCCGTGCTCCTCGTGGCCGTCCTCATCTGGGTCATGCAGATCCAGCCGAGCAACGACGTGCCCACCAGCGCATACACGGTCCCCAACGTCGTCGACATGTCGTACGACCGCGCGGTCGAGACGCTCGAGGGCCAGCAGCTGACCACCAGTCGCGTGAACGAGTCCGACGAGAAGGTCGCCGCCGGAAATGTCGTGAGCACGGTCCCCGAGGCCGGGACGAATGTCACCGCCGGGCAGAGGATCACGGTCTACGTCTCGACCGGACCCGATACGGCCACGGTTCCGACCCTCGACGGGATCACCGAGAGCGAGGCGCGGACAGCGCTGCAGAACGCGGGACTGTCGGTCGGCTCGATCCGCCGCCAGGATGATCCCGCTCTCGCCGCCGGAACGATCATCTCCTCGAGCGTCGAGTCGGGTGCCGAGGTCGCGAAGGGCACCACGGTGAACCTCGTGGTCGCCAGCGGACAGGTGGTCATCGTCGACTACACCGGCTACACCCTCGAGGCGGCCCAGCGCGAGCTGGAGTCCGACGCGAAGCAGTTGACGGTCAAGACGCAGCAGGATCCCGGCTGCAAGGCCGCGACGCCCCCGACGGTCAAGACGCAGTCTCTCGCCCCGGGTGAGGTCCCGGTGCACAGCGAGATCACGCTGACGGTGTGTTCGGGCGCCTGACACCGCGCGGGTGAAGTCGGGAGCCGCGTGCAGCGGCGCCCGAAAGTCCGGCGTTCTCGAGCCAGCGGCCGAGCAGCACATGTCCGCCCTCGGTCAGCACGCTCTCGGGGTGGAATTGCACGCCCTCGATCGGCGCGGTCCGGTGCCGGAGGCCCATCACCACTCCTGCGTCGGTCCGCGCCGTCACCTCCAGCTCCGCCGGGAGCGACTCCGCGTCGACGGAGAGCGAGTGGTAGCGGGTGGCGACGAAGCCGTCGGGAAGATCGGCGAACACCCCGTCTCCCCCGTGCCGGATGACGCTCGTGATCCCGTGCAGCAGTTCCGGCGCGTGTCCGACGCGTCCGCCGAACGCCGTCGCGATGGCCTGATGTCCGAGACAAACTCCCAGGAGAGGGATGCCGGCACCCAGCGCCGCGTGCACCACGGCGACCGAGTGTCCGGCGTCGTCGGGGTGACCGGGGCCGGGTGAGACGAGGATCGCCTGTGCGTCGCGCACGGCGAGATCCGGCAGCCCGGAATCGTCCGCCGCGATCATGATGGTCTCGGCCCCGAGGTCTCGGACGTAGCCGGCGAGCGTGTGGACGAAGCTGTCGCGATTGTCGACGACGACGACGCGCCAGGGACTCACTCGACCGTGACCTCCTGGGGATAGACGAGGTCGCTCACCCAGGGGAAGACGTAGAAGAAGAGGCCGTACAGAACGGCCGCGAGCAGCACCAGGACGATCAGCAGACGCACCCACCACGGACCGGGGAGGACGCGCCACAGGGCTCCGTACATCAGGCTGCTCCAGAGGTCAGAGACGTCGGCGGACCGGCGTCGGTCCGCGGGGTGAAGGACTCGAACACGCCGTAGCCGATCGCTCTCTCCGAGAAGCCGTAGCGCGGGCTGCAGGTGGTCATCGTGATGACGCGGTCCGTCGCCTCGATCTGCGGCTGCTGGGGCGTTGGCAGCAGGACGTTCACGCCGTCGGGACGCACGTATTCGATGTTGCGGAACCGGTAGGTGTACCAGCCGCCCTCGGTCTCGACGACGATGGCATCGCCGATGCGCAACGACGGCAGGTCCGCGAACGGCGCCCCGTGGCTGCCGCGGTGGCCGGCGATGGCGAAATTGCCCACCTGCCCGGGCATGGCGGAGTCGGGGTAGTGACCGAGGCCGATCGGATCGAGGGTGCGGGACGAGCTGACTCCCCCGGCGACCGGGAAATGGTAGTCAGGGCCGAGGCGCGGGATGTAGACGACGCCGAAGATCTGCGCGTCTTTCGATTGCTCGAGGGCGGGCGGGTCGGCCGTGGGGGGTGCCGCCGGTTGAGCGGGAGCGGTCGTCGTGGGCAGGGGCGCCGACGGCGGCGGATTGGTGGCCCACTGCTCGCTGATCTCTCTGCCCTGATCCTTGAACTGCGCGCCGATGATGGCGTCGCCGATCCAGAGCTGCCAGACGACGAAGAGCAGGACGAGAACGCCCGCGGTGACCAGCAGATCACCGATGACCCCGATCACGGACACCCGCCGGCGTGGAGCGCGACCGCGCCGTGATCCCCGGCGGGTCTGCGGCTGGTCGACGGTCTGCACGGGGGCAGTCTAGTTCCGCGGGATCACGCGCACCTGACCGTTAGACTGTCCGGCATGGCTCGAACTGGCAAAGGCGAAGACCCGATCGCTGAGCGCAACGAAGGCGGATCGGCTCCGAACCCGGTGTGGTTCCTGCCCATCATGATCGGCCTCATGCTCATCGGCCTCGTGTGGGTGCTGGTGTTCTATCTCAGCAACTCGCAGTTCCCGATCCCCGGCATCGGTCCGTGGAACCTCGTGATCGGCTTCGGCATCGCGTTCGTCGGGTTCCTCATGACCACGAAGTGGCGCTGACTTACACTCGTGTAATTCATCCCCACCTGTGGATGAGGCTGTGGATAACTCTCAGACGTAGAACACAGCCGGGATCGCGAGCAGTGCGATCAGGAGCACGCTGAGAACGACGAGCAAGACGATCTGCACCCGCTTCTGCGTCGCTGCGCGCGTTCGCGCGTAGATCAGTCCGACGCCGGCGCCGGTGATCAATCCGCCCAGGTGCGCCTGCCACGAGATCCCCACCGCGGCGAGTGAGCCGGCGAAGTCGCCCGATCCGATCGCGTTGAGACCGGCGATCACGAACGGCCATGCGAAGTTGATGGTGATCAACACGGCGATGACGCGGATGTCCGCGCCGATGTGGCGTCCGATCACGAGCAGGGCGCCGAAGAGCGCGAAGATCGCACCGGACGCACCCACGGTCCACACCCCGGGGGCGAGGAGCGCGACGGCGACCGATCCGCCGAGGGCACCGATCAGGTAGAGCACCAGGAACCGCGCGCGACCGAGCAGCGGCTCGAGGCTGCGCCCGATGAACCAGAGAGCGAGCATGTTCAGGCCCACGTGGAAGAACCCGCTGTGGACGAGGGCCACGGTGAACAGGCGCCACGGCTCGATGAAACCGGCCTGCGGCAGCACGTAGAGGCTGTTGAACGCGAGCAGGTTCGACACGACGCCGCCCACGCCCGGGATGAGCCCGATGATGTAGACCAGGCCCGTGACGGCGATGATGCCGAGGGTCATCTGCGGTCGGCCGGACGAGACGACCGACATGGGCCGAGAGGCCCAGCGGCGCTGAGCCTTCTTCTGCGCGGGGGTCTGCGCGGCGCGTTGCTGCGCCATGCACTCCGGGCAGATGACGCCGACGGCGGCGGGTGTGCGGCACTCCGAACACACGGTGCGCATGCACCGCTGGCACAGCACGAAGCTCTGCCGGTCGGGATGCCGGTAACAGAAGTTGTCGCTGTTGCGACGGAACTCCTCAGTCGTGGACACCCGCCGCCGCCTGAGAGGTCAGACCGAGACGACGTCGACCGACTGGAGCACGACGGGCTCGATCGGACGGTCGCCCGCGGCGGTGGGGACGGAGGCGATCTTGTCGACGACGGCCTTGGACGCGTCGTCGGCGACCTCGCCGAAGATCGTGTGCTTGCCCTGGAGCCACGGGGTCGGGTCGGTCGTGATGAAGAACTGCGAGCCGTTGGTGCCCTCGGCCTGGCCGGTGATGGCGTTGCGGCGCAGACCAGCGTTGGCCATGGCCAGCTTGTAGGGCTGGGTGAAGTCGAGCTCGGGGCTGATCTCGTCGTTGAAGTTGTATCCGGGGCCACCGATGCCCTGACCGAGGGGGTCGCCGCCCTGGATCATGAAGTTGGGGATGATGCGGTGGAAGATGACGTCCTTGTACAGAGGACCCTCACCCTTGGCGCCCGTAGCCGGGTTCGTCCACTCCTGGGTTCCGTCGGAGAGCCCGACGAAGTTACGGACGGTACGCGGAGCGTGGTCTCCGAACAGGTTGACGACGATGTCGCCGTGGTTGGTGTGCAGGGTCGCGACGGCGGTGTGGTTGGCCATGAGTACATTCTCTCAGAGTTATCTGCAAGGGTCGGCGGCGTCAGCGACCCGTTCTGGCAAGATGAACGAACGTACATCCCATCGACAGGGAGGATGAGCCGTGGGCCTCAGCCGCAAGAGCAAGAAGGAACTGCGCAAGCTCCAGAAGCACGCCGCGAAGGTGTGGGAGTCGCAGCAGGTGCTGCTGGGCGAGAGCGGGAAGGTCGCTCGTGAAGCCGGCCACCAGCTCGGTCGCTTCAGCCGCGAAGACCTCGTCCCCGCCGTGCAGGACGGGTACAACAAGTACGCCGCTCCGTACGTCGACAAGAGCGTGAAGTACAGCAACCGCTTCCTCAGCCACAAGGTGGTCCCCGCGGCCGGTGCCGTGGTCGGCGGAGCGATGTCGGTGTGGGACGCAGCGGGCGACACCCGCGACCGTCTCGCCAAGGGTCGCGGCTTCGAGCTCGACGCCCACAAGTACGCCAAGCGTGCCGAGAAGTACGGCAAGCAGGCGTCGAAGCGTCTCGCCAAGAAGCTTCCGTCGCAGCACGACGGCATCGGCGCCGGCGGCGTCATCGCCATCATCCTCGGCGTGGTCGCCGCTGCCGGCGTCGCGTACGCCGCGTGGCAGACGCTGCGCGCCGACGACGAGCTGTGGGTGGCGGACGACCCGCTGCGCGCGCCGGACGCGTGAGCGATCCCACCATCAGAGTCAGAGAGGCCGCGCGAGAGCGCGGCCTCTCCGTCGATGTGCGCGAGCGTCCCGCGGCGTCGAGCCTCGACGAGGCGGCCGAGTTGCTCGGCATCCCCTCTGCCTCGATCGTGAAGACGCTGGTCGTCAAGCGTTCGGACGACACCTATCTGTTCGCGCTGGTCCCGGGCGATCGCGCCATCTCGTGGCCGAAGCTGCGCGCGGTGGTCGGCGTGAACAAGCTGCGGCTGCCCGAGCCCGAGCTGGCCCTCGCCGCGACGGGTTATGAACGGGGCACCATCGTTCCGATCGGCAGCTCGACCGACTGGCCCGTGTACGCCGACGAACGCATCGTCGGGTCGCGGATCGCCATGGGCGCGGGAGCGCACGGATACAGCTTGTTCGTCGACGCGGACGATCTGATAGCCGCCTACGGCGCGACGGTCGCCGACATCACCGCAGAACGCGCCTGAGGCTCACGAGCCGAGGATGCCGGCCATCCGCAGAGCCACGTCGACGAGCTGAACCCGCCGCAGCTTGCGGGTCGCGGCGAGGGTGAACCACTCCGCGCGATCGGTCGAACCGTCCCTCTCGAACCGCAGGCGACCGCCCACAACGCGAGCCCGGTAGACGATCCGGAGCGCGTGCAGAGGGCCTGTGGCGCCGTCGGCGAGCCGCGCCTCGGCGGGGATGACCCGGGAGTGGATGCCGAGCAGCTCGTCGACCACGACACGGAACCCCGTCTCCTCGCGCACCTCCCGGCGCACCGCCTGGGCGGGGTCTTCACCGTCCTCGAGGCCGCCGCCGGGCAGGGTCCACGCTCCCCGTCGTCCGTCGATCCAGTGGGCGAGCAGCACGCGGTCGTTTGCGTCGGTCACGACGGCGTACGCGGCCACGCGCATATCCATGACCGAACTTTAGCGACGGGTTTCACCCGCGTGTCGGAGGTGACGACAGACGTCCGGGTCGCGCCACGATGGTCCCATGCGCACTGAGCTCTCTCCGTCGACGCCCGACGTCTCGCGCCGCGACCTCACGCTCGATCTCGCCCGCGTCACGGCCGTGTGCTTCGTGGTCGTCGTGCACCTGCTCCAGGTGGGCGTCGGTCGGGGTCCCGACGGCGCCATCGTGACCTCGCGACCCGCCGAGATGCAGCCGTGGTTCGACACCGCGACCTGGTTCGGGCAGATCATGCCGCTCTTCTTCGTCGTGGGCGGTTTCGCCTCCGCCGCCGGCTGGGCGACGTGGACGAGTCGGGGTGGCGACGCGCGCGGCTTCATCCGCTCCCGCGCTCTGCGCCTCGCGCAACCGGCGCTTCCGCTGTTCCTCGTCGTCGCGGCCGTCCTCGTGGTCGCCGCCCTCGTCGGAGTGGATCCGTCGCTCGTCGATGCCGCGGTGGTGGGAGTGGGGATGCCGCTGTGGTTCCTCGCGGCGTACCTGCTCTGCCAGGCCGTCGTGCCGCTCACGACGCACTGGCACGAGGTCGCGCCCCGCCGCACGGTCGCGATGCTTCTGGTCGCGGTGATGGCGGTCGACGCGCTGCGCTTCGCCTCGGGGGTCCAAGAGCTGGGGTACGCGAACCTGTTGTTCGTCTGGCCCCTGATCCAACAGCTGGGCTACTGGTACCGCGACGGATGGTTCGACCGCCGTTCGTCGCTGTCTCTTCTCGGTCTCGCGGCCGGCAGTTATCTCGTCGTCGGTGCCATCGTGGTCTGGGGGCCCTACTCGAACAACATGCTCGCCAACCTCAACCCGCCGACGCTCCCGCTCGTGCTGTTCGGTCTCGCGCAGGCCTGCCTGCTGCGTCTCGCCAAGCCCGTTCTCACCGCCCTGATGCGCACGAGGGTCGCCCAGGCGATCGTGTTCGTGATCGGCTCCCGGCTGATGACGGTCTACCTGTGGCACCTACCCGTCATCCTCATCGTCTCGGGTGTCGCCCTGTTGATCCCCGGCGCCGCACCTACGCCGGCGAGCCCGGAGTGGTGGGCGACCCGCCCCCTCGTCTTCGCCGCGACGGCCGTGGTGCTGTGGCTGCTCTCGCTGGTCCTGGTCCGCTTCGAGGCGCTGGGCGAGCTGCCCCCGCCTCCGGGCCCTGTGGTGCTCGCGGTCGCGTGGGTGTGTGCGTTCCTCCCGCCGTTCGCCGTCACGCTGGAGGGCATGAACACGGTGCTGGCGGTATCGGGAGCCGTGCTCTACGCGGTATCGGTGATTCTTCTCCGTGCGGGGCGACGTCGCGCCGCCGGCTGAGCCACGGGGGAAAGGCGAAGAGCCGGTCCTGAGGGACCGGCTCTTCGTTATCGATTGTGGAGCCTAGGAGATTCGAACTCCTGACATCCTGCTTGCAAAGCAGGCGCTCTACCAGCTGAGCTAAGGCCCCGCGAGGGAAGGGGTGGGGCTACCAGGACTTGAACCTGGGACCTCTTCATTATCAGTGAAGCGCTCTAACCGCCTGAGCTATAGCCCCGTCTCGCTGACGTGATGTCAACCTCGAAGACTTTACCGGACTCGCGAGGTTTTGACGAATCGGCGTCAGTTCGAGGTGAACCCGACGAGAAGGCCACCGGTGACCTTCACCGCCAGGTTGTAGATACCCGCCATCACGGCGCCGAGCACGGTGACGATGACGAGGTTGAGAATGGCGACGATGGCGGCGAACGCCATCACCTGCGGCAGGCCCACGTACTGCGACAGGGTCGCCCCACCGTCGGTGAAGCTCGTGAAGAACTCATCGAGCTTCGTCAGCAGCGTCGCCGAGACGACGAGGTAGATGAGGAAGTACGACACGACGGTGACGATGGCCAGAGCGACCGCCGCCAGGAACGACAGCTTCACCGCCGACCAGAAGTCGATGTACACCAGACGCAGGCGGACCTGCTTGGCGGGGGTCTTGTGAGTCGACTTCTTGGCGAGCTTGTCGGCTACCGTGCTCATGCGTCAGTACTTTCCTCGGGGGTCTCGGAAGAGGAGGCGTCGGCCTCATCCGCGGAAGAAGCGGTGGGCTCCGTGATCGTCTCCGTCGTCTCGGTCAGGTTCCGCTCTGCGTTGCGGGCGATGGCGATGATCCTGTCATCACCTCCGGCTCGTGCGAACACGACACCCATGGTGTCGCGCCCCTTGGCGGGGACCTCGGCCACGGCAGAGCGTACCACCTTGCCGCTGGCAAGAACCACGAGGACCTCGTCGCCCTCCGACACCATCATTCCGCCCGCGAGCACCCCGCGGTCATCGGTCAGACGGGCCACCTTGATGCCCAGACCGCCGCGATTCTGCATCCGGTATTCGGTGACGGCGGTGCGCTTGGCATAGCCTCCCTCGGTCACGACGAACACGAACTCGTCGTCCTTGGCGACGGATGCCGAGAGCAGGCTGTCGCCCTCGCGGAAGTCCATACCCTTCACGCCCGACGTCGACCGGCCCATGGGGCGCAACGCGCTGTCGGTGGCGGAGAAGCGCAGCGACTGCCCCAGGCGGCTGATCAGGAGGATGTCGTCGCCCTCGTCGACCAGCATCGCGCTGACCAGCTCGTCGGCACCGCCCTGCTCGGCGTCGTCGGTGTCGTCCGCGACCTGGCCGCGGAGCTTGATGGCGATGACGCCGCCCTGGCGGTTCGTGTCGTACTCGTCGAGGCGGGTCTTCTTGACCAGCCCGTTGCGGGTGGCGAGCACGAGGTACGTGGCGACGCTGTAGTCGCGGATGTCGAGGATCTGGGCGATCTCTTCGTCGGGCTGCAGCGCGAGCAGGTTCGCGACGTGCTGACCCTTCGCATCGCGCCCGGCCTCGGGGACTTCGTACGCCTTGGAGCGGTACACGCGGCCCTTGTTCGTGAAGAACAGCAGCCAGTGGTGGGTCGTGGTGACGAAGAAGTGCTCGACCACGTCGTCGGCGCGCAGCTGCGCACCCTTCACGCCCTTGCCGCCGCGGTGCTGCGAGCGGTAGTTGTCGCTGCGCGTGCGCTTGATGTAGCCGTCGCGGGTGACGGTGACGACCATCTCTTCTTCGGCGATGAGGTCTTCGATCGACACGTCGCCGTCGAATCCGTGCAGGATCTCGGTGCGACGGTCGTCGCCGAAGCGGTCGACGATCGCCGTCAGCTCGTCGCGGATGATGGTGCGCTGGCGGGCGGGCGTGGCGAGGATGTCGTTGTAGTCCGCGATGCGAGCTTCGAGCTCGGTCGCCTCGTCGACGATCTTCTGGCGCTCGAGGGCGGCGAGACGACGCAGCTGCATGTCGAGGATCGCCTGCGCCTGGATGTCGTCGATGTCGAGGAGCTTCTGCAGCCCCTCGTTGGCATCCTGAGCAGTCGGCGAGCGACGGATGAGCGCGATGACCTCGTCGAGCGCGTCGAGCGCCTTGAGGTAGCCGCGCAGGATGTGCATGCGTTCTTCGGCCTTGCGCAGGCGGTAACGCGTGCGGCGGACGATGACCTCGACCTGGTGGTCGATCCACAGGCTGATGAAGCCGTCGAGCGAGAGCGTGCGCGGCACGCCGTCGACGATCGCCAGCATGTTGGCGCCGAAGTTCTCCTGCAGCTGGGTGTGCTTGTAGAGGTTGTTCAGCACGACCTTCGCGACCGCATCGCGCTTGAGCACGACGACCAGGCGCTGACCGGTGCGACCCGAGCTCTCGTCGCGGATGTCGGCGACGCCCGTGATCTTGCCCTCGCGGGCGAGGTCGCCTATCTTGACGGCGACGTTGTCGGGGTTGACCTGGTAGGGCAGCTCGGTGATCACGAGGCACGTGCGGCCCTGGATCTCTTCGATGTTGACCACGGCGCGCATCGTGATCGAGCCGCGCCCGGTGCGGTACGCGTCCTTGATGCCACGGGTACCGAGGATCTGGGCGTGCGTGGGGAAGTCGGGGCCGGGGATGCGCTCCATGAGCGCCTCGAGCAGCTCTTCGCGCGTGGCATCCGGGTTCTCGAGGGCCCAGAGGGCGCCGGCCGCGACCTCGCGCAGGTTGTGCGGCGGGATGTTCGTGGCCATACCGACGGCGATGCCGACCGAGCCGTTGACCAGCAGGTTCGGGAAGCGCGCCGGCAGGACCGTGGGCTCCTGCGTCTGGCCGTCGTAGTTGTCCTCGAAGTCGACGGTCTCTTCTTCGATGTCGCGCACCATCTCAAGCGCGAGGGGGGCCATCTTGGTCTCGGTGTAACGCGGAGCGGCCGCGCCCTGGTTGCCGGGTGAGCCGAAGTTGCCCTGGCCGAGGGCCAGCGGGTAGCGCAGCGACCACGGCTGCACGAGACGCACGAGGGCGTCGTAGATGGGGGCGTCACCGTGCGGGTGGTAGTGACCCATGACCTCGCCGACGACGCGGGCGCACTTCGAGAACGACTTGTCGGGGCGGAAGCCGCCGTCGTACATGCCGTAGATCACACGGCGGTGCACGGGCTTGAGACCGTCGCGCACGTCGGGCAGGGCGCGCCCGACGATGACGCTCATCGCGTAGTCGAGGTAGCTCCGCTGCATCTCGAGCTGCAGGTCGACCTGGTCGATCTTGCCGTGGTTGTGAGCGCTTTCTTCGCGCGCGTCGGCGGGCCCGGGAGTGGTGTCGTCAGCCATGTCTTCTCAGTTTCGTGAATACGTCGGAGCGAGATCTGTCGTGCGGATCAGATGTCGAGGAAGCGGACGTCTTTGGCGTTGCGCTGGATGAAGCTGCGACGCGACTCGACGTCTTCTCCCATCAGCACCGAGAAGATCTCGTCGGCCGATGCGGCGTCGTCGATGGTGACCTGCTTCAGCGTGCGGGTCTCGGGGTCCATCGTGGTCTCCCACAGCTCGTGATCGTTCATCTCGCCGAGACCCTTGTAGCGCTGGATGCCGTTGTCCTTGGGGATGCGGCGTCCGGAGGCCTGACCGTCGACGAGCATCGCGTCGCGCTCGCGGTCGCTGTACGCGTACTCGTGCGGGTGGTTCGACCACTTCAGGCGGTACAGCGGGGGTTGCGCGAGATAGACGAAACCCGCCTCGATGAGTCCGCGCATGTAGCGGAAGAGCAGGGTCAGCAGCAGCGTGGTGATGTGCTGGCCGTCGACGTCGGCATCGGCCATGAGCACGATCTTGTGGTACCGGGCCTTGGCCATGTCGAAGTCTTCGCCGATGCCCGTGCCGAAGGCCTGGATCATCGCCTGCACTTCTTTGTTGCCCAGTGCGCGGTCGAGGCGCGCGCGCTCGACGTTGAGGATCTTGCCGCGCAGCGCCAGGATCGCCTGCGTGTGCGGGTCGCGACCCTGCACGGCGGAGCCGCCGGCCGAGTCACCCTCGACGAGGAAGATCTCGCTGATCGAGGGGTCTTTCGAGGTGCAGTCCTTGAGCTTGTCGGGCATCGCGGCCGACTCGAAGACGCTCTTGCGACGAGCGGTCTCGCGCGCCTTGCGGGCGGCGAGACGGGCGGTGGCGGCGTCGATCGCCTTGCGGATGATGTTCTTCGCCTGCGCCGGGTTGCGGTCGAACCAGTCGCCGAGCTTGTCGCCGACGACCTTCTGCACGTAGGCGCGGGCCTCGGTGTTGCCGAGCTTGGTCTTGGTCTGACCCTCGAACTGCGGCTCCGACAACTTCACCGAGATGACCGCGGTGAGACCCTCGCGGATGTCGTCGCCGGTGAGGTTGTCGTCCTTTTCTTTGAGCAGGTTGTTCGCGCGCGCGTAGCGGTTGACGAGAGTCGTCAGCGCGGCGCGGAAGCCCTCTTCGTGCGTTCCACCCTCGTGGGTATTGATGGTGTTCGCGTAGGTGAAGACGTTTTCGGTGTAAGCCGTCGTCCACTGCATGGCCAGCTCGAGCGCGATCTTGCGCTCGGTGTCCTCGGACTCGACCTCGATGATCTCGTCGTTGACCACGTCGGCCTTGCGCACGCGGTTGAGGTGCTCGACGTAGTCGACGAGGCCGCGCTCGTAGAGGAACGTGTCGTGGCGGGCGTCGGTGACCTCTTCACCGGGCTCGCCCTCGGTGATCAGCGACTGGGGGCGCTCGTCGCGCAGGCTGATGCGCAGGCCTTTGTTGAGGAAGGCCATCTGCTGGAAGCGCGTGCGCAGCGTGTCGTAGTCGAAATCGATGGTGTCGAAGATCGTGGCATCCGGCCAGAAGGTGATCGTCGTACCGGTCGCGTCGCTCTCTTCGCCCTGCGCGAGGGGGGCGAGGGGCACGCCGCCGTCGCGGAACGACTGACGCCACACGTGACCCTGACGCTTGACCTCGACCTCGAGGCGCGTCGAGAGGGCGTTGACGACGGACGAGCCGACGCCGTGCAGACCGCCCGAGACCGCGTACCCGCCACCGCCGAACTTTCCACCGGCGTGCAGGACGGTGAGGACGACCTCGACGGTCGATTTGCCCTCGGTGCGGTGCATGTCGACCGGGATGCCGCGACCGTTGTCGACCACGCGCACGGCGCCGTCGCTAAGGATCGTCACCTCGATGGTGTCGCAGTAGCCGGCGAGGGCCTCGTCGACGGAGTTGTCGACGATCTCTTGCACGAGGTGGTGCAGGCCGCGCTCACCGGTGGAACCGATGTACATGCCCGGGCGCTTGCGGACCGCCTCGAGACCTTCGAGCACCTGGATGGCGTCTGCCCCGTACTCGTTGGGAACCTTCTTGCTGGTCGCTTCGGGTTCCTCGGAAACGCTGTCGGGGTTTTCGGACGTCATGGGTACGCGCGCTCCAGATCGGTTCGTCGGAACCTCCATCCTATCGCGGAAGGGCCCTCGAAATGGCTTGTACGCCCCAATGCGGGGATAAATCACGTCAAGCCGGGATTGACCATGGCTCAGCCGTAGGTATCGCGCGGACCGCGGCCTGGAACGGCTCTGGGCCCCCATTTCCAAGAGGGGACGTCGGGGCCCACGAACCGGATCGCCTCGACACCGGCATCGGGGAAGCGGCGGAGGATCTCCGAGAGGATCTGCGCGCGCATGAACTGCAGCTGCTTGGCCCACGCCGTGGAATCGGCCTGGACGGTGAGGGTTCCGCCGTCCAGGGCGACGGGACGTGTGTGCGCCGCGGTGTCGGCTCCGGCGACTTCGTCCCACGTGCGCACGAGGTCCTCGCGCGAGAGCTGGGGGTCCCATCCAGCGGACTTGGTGAGCGAGGACAGCACATCGCCCAACCCGCGCGGGTCCCGCCCCGGGGTGAACGGGGCGTTCTCGCCGTCGTCGGCGCGGCGCCGACGCTTCTTCTTGCGATACGGCGACGGCTCGAGACCGCGCAGACGCAGATACGTCGACATGGTCTCGGGGATCTCCGCGTCGTCATTCATCGTCGATGTCCCGAATGCGCCCGGCGTCGACGCGCACGACATGGGCGCGCAGCCCGTCGGGGACGTCTTCTTCGACGGCGGCGGTCACGATGACCTGCTCGTACCCGCCGGCGAGCTCCGCCAATCGCGTCCGGCGTCCGGCGTCGAGCTCGGCAAAGACGTCGTCGAGGATGAGGACGGGGTCTCCCAGCCGCGACTCCGCGCGGAGGATCTCGGCCGAGGCCAACCGCAGCGCGAGCGCGACGGACCACGATTCGCCGTGCGAGGCGTAACCCTTCACCGGCAGGCCGCGCACGCGCAGCACGAGGTCGTCGCGATGGGGTCCGACCAGCGTGAGTCCGCGCTCGAGCTCGGCCGGTCGCTTCGCGGCGAGGGCCGCGCGGAACTGGTCGGCCAGCGGCTCGCTCGAGCCCGCACCATCGACCGCGTCGCCCTCTTCGGGGTCGCCCCCGCCGACCGAGAGCGCCCACGACAGGCGCGGTTCGTGATCGGCGCCGGCGATCGCGGCGTACGCCCGGGCGACGGGATCGGAGAGATCGGATGCCAACGCGCTCCGCGCCTCGATCACCTCGGTGCCGAGGGTGACCAGCTTGTCGTCCCACACGTCGAGGGTGCTGAGGGCGTCGCCGCGAAGACCGCGGGCGCGCGCCGATTTGAGGAGAGCGCTGCGCTGGCGCAGAACCCGGTCGTAGTCGCCGAGGACGGCGGCCATGCGCGGGGTGCGCTGCACGATCAGCTGATCCGCGAAGCGACGACGAGCGGAGGGATCCCCCCGGACGATCTGCAGGTCCTCGGGAGCGAACAGGATCACCTGCGCGTATCGGGGAAGCTCCGATGTCCGCACATTGACGCCGTTGACCCGTGCCTTGTTGGCGCCCTGGCGATTGAGCTGGAGCTCCAGGAGCACGCTCCGCTCGCCGTGGGCCAGTCGCGCGCGCACGATCGCGGCATCCGTTCCGTCTCTGACGAGGGGCGCGTCGTTCGAGACGCGGTGCGAGCCGAGGGTGGCCAGATACGCGACGGCTTCGACGAGATTCGTCTTGCCCTGACCGTTGCGACCGACGAAGACGTTCGCTCCCGGAGAGAGCGAGACGTCGGCTTCCGCGTAATTGCGGAAGTCCTTCAGTCCCAGCTGCTCCACGATCACCGAGTCAGACTACCCGCCACCTCCGACACGGCAGCGAGACGCAGCTCAGCGGAGGAGGAGGTTGGGCTGCAGGAGGTACTTGAACGTCCCCTCGCCGCCCTTCTCGACCGACGTCTGCGGAGTGACCAGCACGGGGCTGAGCTTGTTCGCGTTATCGCTCGAGGTGAAGGTGATGCGCGTGAACTCGCTGCGCACGGCACCCAGCGACTCGATCAGGTACTGCGGGTTGAGACCGAGGGTGACCTCGTCGCCGACGAGTGTCGCGTCGACGGACTCGGTGGCGCGAGCCTGCTCGGTGCCGGACGCATCCATCGAGACGCCGTCGGGACCGAAGGTGAAACGCAGCGGCGCGGAGCGGTCGAGCACGAGTGCGACACGACGGACAGCTTCGATGAGCTCCGCGGTGTTGACCACGCTGTGGTGCTCGGTCTGCGCGGGGAACAGGCGACGGACCGGCGGGAAGTTGCCCTTGATCAGCAGCGAGGTGACGGTCTTGTTGCCCGACGAGAAGGCGATGATCTCGCGATCGCCCGAACCCGAGAACGCGATCGAGATGTCGCCACCGTGGGCGAAGGTCTTACCGACCTCCTGGAGAGTGCGGGCCGGCACGAGGGCCGAGGTGGGCTCCTCGGATGCCGCGGCACCGCCGTCCCACGGGATCTCGCGCAGGGCGACGCGGTAGCGGTCGGTCGCGACCAGGCTCAGCCGCGTGCCGGAGACCTCGAGCTGCACACCCGTGAGGACGGGCGTGACGTCGTCGCGCGACGCCGCGAAGGCGACCTGGGCGATGGCCGTGGCGAACTCGTCGGCCGGCACGAGGCCGGATTCGCCGGTGACCTCGGGGATGGCGGGGTATTCCTGCACCGGCATGGAGGCAAGCGTGAATCGCGCCGATCCGCACGTGAGCAGGATGCCGCCGTCGTCGTCGACGGCGATCTGGATGGGCGCGTTCGGCAGACGGCTGGCGATGTCGCTGAGGAGGCGACCGTGGACCAGGATCGTGCCCGGCTCGTCGACGGTCGCTTCGATCGTCGTCCGCGCGGATGCTTCGTAGTCGAAGGCGGCGAGGGTGAGGCCCTGCTCGTTGGCCTCGATCAGCACACCGGCCAGGATCGGCTGCGGATTGCGCTGCGGCAGGAGCTTGACCACGAACGAGACGGCTTCGCTGAACACATCGCGATTGACGTGGAACTTCACGGGTGCTCCCTTGACGGCGGGTATGGCTTACCCATGCTAGTGCCCACGTCCGGCCGAGCCTGTCGACCGACGTCTCCACGGCAAGGTCATCGAATCTCTCTTAACAATGATTTGGAATCTTCATCTTGTTAACAGCTGTGGAGAGTGTGGATAACTCTCGACACGCGTGTTAACAGCAGGGGTGTCGGGCTCCGTTAACTGTGGAGGAGCTGCGGACAGCCTGGGCACTTAACGCGTCGGGGGCGCGGGGGCGGTCGCCCGTCTTCCACAGTGTTAACAGCGCAGTGCACAGATCATCCCGAGGAAAAGAGAGTTATCCACAGGTTTTCCACACTGTGCAGAACCTCGATGAAAACTGCTGCTGAGCGCTCTTCAGGACCTGATCAGGGGCCGAAAAAGAGAAAGGGGCCCGAACCACGATCGTGGTCGGACCCCTTCATTAGACGGGCGCTCAGCGCATGCGGCCGAGTTGGCTCGTGATCTCGGACACCTGGTTGAAGATCGATCGACGCTCCTTCATCAGGTCGCTGATCTTCTTGTAGGCGTACATCACGGTCGTGTGGTCGCGATTGCCGAAGAGCTGCCCGATCTTCGGCAGTGACAGGCTCGTGCGCTCGCGGCACAGGTACATGGCGATCTGGCGGGCGGTGGCCACGGCCTGGGAGCGGCTCGAGCCGTACAGGTCGTCCACCGACAGCTTGAAGTACTGGGCGGTCGCCGTGATGATGTCGGTCGGCGAGATCACGTTCGCGTCGTCCTGGTCGATGATGTCGCGCAGCACCGTCTGCGCCAGGGACATGTCGAGCGTCGAGCGGTTGAGGCTCGCGAACGCCGAGACGCGGATGAGGGCGCCTTCGAGTTCACGGATGTTCGACGACACCACCGTGGCGATGTACTCGAGCACGTCGTCGGGGATCAGCAGGCGCTCGCTCTGGGCCTTCTTGCGCAGGATCGCGATGCGGGTCTCGAGGTCGGGTGCCTGCACGTCGGTGATCAGGCCCCACTCGAAGCGACTCCGCATGCGGTCTTCGAAGCCGGTGAGCTGCTTCGGCGGAAGGTCGCTGGTGATGACGACCTGCTTGTCGTGATCGTGCAGCGTGTTGAAGGTGTGGAAGAACGCTTCCTGCGTCTCGGCGCGACCCTGCAGGAACTGGATGTCGTCGATCAGGAGGATGTCGACGTCGCGGTAGCGCGCTTGGAACGCAGAGCCGCGGTTGTTGGCGATCGAGTTGATGAAGTCGTTCGTGAACTCCTCGCTCGACACGTAGCGGACACGGATGCCGGCATACATGCTCGCGGCGTAGTCGCCGATCGCGTGGAGGAGGTGGGTCTTGCCGAGCCCGGAGTCCCCGTAGATGAACAGGGGGTTGTACGCCTTCGCCGGCGCCTCGGCCACGGCGACCGCGGCGGCGTGGGCGAAGCGGTTGGACTGGCCGATGACGAAATTGTCGAAGGTGTACTTCGGGTTGAGGCGGGTGTCGTTGCGGGACGCGGGAACGATCGGCTCGGGGGCCTGCTCTGTGAGGGCGGCGTGCGTGGGGGCGGCCGGTATCGCGCGCTCTTCACTCGGCGCCGCCGACGAGCTGCGCTGGGTCTCGATGACGTCGGGGTTCACGACGACTCGGAACGTGCCGATCTGCGGATCGTCTCCCTGTACCTGGGCGAGTGCCTCGAGGATGGGGGCGCGCATGCGCTTGTTGAACTGCGCCGCGGTCAGATCGTTCGGCACGTCGAGATAGAGCGTCCCGCCCATCACACCCTGCGGAACGGCGAGGTTCAAGAAGCCGTGGAGTTGCGGGGTGACGCGATCATCGGTGAGAAGCTGGTCCAGCACGGACGACCAGACGGGCACATCCGGTGCTTCGTGCAGAGACATATCCCCTCCGGGATCTTGACGCGACGGGAGATCGACGTGTCGCGTCGAACCTGTGGATAACTTCCGGGGCCACGCTAGTTCGCGGCTCAGTCGGAGCAAAATCCACTGTAGGACTCGGTCGCGTGTCTTTGCCACGCTTGTGGACAACGCCTGGGGATAATGGGCGGTCGCGTTCTCGGTTTGAGTTAACGCCGCTCGCGACGTAGCCTTAGTCGGTTGACTTATGCCTATACGGCAGTCCCGACCCCCGTCCCCGGCAGAAGAGCATCGGGCGACATCACCTCCGGAGTGACCCATGAGCAAGCGCACCTTCCAGCCCAACAACCGCCGCCGCGCCAAGAAGCACGGCTTCCGCGCCCGTATGCGTACGCGCGCCGGCCGTGGCATCCTCGCGGCCCGTCGCGCCAAGGGCCGCACCGAGCTCTCGGCCTGACAGCCCCGGTGCTCGCGAAGCCGAACCGACTCACCCGCGGATCGGACTACAAAGCCACGGTCCGACGGGGCACTCGCTGTGCCGGAGCGCACACCGTGACCTACGTCGGAACCTCGGCCGAAAGTGGTTCGCCCCGGTTCGGCTTCATCGTGAGCCGCCAGGTCGGCTCCGCGGTCACCCGCAACACCATTCGCCGCCGCCTCAAGGCGGTGTGCGCCGAGGCGCTCCCGTCTGTTCGCGGGGGCGCCTCGATTGTCATCCGTGCGCTGCCATCGGCGGCGACCGTCGACTATCCGACGCTTCGCGCCGATGTGGTGCGATGCCTCGAACGAAAAGCATCGGTATGAGCGCTTCGACTCTCCCGACCTCCTCCACGGGGGCTGGCCGTCTCTCGGCCGACGGTGTCGTGGCATCCATCCCGCTCCTCCCCCGCAACGCGGGGCTGGCGCTGTTGCACGCGTATCGAGCGACCATCTCGCACGTCTACGGCGACGTGTGCAAGTACTACCCGTCCTGCTCCGCCTATTCGGTGGGCGCCGTGCAGCAGCATGGACTCGTGAAGGGCATCGCGTTCACAGCGGCCCGTCTCGCACGCTGCCATCCCTGGGCTCAGGGTGGCATCGACGACGTCCGTCCTCATCGGGCCTTCCGCCACGAACTCACTCGGCACGGATTCGTCGTGCCCTCCCGAAAGGACTGATCGTGCAATTCGATCTCATTGGGACCATCCTCTGGCCATTGAAATGGATGGTCGAACTCGTGCTGGTCGGATGGCACGCGCTCTTCACCGCGCTGGGTATGGCCCCGGCTGCCGGTCTGACCTGGGTGCTGTCGATCATCGGCCTCGTGCTGATCGTGCGCGCCGCTCTGATTCCGCTGTTCGTGAAGCAGATCAAGAGCCAGCGCAAGATGATGGAGATCGCTCCGGAGCTGCGCAAGGTCCAGGAGAAGTACAAGGGCAAGCGCGACCAGCTCTCTCGCGAGGCCATGAGCCGCGAGACGATGGCGCTGTACAAGAAGCACGGAACGACGCCCGTCTCGAGCTGCCTCCCGCTGCTCGTGCAGATGCCGATCTTCTTCGCCCTCTTCAGCGTGCTGAACGACGTCTCAAAGCACGCGGCGAGCGGCATCGGTGGCGTGGGCCTGCTCACGCCCGAGCTCACGACCGAGTTCTACGACGCGCGCCTGTTCGACGTGGCATCCATGCACGTCAACCTGGTCACCGCGTGGAGCCAGCCCGACGGGCAGGTCACCGTCGCGATCCTGCTGACGCTCGTCGTGCTCATGATCGGTTCGCAGTTCTTCACGCAGCTGCAGATCATCTCGAAGAACCTGTCGCCTGAGGCCAAGACCGGTCAGGCGTACCAGATGCAGAAGATCATGCTCTACATCCTGCCGCTGGCCTTCATCTTCTCGGGCGTCTTCTTCCCGCTCGGTGTCGTCATTTACTGGTTCGTCAGCAACCTGTGGACGATGGTGCAGCAGTTCGTGGTCATCCGTGAGATGCCGACGCCCGGTTCCGACGCCGCTAAGGCCCGCGAGGAGCGCCTGGCGCGCAAGGGCAAGGCCATCGACTCGTCGGGCAAGGTCGTCCCGGTCGAGAAGTATCGCGCCGAGCAGGAGCGCCTCCTCGAAGAGGCCGAGAAGGCTCGCGCGGCCCAGCCGAAGCGTCAGCAGCCGGTCGGAAAGCAGCGCGCGAAGAAGCAGCAGTCCACGAAGAACACCGGTGCCGCGGGTGGATCCGCCGGCTCCGCACCCGCCTCCTGAGAACCGGAGATCACGATGACGACGTCCGATCAGATCGCCCCCGACCAGACCGCCGCCACCGAGGAGCAGCTCGAGCAGGAGGGCGACATCGCCGCCGATTACCTCGAGGGTCTCCTGGACATCGCCGACATCGACGGCGACCTCGCCATGGACGTGCGCGCCGGCCGCGCGTACGTCTCGGTGGAGGCCGAGGATGCCGCGGCGCTGTCGACCCTGTCGCACCCTGACACCGTGCAGGCGCTGCAGGAGCTGACGCGTCTGGCCGTGCAGAACTCGACGGGACGGTTCTCGCGACTGATCCTCGACATCGGTGGATCGCGCGACGCCCGTCAGCGGCAGCTCGAGAACCTCGTCGACCGGGCTATCGCCCGTCTCGACGAGGGAGCCTCGCAGGCGTCGCTGCCGGCCATGTCGAGCTACGAGCGCAAGCTGGTGCACGACATCGCCGCCGACCGCGGGTTCACCTCCGAGTCGTTCGGTGAGGGTGCCGACCGCCACACCGTGATCCGTCGCGGCTGAGTGATCGGATGCCGGAACAGCTCGAGGCCGAGCCGACCGCGGCGCTGACGCTGTTCGGCGATCACATCGAGAAGGCCCGTCGTTTCACGCGGAATCTCGCCGTTCACGGGGAGGAACGCGGGCTCATCGGCCCGCTCGAGGTGCCGCGACTGTGGACGCGTCACATTCTGAACAGCGCGATCGCCGCGCCCTACTTCTCGGGGCGCGCCGTCGACGTGGGATCGGGTGCGGGTCTGCCGGGCCTCGTGCTCGCGATCGCTCGTCCGGACGTGGAGTGGACGCTCATCGAGCCGATGGAGCGCCGTACCGCGTGGCTGTCGGAGCAGGTTGCGGAGCTCGAACTCGAGAACGTGACCGTCGCGCGTATGCGTGGCGAGGAGTGGTCCGAGGGACGGGTGTTCGACGTCGCGACGGCCCGCGCGGTCAGCGCTCTGCGCACGCTTCTGCCGTTCACCGCTCCCCTGGTCCGACCCGGTGGCAGACTTGTCTTCTTGAAGGGCGCCAATGTGGGCGCCGAGGTAGATGCGGCCGCGAAGCAGGTGCGGAAGTTCGGGCTGACAGACGTCGCGATCGAGGTCGTCGGCGAGGGAGTGCTCGACGAACCCACGCGCGTGTTCGTGGCCACTGTTTCGCGCTGAGAGACCTTCGTGTCGGACTGACGGTCGCGAGCGAGCCGGATCACACGGCATCCAGACCCCACGGGTCGTCGTCGACGAGCACGCGAGGTCGTGGTCGACCGCCGGCCGGGCGCCGGTCCGAGCTAGGGGTGGTGCGGACGTGACACCTCGGGTGCACCCGCGTCGATGCTCCGCAGGAACTTGGTGAAGGCCTGATCGACGCGGCGGAAGTCCGCCGTCGCATCGAGGTCCATGATCAATCCGCGGATGACGGCGAGGACCAGCGTTTCCGACGGCGGCGGGTCGATCGTCGACAGACCCTGGGCGAGCAGCGGGAGCCAGTCGGTGGTCGCTCGTGCGCGGAAGCCCGGCCACAGCGTGTTCTCGCGCTGCTCAGGGAGCTGCGTGAACATCCGCAAAAAGGACTGGCCCTCGGGTTCGGTCATGCCCACCCAGGCTGCGGCCAGCGTGTGCGTGTAGCTCTCCCCCGGGACGACCCGGAGCGGCTCGCCGAAGGAGGCGAGGTGCATCTCGCGTGCTCGACGCAGCACGGCGCGGAACAATTCGTCGCGGGTGCCGAAGTGGTAGAGCAGCATCCGGGCGGATGTGCCCGTCGTCTGGGCGAACGGCTCGAGGCCATCGGGGAGCCCGTGCGCGAGGGCATATTCGGCGCACTGGTCCAACAGGTCTTCTGCGATTGCCGGCTGCTTCTGTCTGCCCACGGTGCGATCATTTCACGTAATAGGAGGTACGTCTAACGTGGCAGGAGGGTCCGCACGAAAGCGGCGGGTCATGGAGGCCGCACTTGCTCACGCACGTTGGTGCGGGGGGCTGATGGTAGAGGGCGACGGCTGATCTCCTACAGGTCCGTACGGGATCGTGAGCCGCGCTGTCGCGCTTCCTTCGTGCCGTGAGACGGCTGAGCCCGCGTCTGGAGGTCTGGTGGCGGATGCCGCGGCCCTGCGTTTCGCTCTGAACCAGGCGGAGGCGGCTATCGTCGTCGGCCACTCCTACGGTGGCACCGTCATCGCAGAGGCGGGTCATCATCCTGCGGTGAAGAAGCTGCCGTACATGACCTCGTATCTGCCGCAGGTGGGTCAATCGCAAGGAGACATCATGAGCGATGAGCCTGACCCGGTGCGCGTGAAGTTCGGCGATGGGGGCTCCTCGATCTCGAGGGAGAGGGCGTCTCGTCGTCCGGGCGGCGATTCCTCCAAGACGCCGATGCCGCCATCCAGTCCGAAGCCTGGGACCGAGGGACGGTTCAATCCACGGCGGCTTTCGCGACCCCGGCCTCGTGCGCGGGCCGGCACGGTGTGCATTCGACGTGCATCGTGTGCCAGGAGGACCGCAGTACGTCTGTCGTTCAGCAGCGCGTTCATGCTGCTCGTGCGCGAAGGTTCGTCGAGCTTCCGACCGGCCACCATCTCTTCGTCTCACGTCCCGATCTTGTTGTCGATGAGATCGAACTGCTTCTGCGATGCGCGAACGTGAAGCTTTCGCTCTCCGCAGGATCAAGGGCGCTTGGCTAGCAATGGTGGGACGGTGGGGCATCTAAGGAGTGAGCAGCGGGCGTTTCACGTGAAACGGACGCTGGAGAAGGCCGGTGGGGAGATCGTCTCAACGCGGCGGTTGTGTGGAGCGAACTGGGATTCAGGTGCCAGTGCGTGGTCGTTGGGCAGGCCCTCGCGTCTGTCGGGGTGGGCAAGCCTTTCCGCTGAGAGTGGTCCGCGCGAAAGCGGCATTCCGTGGGTATGGGCGACTCCTGCGCTCTGTTGTGGTGGTGATCGAACGACTGCCCGGGTCCTGCGTGGATGTTGTCGGTGATCATGGATGACACCCTCTGGATGCACTCGGGAGCACGTTGGGCCTCCCGAGTGGTTCAGTGCGCCGCGAGAGGGCCGCCCGATGGTTCCGTTGTTGATGGTGGTGTGCCGGTCGGGTGGAGTGTGATGCCGGGTCTTGGTCGCATAACGAATGCGGCGGCCCCGGCTCGTTGCACCGCGAACGTCCCACTCCCATCGCGATGTTTCACGTGAAACGTCAGACGATCGCAGGAGGTATTCGAGCTGGGCGTCTCTGCAGAGGATCTCGACCGCGTTGGTTGTTGGGGATCATCCTGGCGCACTGGGCCCCTGTCAGCACGGTCTGTGTCGGGACGTGTGGAGAATCAGAAGACCGCCTTCGCGACGGGTGATCTGTTGGCGCTCCGCCCGCCTTCATACCCGTTTGCCGCCACCCAGCGCCTATCGGTGGGCCCATTTCCTCGTCTTCTGAGTCTGGCGCGATGCCACCCGCAGGTGCGGCACGAGGCCCATCCTTGCGCTGGGCTGAGCCTCTCAGGGCGGGCTAGTCGGCGTTTGGCGGTCCGATGCGTCCTCGAACGTCGAGGGCGCTGCTTCACAGCACCGAGTCACCTCTGGCGCTCTCCTCGTGTTCGTTTCGGGAGTGCGGGGTGGCGCAGTGGTGCCGCGCTACTCCCTGAAGTGCTTTCCGCCACGCACGCGCGACACGGACGGCGCTCTCACGTAGGCGCGCAGCCCTTCCCCCATATCGCCTCGCGTAGCCGTCCATACACCCCTGCCGAAGGCCACTCTCCTCATCACCTCGCGTAGCCCGCGATACGCCGCCTGAGGAAGCCACTCCCCCGGCCGACGTCATGCATTGAAATGCGGGAATCCCCTCCCCTGGAAGTCGTCGCGATGGAATGGGTGTCACGACCGGGCGATGCAGTCGTGCGCGATTGACCACGCAGAGCCGGCGACTGTGCTGCGTCAGAAGATCAGCCGTGGCCCACTTGGTCGCTTCGCACGGAAGGTGCGGCGGCATGTTTCACGTGAAACATGTCATCCGTGATGCTCCGCAGGACGAGCCGAAGAGCAGTGGGAGGTCCTCTCCTGACGACCTGAACCGTGACTTCACGGGCGTCCGCAGCCACTCACGTATATGACGACGCCCGTCGGGATGGCACCACGGTGAAGGGCGTGCCCGGCAGTCGCTCGCCTGTTTCCAGGGGTGGAGCGATCTGGACTGGTGACTAACTCCCCCTAGGGAACCGGCTCAGCGCAGACGGAGCGCGTGCGGTTGCTCTCCATTCGAGTGTTGATAGGCAATGGGTGTGACAAAACGGTTCCGCGCTGGCGATCTATGTCCTCTCACGCGTGCACTGGTGTTTTCGGTGACGGAAGAGCTGCCTGTGTGTGGGCCCGAGACACACGTCCTGATGCGGTCAAGGACCGAGTAGTTCAGGGCAGCACACTTGGTCAGCGCACGACTTCATTGCGCAGGCTCGGTACAACGTCGACTCTCACAGATCTGCTCACGAGACGTTTCACGTGAAACATCGGCTGGAGAGGGGCGTGCGTGAAGCTGGGAGTTCGACGCCGGAGCTGCGCGCCGACACCGATGCGCACCGCTCTGGGCAGATGGCGGCGGAGCTCGGCGCTGATGTGGACGTGCGCGCAATCCCTGAGTACCTCGCGCTGACGTGAATGCCCCAGGTGTCAGCCGGACGCGTATGCATCGCCGCCTGTCCGATAATTGAGCGCATCTGTCGCGCATCAGTCTGCGAAATCTGCCGGTGGGTGTCTGGCATATGTCTGGTCGAGCCGGAGGACCGGTGAGATCGCAAGGCTTTTCGCTTGTCTCGAGAGTGGACTCAGTCCCCGGCCAATGGGCGGATGGAATTCCGGTCTGGCATTCCCCGTCTGCGTAGGCGGTTGCGCCCGTTCACCGCGCACGCCTCGCGGACGGACTGGTGGCGGGCACGGCCGGCGGAGTGTGCTCTACGCACGGCGGCCGCTGGTTCATGCCGTTGTGGTGCGAGTTCCTCTCCTGCCCCTCATCGCTCACGTGGGCGTTGAGCGACTCGCTGCGATCGCTGGCCGGCGGTCGTCTTCTGGCGGTACTGCTCGACGCGTCCTCATCTCGGTCCGCTTCCCCGCGTCGTGCCCTGCCAGTACGCTGGCGTGGCTCGCACCGGGTCGGCGGTCGTGGTCGGACGGAGCTGCCCAAGCCCGTGTGAGTTCGGTTCACCCCTGTGCCCAGCGCGGCTCTTACGTAGGCGTGGATCGAAACGGGTCAGCGGTCGTCGTCGGACGGAACTGCTCAACGCTGCGTGATTCCGGCCGACCCCCTGGGCCGCGCCCGGCTCTTGCAGAGGCGTGGATCCCCTCGGACTGGCGCCCGCCGTCTGTGGGAACCGCGCAACTCCATTTGATTGCGGTCCGCTCCCCTTCGCGGTGCGTGATGCCCGCGGCGGGGCGAATCGCTCGCATGTGCCGAATCCGCTGCTGTGTGATCTCCCAGAGCCATCACCGGTTCTGAGGTCCGAGGACGTGTGCCGCCAGCAGCCGTAGGAGTGCACTCGGGTGCGTGCATCGCGCGCAACGATGCGTCACACGCCCAGGTTGTGAGGCCAGCCCGAAGACTTTGCGCTGGCGCGGGTGACAAGAACGTAAACGCTTCCCGGAGACGCGGGCTGGCTGGTCGCGCTCGCGACGAGACTCGGAGTTCCCTGTTGTCACCAGGCGCCGCGGTCATCCTGTATCGCTGGGTCGTGTCGACGTCAGCCGACGATGGCGGTCGTTTCCTCGCGCCCCGATGAGCTACGCCCTCCCCCGTCCGGGGTGGGGTGGTTACAGAAATCGCGCGACAGCTCAACCTCTCGTGGATTGTCGCGGAAACATGAACTCCCCAGCCGAACGAACGAACGAATGGCCGCGCTCACGGCGTTCGGCATCAACCCGGCACAGCGCGAGGGGGCGCAGAGCGAGCCGCGGCACCGCATGTTTCACGTGAAACATGTAGCGGCTCAGCTCAAGCAGGAGTCCTTAAGCTGACGCAAAGCGCCAAACGCTGGAAGCTGGATGCGTACCGACCTTCCGCTGCGCACTTTTCGGCACAGTCTCAATTCTCCGCATACGTTTCACGTGAAACATCCCTCACCGGGCGACGTGTGCTCGACTTTGCAGCGCGAGATTGAAACCACCGGGTGGTCAGATCTGCACGTGAAACGTACGTAGAGGCCCTCTCCGGGGGCTGCGACCCCCTTGTGAGTCGGGCTGGACCCTCGGCGCTCATGCCTCTGCTCAACGTGATCCCATTCATCCGCCCATCAGGAATGTCAGCACCCGCGAGTAGACTGATCGGGTTGGCGACGGGAAGGTGTGTTTCACGTGAAACAGTCCGATGAGGCAGCCACGCCGTCATCCTTCGAGGACTCCCCCATTGCACGTGAGATCGCGAATCTCTCGGCGCGGAGGCGTGTGCTCGACGAGACCACCGTCGAGTTGTCCGGTCGAACCCGTGTCTTCACGGTGTCTAACCAGAAGGGCGGAGTGGGGAAGACCACGACCGCTGTTAACATCGCTGCCGCACTCGTCTCGGTCGGTGCTCGCGTCCTCGTCATCGATCTCGACCCCCAGGGAAATGCGTCGACCGCCCTGGGTGTCCCCCACAACGCTGATACACCCAGCGTCTACGACGTGCTCATCGATGAGTTCCCTCTCGCGGATATCGTGCAGGTCAGCCCCGAATCCCCCAACCTGCTCTGTGCTCCGAGCACCATCCACCTGGCCGGCGCCGAGATTGAACTGGTGTCGCAGGTCGCGCGTGAACATCGGCTTCGGGGGGCGCTGCGGGATTACCTCGCGATCGAGGGCAATCACCTCGATTTCGTCATCATCGACTGCCCTCCCTCGCTGGGACTGCTGACGATCAACGCGTTCACCGCGGCCGACGAGGTCATGATCCCCATCCAGTGCGAGTACTACGCGCTCGAGGGGCTGAGCCAGTTGCTCGGCAGTGTGCAGATGATCCAGAAGCACCTGAACCCCGGTCTTCACGTATCGACAATCCTCTTGACCATGTACGACGGGCGTACGCGTCTCGCACAGCAGGTCGCGGAGGAGGTTCGTTCGCATTTCACGGACGAGGTGCTCGACACCGTCATTCCTCGATCCGTCCGTGTGTCCGAGGCGCCGAGCTTCGGGCAGACCGTCATCGCGTACGATGGCCAGTCAGCGGGCGCCATCGCCTACCGCGAGGCAGCAGTAGAGATCGTCGCTCGCGACACCACCAAGAAGGGCTCCTGATGGCCAAGAGGACCGGTCTGGGGCGCGGTATCGGCGCCCTCATCCCCACGATGGAGCCGTCGGAGGCACGTCCCGTCGATGTCTTCTTCCCCGACGGGGTCGCGGCGGCGAAGGACGCGGCGGCGAAGACCGAGGCGGATCGCGCCGATGACGACGCGGCGCTGGTGACGGTGCCGGGTGCACGCCTCGTGCACATCGACCCGAAGACCATCGTCCCCAACCCTCGTCAGCCTCGTACGCACTTCGATGCGGATGACCTCGCAGAGCTCGTCCACTCGGTCCGCGAGTTCGGTGTCCTTCAGCCCGTGGTCGTTCGCGACAAGGGCGACGGCACCTACGAGCTGATCATGGGTGAGCGACGCACGCGTGCCTCTCGCGAGGCCGGGCTCGAGAGCATCCCGGCGGTGGTCCGCGAGACCGATGACGAGTACCTCCTTCGCGACGCGCTGCTCGAGAACCTTCATCGTTCTCAGCTGAACCCCCTCGAAGAGGCATCCGCGTATCAGCAGCTGCTCGAGGACTTCGGCATCACTCAGGAAGAGTTGGCGACGCGCATCGGTCGCTCGCGCCCGCAGATCAGCAACACGATCCGCCTGCTGAAGCTGCCCGTCCCGGTGCAACAGCGCGTTGCTGCCGGCGTTCTCAGCGCCGGGCATGCTCGCGCGATCCTCTCTCTGGACGACCCCAAAGAGATGCAGAAGCTCGCGGACAAGATCGTCAACGAGGATCTGTCGGTTCGCGCTGCTGAGGCTGCCGCCAAGATGCCGGGTGTCGCCCCGGTTCGTCAGAAGCCGAAGGCCGGATCGCGCCGGTCGGGACTCGACGACATCGCGGATCGTCTCGGCGACAGGTTCGACACCAAGGTCCGCGTGTCTCTCAACGCCAAAAAAGGCCAGATCAGCATAGATTTTGCCAGCATCCAGGACCTCAATCGCATCCTCGCGACGCTGGGTGAAGAGGGCTACACCGGCTGAAGCGGGACCGCCGGCAAGCTGATCTCGCGGCGAGCGAACGCGGCCCCGCGCCCGGTGTCGGTAGGTCGACGTACGCTGGAACGGTGACAGCGAACGACGATACCCCGCGCCGTCGCGCCAGCCTCGAGCTCTTGCGCGCTGAAGCCTCCGACGAACTCGCGGTCCTCGTTCACGAACGTCTGCGCGGCGGTGAAGATCCGTGGGACTTCATGGAAGACCTGCCCAGTGTCGACGAACTCGTCGTCCTCACTCTGCGCGCCGACAACATCTTCGAGAACGGTGGAGTTCGCCCCAATCGCTCGCGCAACTACCGCGTGCTTCGCCAGATCGCGCTCGACTACCCCCCGCTCACGAAAGCCGTGTGGAGAATCCTGGGCGAGGAAGAACCCCACCGCCGGTGGGACGCCAACGTCAGGCTCGACGCCTCCTGAGCCCCTCGGTCGCCCCTCGGGCACTCCGGGGTCGAAACAGCGTCGAACGGCCCTCAGATCGCCGATGAGCGCTCGCACGGCGGGCGTCTGTGTGATCGACGCCGTCTTGCGCCTCGTCAATCAGATCCGTCGTCAGCGCTGTCGCCGGGAGTGATGGCATCCTGAGTCCGCTTTTCTGCTTCAGCGGAGCCCGCCCGCACATGCGAACGTCCCCGGCGCCCTGAGGCACCGGGGACGTTCCGTGAGAGGTCTCAGTCGAGGAACGCGGCGAGGTCCTGCTCGAGCGCGTACTTGGGCTTCGCGCCGATGATGGTCGTCTTGACCTCACCGCCCTGGAAGACCTTCATCGCGGGGATGGAGGTGATCTGGTACTTCATCGCGAGGTCCGGGTTCTCGTCGACGTTGAGCTTGAGGACGGTGATCTTTCCCGCGTTCTCGTTCTGGATCTCGTCGAGGACGGGGGCGACCATGCGACACGGTCCGCACCACTCAGCCCAGAAGTCAACGAGAACGGGTCCGTCGGCCTGCAGGACGTCCTGCTCGAACGTTGCGGAGGTCGTCGCCTTGGCAGTCATTGCATTTCTCCTTAGTGAAAGCGTCAATTGATGAAAACGCCGGTGAACCGGGTTTTGTTCCTCAGACGACCGCGGCGTCGGGGAGGCCCTCGATGGGGCTCTCGGCGACAGCGGGCTCGCCGGCCTCGCCGCGGGCGGCGAGGAAGTGCTCCACGTCGAGGGCGGCGACGGTTCCACTGCCCGCGGCCGTGATGGCCTGGCGGTAGGTGGGGTCGATGACGTCACCGGCGGCGAAGACACCCTCCACCGACGTGCGCGACGAACGGCCGTCGACCCAGATGGTGCCCTGGTCGGTCAGCTGCAGCTTGTCGTGGACGAGGTGCGTGCGGGGGTCGTTGCCGATCGCCACGAACAGACCGTCCAGCGGCAGTTCACGCGTCGAGTCGTCGACCGTGGAGCGCAGGCGTACACCGTTCACGGCCTCGTCTCCGAGGATCTCGTCGACGGCGCTGTTCCAGATGAACTCGATCTTCGGGTTCGCGAAGGCGCGCTCCTGCATGATCTTCGACGCGCGGAGCGAGTCCTTGCGGTGGATGATGTAGACCTTCGACGCGAACTTGGTGAGGAAGTTCGCCTCTTCCATCGCGGAGTCGCCGCCGCCGACCACGGCGATCGTGCGGTCGCGGAAGAAGAAGCCGTCGCACGTCGCGCACCACGAGACACCGCGGCCGGACAGGCGCTCCTCGCCCTCGAGACCGAGCTTGCGGTAGGCGGAACCGGTCGCGTAGATGACCGAGACGGCCTCTTCGACCTTCCCGCTTCCGAGCGTGACCTTCTTGACGGGACCGTCGAGCTCCAGCGACACGACGTCGTCGTAGAGCACCTGGGCGCCGAAGCGCTCGGCCTGGGCCTGCATCTTGGCCATGAGGTCGGGCCCCTGGATGCCGTCGGGGAACCCGGGGAAGTTCTCGACCTCGGTCGTGTTCATGAGGTCGCCGCCGGCTTCGACGGAGCTCGCGACGACGAGGGGCTCGAGGTTGGCTCGGGCAGCGTAGATGGCGGCCGTGTATCCGGCCGGGCCCGATCCGATGATGATGACGTGACGCACGTTTGCGCCTCCCTCTCGTTGATTCCGTCGGATGAAACCCATGGTAGCCGCGGGGTATTCCACGGCCACGGGGGCTAGCGCTGGGGGAGGAACCGCCGGCCGAGCGCGAGCGCCGGGGCGAGTTCGGGAGTGCGGAACAGGGCCAGGATGCCGATGTACACGGCGAGGACGACCAGGCCCAGCACCGCGGCACCGGCGATCCCGGCCGCGACGCTGCTCGTCATCCATCCTTCGGGGCCGCCCAGCAGGATCAGGACGCCCCACCCGGCCGCGGCGGCGGGGATCGCGGCGAGGGCGAAACGTCCGAGTGCCGACAGCCAGGAGCCCGTGCCGATGCCGGAGAGGCGGCGGCGCAGCAGCACCGTCGCCACGACCACCTGCACGATGCTCGCGAACGACTGGGTCAGGGCGACGCCGGCGGCCAGGTCGGACCGATCGACGAACGCGCCGGCCGCGATGGCCCCTCCTGCGACGAGCGCGCACTGCAGCAGAGTGAAGAAGAAGGGGGTGCGAGTGTCGTTGTAGGCGTAGAAGGTGCGCTGGATGACGAAGAGCACGGCGAGGGGCACGAGGCAGACCAGGAAGCACCACAGGACGGGAGCGGCGGCGAGGGCCTGCTCCGATCCGTTCGTGAAGATCCGGCTGGCGGGGACGGCGGCCACGGCGAGGGCGGCGGTGGCCGCGACGATGAAGAACCCCAGGGTGCGGATGCTGCGAGCGATGTCGGCTCGTACCTCGTCGTCGCGTCCCGCGGCGGCGTGCTCGCTGAGCTGCGTGAAGTAGGGCGTTCCGATCGACAGCACGATGATCGAGTACGGCAGCATGAACAGCAGCCAGGCGTTCTGCGAGGCGAAGATCGCGGGATCGTTGCCGGAGGCGCCCGAGAGCACGTTCGACTGCACGATTCCGGCGAGCTGGCCGGCGACGACCATCAGGAAGGTCCAGCCCGCGAGGCGGCTGATGTGTCGGAGCCCCACGCCTCGCCACTGGAAGTCGGGACGCAGGGTCAGTCCCGCGCGGCGCCAGAAGAACATCAGCACCGCCGTCTGCACGACGATACCGCCGGTCGCGGTGGCGGCGAGAACGGCGATCATCGAGGGCGACCACGCGTCGACGCGCACCTGCTGTCCCCCGAAGAGCAGGATGAACGCACCGAAGCCCGCGATCGACACGATGTTGTTGACGATCGGCGCCCACGTGTACGGACCGAAGACGCGACGGGCGTTGAGGATCTCGCCGAGCAGAGCGTAGAGACCGTAGAAGAAGATCTGCGGCAGGCACCAGTAGGCGAATGCGGTGGAGAGGGCCAGCTGATCGTCGGTGAACTTGCCCGCGTACACGTGCACCAGGAGTGGTGCGGCGATCATCGCGAGAGCGGTGGCCCCGAGCAGGCCCACCGTGCCGAGGGTGAACAGCTTCGAGATGAACGCCTGTCCCCCGTCCGCGTGCGCGGCGGCCTTCACGATCTGCGGGACGACGACGGCGGTCAGCAGGCCGGTCGAGATGATCGCGTAGATGTTGTTCGGCAACTGGTTGGCGACGGCGAAGGCGTCACCCGCGCTGCTGATCGACCCGATGGCGGCCACGAGCACGATGGTGCGCAGCACCCCGCTGACGCGCGACACGATGGTTCCGGCCCCGATGAGCACACTGGCCCGTCCGATGCTGCTCACGGGCGTGTCTCCTGCTCGATGTCCGAAAGGTTCTCGTGGGGGGCGTGCTCGTCGGTGAGGGGATCGTCGGCGTCCTCGGCGGGGCTGCGCCCGTCGGCATCCGGATCCTTCACGCCGATCCCATCCACGGGCTCGTCGTCATCGGAGACCGGGGACGACGCCTCCTCGGCGCGCAGCCGGCGACGGCGCGCGACCGTGCGGACGACCCCGAGGCTCAAGAAGCCCACGATGAGGGCGATGACGACGACGATGCCGATGTTCTCCCACTCCGCGCGCACCTCAACGTCGACCGCCTGGGGTGATCCGATCGGCACGCCCGAGGGGCTGTACAGCTGCAGGTCGACGCTGACCTCGCCGTTGGCGATACGCGCCTCGACGGGCACCTCGACGCGTGTGTTGGCCGAGGCCTGGGCATCGATCGTAGTGCGGTCCTGTACGCGTAGGCGGACGTCGTTGGTGCGGACGGACATCACGACGGTCACCGGCCACGGCAGGTCGTTGCGCACCCACGGGCGCAGCGGCGCGCTCGAACTGACCAGACGGAAATCGGATGACAGGATTCCGACGGAGTCGAGCGTCGTGCGCGTGGCGGCGCGGTGGTCGGCGACGGCCTGGCGGGCGGCATCCCCCGTCCACGACACGTTCGTGACCTGGAGGAGCTCCGCGCGTTCGCGTCCGGTGAGCAGCTCGGGCTGATCCAGGATCGACGCGAACCGATCGACGTTCTGTTCGTCGCTCACGAGGTTGCGGACCTCGTCGACACGAGCCGCGTCGACGTCGGGAGCCTCGAGCGAGATGTCGGATGCCGGCACCGAGGCGACGGCGCGCAGGGTCGACGCCGTGTACCCCGGCGCGGTGGCGGCGAGGCCGAGGGTCGCGCGCAGGCTCACGCGCGAACGATCGGTGCCCCGGTCGAGGACGGCGAGGACCGGCTGATCGGCGGTGACGGTGCGGGCGATGGAGAGGTAGGCCTGGGTGGCCGCCAGCGAGGCTCCGCGACGGGTGCTGTCGTTCTGACCGGCCGCGTCGGCGAGGGCGCGCGAGACCTCCGCGTCGTAGACCGGCGTCGAGACCCCTCCGACGCGGGCGGAGGCTTGCCGCCCCCCGCCGGAGACGCTGGTCGACGGGATGAGCACGTGGGTGGGGTCGTCGGCGCTGCCGAGCGCGCCGAGGGTGGCGACGGTGTCCGCTCCCGCGGTTCCGGTCGCGGGCCAGTACACGTTGGGGGTCGCGACCCCGATGTCGAGCAGCGTGGAGAGGGACGGATACGAGGGCTGGCCGGGCGTCGTGCTGGACGCCGGTTCGGGCGTCGACACGGCGGACACCGCCGGGGCGGGCTGCACGAAGTCGGCCGCGGCCATGTAGTTCTGCAGCGAGGTGGGGCCGAGCGGGGCCGTGAGCCCGGCGTGCAGCTGCGCGGCGACGTCGGAGTCGCCGAACTGGAGGGCGAACCGGTCATTCGGCAGGGCCAGAAGTCGCTGGAGCCACGCCACCGCGGTGGGCGGGGCGGCCGAGCCGAGCACCCGGATGGCCGCGGGGATCGCGGGATCGACGGCCAGGGTGGCCGCGGTGCCGTCCACCGCGTCGAGCTGCGCGGACAGACCGCCGTCGACCGCGGTCAACTCGGCCAGCTCGTTCGCGGTGAGAAGACCGCGCGTCAGGGGGGCCGCCGTGACCGGGACGACGAGGGCGATCGGCGTCTGCGCCCCCGCGTCAGCCGGAACGACGACCACGCTCGATGCCGTCAGCCCGCCGCTCGTCGCGAGGACCGGGTAGACGCCGGTGGCGCGGTTCGCGAGGGCCGGGTCGGTCCCCGGTGCCGTGAGGGTGGTGATCGACTGGGCGCCGGAGGCGGTGGCATCCAGGGTTCCCGTCGCGACCTGCTGAAAGGCGATGCCGGAGGCGTCACCGCTGAGCCATCGATCGATGGCGGCGTCATCGGCCAGAGGGGCGGACCCGATCGACAGGGCGACGGGGCCGGCGGGCGCAGCCGATGACCCGGCCGCGAGACTGACGACGACCGACAGGGCGTCACCGGGACGCAGGATGCCGTTCGCCGAGGGAGCCGCGATGAGCACGGACGGCGAGCTCGAGGCCGACGGCGAAGGGCTCGGCGTCGCACCGGAAGCCGCCGAGACCGGCAGTGCCACGCCCGCGACGATGGCCCCGGCGGCGAGGGTCGCCAGGAGCCGGCGCGTGAAGGAGCGCCGCGGCACGGGTGCGCCCGAAGGCTGGGAGGTCACGGTCATACGAGCGTCGGTGGAACGAGGGGGCCTCGCACCGCCTGCGAGTCTAGGCCCGCCTCCCTCCAAGCCCCCCGATAGCCTCGCGCAGACGGTTGAATGGACCGGTGCTTCCCGAACCCGATCCCCAGCTGTGTCAGGCCCTCGCCGACGACCTCCGCACCGCGGACTACACGAGCGCCGCCCTCCGCGCCGCCTGGGGAGCCCAGGCCGACGACGCCGTCGCGAGGGGGCTCCGCCGCCCGGCCACGCGCGCGTTGGGTGAGCGCGGCGATGCGCTCGCCGTGCTGGGTCGTCTGTGGGGGCTCGGGCTGCCCGTCCCGCGCGGTGACGCCGAGGCGGCGCTGCCGACGTTGCGCGTCGACGGAGCGGCCGCGCTCGGACTCCTGGAGATCTCGGGGGATGCCGTGACCCCCGCCGTGCTCGTGAGGCCTCAGTCCTTCGCCGACGACGAGGGCGAGGTCGAGTGGTGGATCGCCAGTGACCTCGACGAAGCGGCCCTCGAGGGTCCGCTCCCCGAGGACCACGTGCTCGGCGTCGGCGGGGCCTCCCAGACCCTCGCGCGCCTGCAACTCACCCGCCGAGCGCGCACGGCCCTCGACATCGGCACGGGCTGCGGCATCCAGGCCCTCCGGCTGCGCCGGCTCGTCGACCACGTGGTCGCGACCGACATCTCCGAGCGCGCGCTGCGCTTCACCCGCCTCAACGCCTTCGTGAACGGCGTGGACGGGATCGAGACCCGCCTGGGCTCGCTGTTCGAGCCCGTCGCCGGCGAGACGTTCGACCGAGTGGCATCCAATCCCCCGTTCGTCATCACGCCGCGCGTCGCGGGGGTTCCGGCGTACGAGTACCGCGACGGCGGAATAGAGGGCGACTCCCTCGTCGCCGCGGTCATCTCGGGCGTGGGGGAACATCTCGCGCCCGGGGCGGTGGCGCAGTCGCTGGGAAACTGGGAGTACCGGTGGGGAGAGTCGGGGCTCGACCGCGTGCGCGAGTGGGTCGGCTCGTCGCTCGACGCGTGGGTGATCGAACGTGAAGTGCTCGACCCCCTCGCGTACGCCGAGCTGTGGGTGCGTGACGGCGGAACGGTCCCCGGCACACCCGAGTACGCGCGGCTCATCGACGCGTGGCTCGACGACTTCACCGCACGGGGAGTGACCGGCGTCGGGTTCGGGTACGTGCTGCTGCGGCGACCTCTCGCGGGCGGGCCGACCCTCGCGCGGTACGAACGCGTCTCGGGCGGAGGCGAATCGGCGTTCGGGCCGCACCTGTCGGCATCCCTCGCCGCCCATGACCGGGCCGCCCTGCTCGACGACGACGGACTGGCCTCGAGCGTGCTGCGCGTGGCCCCCGACGTCACCGAGGCGCGCCACCACCGACCGGGCGAGGAGGACCCCTCGGTCATCGAACTCCGACAGGGCGGCGGCTTCGCGCGCACACTCGAGGTCGACCCGGGGCTCGCGGCCCTCGTCGGCGCCTGCGACGGCGATCTGGCCGTAGGAGCGCTCATCGATGCGATCGCCCAGCTCGTGGAGGTGGATGCCGAGGCCCTGCGCGCCGACCTGTTGCCGCGGGTGCGCGAGTTGCTGGTGACCGGTTTTCTGGGCTTCGCCGACGACTGACGCGCCCTTCCTGCCCGACGGGGCCGTCGGTGACCCCGGATAGGCTCGAAGGCATGCTGAACATGGCTGAGGGTCTCGCGCGCCTCGAGGAGCTCGCCGCGCATCCCGTGGTCGCCACGCTCGCCCGGGTCTTCGCCGATGCCGGTCGCGATCTCGCGATCGTGGGCGGTCCCGTGCGCGATGCCCTGCTGGGGCGCGTGACCCACGATTTCGACTTCACCACCGACGCCCGTCCCGACGAGATCCTCGCGCTCGTGAAACCCGTCTCGAGCGTGCAGTGGGACGTCGGACGGGCGTTCGGCACCATCGGCGCGCGGGTGAAGGGCGAACAGGTCGAGATCACCACGTACCGCGCGGACAGCTACGACGGGGTCACCCGCAAGCCCACCGTCGAGTTCGGAGACACCCTCGAGGCCGACCTCAGCCGCCGCGACTTCACCGTGAACGCCATGGCGCTCCGCGTTCCCGCCCGCACGCTCGTAGACCCGACCGGCGGTGTGGAAGACCTCATCGCCGGCCGCCTGCGCACACCCATCGACCCCGCCGTGAGCTTCGGCGACGACCCCCTGCGTATGCTGCGCGGAGCCCGCTTCTCGTCGCAACTCGACTTCGTCCTAGACCCCGACACCCTCGACGCGATCCGCGAGTTGCGCAGCTCGCTCGCCATCGTCAGCCCCGAGCGCGTGCAGGCCGAACTCGTGCGGCTCTTGCAGACGGATGATCCCGTCCGCGGCATCCGGGTTCTCGTCGAGACCGGTCTGATCGAGGAGTTCCTCCCCGAAGTCCCCGCCCTGCGCCTCGAAGTCGACGAGCACCACCACCACAAGGACGTCTACGAGCACTCGCTGACGGTGCTGCGCCAGGCGATCGCGCTCGAGAAGCAGCGACACCCGGATACCGCCCCCGATGTGCCCCTGCGGCTGGCGGCGCTCCTGCACGACATCGGCAAGCCCGCCACCCGACGCCTCGAAGCGGGCGGGGGCGTCACCTTCCACCACCACGACATCAAGGGCGCGCGCATGGCGCGAAAGCGCCTGCAGGCCCTGCGATTCGACGCCGCCACGACCACCGTCGTCGCCCGACTGGTCGAGCTGCACCTGCGCTTCTTCGGCTACGCCGAGGGAGCGTGGACGGATGCCGCGGTCCGGCGCTACGTGCGCGACGCCGGCGACGAGCTCGAACGCCTGCACATCTTGACCCGGGCCGACGTGACCACGCGCAACAAGCGCAAGGCGCAGCGCCTGGCATCCGCGTACGACGACATCGAGGCCCGCATCGCCGCGCTCCGCGAGCAGGAGGAGATCGACTCGATCCGCCCCGAGCTCGACGGCAACCGCATTCAGGAGGTCCTCGGCCTCACGCCCGGTCGCGAGGTCGGCGAGGCCTACCGCTTCTTGCTCGAGCTGCGCCTCGACGAGGGCGTGCTGGGCGAAGAAGAGGCCGAGAAGCGCCTGCGCGAATGGTGGGCGGCGCGGGGCTGAGGTCCGCGGCTTCCGGTGCGGCCGGGTCTCGGGCGGCGCGGCGGGAGCGGGCGACGGGCCGTGGTGCCCGGTATCAGGGTGAACGGCGCAGGTGCGCCCCGGCGCTCGCGTCGGGGCGCCGTTCGTGGCCCCGGGGCGTGGTTCGTGGCCCCGGGGCCACGAACGCACAGGGGCGACGGCGTCGAGGCGCGGCTCGAGCCGTACCGCTCGCTCGAACCGCGCCCCGAAACTCCGGACCTCAGTCCTCCTCGTCGTGGGCTTGGGCGAGGGCGGCGATTACGAGGTGGGTCAGGTCGATACTGACGATGCGCGGCTGGTCGGTCACGGCGTGACCGCCCCGAGCTGACCATCAGCATTTGGCTGGGGCATGGCTGTGGGGAGCGGTGTCTGGTCGGTTTTCGTTGCCGATTTCACGACGTCCTCGGGGAGCGACTGCACCCGTGAGAACGGGAAGTCCGTAGGTTCCGCGTTCGCGATATCGTTCGGCGTCATCCAAGAACCCGCCGGCAACTCTCTGAGCGGGAAGATGTTCCAGGCGTCGTTACCCCCGGGCACCGGGTAGGGCACTGGCACCGGACCGCCGCCACCGTAGAAGTAGCCGTCGATCGTCTGCGGCCCCTGGTCACGTCCCACCGTGGTGAGCGGAGTGCCGTCCTGGTCGAACAGTTGAACGACGGGGATGGGGTTGCCCTCGGCGTCGAACGCGAAGATGTTGCGGATGCGCGAACCGTCGACCGAGAGCCCCGAGACTACGTAGGGCTCGGGAACCGCGTTGGCGCGGTTCAGCGCGAGGCCCACACCCTGCGCGAACAGGCCCGCGAGAATCGGAAGGGCGAGTACGGCGCCGATCGTCAGGAACGACCGCAGAATCCGCACGCCGTTTCCCGGGAGCCAACGCCCGCGGCCCCACTGCACGCTCAGGGTGACGGCGGCGAGGAGGACCGCCCACGCGACCGCATTGCCGCCGAGGGCGAGGATGGCGCCGAGCAGGCCGCCGGAGACACTCGACGGCACGACGATCCAGACCAACAGGTACAGGCAGACGTACCAGGTGGCGCCGCGAACCAGCCACCAGACCGGACGCAGCGCGCCGAACAGGTCCAGCATCCAGGCGCCGACCGGGTTTCTCTGAATGACCTCGCCGACCTCGCGCCACCCGTCCTCCACCTGCTTCAAGAGCGGCTCGCGTTTCCGGGCTGTGCGAGGCGCACCACGCTCGGGGAGCCCCGCGGCGGAGCGGAGTTCGGCGGCGTAGGCGGCGGCGTCCGGGGTCTCGAAGTGCTCTCCGGCCTCCGCGGCCTGATCCGACAGATCCGCTTCGAGACCGTCGAGCAGGTCATCGACCTCGTCGACGGGGAGATCATCGAGATGAGAGCGGACGGCGGCGGCGAAGGCGCGGATATCGTCGTGGACGGTCGTGGTGGTCATCGTGCGTCTCCGATCGTGCGCAGCTTCGGGGTGGGAGTGGTGTCGTCGAGAAGGCTCGTCATGGCGGACGAGAAGTGCGTCCAGCTGGCGCGTTGCGCGTCGAGCAGCTCGCGCCCCTGCGGGTTGATCGCGTAGTACTTGCGGTGCGGCCCGCCTTCCGATGGCACGACGTAGCTCGACAGCGCGCCCGCGGAGTACAGGCGCCGCAGCGTTCCGTACACCGAGGCGTCGCCGACCTCGCCGAGCCCCGCTTCGCGCAGGCGCCGCACGATGTCGTACCCGTACCCGTCATCGTGCTGCACGACCGCGAGCACCGCGGCATCCAGCACCCCCTTCAACAGCTGCGTCGTATCCACGCGGCCCCCTTCGCTTGTCTGCCTCGGACAGTACCACGCACTGCGTAGTAGTGCGGAGTGCACACCCGGGTGATTTCGGAACACCGAGGGGGTGGCATCCATGCTCCGGATGCCACCCCCTCGAGGTTCGCGTCAGGGCACGACGACGGCGCGGCCGCGCACCTGCCCCTTGTGCAGCTTCGCGTACGCCTCGACGGCACCGTCGAAGCCGTAGCGCTCGACGTGGACGCCGACCGCGCCGCTGCGCGCGAGGTCGAGCACCTCGATGAGCTCGCTGCGGGTGCCCCAATAGGGAGCGCGCACCGCGGCGCCCATCGGCGTGGAGAAGAACCCGGCCGGCATGATGCCTCCGCCGATGCCGACGATGTGGATGAAGCTGTCCATCCCGGCGACCGCGCGCGCGAGATCGATCGTGGGCTGCACGCCGACGAAGTCGAAGACCGCCGTGGCGCCGAGTCCGTTCGTGAGCTCGCGGATGCGGTCGGCCGCGTGCTCGTCGGAGTTCACCGTGTGGTGGGCGCCGACTTCGCGAGCGAGGGCCAGCTTGTCTTCGCCGAGGTCGACGGCGATGACGGTGGCCTGGGTGATCGCGCGGAGGATCTGCACACCGACGTGACCGAGGCCGCCGACGCCGATGACGACGGCCGTCGCGCCGGGGTACAGCTTCTCTTTCGCCGAGACGATCGCGTGGTACGGGGTGAGCCCGGCATCCGTCAGCGAGACCGTCTCGACGGGATCGAGGTCGCCCAACGGGGCGAGGTGACGCGGGTCATCGACGATCACGTATTCGGCCATGGCGCCCGGGCTGCCCAGGCCCGGAGGGGTGATGCCCATCTCGGCCGCGTAGGGGCAGTAGTTCTCGGCACCGTGGGCGCACGCGTGGCAGCGCCCGCAGCCCCACGGTCCGTAGATCGCGTAGGCCGCGCCGATCTCGACACCCTCGACGCCCTCGCCGAGTTCGTCGACGACACCCGCGCCCTCGTGGCCGAGGGTGAGCGGCAGGCCGTAGGTGTACTGGTCTTCGGGGAGGTCCATCACGAACCAGTCGGAGTGGCACAGCCCCGCCGCGGTCACCTTCAGACGCACCTGGCCCGGGCCCGCGTGGGGCTCCTCGATCTCGACGACCTCGGGTCCTTTGCCGATCTCGCGGTACTGCACAGCCTTCATGGCGTTCCTTTCTGTCGGTCCTTCCACCGTGCGCTCGCCGGCCGTGGGCGGTAACGGGGGTTGACGGCGTTTCGAGGGGATCGGGAACCGTTCTCATCGCCAGGGGACGAAGGGCTGCCTCGCGCCCGGTGCCGCTGGACCGCGCGCACGTCGTGTCATGGGAGGTCGCGCCGTAACGGGGCACGTTTCGGGCAGTGGGGTGGTCGACGCCCGCCCCGGTGCACCGAGTGCGCCCCAGTGATGCCCGCCCTCCCCTACGCGCACCACGCGACCTACACTGGGAGCCACCTCCGTCACCGCCGATGGGAGTCCCGTGCCCTCTCCATGGTCGCGACCGACTGTTTCCCCCGAGACCTCGGGGCTGTTGATCGCGCGTGCTCACGAGGAGCTCATCGCCGGCAACGACGACCGCCGACTCGACGACGTGCGACCGCTCGTGCAGGAGTCGTGGCGGAGGTCCTTGGCATCCCTCGTCGGCCCCGAAGGTCTTCCTCCGCTCGACCTTCCCAGCGGTGAGTTGGAGGCCTACCGCCGCGCTCACCCGCTCGCCGGGGTCATGGACATGGTGCGTTCTCTGCTCCTGCCCGGAACTGCGGAGGAATCGGGCGTGGTCGTGGCGGTCGGCGACGCCGCGGGCCGTCTGCTGTGGGTCGAAGGCGATCGTCACATCCGCGCCCTGACCGGCGACATGGGGTTCGTGGCGGGGGCGAACTGGGCGGAGGATGCCGTGGGCACGTCCGCTCCCGGAACGGCGCTGACTCTCGACAGGTCGGTGCAGATCCGCGGTGCCGAGCACTTCAATCGCCTTGTGCAGCCGTGGTCCTGCACCGCGGCGCCCGTGCACGATCCCGAGACGCGGCGTCTGCTCGGCGTGATCGACGTCACCGGAGGGCCCGAGGCCGTGACCCCTCAAGCCCAGTTGTTGGTGGATGCCACGGCCCGGGCGATCGAGAGCGAGATCCTCGTGGGGCGGCTCCGTGCTCAGCAGGCTCCTCCCCCGCGGCGGTCCGCGCCGGAGCGGGCTCTGCTGCGCATCCTCGGGCGGGATCGTGCGCTGCTCGAGGTCGGGGGTGCGTCGGTCGAGTTGAGCGCCCGGCACGCCGAGATCCTTCTGCTGCTCGCCGTGCACCGGGAGGGGTTGTCGGCCGAGGCCCTGAGCGAGGCGGTGTACGGCCACGCCGCCGTCGAGACGCTGCGGCCCGAGATGGTGCGGCTTCGGCGCGCGCTCGTGCCGGTGGCGCCGCGTCTCGTTCCGGCATCCCGCCCCTATCGACTGCCCGTGGGCCTCGAGACCGACGCCCAGCACGTGCTGTCGCTGCTGGACAGGGGTGCGCATCGCGTGGCGCTCGCCGCGTACGCCGGACCGGTGCTGCCGGAGTCGGAGGCGCCGGGAGTGGTCGAGGTGCGCGAATCGGTGCGCTCGGCGCTGCGAGAGGCCCTCATCGAAGAGGCGGGGGTCGACGTCCTGCTCGCCTACGCCGAGACAGCCGACGCGCGCGATGACGAAGAGGTGCTGCGGCTCTGCCTCGAGCTGGTTCCCGCCCGCTCCCCCAAGCGAGCGGGACTGGTTTCTCGATTGGAGCGTCTCGCTCGGGGGTGACACTCCGCGCTCGCCCGGCGCTACCAGGGGATTTCCCGAGAGCGTCCCCGATGTCGGAGGCCCTCGTTACGCTGAACATATGGACGAAAACGCGCTCGACATCTTCTCGGCAGCACGCGCCCGTCGCGACGTGGGGCGTATCCGCGAGGCCCTCGCCGAGGTCAAGGCGGGTGACGTCGCGCGCGTCATCGTCCGCTCCCCGCGCTACGGCCTGTACGCGCTCGAGGGCACCGTGCGCATCGGCGTGGGCGGGCAGCCGCTCGTGGGCGACGTCATCCTCGCCACGAGCGCCGAGATCCAGCGCATCGACCTCGGCATCGAGGTTCCCCAGCCCGCGCTCGAGGCCGATGTCGTCGATCCCTCGACCCTCCCCCACGGAACGCCCGTGCGCGTGACCTTCCTCACGCCGACGCACCAGACCTTCGCCCTCACCGGCCCGATCACGGCGGGCAACGACCGCTTCCTGCTCGTCGGCAGCTGGATCGTCGCCGATGACCGCGCGATCGCGCCGCGCGTGCAGAGCATCGAGCGCCTCGACGGCGTCGACCTGCACGAGGTCAACGTGCCCCCGCTGCGCTCGGTGCTCGCCGACGCCGACGCGTAGACAGCGCTCGCTCGAACGGATGCCGTGGCCCGAGGGTCGCGGCATCCGTCTTTCTGTCCGGCCGTCCTGCCCGCGCCGAAGCCGCATTCGTTCGTCGACGACGCACCCGTTTCGCGTCGAACTGGTGCGGTCTCGTCGAACGAACGCGTCCTGAGCGCACGCCCGCTCGCCCGTGCAACCCGATGCAACCTCCTGCGGCGTACCGTCGGCGCATCGCCGCCCGAAGCCGACGCGGCGACTCATGACCGTCGAAGGAGACACGCATGACCATCGTCGAAGAAGGCGTATCCAGCGTCTACGCCGCCCCCGGAACCCGCGGGGCCGTCGCCGAGTACCGCTCGCGGTACGGGCACTACATCGGCGGCGAATGGGTCGAACCCCACTCCGGGGAGTACTTCGAGAACATCACCCCCGTCACCGGCAAGCCGTTCTGCGAGGTCGCCCGCGGCGACGCGCACGACATCGACCGCGCGGTCGAGGCCGGGTGGAAGGCGTTCGCGTCGTGGAAGAAGACCACTCCCGCCGAGCGCAGCGTCATCCTGAACAAGATCGCCGACCGCATCGAAGAGAACCTCGAGAAGATCGCCGTCGCCGAGACGTGGGAGAACGGCAAGCCGGTGCGCGAGACCCTCGCCGCCGACATTCCCCTCACGGTCGATCACTTCCGCTACTTCGCGGGCGTGCTGCGGGCGCAGGAGGGCTCGCTCAGCCAGCTCGACGAGAACACCGTGGCGTACCACTTCAACGAGCCGCTCGGTGTGGTGGGTCAGATCATCCCGTGGAACTTCCCGATCCTCATGGCCGCGTGGAAGCTCGCTCCGGCCCTCGCCGCGGGCAACTGCGTCGTGATCAAGCCGGCCGAGCAGACGCCGGCGTCGCTGCTCTTCCTGTTCGACATCATCGGTGACCTGCTCCCCGCGGGCGTGGTGAACATCGTCAACGGCTTCGGCATCGAGGCGGGTGCACCGCTCGCGCAGCACAAGCGGATCCGCAAGATCGCCTTCACGGGCGAGACCACGACCGGCCGCCTCATCATGCAGTACGCCTCGCAGAACCTCATCCCGGTGACGCTCGAACTCGGTGGCAAGAGCCCCAACGTCTTCTTCGAGGACGTCGCCCTGCACAACGACGACGCGTACTACGACAAGGCGCTCGAGGGCTTCACGATGTTCGCGCTGAACCAGGGCGAGGTCTGCACGTGCCCGTCGCGCTCGCTCATTCAGCGGTCGATCTACGACCAGTTCCTCGGCGACGGCCTCGAGCGCGTGAAGAAGGTGCGTCAGGGCAACCCGCTCGACCCCGAGACGATGATCGGCGCGCAGGCCTCGAACGACCAGCTCGAGAAGATCCTGTCGTACATCGACATCGGCACGCAGGGCGGCGCGAAGCTCCTCACGGGCGGTGAGCGTGTCGACCTCGGCGGCGACCTGTCGGGCGGCTACTACGTCGCCCCGACCGTGTTCGAGGGCACGAACGACATGCGCATCTTCCAGGAGGAGATCTTCGGCCCCGTGCTGTCGGTTACGTCGTTCGACGACTTCGACGACGCCATCTCGATCGCCAACGACACGCTCTACGGCTTGGGCGCGGGCGTCTGGGCACGCAGTGGCGACACCGCCTACCGTGCCGGTCGCGCGATCGAGGCGGGCCGCGTCTGGACGAACACGTACCACCAGTACCCCGCGCACGCGGCGTTCGGCGGATACAAGCAGTCGGGCATCGGTCGCGAGAACCACCTCAAGATGCTCGATCACTACCAGCAGACGAAGAACCTGCTCGTGTCGTACGCCGACGGGGCGATGGGCTTCTTCTGAGTCGCAGCGGCGCCGGGGCCTTTCGGGCCTCGGCGCCGCCTCGCCATGTCCCACAAATGGTCGTCTGAGCATTCCCCAGACGACCGAAAGTGGGACATCGTTCGAAAGGAACGGGACATGGCCGAGTTCTCTCGCGTCGATGTGACGGATGCCGCGGCCGCGCTGCTGCGCGAGCTGACGGCCACGCACGGGCCGCTGATGTTCCACCAGTCCGGCGGGTGCTGCGATGGCAGCTCCCCCATGTGTTACCCGGTGGGCATGTTCATCACGGGGCCTAGCGACGTGCACCTCGGCGACATCGATGCGGGTCTCGACGACCCGATCGAGGTCTACATGTCGGAGTCGCAGTTCGAGTACTGGAAGTTCACGCACCTGACGATCGACGTCGTCCCCGGTCGTGGCGCGGGCTTCTCGGTCGAGGGACCGACGGGCATGCGCTTCCTCATCCGCTCCCGGATGCTGACGGAGGAGGAGGCGGAGGCGTTCGGGGTGGGCGCCGACCGCTGACCGCTAGAGCCACCCGCGCTCGACGGCCACCCGCACGGCATCCGCACGATTCCGCCCGCCGGTCTTGCCGATCGCGCTCGAGAGGTGATTCTTCACGGTGCCCTCCGAGAGGTGGACGGTGCGCGCGATGTCGGCGATCGAGCCGCCGTCGCGGGCAGCGGCGAGCACGTCGGTCTCGCGCTCGGTCAGGGGCGAGTCGCCCTGCGCCAACGACTCGGCTGCGAGAGCGGGGTCGACCACGCGCAGTCCCTGGGAGACCCGCCGCACCGCGTCGGCCAGCTCGGCCGCGGGCGTGTCCTTCACCACGAAGCCCGAGGCGCCGGCCTGCATCGCCCGCGCCAGGTAGCCGGGGCGTCCGAAGGTCGTGACGATGAGGGCACGGCATCCGGGAACCTCCGCACGCAGCTGCGCGGCGGCGGCGATCCCGTCGATCCCGGGCATCTCGATGTCGAGCAGGGCGACCGTGGCCCCCGACGTGCGCGCCGCCTCGACCACCTCGTCTCCGCGTCCGACCTGCGCGACGACTTCGATGTCGGCCTCGAGTCCGAGCAGGGCGGCGAGGGCGCCGCGAACGAGGGCCTGATCGTCGGCGATGAGCAGTCGGATCACCACGCCACCTTCACTTTGAATCCGCCGAGGTCGCTGCGACCGATGGTCAACCGTGCTCCCGAGGTCTCGACGCGTTCGCGGAGTCCCGTGAGTCCTGAGCCGGTGGATGCCGTGGACGCCGGGCCGCAACCGTCGTCGGCGACCTCGATCGAGCGGTTGTCGAGTCGCACGCGGCAGGCGCTCGCGCCCGAGTGGCGCACCACGTTGGTGACGGCCTCCCGCACGACCCATCCCGCGAGCTCGCGGCGGTCTGCGGGCACCTGATCGGTGGAGCCGGGGAGGTCGGCCGAGACACCGGCGCTCTCGAGCGCGGCGCGGGCTGCGGCGAGCTCGCCGCTGATGCTCACGCCACGGTAGCCGTGCACGGTCGCGCGCACGTCGGCCAGGGCTCCGCGGGAGAGACCCTCGATCTGGGCGATCTCGTCGCGGGCGGCCGGGGAGCCGGCATCCATCAGTCGTCCCGCCAACTCGGCCTTCACGGTGATCACCGTGAGCGAGTGTCCGAGGATGTCGTGCACGTCGCGAGCGACGCGGCCGCGCTCGCGTTCGGCGGCGAGTTCGGCGATCTGCTCGTGAGCGGCGCGCAGGCGTTCGAGGGTCGAGATGTTCTCGACGAAGCTGAACATCATGATCGAGATCGAGAGGATGATCGCCGAGTTCACGACGTTCGAGAACGCGTCGGCCCCCATCGCCTCGCCGACGACGAACGACAGGGCGCTGAGGGCGGGGACGAAGAGCCAGGTGGTTCTGCGGCCCATGGCCGAGACGGCGAACGCGACGCCGACGAAGGTCCACATCCAGCGGATGTCGGTGCCGAGCCAGGGCAATAGCGTCAGCGTGAGTGCGAACAGCACTAGCGTCGGCGCGAGCCGGCGCAGGCGCGACGCGGTGACGCGGGCCCAGGGAACCGTCCCCATGAACACGGCGGCGAACGCGACCACGATCCCTGTGCCCACGAGGTGACCCGCGACGCTCGGACCCTCCCACAATTCGACGAGGACCGGGAAGGTCCAGATCAGCGAAATCGACGCCCCGATGAACCAGCCGCGGCGGAACGGACGGCGGCCCGGAACGCGGGTGCGCTCCGGGCCGGTCGTCGTGCTCACGTCGTTCACCCTAGGCGTGTCAGCCGCGACGCGTGTCGCGACGGAAGAAGTACACGGTGCCGGCCACGAACACCGCGAGCCAGACCACCGCGTTGACGAGGGCGCCGAGGTCGAATCCGTCGCCGGTGAGGGGCGAGCGGGCGAGCTCACCGATGCCATAGACCGGCGTCAGCTTGCCGATCACCTGCAGGAAGTCGGGCATCGACGACAGGGGGAAGAATAGCCCGCCGAGGAACGACAGCAGCACCACCGCGAGGCTCGTGATCTGCGCCGCGTTCTCGCCCGGCACCATGTACCCGACCATCAGGCCGAGGGTGGTGAAGACGGCTCCGGCGAGCACCCAGGCCGAAAGACCCGTGACGATCCACTGCACCGGGGCGAGCTGCACGCCCGCGCCGGCAGCCACCGCGTAGGTCGCGATGACCGCGATCAGGCCGAACATCATGCCCGCGAGCATCTTGACGACGACGTTCGAGATGGGGTTGAGAGGGGTGAGCCGCAGCTGCCGCGACCAGCCCTGTGCGCGCTCGACCGCGACCGATGCCCCGGTCTGGGTCGCCGACATCATGGTTCCGTACATCGCCATCGAGACCATGATGTACGCGGCCACCGACACTCCCCCGGACGCCAAGGGAGTATCCGTCAGCGGCACGTCGAGCGTCTGAAATCCGACGATGAAGAACATCAGCACGGGGAACGCGACGGTGAACAGGATGCTGCGCGGATTGCGCAGCTTTCGCACCAATTCGATGCGCAGATAGGTCAGTGTGAACCCGCCCATGGCGGGCAGCGGGCGGTCGAGGGCGATGGCGGTCATCGGAGTGCTCCTGTCGAGACGAGGTCGGATGCCGAGGGCTCGGCGGTGAGCGTCAGGAACACGCTCTCGAGGTTCTGGGCGGTGATCTCGAGATCCCGCGCCGAGGTGGAGGTGAGCAGGTGACGCGCGAGAGCGTCGGAATCCCGCGTGTGCACGGTGATGCGCTCGCCGGCGGCCTCGACCGAGTCGACCCCCGGCACGGACGCGAGGGCCGTGAGGTCGGCATCCGGAAGCGTCATCTGGACGATCCGCCCCGAGACGAGGTTCTTGATCTCGGTGGTACTGCCGTCAGCCACGATCTGCCCGCCGCGCATCAGCACGATGCGGTCGGCGTACTCGTCGGCCTCGTCGAGGTAGTGCGTGGCGAACATCACGGTGCGTCCGCGCGCGGCATCCGCCCGGATCGCGTTCCAGAACGACCGGCGTGCCTCGACGTCCATGCCGGTGGTGGGCTCGTCGAGGATCAGCAGCGCCGGGTCGCTCACGAGCGCCATCGCGAAACGCAATCGCTGCTGCTCGCCGCCCGAGCACAGGCCCACCTTGCGGCGGGCGAGGTTCAGGATGCCGGCACGCTCGAGGGCCTCGTCGACGGGGCGCTTCTCGGCGAACAGGCTCGCCGTCAGCTCCACCGTTTCGCGCACGGTCAGGTCTTTCAGCAGACCGCCCGACTGGAGCACCGCCGAGACGAGGCCGCGGGCGACGGCTCCGCGCGCGCTGTGGCCGAACACCTCGATGCTGCCGGCGTCGGGGTTCGTGAGGCCGAGGATCATGTCGATCGTGGTGGTCTTGCCCGCGCCGTTCGGGCCGAGGAAGGCCACGATCTCGCCCGGTCGGACGGTGAGGTCGACGCCGCGGACGGCGTGGACGGAGCCGAAGCTCTTGACGACGCCCCGCGCGTCGATCGCGGCGGGGGTGGGGGTGGAGGAGGTCATGTGTTCATGCTGGCCTCGGTGCGCTCGCCGCACATCGGACGGCTGTCACCATTCAGAGGTGACGTTAGTCATGGGTGGATCCGTTACGCCACCTTCGTCGCCCTGATCGTGTAGCTGAGCGGCACGACAGACGGCTGCTCGGTCAGCGCGTATTCGCCGTTACCGCGAAGCGTCATGCGGCCGGGCAGCGCTTCCCACGGCACGCTGTCGTGCTCGACCAGCGTGTCGAGGCGCAGACCGCGCTCGATCAGGGCCGTGACGATCTCGCCGAGACCGTGGTTCCATTCGTACGTCCGCGTCGATTTCAGGGGCGCGGCCACCTCGACGTACGTGCTGTCGTCGTCCCACTCCAACGGGGTGGTCTGCTCGAAGTACGGAAATGCCAGGGACAAGCCCGGCAGATCCTCATTCATCGCCCACAGGACGGGATGCCCCTCGCGGATGTGCAGAGTCCCTCCCGGTGCGAGCAGCTCGGCCACGACGCCGGCCCACTCCGAGATCGACGGCAGCCAGCACAGGGCGCCGATGCCGGTGTAGACGAGGTCGAAGGTTCCGCGGGGCAGGACGTCAGCGGCGTCCCGAACATCTGCCTGGACGAACTCGACGTCGACGCCCGCGTCGGCAGCGAGGCGGCGGGCTTCGGCGACGGCGTTCTCGGAGAAGTCCAGACCGGTCACCGTCGCGCCGAGACGGGCCAGAGACAGGGTGTCGGTGCCGATGTGGCACTGCAGGTGCGCGGTGCGCTTGCCTGCGATGTCGCCCAGCAGCGGCCGGTCGAAGCGCACCACGTCCGAGAGCGCGTCGGCGTCGTCGATGTAGCGCGCGATTCCGTATCCCGATCCGTCCCGGGCGGCGTGCAGCGTCGCGCGCTCGTTCCAGTTGGCGCGGTTGGCGTCGATGTAGTCGGAGGTCATGGCATCCCTTTCCGGGAATCGAGCCTAGGGATGCCATGACCCGGTGTCGCCGCGTGACGCGGGGCGGGCGTGATGTCGGAGGGGCGGGTTAGCCTGGCGGCATGTCGGGCAAGGTCTATGTCATCCACGAAAACCCCCAGTGGATTCCGCCGTTCGCGGCGGCGTTCGAGGCGGAGGGCGTGCCGTTCGAGGAGTGGCTGCTCACGGACGGGTCGATCGATCTCGCGGTCGAGCCTCCCGAGGGAGTGTTCTGGTCGCGGTTGAGCGCATCGGCGCACACACGTGACCACGCGCACAGCAAGGAGTTCGGTCGGGCCGTGCTGCGATGGTTGGCGTCGTGGGGACGAACGGTCATCAACGGTGCCGACGTTCTCGAGCTCGAGGTCAGCAAGGTGGCGCAGCATGCCGCGCTGCGTCACGCGGGGATCGACGTTCCGCGCACGGTGGCCGTCTTTGGCACCGACGATCTCGTCGCCAAGGCGCGGGAGTTCGGGGCGCCCTTCATCAGCAAGCACAACCAGGGCGGAAAGGGCCTCGGCGTGCGTCGCTGGGACTCCGTCGACGAATTCTCGTCGTGGGTGGCGAGCGTGGACTTCGAGGCCTCCCCCGACGGCATCACCCTCCTGCAGGAGCTGCTGGTCGCGCAGGCGCCGTTCATCACGCGCGCCGAGTTCGTCGCCGGTGACTTCGTCTACGCGGTGCGCGTCGACACGAGCGCGGGCAGCTTCGAGCTCTGCCCCGCCGAGGCCTGCGCGGTCCCGGGCGCCGACGGCGTCGAGCCCGAGCCGCTGTTCCGTCGTCGCGACGACGTCGATCCGGCGCTCATCGACCGCTACCTCGCCTTCCTCGCGGCAGAGGGCGTGGGCATCGCGGGAATCGAGTTCATCGAGACGCGCGACGGCCGGACCGTCACCTACGACGTCAACACCAACACGAACTACAACCCCGACGTCGAGGCGACCGCGCCGCGCTCCGGGCCGCGCGAGATCGCTCGCTGGCTCGGCTCGCTGCTGCCGCAAGAAGCGGTCGGTCTCCGTGGCTGAGGCCGCTCCCCCCCACTCCGATTGGCAGGGCTTCGGCTTCGCCACGCGCCAGGTGCACGCGGGCGAGGTCGAAGATCTGACGCACGGCTCGCGCATCACACCGGTGCACCTGTCGGCCGCCTACCGGTTCGACTCTTTCCAAGAGGCGACCGACCGGTTCGCGGGAGCCGATCTCGGCCACCTCTATTCACGCAACGCCAACCCCACCAACCAGGTGGCCGAAGCGCGGCTGGCGTCGCTCGAAGGCGGTTCGGGCGCGATCGTCGTCGGCTCAGGCCAGGCGGCGATCACGATCGCCCTGCTCGGTCTCGCCGGTAGTGGCGAGCACATCGTCTCGACCGCGAGCATCTACAGCGGAACGCGCGTGCTCTTCGACCGCACCTTCGCGCGCATGGGCGTGACCGTCGAGTACGTCTGGGACCCCGCGGACGACGCCGAATGGGACGCGCTGATCCGCCCCGAGACGAAGGCGATCTTCACCGAGACGCTCCCGAACCCCAAGAACGACGTCGTCGACATCGACGCCGTCGCGCGCGTGGCGAAGCGGCACGGCATCCCTCTGGTTGTCGACAATACGATCGCAACGCCGTTCCTCATCCGCCCGATCGAGCACGGAGCCGACATCGTGGTGCACTCGGCGACGAAGTTCCTCTCGGGACACGGTGCGAACCTCGCGGGTGCCGTAGTCGACGGTGGGACGTTCGACTGGGTGGCATCCGCTCGGTCCTATCCCTCCCTCACCGACACCGCGATCGCCGGGCACGCCTCGTTCGTCGAGGCGTTCGGACCGCGCGCGTTCGAGCTGTCGCTGCGGTTCGGCATCGCGAACGACACCGGACCGGCGCTCTCGCCGCTCAACGGCTTCTTGCTGCAGCAGGGCATGGAGACCCTGTCGGTGCGCATGCGCCAACACCTTGCGAGTGCCCGCACGGTCGCCGAGTGGCTGGAGGAGCACGCCGCCGTCGAGAGCGTCGACTACGCGGGCCTGCCCTCGCACCCGCAGCACGCGCTCGCGGTGCGCGATTACGGCGGTCTCTCGGGCTCGGTGTTCTCGTTCACCGTGCGCGGCGGCCGTCCCGCAGCCGAGCGGTTCTTCGACGCCCTGCGCTTGTTCAGCCGCATGACCAACATCGGCGACACCCGATCGATGGCCCTGCACCCCGCGACCACGACGCACCTCGGCTTCACGCAAGAGACGCGCGATCGCCTCGGCATCGGCGATGGCCTCATCCGGTTGTCGATCGGCCTCGAAGACGCCGAGGACCTCATCGCCGACCTCGATCAGGCCCTGCGCGCGGCGCCCTAGCATCCGCGCGCGGGGTGAGTCCCCGCGGCGCGGCGCGCGATCAGGCGTCGCGCTGCGCCTCCAGGCGCCGGACGCGCGGGATCACCTCGGCGGCGAAGCGCTGCAGCTCGGGCAGGTGCGGCGAGAACTGCAGCAGCAGGGTCGAGACGCCGACGTTCGCGAAGGCGACGATACGTTCCGCCACCTGGTCAGGGGTTCCGACGAGATTGGGCCGCAGGCCGCGGTTCGAGACCGAGTACTCCTTGAGGTCGACCTGGGTGTCGAGCTTCGACTTGCTGACGAAGTCCTGGTACGAGCCGTAGGCCGCTCCCCCGCGCACATCCGTGATGCGGTCGATCTCGGCCTGCGCCTCGTCGTCGGTGTCGCGCACGACGGCATAGGCCGCCATTCCGAACGCCTCGAACGGCGTGGCCCCGGCCTCGGCCCGGCGCCGGCGCATGTCGGCGACCTTCGTCTCGAGCTCCTCGAGGGTGCCGCCGTGCGTCAGATACGCGTCGGCGAAGCGCGTGATCGCGTTGCGTCCCGCCTCGCTCTCGCCGCCCGCGTACAGGCGCGGCCGCACCTGCGGCTTCGGCTCGAGGTACGTCCCCTCGGTGCGGTAGTACTCCCCCTCGTACGCGAACGGCGTCTCGGACCATAGGCCGCGCAGCACCTCGACCCACTCGATCGTGCGGGCGTAGCGGTCGTCGTGGGCGCTGAAGAGGCCGTCGTACTGCTTGGCCTCTTCGGCCCACCACGCCGACACGACGTTCAGGGTGAAGCGCCCCCCGCTGATCTCGTCGATGGTCGCCGCCTGCTTGGCGGTGTGGAACGGGTTGTGGAAGCCCGGGCGCACGGCCGCGAGCAGCTCCAGCTTCGAGGTCACGGCGGCGAGTCCCGCGGTCACCGCCCAGGCGTCGAGCGACGGCGCCTCGACGCCCTTGATGTCGTTGAGGTTCAGCTCCGGGATGAGCGTCAGATCGAATCCGCCCTCTTCCGCGGCCCGCGCGATCTCGGCGATGTGGGCGAACGACACGGGCGTCTGCTCGTCGTCGACGTTGCGCAGCCACCCGCCGAAGATGGGGGTCCAGTAGCCGAAACGCACGCGCTGGGGGGAGGTCATGGCTCCATCCTCACCCGGTGGGCGTCGCCCGGCGTCACGGGGCGAAACGGTCCGTCACATGTCGTTGACCGTTGACCGAAGCGGTGCGAAATTGGCCGGGTTCCGATCCGCGAGGAGAACCCCATGACCGATTCCACCCCCACCCACGAGCCGCTGAAGTTCGCCTACTGGGTGCCGAACGTCAGCGGCGGGCTCGTGATCAGTTCGATCGAACAGCGCACCGAGTGGGACTACGACTACAATGTGAAGCTGGCTCGCACGGCCGAGCGGGTCGGGTTCGAGTACGCCCTGAGCCAGGTGCGGTACGCCTCCAGCTATGGCGCCGCGCAGCAGCACGAGTCCACCTCGATCAGCCTGGCTCTGCTGCTGGCCACCGAGAAGCTCAAGGTCATCGCCGCCATCCACCCCGGCATCTGGCATCCGGCCGTCCTGGCGAAGTTCATCAACACGGCCGATCAGTTCTCCCACGGGCGTGCGGCGGTCAACGTCGTCAGCGGGTGGTTCAAGGACGAGTACACGGACTTGGGCCTGGAGTGGCTCGAGCACGACGAGCGCTACGAGCGCGCGGCCGAGTTCATCCAGGTGCTGCGCGGTCTGTGGACGCAGGAAAAGTTCTCGTTCCACGGCAGGTACTACGACATCACCGACTTCACGCTGCGCCCGTTCCCGTTCGAGGTGCCGGGGCGGGCGCACCCCGATATCTTCCAGGGCGGCAACTCCACGGCAGCGCGCTTCAACGGCGGCGCGTTCTCGGACTGGTACTTCTCGAACGGCAAGGACTTCGACGGTTTCACCGAGCAATACGACGACGTCACCCGCGTCGCGGCCGAACACGGTCGACGCACGCGCTTCGGATTGAACGGCTTCGTCATCCAGCGCGACAGTCGCGCCGAGGCCGAGGCGCAGTTGCGCGAGATCATCGCCCGCGCGGACTCGGGCGCCGTCGAGGGTTTCCGCAAGAGCGTGCAGGAGGCGGGCAATTCCACGGCCGACAAGAAGGGCATGTGGGCGGATTCTTCGCTCGAGGACCTCGTGCAGTACAACGACGGGTTCCGCACCCAGCTGTTCGGAGATGCGCAGCAGATCGCCGAGCGCATCATCGAGTACAAGAAGCGCGGGGTCGACCTCTTCTTGCTCGGCTTCCTGCACTTCCAGGAGGAGCTCGAGACTTTCGGCGAGACGGTGATCCCGATCGTGCGCGAGATCGAGGCCGACCTCGAGCGCACGGGCGACCCGATCGAGGTCGCGATGCGCTGACGACGGCCGCGAGCCCGCGGATCCGTCTTAGCCTGGAGGGACATTCCTTGACGGGCATAGGACGGTGAGGCTTCGACATGAGCGGCGCACGACTCGGTTTCTTCACGAGACTCCTGGATGCCGGCACCGACGGCGAGCGATACCACCGGGCGCTCGCGCAGGTACGCGCCGCCGAGCGGCACGGCTTCGCGTCGCTCTGGGTGGCCCAACACCACTTCGACCGCGACGAGGGTGGGCTGCCGTCGCCCTTCGCGTTCCTGGCGGCAGCGGCGGTGCAGACCGAGCGGATCGCCCTCGGAACCGGGATCGTGACCCTGCCCCTCGACGATCCGATACGCGTCGCCGAGGATGCGGCCGTCGTCGATGCGCTCAGCGACGGCCGGGTGCAGCTGGGGATCGGAACGGGCGGGACGCCGGGCTCGTTCGTCGCGTTCGAGCGCTCCTCGGATGACCGACGCCAAATCCAGGCCGCGCACCTGGAGGTCCTGCGCGACGCCTTCGCCGGGCGCGGCATCCGCGGCACCGATTCGCGCCTGGATCCCGCTGCGCCACACCTGGGCGGGCGCCTGTGGCAGGCGACCTTCTCGGTCGAGGGCGGCCGCAGGGCGGGCGCCGACGGCGACGGGCTGCTGCTCTCGCGCACCCAGCCGCGCGAGGAGGGCGTGCCGCTGCACGCGGTGCAGGTTCCGATCGTCGAGGCCTATCTCGCCGCTCTGCCCGCGGGCGTGACGCCGCGCATCCTCGCCTCGCGGACGGCGGTGGTGGTGGATGCCGAGAACCTCGACGCCACGTGGAGCGCGGCCGAGCCCGGTGTGCGACGCCTGATGCGTACATTCCTCAGGCGGAATGCGGACGGTGACCTGCGCGACCTCGCGCGTCAGACCGACACGCACCTCGGAACCGTCGAACAGGTCACCGCCTCCCTGACCGCCGATGAGACCCTCGCGCTGGCCACCGACGTCGCGTTCCAGGTGCACTCCGTCGATCCTGCGCACGAGATCACCCTGCGCTCGATCGAGCTGCTGGCGACCGAGGTCGCGCCGCGCGTGGGTCTGCGCACGGGCGCCGAGGCGGCGGAGGAGCTGCGGGCCCTGGGTTCGCCGTCACTCCCCCGCTGACCGCGAGCTGCGTGATGGCCGGCGCACAGAGGTGCGGGTGGACGCCCGGAGCGACGCCCACCCGCACGGTCAATCGAAGACGCGAGGTCCGCGGATCACGGCGTCGGCGCCGCCGTCGATGAACACCACCTGACCCGTGATGTGGGCGTTGGGGGCGTCGGAGAGCCAGGCCAGCACCTCGGCGATCGCCTCGGGTCGGGCCGGTCCGGCCAGCGGCATCGGCACGACCTGCATGAGCGCGTCGCGTCCCTCGGCCGTGGCGAGCAGAGGCTCGGTCATGGGCGTCAGGATGATGCCGGGTCCGACCGCGTTGAGCGGGATTCCGGATGCCGCCCACTCGGGCGTCACGGCCCGTTCGCGCACCCACTCCGCGATCGCGCGTTTCGTCGACGGGTAGATGAGATCGCCCTGGTTCTCACCGACGAGCTCGTCGGCGCGGGCGACCGCGGCATCCTCGTCGCCCGCACGGAGCAGATCGACGAGTTCCGCGTCGTTCTGCTGAAGGGCCGAGAACGAGGCGACCACGACGGCGCGGGGTGCGGGCGAGTTCCGCAGGAGCGGAAGGAGCTCCTCGAGAGTCGCGATCGCGCCGAAGTAGTTGACCCGCACCGTGAGAGACGTGGGCAGGGCCACGCCCGCGACGGCGATGACGGCGTCGACGGTGTCGCCGACCGCCCCGCGAACCGCGTCGGCGACGGACCGGCGGCCCTCCCCGGTCGACAGGTCGGCATCGATGTCACTGCCGCGCAGGTCGATCCCGATCACGCGATGCCCGCGCGAGCGCAGAAGGGCGGCGGTGGCCGCGCCGATTCCGGATCCTGCCCCGGTGACGACGTAGGAGCGGGGCGTCGTGCCCTCCGATGCCGCCGTCACGGGACGAGCGCGAACTCGGCGACCATCGACTCGGGGACCGCGTAGCCCTCGAGGTCGCGGATACGTTCGATGTGGGCGGCGACGTCGTCGGCGGTGGCGACCGGCTCGTCGTGAGCGACGTGCCACCCGGGTGCGACGCCCATGAAGACGCGGGCGTAGCGTCCCCGCGCGATCGAGTACAGCTCGCGGGTCGCGGTGTTCTGTTCGCTGGCGAGGTACGCGACCATCGCGGTGATCATCTCGGGCTCGCCGTGTGCGGGGGTAGTCGGCATTCCGACGAACTGCTCCGCATTCATGTCGGCCTGCATGCGACTGTTCGCGGCGGGGAGGATCGTGTTGACCAGGATGCCGTGCGGCTTTCCTTCGAGGGCGACGACATTCGCGAGGCCGAAGACGGCCCCCTTGGCGGCGGCGTAGTTCGCCTGCTGAATGGAGCCGAAGAGTCCGGCCGCCGAGGACGTGAAGACGATGCGGCCGTAGCCGTTGTCCCGCATGACCTCGAACGCCGGTTGAGTGACGTGGAACGCGCCCTTGACGTGCACGGCGAGCAGTGACTCGACGGACTCGGGCGAGAGGTCCGTGAAAGGAGCGTTTCGGATGTTGCCGGCGTTGTTGACGAGGATGTCGACGCGGCCGAAGGCGTCGAGCGCGGTCTCGACGATTCCTCTTCCCCCCTCGGGCGTGGCAACCGAGTCGTAGTTCGCGACGGCCTCACCGCCGGCGGCCTGGATCTCGGCGACCACGTCGTCGGCCATCGCGGTGCCGCCGTTCGCGCCGGAGATGTCTCCGCCGAGGTCGTTGATGACCACCTTGGCCCCTCGTCGAGCGAGTTCGAGCGCGTGGGCTTTCCCCAGTCCTCCGCCGGCACCGGTGACGATGGCCACTCTGCCTGCGAACGAAATTTCGGACATGTTGTTCTCCTTTGAAGCTGAGCGATGCGCTGTGTGGCACAGTCTGCCACTACGCATATGTGTGTCACTAGAGAGGCGGCATACTTGGCCCATGTCCGAAAGCCGTCTTCCGCCCGCACCGACGCTGCGTGAGCGGCGCCGCATCGAGACGATGGCCCTCATCGAGGCCGCTGCGGCAGACCTCTTCGAGGCGCAGGGCTACGAGCAGACGACCGTGGAGCAGATCGCCGACCGCGCGGGGATCTCGATGCGCACGTTCTACCGGCACTGCCCGAGCAAGGACGGCACGCTGGTGGGCGAACTGGCCGATGGCCCCGCGACGTTCATCCGACACCTCGCCGCTCATCTGCCGGGGCCGCTGCTCGCGGCCGTGGTCGAGGGGTTCGCGGAGTCGACCGCCGTGGAGCCCGAGATGCGCCGCAGACTGACCCGCATCATCGTGCAGACGCCGGCGTTGCGCGCGTCGTGGCTCGCCGCCGGGCGTCAGGCGCAGGACGACCTCGTCGAGCTGTTCCGGCGCGAGCGTCCCGAGCTGGGGCCCCTCGCCGTGCGCGGGTTGGCCGCGGCGACGATCGCGTCCTTGACGATGGCCGTCGAGTCCTGGGCGCTCGGCGAGTCTCCCACGGCCCGGGAGGCGGCCGTCGAGGCCCTGGGTGCGATCGCACCGGCGCTCGCGGGGCGCTTGCCCTGAATTGCCCTGGGAGCGCTCCCGCCCGGAACATGTCCGAACCCGAAATACGCACACCGGAAGATATTCGAGGTTTCGTTATCGTAAAAAAGACGGGCAAAGAGTTGGTGTGCGGGCTGCTGAAGACCAAGATGTCCGAAGGACTGCGGCGTCTGTCGCAATCGACACTTCACAGCAGAGGTACTTCATGACACTGCACATCAGTGGGCGGGGCCGTCTCGGCCTCGTCATCGGCGCCTTCGGCGCCTCGGCCCTTGTTCTGGCAGGTTGCACGACCACCACCGGAGGCGGCGCCTCCGACGGCGGCTCGACCGACCCCCTCGTCATCGGCACCACCGACAAGATCACCTCGATCGACCCGGCCGGCTCGTACGACAACGGTTCGTTCGCTGTCATGACGCAGATCTACCCCTTCCTCATGAACAGCCAGTACGGCACGTCCGAGGTCACCCCCGACATCGCCGAGTCGGCCGAGTTCACCTCGCCGACCGAGTACACGGTGAAGCTCAAGTCGGGCCTGAAGTTCGCGAACGGCCACGACCTTACGTCCTCCGACGTGAAGTTCTCGTTCGACCGCCAGGTCGCGATCAACGACCCGAACGGCCCCGCGTCGCTGCTGGGCAACCTCGACAGCGTCGCCGCTCCCGACGACACGACGGTCGTCTTCACGCTGAAGAACGGCAACGACCAGGTCTGGCCGCAGATCCTCTCGAGCCCCGCCGCCCCGATCGTCGACGAAGAAGTCTTCTCGGCCACCGCCGTCACCTCGGACGACGCGATCGTCGAGGGCAAGGCCTTCGCCGGTCAGTACACGATCGACTCGTACAAGCCGAACGAGCTCATCTCGTACAAGCCGTACGCCGACTACATGGGGTCGCTCCCCAAGGCGGCCAACGGCGGCATCTCGACCAAGTACTACGCCGACTCGTCGAACCTCAAGCTCGACGTGCAGTCGGGTGCGATCGACGTCGCCTACCGCAGCCTGAGCGCGACCGACGTCGCCGACCTGCAGAAGGACGACGCGGTCAAGGTCGTCGACGGCCCCGGCGGCGAGATCCGCTACATCGTCTTCAACTTCGACACCATGCCGTACGGCACGAAGACCCCCGATGCCGACGCCGCCAAGTCGCTCGCGATCCGTCAGGCCGCGGCCGACCTCGTCGACCGCCAGGCGATCGCGACCGACGTCTACAAGGACACCTACTCGCCGCTGTACTCCTACGTGCCGCAGGGTCTCGCGGGTGCCAACGAGGCACTCAAGGACATGTACGGCGACGGCAGCGGCAAGCCCGACGCCGCCAAGGCCAAGGCGACCCTCGAGGCGGCCGGTCTGTCGACCCCCGTCACGCTGAACCTGCAGTACAACGGCGACCACTACGGCCCCTCGTCGGGTGACGAGTACGCCGCCGTCAAGGCGCAGCTCGAGAAGGACGGCCTGTTCACGGTCAACCTCGCGCAGACCGAGTGGGTGCAGTACACCAAGGACCGCAAGGCCGACGCGTACCCCGCGTACCAGCTCGGCTGGTTCCCCGACTACTCGGATGCCGACAACTACCTCTCCCCGTTCTTCGCGAAGGACAACTTCCTGCTGAACCACTACGACAACGCCGAGGTTCAGAAGCTGCTCGTCGACCAGGCGACGCAGACCGATAAGACCACGCGTGAGCAGGAGATCGGCGAGATCCAGGACAAGGTGGCCGCCGACCTCTCGACGCTGCCGCTGCTCCAGGGCAAGCAGGTCGCGATCGTGGGCTCGAGCGTCGAGGGCGCCGTCCTCGACGGGTCGTTCAAGTTCCGCTACGCACCGCTGCACAAGTAAGACCGAATCGGCGCCTCGCGCGATTCCGCTCACCCGACGACCGGGGGTCACGTACCCTCGGTCGTTGGGTGAGAGCGGAGCGATGAGGCGCCGTTCCCCCGTTGAGTGAGGTCTCTCCCGTATGGTCACCGCCGTCGACGCTGCCGACATCGCCAAACCCGTCTCTCCCAAGGGCGGAGGACTGTGGCGTTACATCCTGGTCCGTCTGCTCCTGATCATCCCGACGGTGTTCATCCTCGTCACCGTGGTGTTCGTGCTCATGCGCATCACGGGCGACCCGATCACCGCCGCCCTCGGCGGCCGCCTTCCCCCCGACCAACTCGCTGCGCGCATCGCCCAGGCGGGTTACGACCGACCGCTGATCGTGCAGTACTTCGAGTACATCGGCGGCATCCTCCGCGGTGACTTCGGCACGACGCTCACCGACAACCGTCCGGTGATCGAGATCCTGCTGCAGTACGGCTCCGCCACCCTCGAGCTCGCGATCTACGCGCTCTTCGTCGCGCTGCTCATCGGCATCCCGTTCGGCCTGATCGCCGCGTACAAGCGCGACCGCTGGCCCGACGCGACCCTGCGCATCGGGGCGATCCTCGGCTACGCGACGCCCATCTTCTTCGTCGGCCTGCTGCTCAAGCTCGTCTTCTCGGTGTGGCTGAGCGTCCTGCCGGTCGCCGGGCGCGCGAGCACCCGCACCGAGTTGAAGTTCGCCTCGATCGAGAACCCCACCGGCATCTACCTGCTCGATGCGATCCGCCTGGGCGACGGGGCGGCCGCGGGTGACGTCCTGATCCACGCGATCCTGCCCGGGGTGGCTCTCGGCATCCTGACCGCGGGGATCTTTCTGCGTCTGGTGCGCACGAACGTCATCGGCACCCTCGGCGCCCAGTACGTCACCTCGGCGCGCTCGCGCGGCGTGGGGGAGTACCGCCTGGTCACCAAGCACGCGTATCGCCCCGCGCTGATCCCGATCATCACCGTGATCGGCCTGCAGATCGCCCTGCTGCTGTCGGGTGCGGTGCTGACCGAGACGACGTTCGAGTGGAAGGGCCTCGGCTTCATGCTCAGCGAGTACCTCAAGGCCCGTGACTTCGTGGCGGTGCAGGGCATCGTCGTGATCATCGCCGTGCTGGTCGCCTTCACCAACTTCCTGGTCGACGTCATCGCGGCGATCATCGACCCGCGAGTGAGGTACTGACATGTCGGATGCCACGACCCCCGCCCTCTCCGACGACAGCGTGACGGTGCGCAAGGTGCCGCTTCGCGACCGCCTGCCGGTGATCTCGCACCTGCGCCGCAGCGTCGGCCTGCAGCGCACCATGCTGGTGCTCGGCCTCGTGATCACCACGGTGTTCCTGCTGACGGCTCTGTTCGCCCCTCTTCTCGCGCCCTACGGGTTCGCGCAGCAAGAGGCCGACGGTGTGAAGTTCGGCACCCAGCAGGCGCCCAGCGCGATGAACCTGCTCGGCACGACCGTCGGCGGGTACGACGTCCTCTCGCGCGTGATCTGGGGAGCGCAGACCGCGCTGCTCGTGATCCTCTGCGCGATCGCGTTCTCGATCTTCCTCGGCATCTTCCTGGGTCTCGTCGGCGGCTACTTCGGCGGCTGGCTCGACCGGATCCTCGTGGTGCTGTGCGACGCGATCTACGCGTTCCCCTCGCTGCTGCTCGCCATCGTCATGTCGATCGCGATCACGAAGGGACAGTCGACCCTGTGGGGTGGCATCCTGGCCACCGCCATCTCGATCACCGTGGTGTTCGTGCCGCAGTACTTCCGCGTGATCCGCGCCGAGGTGGTGCGCGTGAAGGCCGAGCCCTTCGTCGAGTCGGCGCGCGTGATCGGGGTGCCCACGGCGCGCATCCTGCTGCGTCACGTGCTGCGCAACTCGACGCGCTCGCTGCCGGTCGTGGTCACGCTGAACGCCTCCGAGGCGCTGCTCACCCTGGCGGGCCTCGGCTTCCTCGGCTTCGGCATCGAGGCCACCGCCGCCGCCGAGTGGGGCTACGACCTCAACCGCTCGGTGAGCGACGTGACGAGCGGCATCTGGTGGACGGCGATCCCGCCCGGGGTCGCGATCGTGCTCGCCGTGCTCGGCATCACCCTCGTCGGCGAGAGCCTCAACGACCTGAGCGACCCGCGTCTGCGCACGCGCCGCCGCGCGGGTCGCGCTCCCGCTCCCGTCACCGCGGTCGATCCGTCGACGTCTCCCGCCGAGGCCTCGGCGACCGCGTCCCCCGCCGGGTCCCCGGCATCCGCCCCCTCCGATGGGAGCCCCTCATGACCGGCACCACCGCCCCCGTCGCCCGGATCGACGACCTGCGCGTCGCCTTCGCCACCGATGGCGCGCCGGTCGCCGCGATCAACGGGATCTCGCTCGAGGCCCACGCCGGAGAGGTGCTCGCGATCGTCGGCGAGTCGGGCTCGGGCAAGACCGTCACCGCCAACACCCTGTTGGGGCTGCTGCCCGAGACGGCGACGCTGTCGGGTGCGGTCATCGTGCGCGGTCGCGACGGCGACCAGACCGACATCGTGCACGCCACCCGCGCGCAGTTGCGCGAGATGCGCGGGCGCGATGCGGCGATGGTGTTCCAGGAGCCGTCGACCGCCCTCAACCCCGTCTACACGGTCGGGTGGCAGATCGCCGAGGGCCTGCGCGCGCACGAGAAGCTGTCGAAGTCCGAGGCGAAGACCAAGGCGGTCGACATCCTGCGCCGGGTCGGCATCCCCGATCCCGAGAAGCGCGTCGACGACTACCCGCACCAGTTCTCGGGCGGGCAGAAGCAGCGCGTGGTCATCGCGATGGCCCTCGTGCTGAACGCCGGCCTGATCATCGCCGACGAGCCGACCACGGCGCTGGATGTGACGGTGCAGGCCGAGATCCTCGACCTGCTGCGCACGTGCCGCGACGAGTTCGGCGCGACGATCGTGCTCATCACGCACAACATGGGCGTCGTCGCCGACCTCGCCGACCGCGTGATCGTGATGTACCGCGGTGACATCGTCGAGCAGGCGCCCGTGCGCGAGCTGTTCGCCGCCCCGCGCGAGGAGTACACGCGCGAACTGCTCGCGGCCGTGCCGCACGTGGGTCGCGGCAAGAGCTCGCGGCAGTCGCTCGCCGATGCGGCACCGACCTCGCCGCCGGCGGGAAGCCTCGTCGTGGCCGACAAGGTCGAGATCGGGTACCCCGGTCGCTTCGGGTCGCCGGGGGTCGTCGCCGTGAAGGGCGTGGACTTCTGGATCGGTCCCGGCGAAGTGCTGGGGCTCGTGGGAGAGTCCGGGTCGGGCAAGACCACGATCGGTCGCGCGATGGTCGGTCTTACGTCGGTCGTGGGCGGATCGCTCACGGTCCTCGGCACCGAGATGAACGGCGCGAAGCCCCGCACCCTCGCCAAGACGCGCCCCGACATCGGGTTCGTCTTCCAGGACCCGGCGACGAGCTTCAACCCGCTGCTCACGATCGCGGAGTGCATCGCCGAGCCGCTCGTGGTGCACCGTCGCGTCTCGGGAGCCCGCGCCGCCCGCCAGCGCGTGAACGAGCTGCTGGATGCCGTGCAGCTGCCGACCGCGTTCGGCGATCGCTACCCGCACGAGCTGTCGGGTGGTCAGCGTCAGCGCGCTTCGCTCGCTCGAGCCCTCGCCCTGGACCCGAAGCTCCTCATCGCCGATGAGCCGACCTCGGCGCTGGACGTGTCGGTGCAGGCGCGCGTGCTGCAGCTGTTCGCGCAGCTGCAGGCGGAGTTCGGGTTTGCGTGCCTGTTCATCAGCCACGACCTCGCCGTCGTCGACGAGGTGGCCGACCGCGTGGTCGTGCTGCAGCGGGGCGTGATCCGCGAGCAGGGCACGACCGTGCAGGTGCTCACCGAGCCGCGCGACGACTACACAAAGCGCCTGCTCGTGTCGCTACCGGTGCCCGACCCGGTCGAGCAAGAGAACCGCCGCGAGCTGTGGCGGTCGACCCGCGGGGTCTGACGAGAACGGAGATCGGGCCCTCACGCGCGGCGTGGGGGCCCGACTCTCGCGTCCGGCGCGCTGCGCCGAGCTTGTGCGCCGCGGCATCCGTTCGTCGCCCGCGCATCGTCAGCGATCTGCACAACCTCAGCGGAGTGAGCCGGATGCCGGCTGAGCTTGTACGGATCGCCGAGCTTGTGCGGCGACGGCACCCGCCCTCGACCCCGCGTCAGCGCCCGAAGATCGTCGTGAGGATCCACCACGCGGCGAAACCGGCGATCACGACGAACGACCACACGGGGATTCCCCGCTTCAGTCGCCGCCCCTCGCGGGCCACGCCCGCGGGCGGCGGGGTGAGCAGGGGAGCGCCCTGGACGGTGGCCCCCGGGATCCCGGATGCCACCGCCCCGGCCGTCGCTCGGGTCAGGCGGTCGTCGCGCCAGCGCGCCCATTGCGCGAGCTTGTCGTCGATCGCGGCGACCGTGGCGAACAGCCATTCCCAGGTCGCGGGGTCGAGGGTCGCCAGGTCGCGCTTGGCGTAGAGGAACAGCCAGTCGTCGACGATCTCGACGTCGAGGGCCGCGGCGTTGTCGACGAAGCGGGCCATGACGTCGGGGGTGAAGAGGTACAGCGCGTCGCGTTCGTAGCCCTCGGGGCAGTACAAAGCGAAGTGCTGGTCGAAGTCGCCCTCGAGGCTCAGGCGCTGGTCGCGTCCGAACGTGATCGGCAGGTTCGAGCCGCCGAACAGACCGTTGTTGCCCACGGCATCCAGCACGATGTGGGGCAGAGGGGTGTCGAGCCGCAACGCCACGTATCCCCAGCGGTGGGTCTGCTTGTTCTTGCCCGACCCGGTCTCGTACGTGTAGTTGGCCACTTCGAGGGTGCGCGGCTGCGTCCGCCGCATCACGTCGTGCAACTCCTGGTTGCGGCCGAGGTCGAAGATCATGCCCGGGAGTCGGGGGTTCGAGTATCCCGGATGCCATGTCATGCCGTTCGCGCTCGCGAACAGGCTCAGCCGGTAGCGGCGTGCCGCGGCGCCGCCGACCCCGCGGATGACCGCCCACGCGATGAGACCCGCGATGACGAGCATGATCGCGAAGGGCAGGAGCCCGAAGACGCTGCCGCTGCTGCCCGTGAACGCGATCGCCATGAACGAGACGAAGGTCGGAACGATGATGAACAGGGCCGCGAGGCCCACGAACGCGAACACGATGATCGTGAACGCGCGGCTCTGCAGCATTCCCTTCTCGCGCAGCGCCTTGCTGAAGGCGCGGACCTTCGCGCGGTCGATCGGCTGGGTCAGGGCGGTGGTGTCGAGAGTCATGTTCACTGTGCCAAGAAGAAGAGGAAGCCGGCCGCGAAGACGACGAGCGGGATGACGACGAGGGACCCGGCCACGACGAGCAGCGCGATGAGCCAGGCGTTGCTGCGTTTGAGCCTCTGACCGGGAGGGGCGACTCCGACCGGCGCGGGGGTGAACGTCATCGGCAGGGGTGCGGGTGTCGGCGCCGCGGCTGTCGGTGCAACGGCTCCCGGCGTCGCGGCGACCGGAACGGGTCGCGGCACGAAAGCCCCCTCCTGCAGCCTGTCGTCGCGCCACCGCCCCCACTGCTCGAGCTTGTCGAGCAGTGCCGAGACGACCGCGAACGCCCACGCCCACCGCGCCGGGTCGAGGGTCGAGAGCTCGTCGGGCGAGTAGAGGAACATCCAGTCGTCGACGATCTCGACCTCGAGCGCCGAGGCGTTGTCGATGAAACGCGCCATGACGTCGGGGGTGAAGAGGTACAGCGCGTCGCGCTCGTAGCCCTGGGGGCACGACAGGTGGAAGTACCGGTCGAAGTCGCCCTCGAGGCTCAGCCGCTGCCCGCGCTCCCATAGCCCGAGCTTCACGCCGTTGCCCGCGGCATCCAGCACGATGTGGGGGAGGGGGACGTCGAGGCGGATCGCGATGTAGCCCCAGCGCGAGGTATGCGTGTTCTTGCCGTCGCTCGTCGTGTACGAGTAGTTGCCGATCTCGACGAATCGCGGCTCGCGCCCGCGCAGGATGTCGTAGCCCGTGCGATCACCGCCGACGCCGAACAGCACCCCCGGAAGCGGGGGAGTCGGCACCGCCGGCACGTACTCCATGCTCACGTCGCGGCTGAATCCCGCCAGCCGCCAGCGGCGATCCTCTTGGGTGCGCTGGGCCCTCTGACCGAGGAACCACGCCAGTGCCAACCCGCCGAGACCCAGCACGATCGGAAAGAGGAACAAGATGCCGAGGATGAACGACCCTTCGCGCAGCACGGGCGCCAGCAGCACCGCCGCGACGATGATGACGACGCCGATCCCGCCGATGAGCGCGAACGCGATGGCGAAGGTGACGACGGCCGCACCCGTGCCTGGAAGCCGACCGGTCCTGCGCAGGTCGGCGGTGAACGCCTTCGCGGCCCGGGGGTCGGGCGGCGTCAGCAACGCTCGTGCGTCGAATGGTCGGATCCCTGCCATGCGGCCCCCCGCCGTCGTCTGGTCACGTCCACGCTACCGATGTCCGATTCCCCGAGGCGAGCGGCATCCGTTAGACTACGAAGGTTGTCCGGCGACGCCCATGCGCGTGTGAGCCCGTGATGACGTGCAACACACCCTCCTGCTGCCGGGAAATGCCCGTCAGCCGTTCTAGTCCGAAGGAGGTGGGTTAGTGACGCACCAGTACGAACTCATGGTCATCTTCGATCCCGAGATCGACGAGCGCCAGGTCGCTCCGAAGCTCGACGGATTCCTCAAGGTCATCACGGCCGATGGAGGAACCATCGACAAGATCGACATCTGGGGCCGCCGTCGTCTCGCCTACGAGATCCGCAAGAAGAACGAGGGCATCTACGCCGTCGTCAACTTCGTCGCGACCAGCGAGGCCACGAACGAGCTCGACCGTCAGCTGAAGCTGAACGAGCAGATCATGCGCACCAAGGTCCTGCGCGCCGAAGAAGCGATCGCCCAGGTCGCCGCCGAGGCCAAGCGCTCCGAGGAGAAGGCCGCCCGCAAGGCCGCCGCTCCCCGCAAGGTCGAGTCCGCCGAGAAGGCTGCGAAGTAACGACGATGGCCGGCGAAACCGTCATCACCGTCGTGGGTAACCTCACGGCCGACCCCGAGCTGCGGTACACGCAGAACGGGCTCCCGGTCGCGAACTTCACCATCGCGTCGACCCCCCGCACGTTCGACCGTCAGGCGAACGAGTGGAAGGACGGCGAGGCGCTCTTCTTGCGTGCCTCGGTGTGGCGCGAATTCGCCGAGCACGTCGCCGGTTCGCTGACGAAGGGCAGCCGTGTCATCGCGACCGGTCGCCTCAAGCAGCGTTCGTACCAGGACCGCGAGGGAAACAACCGCACCTCCATCGAACTCGAAGTCGATGAGATCGGTCCCTCGCTCCGCTACGCGACCGCCCAGGTCACCCGTGCCGCCGGTGGCGGTAACGGTGGCGGCGGTGGCGGTCAGCGCGCGCAGGTGCAGCAGTCGAACGACGAGCCGTGGTCGACGCCCGGTTCGAACAACGGCGGCGGCAACAACGGCGGCGCAGACGCGTGGAGCACCCCTGGTTCCTACGGAGACGACACCCCGTTCTGAACTTCGCCCCGCTCTCGAGCGAGACGACCCCTGAAATTCCGGATGCCCTGTCCCGGTCCGCGTGACCGACTCGGCGTCCGAACCACACGAAAGAAGGAAGCATGGCTGGAAAGGCCACTGGCGACCGCCGCAAGCCGCGGAAGGGCGCGAAGAACGCAGCCCCCGCGAAGGCGATCCGCGTCGGCGTCATCGACTACAAGGACGTCCCCACCCTCCGCAAGTTCATCTCGGAGCGCGGCAAGATCCGCGCCCGTCGTATCACCGGTGTCTCCGTGCAGGAGCAGCGTCTGATCGCCCGCGCCATCAAGAACGCGCGCGAGATGGCTCTTCTGCCCTACGCCGGCGCCGGCCGCTAAGGAGCACCCGATGGCAAAGCTGATTCTCACGAATGAGGTCACCGGGCTCGGTAGCGCCGGTGATGTTGTCGAGGTCAAGAACGGGTACGCCCGTAACTACCTCATCCCGCAGGGCTTCGCCGTGTCGTGGAGCCGTGGTGGCGAGAAGCAGGTCGCGTCGATCCGCGCTGCTCGCGAGACCCGCGCGATCCACGACCACGAAGAGGCCGTGTCGCTGAAGAACACGCTCGAGTCGAACACCGTCAAGCTGGCCGTCAAGGCCGGCAACGAGGGTCGCCTCTTCGGTTCGGTCAAGCCCGCCGATGTCGCCGACGCCGTCAAGGCCGCCGGTCTGGGCGAGCTCGACAAGCGCAAGATCCAGATCACCTCTTCGATCAAGTCGGTCGGCGAGCACGAGGCGACCGTTCGCCTGCGTGACGACGTCACCGCCGTGATCACCCTCCAGGTGGTCGCCGCGAAGTAATTCGCGTCGCACGACTCGGCCCCGCTCCTGCTTCGGCAGGGCGGGGCCTTTTCGCGTTCGCCCTCGTCGGTTCGGGGCGGATTTTCGCGGTTGGGGCGTGAATTGTCCGCCCCGACGTGCGGGATGCGCGCCGAACCCGCCCGCCGCGGGGGTCGTCGGGGGGAGGGATGCCGTGACCCTAGGCTGAGTGCCGTGACCGACCATCGCGCACCCGAGCGCATCGTCCGCCGCTTCGCGCGCTCGTCGAACCTCATGATCGCCGGACGCCCCTTCGCGGCGACCGGGGCCGGCGCCGGTGCGCTGACGGAGCTGTTGGTGGGGCTGGGCGGCATCCCGAGTCCCTCTCCGAGTGCGGGGCGCGTCGAGTTCGATCTGGATGCCGACCGGGTGCTGCTCGACGGAAAGCCCCTGCCCGAGCGGGGCGACGCGGCGGGGCGGATCGCGTTCGCGCGACAGCACATGCCCGTCGCCGCGGCCCTCGCCCAGCGCCTCGACCTGACCGGCCTGCGGGTGGGCGTGGCGATGGTGCTCGAGCCCAAGACGGCCGTGCTGTCGTTGCTGCTGCGCGAGCGGGGCGCCGAGGTGTCGGTGTACGCGCATCCGGACGAGACCGACGTCGCGGTCGCCGATGACCTGCGCGAGCGAGGCTTCGCGGTGACGGCGGATCCGGCGCTCTCGGGTGCCGAGGAGCGGGCGGCGGCCCTGGGGTTCCTCCGCGCGGGGCTCGACGTGCTGCTCGACGACGGGGCGCACCTGATCCGCCTGGCGCACGAGGCGGATCCCGCGCTCGTTGACGGCTGGATCGGGGCCTGCGAAGAGACGACGAGCGGGCTGACCCCGCTCCGCCGGATGCACGATGCCGGTCTGCTGCGCTGCGCCGTGATGGCGGTGAACGACGCGCGCACCAAGACGATGTTCGACAACCGCTACGGCACGGGGCAGTCGTGCGTCTTCGCGATCGCGGATCTGCTCGAGGAGCGGGGGATCGCGCTGACGGATCAGCCGGCCCTCGTCATTGGCTACGGGCCGGTCGGGCAGGGGGTGGCGGCGCACCTCCGCGCCCTCGGGGCAGAGGTGCGCGTCGCCGAGACCGACCCCGTGCGGGCGCTCGAGGCGCGGCACGACGGGTTCCGCACGGGCCGAGCGCTCGAGTCGGCCGGGGGAGCCCTGGTGGTCTCGGCGACCGGCGTGCCCGCGACCGTGACGCCCGACATCGCCGCCGTGGCCCGCGTGGTCGCGGTCGCCGGGGGCGTGCCGGGCGAGGTCGTCGAGGCGGGGTCCGCGCTGCTGCTGGGCGGCGGGGGAGCGGTGAACATCACGGCGGCCGAGGGCAATCCCATCGAGATCATGGACCTGTCGTTCTCGGTGCAGCTCGCGGCCCTCGGGGAGGTGGTCGAGCGGCGGCCCGCGCCGGGTGTCCACGCCCTCGGGCCCGAGGTCGACGACCTCGTCGCCCGCACGGCACTCGCGGTGCGGGGAGCGGCGGTCGACGTCGCGCGCGCCCCCGACCCCGAAGGCCTCGACGACTGGCGGTCGCCGCGATTCGCGGGCGGTGCCGCATGAGCGTCGTGGTGTATTCGGCATCCCTCGTCGTGCCCGTGACGGCACCGCCCATCCCGGGCGGGGCGATCGCCGTAGCCGGGGGGCGCATCCGGCATGTCGGGGATCGCGACTGGGTGCGTCACGAACTGCGGGCGCGCGGGGTCGCCTTCGATGAGGTGCACTGGCCGGGCGTCCTCACCCCCGGACTCGTCAACGCCCACTCGCACCTGCAGTACACCGGCATGGCCGAGGTCGGCCGGGGCTCGTACGCGGGCTTCGACGACTGGGACGAGGCGTTCACCCCCGTCTATCGCGCCGGTCACGACTGGGCGGCGGATGCCAGGGCCGGAGCGCTCGCGATGATCGCCGCGGGGACCACGGCGGTGGCCGACATCGTCACCGACGTCGAGGCGGCGTCGGCATTGCACGACGCGCGGCTGCACGGCATCACCTACTGGGAGGTGATGAGCTGGACGAACGCGGCGTGGGCCGAGCGCGGCCGCGCCGAGGTGGAGGCGCGCCTCGACGCGCTGCCCGCTCCTCCCGGGACCGGGCTCTCTCCGCACGCGCCGTACTCGCTCGACGTGGAGCCGTTGCTCGAGATCCCCGACATCGTGCGCGAGCGCGGCAGCCGCCTGCACCTGCACCTGGGCGAGGCCGCCTTCGAACGCGAGCACGGCGAGGCCGTGCCGTGGCAGCTGCACCGGCCGACGAGCTTCCGCGCGCTGCGCGACGAGGGCTTCGGCACCGGGGCGACGGAGTTCGTCGACGAGCTCGGCGTGCTCGGCCCCGACTGCCACATCGCCCATGGCGTCTACATGACGGCGCGCGATCGGGCGATCCTGCGCGCGCGGGGGACCACCGTGGCGCTCTGCCCGCGCTCGAACGCGGTCATCGGTCTTGACGAGCCGCCGGTCGCCGCGTACCTGCTCGAGGGCAACGCGCTGGCTGTGGGCACCGACTCGTTGGCATCCAGTCCCTCGCTCGATCTGCTCGCCGACGTGTCGGCGCTTCACCGCTTGGCGCGTGCGCAGGGGTACGCGAACCGCGACCTCTCGGAGCTGCTGCTGCGCGCGGCGACCCTGGGCGGAGCGCACGCGATGGGGCTCGACACCGGACCCGCCCGCACGGGGTATCTCGCGGTGGGGGCCGTGGCGGACCTGGCGTTCTTCGACGTGCCGGTGTCGGAGGTCGATGACACCATCGAGCACCTCGTCGTCGACGGCGAGGGGCGTGCCGCCGCGACGTTCATCGACGGCGAGGTGCGCTCGGCATCCGCCGCCTTCACCCGAGAGACCGGAGTATCCGCCGATGACCGCTGAGCATCCCGCCACCGCCGTCCTGCTCGATCTCGAACCGCACGCCGAGGGCGGCTGGTTCCGCCGGATGTGGACGGGCACCGTCGAGGTCGAGACCCCCGCGGGCACGCGGCCCGCGGCCACGTGCATCCACTACCTGCTCACCCCGGGCGAAGAGAGCGCGTGGCACGTCGTGACCAGCGACGAGGTGTGGCTCTGGCACGGGCCGGGAGCCCTCGAGCTCTCGCTCGGCGGCGACGGAGAGCAGCCCGGGGCCACGCGCACCGTCACGCTCGGGCCCGACCTCGCCGCGGGGCACGTGCTGCAGCACACCGTGCCCGCGGGGGTCTGGCAGGCGGCCCGACCGGCGGACGACACCGAGGTCGTGGTCAGTTGCGTGGTCTCTCCCGGCTTCAGCTTCGCCGACTGGCGCCTCGCCGAGTAGCCGCGTCCCGTGTCGCCAGGTTTCACCGGCGACATCCCCTGAAACATCCGCTCGGTACGCTGTGCACATCACAGCACTCCGGGGATGACCCCGATACGTCCACGAGGAGACATCGTGACCGCTTCCGCACGCCTGCGCCGCGCCGCCGCCCTGACCGCCGTGGCCGCCGCCACGCTCGTCACGCTGACGGCCTGCGCCTTCGCCCCCACCGGGTCCGACGCCGGTTCCGCCCCCGCCACCGAGGGCGCCCTGCAGACCGTCGCCGCCGGCAAGCTCACCATCGCCACCGGCGAGCCCGCGTTCTCGCCGTGGGTCGAGAACGACGACCCCGCCTCGTGCGAGGGCTTCGAGGCCGCCGTCTCGTGCGCCGTCGCCGAGAAGCTCGGGTTCACGAAGGACGACATCGTCTGGGTGCGCTCCAACTTCGACAGCGCGATCGCCCCGGGCCCGAAGGACTGGGACATGAACGTCCAGCAGTTCTCGATCACCGACCAGCGCAAGCAGGCCGTCGACTTCTCGTCGCCGTACTACACGACCACCCAGGCGATCGTCACGACGGGCACCTCTCCCGCCGCCTCGGCCACGACGGTCGCCGAGCTGAAGAACATCCCCGTGGGTGTCATGAGCGCCACCACCAGCTACCAGGTGGCCGCCGACCAGCTCGGCACGGGCAACCTCAGCGTGTTCAACTCCAACGACGACGCCGTCGCGGCCCTGCAGTCGGGCCAGGTCGATGCGATCGTCGTCGACCTGCCGACCGCGTTCTACCTCGCCGGGGCCGTGCTCGACAACGGCAAGGTCGTGGGCCAGCTGCCGGACTCCTCGGCCGGTGGCGACGAGCTCGCTTACGTCCTGCCCAAGGGTTCGGCGCTGACCACTCCCGTCAGCGACGCGGTCGACGCCCTCAAGGCCGACGGCACCCTCGACCAGCTGCAGCAGAAGTGGCTCGGTGGCACGGCCGCCGCGCCCGTGCTGAAGTAACTCCGTGGCATCCACGTCTTCCGACACCGCGTGGCGGCCGAGCGAGCTCGAGCTCGGTCGGCGCGCCACGCGGCGTCAGCAGTCGACGAAGTCGGTGCTGATCGCGCTGGTCAGCTCGGTCGTCTTCGTCGTGGTCGTCGGCTGGGCGATCCTCTCGAGCCCCGGCTGGGAAGACGTGCGCCGCAGCTTCTTCGACCTCGACATTGCGGTCAAGAGCTTCCCGTCGATCCTCGCGGGGCTGTGGGTCAACATCCAGGTGCTCATCGTCGCGGCGCTCGCCGTGGCGGTGCTCGGCACGACCCTGGCGGTCATGCGCTCGCTGCGGGGGCCGGTGTTCTTTCCGCTGCGCGCCCTGGCCACGATCTACACCGATCTGTTCCGTGGCATCCCTCTGCTGATCGTGCTGTACCTGGTGGGCTTCGGCCTGCCGGCGCTCGGGATCTTCGGGCGCGTGCCGGTCGTGCTGTGGGGGACCATCGCGATCGTGCTGACGTACTCGGCGTACATCGCCGAGGTGCTGCGCGCGGGCATGGAGGCCGTGCACCCCTCTCAGCGCGTCGCCGCCCGGTCGATGGGGCTGACGCACGGGCAGACGCTGCGGATCGTCGTGATTCCCCAGGGCGTGCGCAAGGTCGTGCCGGCGCTCATGAACGACTTCGTGTCGATGCAGAAAGATGTCGGGCTGATCTCGGTGCTCGGAGCGGTGGATGCCGTGCGCGCGGCGCAGATCGCCGCGGCCGAGGACTACAACTTCACGCCGTACATCGTGGCGGCGCTGCTGTTCGTGGCGATGGCGCTGCCGATGATCCGCCTCACCGACTACGTCTCGGCGCGGTTGGCCAAGCGCGAGCAGATGGGCGGGATCGTATGAGCGTGCTCGACGTCCGCGCGGTGCGGAAGGCGTTCGGCGATCACGTCGTGCTCGACGGCATCGACCTCGACATCGCGAAGCACGAGGTCGTCGTGCTGATCGGTGCCTCGGGTTCGGGCAAGTCGACCCTGCTGCGCACCATCAACCTCATCGAGCGCGTCGATGACGGCCAGATCCTGCTGAACGGCGACGATCTGACCGATCCGACCATCGACCAGGATTCCGCCCGGTCGCGCATCGGCGTGGTGTTCCAGCACTTCAACCTCTTTCCGCACCTGCGCGTGATCGACAACGTCACGCTCGCCGCGCGCAAAGTGCACGGGATGCCGAAGGCCGAGGCCTACGCCCGCGGCACCGAACTGCTCGAGCAACTGGGCCTCGGCGCGAAGGCACGTGAGTTCCCCGACCGGCTGTCGGGCGGTCAGCAGCAGCGCGTCGCGATCGTGCGCGCCGTGATGACCGACCCCGAACTGCTGCTGCTCGACGAGATCACCTCGGCCCTCGACCCCCAGCTGGTGGGCGAGGTGCTCGACCTGGTACGGGTGCTGCGCGACCGCGGGTCGACCATGCTCATGGCCACGCACGAGATGTCGTTCGCGCGCGAGGTGGCCGACCGCATCGTCTTCATGAAGGGCGGCAAGATCGTCGAGCAGGGCACGCCCGCGCAGATCTTCGATGCCCCGCAGAAGCCCGAGACGATCGCGTTCCTCGAGCGCGAGAGGCGCGGCGGGGCGCTGTAACGCGTCGGGGTCGCCGCGGGGGTGCGGTGGCTCGGCGTTTTGGGTCGCGTGTTGCGCTTCGGGACGAAATTCTCGCGCCCCCAACGGCGGGATCCGCCCCGAACCCCGCGTATCGCGACGCTCGAACGGAATCGGGTGGGCCGCCGTCGATTAGTCACGTCCGGGCGCGCCGCGACACCGGATGCCGGCCCGAGGGCGTGGCATCCGGTGTCGCGTTCTGCGGGCGAACGCTCCGGGTCAGGCGACCGAGCGGCGGCGACGCAGCAGCAGACCGGCTCCGAGGAGCAGGGTCAGCAGACCGGCGATGCCGAGACCGGCGGCCATCGAGCCGTCGGTGCCCGTCACGGCCAGGGTGCCGCGGGTGGAGCCCATGCCGGTGGCGGCCACGGAGCCGACCGACGCGACCTTAGCGGTCACGGCGGGGGTACCGTTGATGCCGTTCGTTCCGTTCGTTCCGTTCATTCCCGGGGTGCCGGGGGTCCCGGGGGTCCCGGGGGTGCCGGGCGTGCCGGGCGTTCCGGGGGTTCCGGGGGTGCCGGGCGTTCCGGGGGTGCCAGGCGTTCCGGGGGTTCCGGGGGTGCCGGGCGTTCCGGGGGTGCCGGGCGTTCCGGGGGTACCCGGGGTACCGGGCGTTCCGGTGGTCGAGCCGGTGGTGGTGCTGTCACCGATCACCGAGACCGCGTTGCCCCCGATGGTGACGGGGATGTTGATCGGCAGACCGATGATGTTGCCGCCGCCGATGCTGCCCGTGCCGTCGGTGCTGGAACCGCCGGTCGAGCCGGTGGTGGAGCCGCCGGTGGTGGTGGCGTTCTCGGAGGTGCTGTCGCCGATGCCCGAGACGGCGTTGCCGCCGATGGTGACGGGGGCGTTGATCGGCAGGCCGATCACGTTGCCGCCGAGGATGCCGTCGGTGCCGTCGGTGGTGGTGTTTCCGGTTCCGCCGGTGGTGGAGCCGCCGGTGGTGGTGGCGCCATCGGTGACGCTGTCGCCGATGCCCGAGACGGCGTTGCCGCCGATGGTGACGGGGATGCCGACCGGGAGGCCGATCACGTTGCCGCCGCCGATGGCGTCGGTTCCGTCGGTGACGGTGGTGCCGGTTCCGCCGGTGGAGCTGTTGCCGCCGGTGGTGGTGGCGCCGTCGGTGATGCTGTCGCCGATGCCCGAGACGGCGTTGCCGCCGATAGTGATGGGCACGCCCACCGGCAAGCCGATGACGTTGCCGCCGAGGATGCCGTCGGTGCCGTCGGTTACGGTGCCGCCGGCCGAGCCGGTGCCGCCCGTGGTGCCGCCGGTGGTGTCGGCGTCGTTCGAGACGCTGTCACCGATCACCGACACGGCGTTTCCGCCGATGGTGACGGGCAGGCCGACCGGAGCGTCGACGACGTTGCCGCCGACGATGCCGTCGGTGCCGTCGGTGACGGTGCTGCCGCCGGTCGAGCCGGAGGTGCTGCCACCGGTGGTTCCGGCGTTGTCGGTGCTGCTGTCGCCGATCACCGAGACCGCGTTGCCGCCGATGGTGACCGGAGCCTCGACCGAGATGACGCCCTGGTTGCCGCCGGCGACGCTGTCGCTGCCGTCGGTGCTGCTGTCAGCCGCGGGGGCCGCGGCCTCGGGTGCGGGCGCCGAGGTGTCGGCATCCGTGCTCTGGCTGTCTCCGATGACCGAGACGGCGTTGCCGCCGACCGTCACGGGGACGTTTACCGACACGAGGCCCTGGTTTCCCGAACCCACGCCGTCGCTGCCGTCGGTGATGGTGACGGGTGCGGGGGCGGGGGCTGCGGGGACCGAGGTGTCGGCGCCGTCGCTGGTGCTGTCTCCGAGCACCGAGACGGCGTTGCCGCCGACGGTGACCGGGAGGTTGACCGAGACACCGACCTGGTCGCCCGAGAGCAGACCGTCGACGCCTGAGGTGTCTGCGGCATTGGCGATGCCGGCTCCGAGGACGGCGAGGCCGCCTCCGACGAGCGTGCCCAGAAGGACACGCGAGTAGATCTTGCGCATGAGAGTTTCTCCTGTAGATGAATGAGGGTGCGCGAAAGCGCGGGGTCGTCTGCCGTGCGATGCACGGTGCGACCGTCCTCAGTCAGGAGAGACGTCGGTGCCGAAGACCGGGGTGCCGGGCAGGTCGTCGTCGACGACGTTCCGGCGGTCGAGAACAAGCGAAGCGGTGAAGAGCGTGGCGTTGCCGGCGGTGGCGGCGCCCACGCCGCCTGAGCCGGAGTTTCCGGATGCCGACGAGCTCGTGCCCGTGCTGGCGCCGAAGGTCGCGAGGGGTTCGTCGGATCCCCGCGGCCCGGAGGGGGCGCTCTGCGCACCGGCGACGGCGGCAGAGACCTCGCCCGTCGAGGTGGCGCTGAAGACCGTCGCCGCCCCGCTCGAGGGGGCCGTGCGGGACGACGACGGGACGAGGGAGGGATCCGTCGAGAGGATGCCGGTGACGACCGCCGTGGCATCGCTCACGGCCGCTGTCGAGACGATCTCAGCGGGCGCGATGTCGATGATCGGGGTGGTGATGTCGCCACCGGGAACCGTCGGGACGCCCGGAATCGCGGGGATGACGGGGGAGATCGGGGGGAGGGTGCCGACGATGACGGGCAGGGCCGCGTCGACCGCGTCGGTGACGCCCGAGATGAGGTCTCCGAGGCCGATCGAGCTGACGACGTCGCCCACGACGGGGACCGTCTGAACGGTGTCGACCACGGGGGCGACGACCTCGCCCACGACACCCGAGCCGGCGACGTCGGTGACGGTGTCACCCACGGTGTCGACGGTGTCGCTGACCGTGGAGTTCGCGGTGTCGACGACCTGCGAGACGGTGTTCGTCGCCGTGTCGGTGGTGGTGGTTACGACCTCGGCCACGGGGGCGACGTCGGTGACGACCTGCGTCACGGGAGCGACCGTCTCGGTGACGTGCTCGACCGTCGGGGAGACGACCGTTCCGACGACCCCGTCGACCGTGTCGGTGACCTGGTTGACGGTCGAGCCAATGGTGCCGAGGAGGCCACCGGAGCCGTCGTCCGCGGAGGCGGGAGAGGCCGAGAGGGCGACGGAGAGAGCTGCTGCTCCGAGGGCGGTGGACACGCCGACGAAGAGCATCCGCAGCATGTGCGGTGCCCCCCGACCGGACGCGTTCTCCATGATTCGCCCCCCAAAGGTGAATCTTCGAAACCTATGGGCGGCGACGTTACGCCCGGATTCACCCGGGCGGAAGAGGTCGGGTGAAATCTAAGTAGTCGGAGGGTGATGAGCGGGTGAAAGGCGACACGCCGGACGGTGGAGAAAAATTTGACAGCGAGGCCTCGCGTTCGGTACGGCTCCAGTGAGTTATCCCCCGAGTTGTACACATGTGAATGCACCTAGCAGCAACCTTCAACGTCCACTTCACACGGGATTTCCCCAGGAAAACTGTGGACAACTAAAAACCAGGTCAGAGGCGCATACACGCCCGATATTCGTATCCATCCACCGAGTTCTCCACAGCACTTGTGCACAGACCTGACGGCGTTTCCCGCAGCCTGTCCACAGAGTTATCCACAGGCTTGTTTGCGTGTGGAGGAAGGCGTATCTAGTTTGGGTGGAGCCCCTCGGGCAGCTGGATCGCGCTGCCGCGCGCGTCGATGTCGGACGTCGGTGATTTCATGCTGCCGAGGCCGCCCCGAGCCCCGTTTCCGCGAACGCTTCACGCGCGCGCGAGGCCCGGCCAGGGGTGCCCGAACTGAAGGAGAGCCCGTGTCGATCGCCGATATCGCCGAAGAACGTCTCGGAAAAGCGCCGCGCCCCGAGCGCACGCCCCCGCACGACATGCTCGCCGAGCAGAGCGCGCTGGGCGGCATGCTGCTTTCGAAGGACGCCGTCGCCGATGTCATCGAGTCGCTCCGCGGACCCGACTTCTACGTGCCGAAGCACGAGCTGATCTTCGAGGCCATCCTCACCCTCTACTCGCACGGCGAGCCGACCGACGTCGTCGCCGTCACCGACGAGTTGATCAAGACGGGCGAGCTGCAGCGCGCCGGGGGAGCGGACTACCTTCACACGCTCACCTCGATCGTGCCGACCGCCGCCAACGCCGGCTACTACGCCTCGATCGTCGCCGAGCGCGCCATGCTGCGTCGCCTGGTCGAGGCCGGCACGCGCATCGTGCAGATGGGCTACGCCGGCGAGGGCGACCCGGTCGAGCTCGTCAACAGCGCCCAGGCCGAGATCTACAACGTCTCGGGCGATGACAGCGCCGAGGACTACATCCCCCTGACGACGGCGGTGGATGCCGCGGTCGAAGAGATCGAGGCCGCTCGCGGCCGCGACGGGTCGATGACGGGCATTCCCACCGGCTTCGCCGGTCTCGACCAGCTCACCAACGGCCTGCACCCCGGCCAGATGATCGTGCTCGCCGCGCGCCCCGCCATGGGTAAGTCGACGCTCGCGCTCGACTTCGCCCGCGCCGCCGCGATCCGCGCCAACGCGCCCTGCATCTTCTTCTCGCTCGAAATGGGTCGCAGCGAGATCGCCATGCGCCTGCTCAGCGCCGAGGGTCAGATCCCCCTGCAGAGCATGCGCAAGGGAACGCTCGACTCGCGCGACTGGACCACGGTGGCCTCCACCCGCGGTCGCATCAACGACGCGCCCCTCTACATCGACGACAGCCCCAACATGACGCTCGTCGAGATCCGCGCGAAGTGCCGTCGCCTCAAGCAGCGCGAGGGTCTGAAGATGGTCGTGATCGACTACCTGCAGCTGCTCACGAGCGGTAAGCGCGTCGAGTCGCGCCAGCAGGAGGTCAGTGAGTTCTCGCGCGCGCTCAAACTGATGGCGAAGGAGCTGCAGGTTCCGGTGATCGCCCTGTCGCAGCTGAACCGCGGTGCCGAGCAGCGCGCCGACAAGAAGCCGGCCCTGAGCGACCTGCGTGAGTCGGGCTCGATCGAGCAGGATGCCGACATGGTGGTGCTGCTGCACCGCGAGGCCGCGTACGAGAAGGACTCACCGCGCGCCGGCGAGGCCGACCTGATCGTGGCGAAGCACCGTAACGGCCCGACCGACACGATCACGGTGGCGTTCCAGGGGCATTACTCGCGCTTCACGGATATGGCGCCGGGGATGTAACGACGCTGTAGGTTCCGCATGTGCTTGGCGGTATCCCCGGCTACTTGACGTGCATACGGCGGATCCGCCAACTGCCGTGGAAGTCGACGCAGCACCAGGAAACGGCCGCATAGGCGTGCAAAACGTCGGCGAGCCAGCATCCGCGTCGGCGGGGGCCTGCGTGGAGTTCGGAGGCTGCAACGACCGGAGCGCGCAGGGCGGAGAGAGCTGCCGGAGGCTTCGCAGCAAAGATGACGCCCGCAGGGGTGCGAACTATGTCTCGGCGTCGCCGGCTCGCTGGGGGAAAGTCTGCAGGCCCGTCCTGGGGGTGTTTGAGGGGCCGCACGCCCCGCCTCGGGATGACGGCGACGTTTGCAGGACTCGGCGCGCTCATACTCGCCGCCATCTCGTACATGGCCCCGGGCCGTGCACCTCCTCCCGGAGGTCTCGTCCTCGGCGGCAGCCCCGTGGCCGCCGGTGGGATCTGCTTCACGATCGCCGCTCGACGAGAAGCCCGCCACCTCGACCTGCCTCACGAATGACACCCCGCCCCGACCGGCTGCTTCAGCCGACCGCGCGTTCGCAGTCACGCGGGGTCGGGTGCCCAACCGTTGCCTTCCACAGGCCGAAGAGACGCCTATCGAGCTCCTCCCTTCAGATCGTGATGGGGCATTGTCCCTAGGTCCGCACCGTGGTCTCGGCGCAAACGGGGGCTGTCCCTTTTTGTTGAGAGGCGGCAACCAGCGCCGGGCTGCTACTTTCTGGTCGTTGGGTCCGCCGGGGCCCGTCATCCTGAGGGGGATAACGAATGCTTCTACAGTCCATCGGTGCGGCTTTCGCCGTCGCTGTGCTGGTTTTCGCGCCTGCGGCTCCGTCGGCGGTGGGGGATCTCGTGAGTGGTGACGGGGAGGTGACCGTCGCAACTCCGACGGAGGTAACGGTCATGGGGCTGGAGGACGTGTCGGTGGGCGATACAGTTCCCGTCACTGAGCTCATCGAGCTTGCCGAGGATACTGACCAAGATGTGCGAGCAGAGCTTCTCGGGAGTGGCGAGGGAGGTGTCGCGGCGTCAGGCATGGCCTCAGCGGGGGCTCCGGCGCTGGCTTCCTACACCGGGCCCTCCATCAAGCTCGCTGGGGACCCGGCTTACTCGATCTACTCGCAGTGGTGGGACAACAAGCGCATCAAGGCTGCGGTGAGAAACGGGACCGGTACGTGGGGTTGGCAGCACCTGCAGAAGCACAATGTGAGCCTCGCGATGCTGCAGAAGACCACGCAGTTCCCCCGCAACCGTGACGTGAACGGCACGACCATCACCTACGTCACGCCTGCGAATCTGTTCACGTGCTGGCTCGGCTCGTGCCGAGTCGACAAGACGATGGACGTCCGAGTGGTCTCCAACAACACTCGCCTGAACGACGGAGCGCCTCGGGGGATCATCACCGCTTACTGCGTCGGTCCGACCGTGTGCCCTGCGTGGGTGCGTCAGGTCGCCGGATGAACAAACTCGATTTCCTTGGTCCACTTCGCGTCGAGTTCGAAAGCGGTCTCCTGAAGGGGCTGACCTTGCGGCATGCTCGCGAGGTCGACGAGGGTGTGGAGATCGAGTTCTCCAGTTCGACGCCTTTTCCCGGTGTCTTTCGCATACATGTTCCGCTCCCGAGAGAGGTGGGGGATGCGACGTGGAACGCGTTCGACGACACGACCATCAACCTTCGTGAGTGGACGCGCTGGGGTATCGCCGTCCCCGTTCAGGAGGCATACGACACCCAGGCCCAGTCTGGGACCATGGATCGTCACGGAGTAATCACACTGCACATGCCCTAATAGCGAACGCTCAACTCCACTGATGATTCGCGCAATCATGACAGTGTGACGAGCCTGCGTCGACTGCGCTGCAGATCGCCTTCGCCGACCAGATCGGCTCTCCTAAGCTCCGTTCATGGGCGTAAACCTGCGAGTGGGACCGATCGCGTACCCGGTCGGGGGCGCTGACCTTTTCGGGTCGTTCTTCGACACGGTCGGAATCCGGCTCGAGGGCGGCGCTCGCGGCTCGCGGTTCCCGATGCTGGCGGCCCTCTACCGGGACGGTGCGGTGTCTCCGGATGCCGCGGAGGCCGCCCGCACCGAACTGTCGACCGTCGAGAGTGAGCTGCGTCAACACTCACCTGCGGACGCGGTCTGGGACATCGAGAAGCCGGGCGTCCTCCCACCCTGGGGGACCGACATCGCCGACACGATCACGTCGCTCGGCGACTACTTCTTGACGACCGCTGGTCGTCCGCTGCTCACGGTGATGGACGCCGTGTTCGACGCGAGCACTCGTACGGGAAAGCCAGTGCGGATCGCCTGATTATCGTCGGTCTGGCCGGCGCGATGATGAAGCGGTGTTGCTGCGAGTCGCGGTTCACCGACAGGTCGTCAGGGACGTGTCTCGGGGTCTCACGGCTTCCCGAGCCCCAGCGTGCACAGCAGCACGGTCTCGTCGTCGGCACCCGCCGGCAATTCGATAGCCGGCGGGAACACCCCAAACTGACGCCACTCGTCAGCGTGCGGGGTGACGTGCTCTGTCATCCCGGCGATGAGCGCGGGGGAGAGGTGGAACGGGATGCCGAACTCCTTCGCGATCAACCACGCTTGGAATGTGCGATACGTCGCGAGGTGCGCGAAGCCTTCGTCGGCGGGGTAGTCGCCGTAGGTGGGCGCGCAGTGCACGGGAGCGGCGGACACGCTTGGCGCGGGGTAAATCCCGAAAGCGGTACGTGGCGCCCGGGTGGGGGTGCTGGCCGCGACGGGCGCGGACCATCCGGAGTTCATCGGTTCCTGATTGAGCCCTTCGGCGGGTGCGGGAACGTGTCCCCCGAATGGTGGGTGCCGGAGCGCCGTCAGAATCGGTAGCCTCCGAATGAACTCGAGCGGGGGCCTTGAGTCAAGCGGGGCCTCCGACGAGATCCATAAGAGACGGCGAAGGATGACGTCACGAGTTGTCTTATGCCTATGGGGGGCGAGGGAGGAAACGATGCAAGAAGAGCTTGTGCACCCAGTGGCGATACAAGAGGGAGCCATCTTTCGCGTGCGCCTCTGGGTCCCTCCGTCCGCAGACGGCTTCGCGTGGCAAGTGGACGACTGGGAACTGACCAACGGTGATCTTGACCAAGCCCTGAGGTGGGCTGATGAGCATGCCCAGGGAAACCCGTACGAACTGTTCGTACGGGCAGGATCACCCGACTACTACCGCCTCCAAGGCTCGCCGGCTGACGGTGGCGGCACTGAAGAAACCATCATCCTTCGCACCGACTCGACCCGTGAATGAAGGAGAGGCGCAGAGATGCCCGCACTGACATTCCCAACCGCCTGCGCCGCGTGACGCGCCGCCGCAGAATCGCGGCCGCTCCCCAAGCAGACCAGAACCTGGAATCGGCTTGGACATCAGAGAACCCACTTCCGAAGGGCGTCACCATGACGTCGACCGGGGGCGGCGCTGAGCTGACCTTCTCGTTCGACAAGTAAGACGCGCGACCTGTGTCGGGCACCCATCGCGGTGTCCGGCACAGGTCGCTGTCTCATACCGCTTCCCGTGCGAGACACCTCACCCCTCCGCCCTGATTCGGCGCATCCTCCGTGGCGATCCCCAGCCGGACAGCTATCAAGCCGGTGTTCCGCATCTAGACGACCCCCAGTCGTCCCATCTTGAGGGACCGACATCGCTGACACGATCACGTCGCTCGACGACTACTTCTTGACGACCGCTCGTCGACCGCTCCTCACGGTGATGGATGCGGCGTTCGACGCGAGCACTCGTATGGGAATGCCGGTGCGGATCGCCTGATCATCGTCGGTCTGGCCGGCACGATGATGAAGGGGTGTTGCTGCAAGTCGCGGTTCATCGACATGTCGTCGGGGACATGGTCAGGGTGCTCACGGCTTCCAGAACCCCAGCGTGCACAGCAGCACGGTCTCGTCGTCGGCGCCCACCGGCGGGTCGATGGCCGGCGGGAAGACGCCCCACTGACGCCACTCGTCGGCGTGCGGGGTGACGTGCTGGTTCATGCCCGCGATGAGCTCGGGGGAGAGGTGGAACGGGATGCCGGACTCCTTCGCGATCGACCACGCTTGGAATGCGCGGTACGTCGCGAGGTGCGCGAAGCCCTCGTCGGCCGGGTAGTCGCCGTAGGTGAAGTGGAAGGTGTCCGCGAACTCACCCGCGCGAACCGCCGCCGTGGCCTTGTCGTTGAGGGCGTCGTACGAGGCGATCGGGTCGTCGCCTAGCAGGTCGACATCGGCGAACGGATTGCTGTCTGCGGCCGACCGCCCGGCGATCACGTCGGGAACCCAGGCTTCGTCGTATGCATGGCGACCCAGGATGCCGAGCAACGTGGGCGACTCAAGCTGACTCCACTTCTTTGGCACGGATGCCGAGAAGTCAGCCGGATCGAGCTGATCGACGACCTCGCGTAGCGCGGCGTCGGCGCGAAGGAAGAGAGTGGCGGGGCTCATGAATGGGGAGGGTACTCCGGGGTGGGGGTGGGGGCCAGAGGCGTTCTGGCCCCTGATGTGCGGTACTCCCAGCACCTACGTCCCCAATCATTTCTCGGCGGGCATGTCGGCGGTCGAGCGTGTTGCCTGATCGTTTATACGCACCGACTCAGGGGTGTTCGAGCATCGATTAGCCCCCTCATCCCTCTGCGTGTTTCGGATCCTGACGCCCCGTCGTGTAGCTTGCCGATGAACGCGTGACGCGTGTATCGACATAGATGCAGTGAGGCAAAAATGACCGTGAGTAATCCCAAGCAAGTCAAGTCCGGTGCGGAGAAGAGATTCTTCATCGATATGCTCACCAAGGACATCGAGTTGCTGCCCGCGATCGCCGATCTCGTGGATAACAGTGTCGACGGGGTTCGTCATCTCGCAAGCGACTCCGACTTGGAGGGGTATTGGGTGGCGATAGATGTCGATGGCGCGGGCTTCGAAATTAGGGATAACGCGGGCGGGATCTCGACCGATATCGCGCGAAACTACGCCTTCCACTTCGGTCGCCCCGCCGAGTTTCAAGGTGTGCCCGGGTCGGTCGGTCAATTCGGAATCGGGATGAAGAGGGCAATCTTCAAGCTCGGGACGGCCTTCGAGGTCGAGAGCAATTGGGCCTCTCAAGGTGGAGAAACTCAAACGCATTTCTTAGTCAAAGAGAGCGTCTCGAAGTGGGCGGCTCGAGGCGATGACTGGTCATTCTCATTCGCCGAACTAGACGAGAACATTAAACAGCAAAATGCCGATCCGACCGGCACAAGGATCAAGGTCTCCCCGCTGCACCGAAGCGTCGCCGAGGATTTAGCGGACGATTCGGTGGTTCAGCAGCTCAAGAACGAACTCGCCATCCGTCACCAGCAATCCATTCTCAATGGACTCAAAGTGACCGTTAATGGCGGACGACTGAAGGCGCATCGGCCCATTTTGCAGTCGTCTGATGAGTTTGCGCCCATCAATTACAGTTTCGTGGTCGACGCCGAGGTGGAGGGGTATTCGGGGAAAGTGCACGTTAAGCTCACAGCGGGTACCGTCGCGCCCCCGAGTGCCCAGAAAGATCTCGACGATGGTCAGGCATCGAACTTCACGAACACGGGCGAGGCGGGATGGTACGTATTCTGTAATGACCGCCTTTTGCTCGCGGCGGACCGCAGTAGTTTTACGGGTTGGGGATCAACCGCAGCTGCTTATCACCCACAGTACAGAAACTTCCGAGGCTATGTTTACATGGAATCGGAGGATGCTCGCTTCCTCCCGTGGAACACGACGAAAACAGCAGTAGATCGCGACTCCGCGGTATTTCGCGAAGTCGCGACTAAGATGAAGGTTGCGCTCGTCGACGTCCAAGCTCTCATTAATAGAGCGAAAATCGAGCGAGAGCGTGTGAAATCTCTGGACGAGGCCGGGATCGAGGATTACACTTCTCCAAAACTCTCCTCTGCGATGGACGTAACTCGCAACCTTCCGCTCGAGTCCATCCCCACTTCGAGAGTGCTAGTCGCGCCTGAACCCGCGGCATTGCCACCAATTCCGCGTCCAGGTCCCACTACGCAGCGTATTCAATACCAGGTCGAGATTGATAGGTATCAGAAGTTGTCCACGCTTTTCGGGACCAACAACGGATCGGCGCTCGGTCGGGCAACGTTCGACTACGTGTGGAAAGCCGAGGTGTCGGAGTGAATGTCGTCGCTCTGACGGATCATCCGGCGAGATCGGCGCAAGCCAGGATGGTGGTAGATGCCTGTCGAAGACTGACAGCGATTGCGCCGCTTACCAGCTACCAATTCGTGGGCTCGGGAGGGCTGGCCTTCCAAGATTTTCGTGACGTCCACTCGTCTCTCGGAATCACCGCAATGACGTCCATATCTGTGGACGAGCACGCGGCGGAGAGGCTCGAGTTCAATAAACCTTTCGAGGGCATGAAGATACTAACCGGTGCAGTAAGAGATCAACTTCCACTCATCGACTGGAAGATGCCGGTCATTGTCTGGCTCGAGTATGCACACCCCTTGACCCGCGACGTTCTTCGCGATTTCGAGTACATCATCAGCAATGCACAAGTGGGAAGCTTCGTTGCCATAGGGGTAGAGGCGGAGGTCGACGGCTCATTCGAAGATCGCATCAGACTCGTAAGGGAGAATTTAGGCGATCTTGCGCCCAGCGGCCTAGATGTTAGTGCAGTAACCGGTTCCGGTGTTGCGCGGATCCAGCAAAAGGTCCTCGCCGATCAGGGAAGCACGCACGGCCGCGCCGCTCATGGGGATGCCCTCCGTCAGATACTGGACATCGAGTACCAGACAGCGAAGAAGCGCACTACGTGGGGAGGCGTTGTATCCTCGGTGAACTTCGCAAGGATGATTGAGTTATGCCGCTTTGACGATCTCACCTTCTCGCGTCAACGCGGTGAGAGACCGCTGAAGCTTAGAGTTCCCAAACTTACCGCGCGAGAGTGGGACCATCTGGAAAGAACGCATGGAGAGGAAATTGCCGAGCGTCCGCGCCCTGGTGGCATCGGCTTAGACGATCTAAGAGCATTTCGGGAAGTTTATCGCTATCTGTCCCGTTGATCGGTGGTTGCCGCGCCTAAGTCGACCGACATCCGGTGGTCGGTAATCGCTAATTATTACTCAGTTTGAACGGCTGATCATTCCTCAGTGTGAACGCCTAGCTTTCGTCTACAATTTCGGCGTCGACCACGGACGCGCCGGGGGCCTCGGTGATCGTCTCCAGTACACGGACAACTTGACCGAAATCGCGTATTCCATCGTAAATCGCAACGGGCGCGTTGATAATAGTCGTGATCGCCGTCACGGCCGTGGCAAGAGCGACCACTCGTTTTAGAAGAGGGTTCCCCAGTTTGGAGCTCAGTCGTGTGCTGTTGCGGACCATGGCCCCCGTTAGGCCGTCCATCTCGTCCACAATCCCGCTCGCGCCGCGAACTTTGTACGAGTTGACCGCTGAGATCAGACGGTTTGCGTGGGTAAGGAGCGTCTCCCGCAGATCCATGGGCAGAGACGTGTCCCTCAGGCTGTCGATTACCTTCATAGCGAGGCGCCGAATCTCGTCCAGGGACCCTGCATCAACGGCCTTACTGTACGAGTGGCGAAAGAGAACCGCGCTTGTGACTGTCATGCCCGCGTGTACACCCGCATCGAGCATCTGGTTGAAGACGTCCACCGTTGATCGACTGGTGGCGATTAGAGGGAGAGCGCCTTCCACCGCATGGATGGGTTTCAGCAACGTGCCCTTTGGAACAGCGGGGTCCCGCAGGGACTGAACCCTGTCCCGTGCATCACCGGGAAGCTGCATTATGGCGGCGATCGCGGCAAAGTAGGCCGACTGGTCGTCGGGGTCGATGCCCAAATACTCAGCGACACCTTGCTTCGTGAGAAGCGGCCCGTCGCTCCGTGGTTGCATGCCCGCCGATCGAAGGTGCTCTAACAGTAGTAGCAGGCGCCCGGCAGGATTCGTCAGGTGCTGCTGAGGGGTGAGTTCGTTATCATCTTCTGGCACAGCAAAATCCTAGGGGCCGCGGGACGAGCGCGGGCGGGCAATGCCGGGTCTTCTGGAACTGAACTCATGGTTTCGCGTTGTTCGACGCGCGCCTCCGGACGAGCGCGCTCTCTTCCGATGCGGCCGCCGTAGTTCAGTGCGTGTCGATTGGGGCGGCACGCTGCCCGATCGTAGGATCGTACATATGAGTTCTGGAGACCGTCCGATTGCGGTCGATCTTTTCTGTGGGGCGGGAGGCCTCTCCCTAGGGCTTGAGCAAGCTGGGTTTGACGTAGTCGCCGCGGTCGAGTACGACCCCATTCACGCGGCAGTTCACGAGTTCAACTTCCCAGACGGAAAGACTTTCTGCGCGGACGTACGCAATGTCTCGGGCGAGGACATACGCCGGGGTTCGACAATCGGAACGCGGGAAGTTCACCTCGTCGCTGGGGGGCCGCCCTGTCAGGGTTTTTCCATGATGGGACGCAGGGCGATTGACGACCCTCGCAATGCACTTCTGAAAGAGTTTGTTCGCATCGTCCTGGAGTTGCGGCCTCGCTACTTTCTCATGGAGAACGTCGCGGGTCTGATGGCGGGAGCCCACCGCCAATTGCTCGACGAGGTAATTGAAATATTTGAGCAGAGTGGCTCATACAGAGTCCTGACGCCAGTCAGGGTTCTTCAGGCAGCTGAATACGGGTCCCCGCAGTCGCGGCGTCGAACTATTCTGCTGGGCGCGCGCAAGGACGTCGCAATGCCGAGCTACCCCGACGCCATCAATACGCCGCGGACGATCAAGGGATCCATACCAGCGATACAGAGCGCGTCCCCACCGCTAGGACCGAGCGTTCGCGAGGCGCTGGCCGGTCTACCCAACGCTGACGATTTCGACGAACTGATACGCGCTGAGAGCATATCAGGGGTCGTCTTCGGTGCTGGGAGTGTCTACTCTGCAAAACTGCGCGGGGAGGTTCTGGACGAGGCTGATTATTCGCGTCCCCGACCTAGCACAGGTGATGTTCTCACTGCTTCCCGGAGAACGGTGCATGGTCCAAGTTCGCGCGCTCAATTTCAGCGAACTCTGCAAGGTCAGACGGAGCCAATCTCGCGATTCTTACGCTTGCACTCAGACGGTCTTAGCAATACTCTTCGGGCGGGTACGGGGTCGGATCGTGGCGCATACACAGCGCCACGGCCAATTCACCCCGATTACCCTCGAGTGATTACGGTGCGTGAAGCCGCGCGACTTCATGGCTTTCCTGACTGGTTTCGATTTCATACGACAAAATGGAATGGCTTTCGGGAGATAGGCAACTCGGTGCCGCCTCATTTAGGACGAGCGGTGGGTGCCGCAATTCTTGAGGCGGACCGTGTAGCTCCGCGTCGTATGGAGGAGATCCTCCCCCTCGGCCGCGAGGAACTCCTTCTGATGGGTCCAATGGAGGCGCACCGTCATTTCGGTCTGACTGAGAGAGTCATCCCGGCGCGCGGGCGGTGATATTCAAGTTTGTGGCCCTGCGTGAACGTCTTTGTCGTACCATCGCCCCATGACTCGTCCTAGGCCGCAACCGTCGAGCGAGCTTGCATCCCGGAGGATGAAGAATACGGCCTCTAGGGACACGCCTCCGGAGTTGGCGCTGAGGCGTCGGCTTCACGCAATGGGCTTCCGCTATCGCGTCGACACGCGCCCGGTGGCCGCAATGCGTCGGACGGCCGACATCGTCTTTCGGCCTTGCTCCGTTGCGGTTTTCGTGGACGGGTGCTTCTGGCACAGCTGTCCGGTGCATGGTTCTAAGCCAAAATCAAACGCCCAATGGTGGTCGGAAAAGTTGGCCGCCAATGTCCAACGGGACCGTGATACGGACAAAAGGTTGGCCGAGGCGGGTTGGGAGGTTGTCCGCGTGTGGGAGCACGAGGATCCCGCCGAGGCGGCGTCCCACATCGCCGAAGTGGTTCTTGCAGCGCGCGGCAGAACAGTCGATAGGATCACGTCTCGCGATCCAAGTTTCCCGGGGCCCTGACGTCAATTGTGTGTCCCGATTTCGTTGGAAACTGGGGCGCGAGTGGTCACAGAATTGACCTTACAAAATGATTAGTCGGGATCCGAGTCCACTTCGGTCTTTACGATGTCTGGTCCGAAAGCTTTCATGAAGTAGCCTACGAGCTCCGCGGCGGCTTCCTTCCCGAACTGATATGTCTGCGTCACGTGCTGGGTGCCCTGCGACGTCGAATTTTCCGAACCGAAGGACGCCAACTGAACGAGAAAATTGCCGTTCCCATCATCCACCAATTGGGCAGCGCACACGACCGACGTTGGGTGTGCTGTTGAATTTAGTTTTCCGTCTTCGATCTTGACAATCCTCGCCATGGCCATCCATTCCAGTTTGTGGGCCGTTCCCGACCCCGCCTGCTTGCACCGTATCGCGTTAAGCGTGGAAATATCGGTCGGTTCCAGACGCCGGAATTTATCCGCCACGCGATAGTCCGAGGCTCCGCGCGCGCCGCTCTATCGTCGAGAACAACGCCAGGCGTCATTGCCGCACAGCCGACATCGGTTGCTGGACATCGTGCGTCTGGGGGATTCTCTGACCGTTGTGTTCGAGTCATCAGCGTCCCGGACCCGTTAGCTCCTCCCTGGCAGTGGGTGGCCGCCATGGCGCTGCGCAGTGTGGGAGCCCGGTATCACCGACTTCACGTAGCGACGTAAGGCGCGGTCGGCGACGTATATGTACGTGCCCAATGCGCCGCGACTAAGCAACACCCCGTAGATGTTCTGGACCAGGCGCAGGAGATCGTCATCGGTCGTCTTCTGCTGAAGCTTCGAAAGGTTCTCTTTGCCCTTTCGATCCCGGTAGGACGCGCGGTTCACGACCATTTGCTGGGTAGCCTCATCGAATCGCAAGTCCTCGCCGACGATGACTCCTGCGTAGTTCAGGTCGTACCCCTGCACGGTGTGGATGGAGCCGACTTCGTCAATCGATGTCGGCGCGTTGATCCAATCCTTGTCGGTGCGGTTCCACGTGAACTGTGTGCCCTCGATCTCAAAATCAAAGCCGGGCTCGTTGCCGCGCGTCTTCCAGTCCCATGCGTAACCAGCAACGAGACGGGCGAGGCCCACCTCCCGCTCGCGCGCAAGAATTGCTCCGCGCATCTCGTTGACGCTGTCGAACAATCGCAGGTCATATTCTCCGAAATCGGCCGTCTCCCCAGGGGGGAGCACGCCGCGCAGCAGACTTCTAACGAACCCCACGTAGTCGGCGTCGGCGCGGACCCGCATTTGCCTAGCGAGGGGGAACCACCGGTTGTCGCTCCTGGCGCTCGCGATCGTTGGAGTCAGAGTTTCACCGGACAAGTCTGCTGGCCGAACCCAGGTGCTGCCGTATCCGCGAAGCCGCGCTGACCGTCTCGCCGACATACACGGAGGCCGCCGCCTCCAACTTCGCCCCGCCGAGTACGTAGACGACCGGCCAATTCGTCCGGCGCTCGTCTTCTTCGGCCCAGGTGCTGACCGCGGTTGTCGTGAAGTCGAACCGCTCGATTTCAAAAGGCGTCATATTTTGTGCTCCGCCCCTTCGAGCGCTCGACTGGATACTTCGCTTTGGTGGTGGCGAGTTTCTGGACCGACGAGCTGCGCCGCTCCGACACCCTCCTCTACGGCCGCGTCACCTACGAGCTGATGGAGGGCGCGTAGCGCCGGCCGGAATCGGGGGAGTGGCCGGACTGGATGGATGCCAGTGAGGCGGCGTTCTCGGAAGTGATGGATCCGATGCGGAAGGTCGTGGCATCCGGGACTCTCGACGCCGTCGACTGGAACGCCGAACTCATCCGAGGCGACGTCGTCGATGCCGTCCGACGGCTCAAGGAGCAACCGGGCCGAGGCATCGCGCTCGGAGGAGCGAAGCTCCCCGCTACGCTCGCAGCGCACGGGCTCATCGACGATTTCACGTTCCTTGTGCATCCGGTCATCGCGGGGTGCGGACCACGGCTGCTCGATGGTTTGCGGGATCAGATCCACCTCGAGCTCGTCGAGCGACGTGCGTTCCGCTCGGGCGCGATTGTGCCGCGCTACCGGCCCGTCGCACAGGAAAGGGCCTCGCGCGAACTGGTCGCGCGAGGCCTCGCATCCGGAACTTAGTCCTGGAGGAACGGGTAGTCGGTGTATCCGGTTTCGCCGCCGCCGTAGACGGAGACCTGGTCGCCCTGGTTCTCGTCGGCGCCCGTCTGCCAGCGGGTGACGAGGTCGGGGTTTCGCGATCGCGGGGCGACCAAGGGTGGAGTTGACGATGAAGGCGCGACGCCGAGACGGGGCCGGCGTCCGATAGGGCCGGTCAGCGGCCGCGACGCGCAAACGGGTGCGCGCCGCGACCGCGCACGTCACTCCTCAGTAACCGACGCGCTCCAAGTAACCCCGAAGCGGTCGGTCAGCATGCCGAAACCCGCGCTCCATGCCGATGCCGCGAGGGGCTCGACGATCGTGGCATCCACCGCCAGGGTTTCCCAGTAGCCCTGGAGCTCCTCGAGGGTGGGGGTGCTGATCGAGACGAACAGCGACTGGTCGGTGACCGTGGTGTTGTTCTCGCGGTGGGTGGAGCCGGGGGCGACGATGCCTCCCTCGGTGCCGCCGGGAATGTCATAGCCCATGATGCGGAAGCCGTTCTCGCCAGCGACGAGGCCGAAGACGACCTTGTCGGCGCCGGGGATCTCGGCCGGCATGCCGAAGTCGGCGTAGGTGTTGACGACGAGGTGGCCGCCGAAGACGGACTGATAGAACTCGAGCGCCTGACGGGCATCGCCGCGGAAGTTCAGGTGGGTGGTGGTCTGCACGGGCATATCTGCTCCTCGATGAGTGGGCCGGAATCGGCTCGTGAGATCACGGTCCCACCCGTATAGGTCGATTTCTGTCCTAGACCACGACTACCGTCGGATGCATGGCCACGACGTCGCGATTGCTCACCCTGCTGTCGCTGCTGCAGGCGCGGCGGGACTGGCCGGGGTCGGTGTTGGCGTCGCGGCTGGACGTCAGCGATCGCACGGTGCGGCGCGACATCGATCGCCTGCGCGAGATGGGCTACCGGATCGAAACGACGATGGGCCCCGACGGGGGGTACCGCCTCGACGCGGGCGCCGAGATGCCGCCGCTGCTGTTCGACGACGATCAGGCGCTTGCGGTCGCGATCGCTCTGCGCGCGGCTCCCGCGTTGGGTGCGGACATCGGCGAGGCGGCGGTGCGCGCTCTCGCGACGATGCGGCAGGTGCTGCCGTCGCGGCTGCGGCATCGGCTCGACGCTGTGGAGGTGACGACGGTGGGCCGCCCGGGGGAAGCGCCGGTTGCTGCCGTTCCGCTGGAGGTGCTGCTGACGCTCGCGCAGGCGGTGCGCGATCGTGTGTCGATCCGCTTCGACTACCTGTCCCGGGAGGGAGACGGCACCGAACCCGGCCCGCCGCGGCGGGTGGAGCCCCATCACCTCGTGGCATCCCATGGTCGGTGGTACCTGCTCGGGTGGGACCTCGAGCGCGAGGACTGGCGGCTCTTCTCGGCGGACCGGGTGCGACCCCGGGTGCCGCACGGCGCTCCGTTCGTGCTGCGGGTCGTGCCGGGCGGGGACGTCGACGCGTTTGTATCTGCGCGGTTCAAGGGATCGGACACGAATGAATGGGCCTGCCGCGGGACGGTGCTGCTGCATGCGCCGGCGCGGGATGTGCTGCCGTTCGCCGGCGACGGCATCGTCACCGCCGTCGACGACGAGCGGTGCACCCTCGAAGTCGGTTCATGGTCGTGGGGCGCGCTCGCCGCATCGTTCGGGAGGTTCGAGGTGGCGATGGAGGTCGTCGGGCCGCCGGAGCTTGCGGAGGCGTTCGCGGTGCAGGCTGGGCGGTTTGCGCGTACGGCGTTCATCGCCTCCATGAATGACTCTGGAAAGCGGCAGGAGTAAAGGTCCCCCGGCCGCCCCCCCATTGCCGCGCCTCGGGCGTACATTGCAGTCCACGATTGTGAGATGCTGCCCCTTACCGGATTAGGGGCGCGGCGAAGGTGGGACCGATAGGTATGTCGAAGTCAATGACGACAACAGGCTGTGAGCGATGAGCGACCTTGAACGCCGAGCGGAAGAGTTCGACGACGTGGAGGTCATTAGCGACGGTGATGGGCTCGTATTCGTAGGCGAGCCCACGCAGGTGGCAAAGTTTGTCGCCGCCTCAGGGCTGCCCTCGACGTCGTTCGACATCGCGAAACTGACCCCCTCAGCCGCCGCAGGAGCCGCCGTCTTGAACGCAGCAGCGGATATTTCCGCGAACGCTGGTCGGTGGGTGAAGCTCACTGAAGAGTCCGCGAAGGCGGCCCAACTTCTGCCGGTGGTACAGAATTCGAGCACGAAGTTCTGGCATGCAACAACGCGCGGTGACAAAGGTCACTTCGTGAAGAACCTGCAGTTCGTCACGAAGCCAGGCTCCCCGCTGGCCAAGCCTGGTGCTCTCCTTACGAACCCCGCCATCCTGGCCGGCGTCGGCGGGATCATGGCGCAGTATGCCATGCAGCAGACGATGGAGGAGATCACCGACTATCTGGCGAAGATCGACGCCAAGGTCGACGATGTTTTGCGTGCGCAGAAGGACGCCGTACTTTCAGAGATGATCGGCGTCGAGATGTTGATCGACGAGGCCATCGTCGTTCGAGACACGGTCGGGAGGGTGTCAGAGGTCACGTGGTCAAAGATTCAGAACTCGGCCTCGACAATCGCCCGCACGCAGGCCTATGCCCTCCGCCAGCTGGACGCTATCGCCGACAAGATCGAGCGGACGGCGAAGATTGGCGATCTAGCTGATCTTGCTAAGGAGGCGCAATCTGCAGTCGCGGAGTGGCTAGGCGTGGTTGCCAAGTCCTTCCAGTTGCAGGAAGCGCTGGGAATGCTTGAGCTCGAGCGCGTTCTCACCGCCTCGCCTGAGGAGATCGATGAGCATCGCCTTGCGCTTCAGACAGCACGCCAGCGGCGTCGCGAGGTCATTGTGCAGACGACTCGTTCACTGCTGACGAGGATGGACGCGGGGGCCGAGCGCGCGAACGCGAAGGTGCTGCTCAATCCTTTCTCCGCGGGCGCGGTCGTGCAGGCCAGGAACGAAGTCGCGGAGGGTCTCGGCGAGTTCCATACGCGCTTGGGGCTGGACGACGAGAAGAGCGCCGTTCAGGCGCGCAGCTGGGTCAGCGCGGCGGCAGCTGTGCGAGACGACGTCTTCGAAGCCGGCGCGGACGGGGCTCAAGCTGTCGGTCGCTTCGGCGGAGAGGCGCTGGATAACGCGCGCCAATCGGCTGGTCGCTGGGCCGAGAAGCTGGCGAAGCGCCTACAGCGAGAGGGCGATACTCCCGATGATCAAGGACGCTCGCCGTCCGATGCGATCGGCAGCTGGGTGAATACGGACGCGCGACAGAGCCCATGACCCAGTCCCTCCGCTACGCCATCAACGTCACCCTCGACGGCTGCGTCCATCACGAGGCGGGCCTGCCGCCGGATGCCGAGTCCATGGCGTTCTGGACCGACGAGCTCCGCCGCTCCGACACCCTCCTCTACGGCCGCGTCACCTACGAGCTGATGGAGGGTGCGTGGCGCAGACCGGGATCGGGGGAGTGGCCGGACTGGATGGATGCCAGTGAGGTCTCGTTTTCGGAAGTGATGGATCCGATGCGGAAGGTCGTGGCATCCGGGACTCTCGACGCCGTCGACTGGAACGCCGAGCTTGTCCGGGGGGATGCGGTCGAGGCTGTTCGGCGGCTCAAGGAGGAAGCGGGGCGAGGTATCGCGCTCGGTGGGGTGAAGCTGCCTGCTGCGCTCGCGGCGAAGGGACTCATCGACGAGTTCACGTTCGTCGTGCATCCGGTGATTGCGGGGCGTGGGCCGCGGTTGCTCGAGGGCGTGCGGGATCAGATGAAGCTCGAGCTCGTGGAGCGATGGGAGTTCCGATCGGGCGCCAGCGTGCAGCGCTACCGACCGGTGTAGAGCGAAAGGGCCCCGCGCGAACGAGTCGCGCGGGGCCCTTGAAGCGGGACTGATCAGGCCTGCAGGAACGGGTAGTCCGTGTAGCCGCGCTCGTCGCCGCCGTAAACGGAGGCCTGGTCGACCTCGTTCTCGTCGGCGCCCTGCTCCCAGCGGGTGACGAGGTCGGGGTTGGCGATGGCGGGGCGACCGACGGCGACCAGGTCGGCGAGGTCCTTCTCGACCACCGAGACGGCCTCGTCGCGCGTGGTGACGCTCGAGAAGCCCGAGTTGATGATGAAGGTGCCGCCGAAGGTGCGGCGGAGGTCCTGGATCAGGTCACCGGCGGGGTCGGCGTGCAGCACGCTCAGGTACGCGAGGCCCAGGGGGGCGAGGCCCGACACGAGCGCCTCGTAGGTGGCGCGGGTCTCGGCGTCGTCGGTCTCCCAGACGTCCTGGATGTTGTGCGCGGGCGAGATGCGGATGCCGACGCGCGTCGCGCCGACCTCGGCCACGACGGCCTGCGCGACCTCGATGACGAAGCGGGCGCGGGCGGCGGGGGATCCGCCGTACTCGTCGGTGCGCTGGTTCGACGCGGGCGAGAGGAACTCGTGCAGCAGGTAGCCGTTGGCGCTGTGCAGCTCGACGCCGTCGAAGCCGGCATCCACGGCCTTGCGGGCAGCGGCGACGAACTCGTCGCGAACCGTGGCGAGCTCAGCGGTGTCGAGGGCGTGCGGGGTAGCGTAGGCGACCTTCGTGCCGTCGGCGAGGCGCGTGTCACCCTCGATCGCGATCGCCGAGGGGGCGACGATACGGTCGGTGCCCGTGATCTCGGGGTGCGTGACGCGTCCGCCGTTCATGAGCTGCATGAAGACGGTGCCGCCCTCGGCGTGCACGGCGTCGGCGACCTTGGCCCAGCCCGCGGCCTGAGCGTCGGTCACGATGCCCGGCTGACCCGGGTACGCGCGCGACTCGTCGCTCGGGAAGACACCCTCGGTGACCAGCAGGCCGATACCGGCGCGCTGCGCGTAGTACTTCGCGACGATCGGTCCGGGGACTCCGTCAGCGCCGGCGCGCAGGCGGGTCATCGGGGCGAGCGAGACGCGGTTGCGGACGCCGATCTCTCCGACGGTGGTGGGGCTGAACAGGCTCATGGGTGTCCTTTCGTGGGGGAACAGAACCGAGACCCCCAACCCGATGACCTCAACGGGCATTCCAGGAACGCACGAATTCTCAGGCGTGCCAGAGAAAACCTCAGCCCCCATACCCCCGCACGCTCGCCGCGCCATCCGATCGCGGGTCGCTGCCGGCGTCCAGGCCACCGTCGGCGGCCACGATGACGAGGTTGGCGTGGCCGACGAGCTCGTCGGCATCCGGAGTCTCGATGATGTGCAGGCGCGTCGCTTCCAGCGATTCGCGGGCCGGCGCGGCGAGGTTGCTCTCGACGTAGATGTCCGACGGGCTGTCGCCGTCGCGCTGCGGGCCCACGATGGCGCGGGGAGCCGACACCGCCTCTTGCGCAGACGCTCCCGCCATCGCCCGCAGCAGCGTCTGCGCGTGGATCTGCGGCTGACCCTGGCCGCCCATCGTCGCCGAGACGAAACGCAGGCCCTGCGCGTCGTCGACCATGACCGGCATGAGGGTGTGCAGCGGGCGTTTGCCGGGGGCGAGGGCGTTCGGCGATGCGGGGTCGAGCGAGAATCCGGTGCCTCGGTTGTGCAGCAGAATGCCGGTGGAGGGCTCCACGACGGCGGCTCCGAACGCGTGATAGACGCTCTGGATGAGCGACACCGACCACCCCGACGAGTCCGACACCGCGATGCCGACCGTGTCGCCGCGGGGGCGGCGGAAGCCGGGCAGCACGGGCTCGTCGCCGTGGGCGGTCGCGTCGCCGGTGAGCAGCTCGGTGACGTCTCCCGAGGTGACCCGCGGGTCGGCGAGCAGCTCGTCGCGCACGAGGTTCGCGGCGAAGAAGCGCTCCATCATGCGGCCGAAGTCCGCACCGAGGGGGTCGGCGATGCCCTGTCGCTCCAGCTCGCCGAGCACCCGCAAGAGCACGAAACCGTGCGTGTTGGGTGGGCTCGTCAGGACGCGATACGAACCGAACGAGGTGGTGAGCGGTTCGACGACCTCGGGGTGGAAAAGCAGCAAGTCGGCCGCCCCGATGCGCGAGCCGAGGCGCGCGAGACCGTCGACGAAACCGGCGGTGAGCTCGCCGTCGTACAGGGCCGCGGCGCCCCCGTCGCGGATCGCCTCGAGGGTGCGGGCGAGCACGGGTTGCACGAGGGCATCGCCCTTCACGGGCAGGCCTTGCGCGAGGAACGTGTCGCGGAACCCTGCATCGAACCCGATCGCGGCCTCTTCTTCGCGGAAGGCGGCGGCGAGCGAGCGCGACACCGGGACTCCGTCGCGGGCGGCAGCCACGGCATCCGTGAAGATCTCCTCCCAGCCGAGCTGACCGCCCATGCGCCGCAGCACCTCCCACCCGCGAACCGCGCCCGGTACCGTCACCGTATCGATGCCCCGATACGGCAGCACCTCGCCGTGCGCTTCGCGCATCGCCGCACGATCGACAGCGGATGCCGCGGGGCCCGACGCATTCACGCAGCGCGTGCGCCCCGAGGGGTCGCGGACCAGGGCGATCAGGTCGCCGCCGATGCTGACGTTATGCGGGTAGACGACGCTGAGAGTGGCCGCGGCCGCGAGGGCGGCATCGATCGCGTTGCCGCCGTGGGCGAACGCTCGCTCGGCGGAGCGGGTGGCGTCGGCGTGCGGAGTGGCGATGGCGCCGGTCAGGGGCGTGCGAGACATGGGTGTTCCTCGGTGGATCGTGCGGGGAGGGGAGAGGGTCAGAGGATCTTCGAGAGGAACGCCTGCGTGCGCGGGTGCTCGGGCGCGGCGAACAGCTGGCTGGGCGAGGCGACCTCGACGATCGCTCCGGCATCCATCACCACGACGCGATCGGCCACCTCGCGGGCGAAGCCCATCTCGTGCGTGACCACGACCATGGTCATGTGGTCGGCGGCGAGCTCGCGCATGACGTCGAGCACCTCGCCGATCATCTCGGGGTCGAGGGCGCTGGTCGGCTCGTCGAACAGCATCAGCCGCGGCTTCATCGCGAGAGCCCTGGCGATCGCGACGCGCTGCTGCTGACCGCCCGAGAGCTTGCTCGGACGGGCATCGGCCTTGTCGCCCAGACCGACGCGCTCGAGGAGCGCCTGCGCCTGCGCGACGGCCTCCGCCTTCGCGACACCGCGGACGCGGACGGGAGCGTGCCAGATGTTCTCGAGCGCGGTCATGTGCGGAAAGAGGTTGAAGTGCTGAAAGACGAACCCGATCTCCTGCCGCTGCTGCCGGAGGGCCGACTTCGTGGCGGGCACGCGACGACCATTGGGCGCGATCCGGTAGCCCATCGGCTGCCCCGCGACCGTGAGGTCGCCGCCGTCGATGCTCTCGAGGCCGTTCATCGTGCGCAGGAACGTCGTCTTGCCGGCACCCGAGGGACCGACGAGCACGACGACCTCGCCCGGCTGCACGTCCAACGACACGTTGTCGAGCACCTGACGCCCGCCGAGTTCGCGGGTGACGTTCTTCGCGCTGACGAGGGGATCGGTCATTTCAGGACTCCCGAGTCGGAGAGGGTGGTGACGGGGGTGAGGGGCGCCGACCGACGACCCCCGAACAACCGCTGCCACGGAGACGCCGTGGTGACGATGCCGACGCGGGCGTTGAGCTTCTTCTCGATCGCGCTCTGGATGATCGTCCAGATCGTGGTGAGGGCGAGGTAGTAGATCGCGACGACCGCGAAGATCTCGAAGGTGCGGAAACTCGCGGCGCTGATGCTCTGGGTGACCAGGAACATCTCCGAGACGCCGATGACGCTCAAGATCGACGTGCTCTTCATGAGCCCGTTGAACGAGTTGCCCAGCGGGGGAACCATCAGCCGCAGCGACTGGGGCAGGATGATCCACCGCACCGCCGACATCCCCGACATGCCCAGCGCCTGCGCCGCCTCGGTCTGACCGACCGGCACCGAGTCGAGGCCCGCGCGGATGATCTCGGAGATGTACGCGCTCTCGTTCATGATCAGCCCGACGATCGCGGCCTGGATGGCGGCCTTGATCAGGATGCCGCCGAGATCGACGTCCTGGAACCGGAACACGTTCGCCGCCGCGAACCCCGTGTAGATGATCACGAGCTGCACGAGCAGCGGGGTGCCGCGGATCAACCAGATGTAGAGGCTCGCGATCACGCGCAGCGGCGCGAACGACGACCGTCGCATCATGGCGATCACGAGACCGACGACGAGCGCGCCGGCCATCGCGAGCACCGAGATGAGCACCGTCAGCGCGAGCCCCTGCAGGAAGGGCGCGCCCGGGGTGAGCAGGTTCTTCCAGAAGAAGCCCCAGTCGAAGTTCACCGTCAGTTGCTTCCGTTGTACGCGAGGGCCTCTTGCCCCCACGTGCTGAGGATCTTCGTGTAGTCGCCGGTGGAGACGAGGTCGTCGAAGGCCTTCTGGATGGCCTCGTGCAGCGCGGTGTTGTCCTTGAGGGTGGCCGCGCCGATGTCGATCGCGTCGGTCGGGTCGCCCACCATCTCGATGCCCGCGGTGCCCTGCTTCTGGTAGTACCCGATCAGCTCGGCCGCGTCGAGGTACGCGTCGAGCTGTCCGCTGACCAGCTGCTGGAAGCCCACCGTGGCCTGGTTGTTCGTGCTGATGTCGAGGGGCTTCTTGCCCTCGGAGGTGCAGGTCGTCGACTGCTTCTCGGCGAGATCCTGGGCGGTGGTTCCGACGGTCACCATGACCTTCTTGCCGCAGAGCGAGTCGTCGAGGCCGGTGATGCCGGCATCCGCTCCCTGCTTCACCGCGACGCCGGTGGCGGAGGTGAGGTACGGCACGAAGTCGACGACCTCTTTGCGCTCGGGCTTGATGTAGAGCGAGGCCATGATGACGTCGCACTGAGTGGCCTGCAGGCTCGGGATGAGAGCCGAGAAGTCGACCGTGACGAAATCGGGCGTGAGGCCGAGGCGGCCCGCGACCGCTTTGGCCAGGTCGATCTCGCTACCGACGAGGTTGCCCGACTCGTCGGTGCTGATGTTGGGGGGCGACCCCAGGTTGGTGGTGCAGATCGACAGCGTGTCGGCCGACCGCAGGGCGGTGGGAGCGACGGTCGTGATGGCGGATGCCGTGTCTGCTGCCGGCGCCGGGCTCGAGGAGCACGCGGCCAGGCCGAGGGCGGCGATACCGGCGACCGCGGCGACAGCGGCGATGCGAGTGGTGGTGTGCATGGAAATCTCCGTCGATGCTCGGTGCTCCGCCACCTCGGGAGTGACGTGCGGAGCAGGCTATCAAGTGATAGGTAATGCGTCTATCAATTGATAGAGGGCGCGTGTTGCGCCCGCATTTCGCGACGGTGTCACCCCCGAGAAAAGTCGGGGGGGAAGGGGCGGGGACTACTGCGAGAAAGAGACCGCGCCCTCGAGGCGCGATTGGGTCGCAGAACGCACGTCGTCGAGACGGAAAGGATCGACGAGCACCGCGCGCAGGATGAAATCCGACACCTGAAGGGGGCGGTGGGCGACCGGCGCCGACGCATTCGTCTCGCGCTCGCGCATGCCCTCGAATTGCAGGCCGGTGATCGCGCGCTGGACGAACTCGGCATCCATCGCCATGAACTCGCCCGCCGTCATGCCGTGCTCGACGAGGGCGCGCACCTCGTCGTGGAAGCGCGAGATCTCGCCGCGCTGGGTCTCGAATTCCGGCTCGGTGAAGATCGCATCGCTGTAATACCCCCGCGCGTCGTACGGCAGCGTCAGATAGTCGTGCGAACTGATCGTGAGGAAGTAGTGGAACCGCTCCGCCCACGACGCGTCGAGGTCGCGAGCTTCTTGCAACCGACCGAAGGTCTGCGCGAGGTCGGCGTCGACCAGCTCGGCGAGAATGACGTGCTTCGCAGAGAAGTGATAGAACAACGACGGCTGTCGGATGCCGACGGCATCCGCGATCTCTCGCGTCGTGGTGCCGTGATACCCGTGACGGCCGAACAGGCGGGCCGCGTGCACGAGGATCTGCTGCCGCGTTCCCCCCTCTTCCATGCGGCGATTCTATCGGCCGCTAGGCCGGGGCCCCGGACGGGGGCGTTACCGGGGGCCGACATGTCCCTCTTCTCGGCGATCCGGTCTCTGCCGCGCCGTCATACGCTGGGGTCCCAGCCACCCACCGGAGGACCCGCGATGACCGAGAACCCCCTCGCCCACCGGCTCGACTACACGCTCGCCGAGCTGGATGACGACGTCCTCTCGGCCTCGCCTCTCGAGCTGCTGCAGCAGTGGCTGACGGATGCCACGGACCAGCCCGAGCCGAACGCGATGGTCGTGTCGACGGTGGATGCCGAGGGCCGCCCCACCTCGCGGACGGTCCTGCTGCGCGGGATCGACGACGACGGCGCCCTGTGGTTCTTCACCAACCGGCAGTCGCGGAAGGGTCGCGCGCTCGCCGGGAACCCGGCGGTGTCGATCCTGTTCCCCTGGTACGCGCTGCAGCGACAGGTCATCGTGCTCGGCACGGCCACGCCGCTGCCGCCGGAGCGCGACGACGCGTACTTCGCGTCGCGGCCGCGCGGCTCCCAACTGTCGGCGTGGGCGAGCCATCAGTCGGAGCCCGTGGCATCCCGAGCCGCTCTCGAAGAGCAGATGGCCGAGGTCACCGCCCGGTTCGCCGACGATCAGGTCGTGCCGCGGCCTCCGCACTGGGGCGGGTACCGGGTCGAGCCGCGCGAGATCGAGTTCTGGCAGGGCCGGCGATCGCGGCTGCACGATCGGGTCGTGTTCACGCGGGATGACGACGGGTGGGTGGGGGCGCGGCGGCAGCCGTGACCTGTACCGGGTCGTCGCGCAAGGGGCGCTCCCGAAAGTCCCTCGTGCCGCCCGGCCCCGTAGATTCGATCCATCCCGCGCACGCGGGTCGCGACGCGAATCATCGGGGGTAGGGCCAGATCATGGCAAAGAAGAACACCGACGCGCGTCAGCTCGACGACAAGGCGTTCGTCCAGGCGACGTCCGAGGCGAAGTCGCGGTACGGCCGGTTCAACCTCGCGATCGTCGGCGCTTCGGGCGTGGGCAAGTCGTCGCTGGTCAACGCGGTGTTCGGGCGCGACTGGGCGAAGGTCGGACGCGGCTTGCCGGTCACGCGCGGCGTGCACTTCTACAGCGACGACTCGCTCGGTATCTGGGACGTCGAGGGGTTCGAGATCGGCTCGCCCGTTCCGCCGGATCAGCAGCTGCGCACCCACCTCGACGCGATCGCCGCCCACCCCGGCGACCACCAGATCTCGGTCGTCTGGTACTGCGTGCGGGCCGCCGACGATCGGCTGACCCCGGCCGACATCGCGATGATCCGCGAGCTCGACGCGCGGGGGCTGCCCGTGATCCTGGTGTTGACGAAGGTCGACTGGATCAAGAACCCCCTCACCGGGCACCAGGGCATCGCGAAAGATCTGGAGGCGTTCGTCGAATGGCTCAACGACCCCGTCGACCCGAACACCGGTGAACGACTGCGCATCCCCTACCGGCAGGTCGTCCTCACCTCGACCCGCGACAAGAACGGGAAGGGCAAGGGGCACGGCCTCGGTGACCTTGTCACGCAGACCCTCGAGCTCGCCCCCGAGCGCGACAAGGACGCCTTTCGCATCGCACAGCGACTCAACCTCCCGTGGAAGAGGGAGATGGCGCGGCCGATCATCGCCGCGGCGGCCGCGGCCGCAGCGGGGGCTGCGACCGTTCCGCTTCCTGTCTCGGATGCTGTCACGCTGGCGCCGATCCAGCTGACGATGATGGGCCGGATCGCCGCGATCTACGACCTCGAGGTCAAGACGATGCTCTCGGCCGGCGCGCTCGCGCAGTTCGGTGTGCAGGTGGCGGGGCGGGCGCTCGCGACGAGCTTCCTCAAGCTGATCCCGGGCGCCGGGATCGTCGTGAACGCGGCGGTCGCGGGTGCGCTGACGGCGGCGACCGGCGAGAGCTGGCTGAAGATCTGCGAGCTGCTGCACACCGGCAAGATCGACGTGCGCAAGCTCGACCAGGAGTGGGCGAAGTACGCGCCCAGCTTCATGGACGTGGCACGCAAGCTCGTGGAGCGGCGCGTCACGAAGAAGAGCTGAGAGACACGTCGAGCGGGGACGCGCCCGACCCGACAAAGAACGATGCCCGCCCCGGAGGGGGCGGGCATCGTCTCTTCAGCGACGCTCAGTTGTGAACGCGGCGGCGCTTTCCGTACAGGAAGATGCCCGCGCCAGCCATGAGCGCGAGGGCTCCGGCACCGACGAGAGGCATCACGTCGGCGCTACCGGTCACGGCCAGCTTCGACCCGGACGCGACACTCGACGAGCCGCCGACGGGCGCGGCACTCGACCCGTTGCCCGCGGGAGCGGGAGTGGGGGTCGGGGTCGGCGTGACGGCGGCGGGGAGGGTGAAGGACACGGTCTGTTCGCCGCGGCCTGCGCCTCCGGTGACCTGGTTGGCGGTGATGGTCTGTGCGACCGGGGCGTCAGCGGGGTAGGTGCCGGTGGTGGACCACTGTCCGTTGACGACGACGGCGGCGGTGGTGCCGGGGATGCGGTTGCCGTTGGCGTCGAGGACGTTGACGGTGGAGCCGTCGGTGCCGGTGCCGGTGAAGGTCACGGTGCGGGAGTCGACGGTCTGGCCGTTGGTGGGTGCGGTGACGGTGAAGTTGCCGACGGGGGTTACGGCGGGGAGGGTGAAGGACACGGTCTGTTCGCCGCGGCCTGCGCCTCCGGTGACCTGGTTGGCGGTGATGGTCTGTGCGACCGGGGCGTCAGCGGGGTAGGTGCCGGTGGTGGACCACTGTCCGTTGACGACGACGGCGGCGGTGGTGCCGGGGATGCGGTTGCCGTTGGCGTCGAGGACGTTGACGGTGGAGCCGTCGGTGCCGGTGCCGGTGAAGGTCACGGTGCGGGAGTCGACGGTCTGGCCGTTGGTGGGTGCGGTGACGGTGAAGTTGCCAACGGGGGCGGCCGCGGGCAGGGCGAACGACACGGACTGCTGCGGAATGCCGCTGCCCCCGTAAAGGCCGCCGACGACGATGGTCTGCGCGACCGGGGCGTCGTCCGCGTAAGCGGGCAGGGTCAGCGAATACGGCGTGGGCTGACCGAAGGAGCCGCCGACGTTGGAGCGCGCCAGAACGTTGTTCCCGCTCTGGTCGTACACGATGACGGTGGACCCGCCGAAGACGGATCCTTGGACGGTCACCGTGCGCGAATCGACGGTCGAGCCGTCGATCGGGCTGGTGACGGTGAGGCCTGCCTCTGCGGCGGATGCGGGCGCGGCGGTGAGCGCGACACCCCCGAGGGCAAGGGCGAGGGCGGCGGGCACGGTCAGTGCTTTCCGCCAGAACGGGCGACGTGACATGTATTGACCTTCTCCATTGAGAGAGTGGGCCAAAGGGCGAGCAACGACGTGGTTGCAATGGTGCACTCGACGTGAGAACCGACGCACGCTCCTCCGCGAGCAGGCGACGTTCCACGGTCACGCTAACAAGGGAAAAGAAGCCTGATGAAGAGTCAAATTCTGTGATACATCTTCGTTTTTCTCGCCGTTTCCACGCGAATGGACGCTTTGCGAAAAAGTGCGCAGGAAAGGTCTTGCGGGCCGCATTTACTCGACGCGGATCCCGCCACCCCAGACTCGCCGCACGCGCCAGTCCGCGTCCCACGCGACGAGGTCGGCGCGCATTCCCGGCTCGAGGAGCCCGCGCGCGGGGTCGCCCAGCGCCGCCGCGGGAACGGCCGTCGCCGCTCCCACGGCATCCGACGCGGCAAGACCCAGGTCGACGATGGCCGCGCGCACCGCACGATCCAGCGTCAGCGTCGACCCCGCGATCGTGACGCCGTCGTCGAGCAACGCGCGGCCGTCCGCGACGTGAACGTCGAGCTCGCCCAGGCGGTACGCGCCATCGGCGTGGGCGGCGGCGGCCATGGCATCCGTGATCAGGGCCACCCGGCGCGGCGCCGAGGTCAGCAGCATGCGGGCGACCGCGGGGTGAACGTGCACGCCGTCGAGGATGAGCTCGAGGGTGACGCGGTCGTCTTCGAGAGCGGCCGGCACCGGACCCGGCAGCCGGTGGCCGATCGCGGGCATCGCATTGAGCGCGTGAGTGAGCAGGGTGGCGCCACGCGCGATCGCCTCGCGCGTGAGGGCGTAATCGGCCTCGGTGTGGCCGATCGCGACGCGGATGCCGAGGGCGGTGAGCTCCGTGATCGCGTCGAGAGCCCCGGGGAGTTCGGGCGCAAGGGTGACCTGCCGGATGAGGCCGGGCTCGGCATCGCGCACGAGGTCGAGGACGGGTCCGTCGGGGAGAGCGAGCGCGCCGGGGTCGTGCGCCCCGCGCCGGGCGGGCGAGAGGCAGGGGCCCTCGAGATGCACGCCCAGAATCGCGGGATCGGTCCGTCGTGCGACGGCGACGTGAGTGAGCTGCCGACGCAGGACGTCGAGCGGAGACGAGACCAGGCTCACGAGGGTCGCCGTCGTACCGTGGCGGCGGTGCGCGGCGACCCCGGCGGTGATGGCATCCGTACCGTCTTCGAAAGCGTGCCCGCCGCCCCCGTGCACGTGCAGGTCGATCAGGCCGGGGGTCAGGGTCGCCCCGCCCAGGTCGATGCGCTCGGACGCGCGCGGAGCGAGCCCGGTGCCCACCTCGGCGATCAGACCGTTGTGCACCCGCACCCACGCGTCGGGCAGGTCGCGCCGCGCGTCGACCACCCGGGCGCCGGTGAGCAGCAGGTCGGCGGTCATGCCGAGGCGATCTCGCGGTGGTCCCAGGCGAAGCGGTAGTAGTCGCGGTGCTCGAGCTGGGCGGCGGCCGCCTCATCGACGATGACCACGGCCCGCCGGTGCAGCTGGATCGCGGATGCCGGGCACGACGAGGTCAGCGGCCCCTCGACGGCCGCGGCGACGGCGGGGGCCTTCGCCGCGCCGAAGGCGAGCAGCACGAGCACGCCCGCGTCGAGGATCGTACCGATGCCCTGCGTGAGGCAGTGCGTGGGGACGTCGTCGATTTTGTCGAAGAACCGTGCGTTGTCGGCGCGGGTCGCGGGCGTCAGCGCCTTCAGGCGCGTACGCGAGGCGAGCGACGAGCCCGGCTCGTTGAACCCGATGTGCCCGGTGCGGCCGATGCCCAGGATCTGCAGGTCGATGCCGCCGGCCGCGGCGATCGCGGCCTCGTACCGCTCGCCGGCCTCGGCCAGCGGACCCCCGTCGTCGCCCGGAACGCGCACGAGCGACGGGTCGAGTCCGAGGGGGCCGACGATGTCGCGATCGACCACGGCGCGGTAGCTCTCGGGGTGTCCGGCGGGCAGGCCCACGTATTCGTCGAGGGCGAAACCCCGAACGGCCGAGAGGTCGAGGGAGCGCTCCGCCAGGGCCGCCCACACCGGCAGGGGTGTCGAGCCGGTCGCGAGTCCCAGCGTCGGGTCGCTGCGGCGACTCAGCGCGGCGACGATGAGGTCGGCGGCGATGCGGCCGGCATCCGTCTGATTCTGCACGATCGCGATCTCGGTCACGAGCGGGCCTCCGTTCGGGGGGTGGTCGGCTCAGCCAGGATGACAGGTGCGGTCCACGAGCGGGTGACCTCGGGTCGCTGCGCGGCCTCGAAGGCCAGCATCGCGGCCCCGATGCGGCCGGCGTGCGTGCCCAGAGCCGCGGTCGTCAACCGGGGGGCTTCTCGCCACGCGAGCGCCGCGGTCAGCCGTTCGCGCAGGGGCTCGAGGAACGCGTCCCCCGCCTGCGCGACGCCACCGCCGAGCACGACCACCTCGGGGTCGACGAGCAAGGTCAGGGTCGCCAGCCCCGTGGCCAGGGCGTCGAGCCCCTCCGACCACACGCGGGCGGCGACGGGATCCGTGTCGACGCGGGCGATGATCGACGCGGCATCCGGAGTCTCTCCGTCGAGCAGCGGGGCGCTCGCCGCGTACCGCCGGGCCAGGCCGGCGCCCGAGAAGTACACCTCGAGGCAGCCGCGCTGACCGCACGCGCAGAGCTCGCCGCCGGGCACCACCGGGATGTGACCGAGCTCGCCGGCCCCGGAGATGGCCCCCTCGACGGCCCGTCCGTCGGAGGTGAGGGATGCCGCGACTCCGGTGCCGATCGCCGCGAAGACGACGTTGCGCGAACCGGCGGCGGCGCCGTAGGCCCCTTCGGCCGCACCCGCGGCGCGCACGTCGTGGTCGACCGCGACGGGGAGTCCGGTGGCGTCGGTGAGCAGACGGGCGAGGGGGACGTCGGTCCACCCGAGCGTCGAGGCGTAACGGACGGTGCCGGTGGCGCTGTCGATCAGGCCGGGGCTCACGACGCCCGCACCGACGACCGAGCGGCCGAGGTCCTCAGCCCCCGCGACGAGGTCGGTGAGCAGGTCCGCGATGCGCGTGACCGTCTCGGCACCGGAACCGCCCGTCGCGATGCGCGAGCTCTTCAGCACGTGGCCGTCGATGTCGACGAGCGCGCCCTTCGCCGAGGTGCCGCCGATGTCGACGGCGATCACGGCCGGGTGCGACGCGCGGTCGCTCTCGCTCACCGCGAGCACCGTGTCGCGGATGACCGACTCGTCGGTAACGAGCTGTCCCCGACCCGAGGCGACCTGCGCGCGCAGGTGCACCTCACGGGCGCCGGTGCGATCGAGCAGCGCCGTCACGTTGTGGGCCCGGACCGAGCCGCCGACGAGGACCGTCGGCATCCGGGTGCCCTCCGACCGGGCGCGCAGCGCGGCGAGCACATCGGTCCCCTCGCCGGCCGTGGCCTTTCCCCCGGAGGTGAGTACGCGGGCGATGCCGTGGTGGGCGAGCGTGTCGTAGGCGTCGAAGAGGTCGACGGTGTCGTCGAAAGCCTTGTGGAAAGTGATCGGCACCCCTCCCGCGGCGGTCCGGATCGCCTCGAGTGCCTGTTCGTCGACGTGCCCGTCGACGGTGAGCGCGCCGAAGACGATGCCCACCGGCACCCGACTGGTGCGCGCCAGGGCGGCGATGGCGCGGGCGTCGGCCCGCATCACACGCAGCTCGTCGTCGGAGTAGACGAAGTCGCCGCCGCGCGAGCGGACCATGATCTGCACACCCACGCTCCGCACCGCGGCGAGGACGGACTCGATCATTCCGAGGCTGGGCGTCGTGCCCCCCTCGAGAAGGTCGGCGCACAGCTCGACGCGATCGGCCCCCGCCCGCTCGGCGGCGAGCACCCCTGCGAGGTCGTCGACGCAGATCTCCACGAGGGCGCGGGCGCGCGTGGAGGACTTCTCGGCGAGGGATGCCGGGTCTGCGGCGGTCGTCACGGTGCGGCGCTCGCTGCCGAGGCGTCGAGCCACTCCCGCACGTCGCGACCCACCTCGATCGAGCCGACCGGGACCCCGCCGCCGAGGATCGGCAGCTCGACGAGGTCGCCCGCGCCCGAGATGTCGGCGCCCAGGGCTTCGAGGACGGTGAGGGCGACGAGCGTCGTCGCACGGGGGTTGCCGTCGAGGATCTTCATCGACACCGCAGCCCCGTCGGCCGTCGCCATGCCGATCACCCCCTCGGCGCCGCCCTTCGACAGCAGCCCCGGTACGCGCAGCATCGCGTCGGTGTTGGCGTGGTGGTCGCCGCCGACGAAGCGGGGGTACGACCGCATGGCATCCGCCACTCTCCGTTCCGGCGTGCCGGGGGCGCCCGTCACGAGGGCGCGGAAGATGCGGGCGATGCCGAGGGGCGAGACGCTGAACAGGGGCGCCCCGCACCCGTCGACGGCTTCGTGCGCCACCGTCTCGCCCGACAGGCGTTCGAGCGTCGAGCGCACGAGCTGCTGCAGCGGGTGCGACGGGTCGAGGTAGCTCGCGGTGTCCCACCCGTTGACCGCGCAGGCGAGCAGCATCGCGGCGTGCTTGCCCGAGCAGTTCATGCGCACGCGCGAGCGCTGCTCGCCGTCGCGGATGAGACGTTCGCGCGTGGGCTCGTCCTCGGGCCAGTCGACCGGGCACCCGAGGGCGCTCTCGTCGAGGCCCGCGCGGGTGAGCAGATCGCGCACGACGTCGACGTGCACGTCTTCGCCGGTGTGGCTGCCCGCGGCGATGGCGAGGTCGGCTCCGTCGATGTCGGCCCCGGCGAGCAGGCACGCGAGGGCCTGCACGGGCTTGACGGTGGAACGGGGCAGGATCTGTTCGCCGCTCCCGGTCTGCCAGGCCACCGATCCGTCGGCGGACAGGGCGGCAATCGAGCCGAGGTGGCGGCTCTCGACGACACCCGAGCGGATGACGACGGCGAGGTCGGCCAGGGGGGAGGGAACAGGGGGAAGGGACGTCATGGGTGGTTCTTTCGATGCCGGGGCAAGGCGGATCAGCGGTCGACAGGGGCGTTCGGGGTGGTGAGGCCGGCCGGGGCGACCTTGGCGGGGGTCGCGAGGCTGCGGCGGCCCGGTCGCTTCTGCAGGCGAGCGGCCAGGCCCGAGAGGCCGCCGTTGAGCGCGAGGAAGATCACGGTCACCACCACGAAGGTCTGGATGAGCAGGCCGTTGAAGCTCGACAGCACCTGCCCGCGGTACAGCAGCTCGGTGAACGCCACGATGTAGCCCAGCGACGTGTCCTTGAGCAGGCTCACCAGCTGGACCACGAGCGAGGGCGCGACGAAGCGCAGCGCCTGGGGCAGGACCACCTTGCGGTCGACCTGCCAGCGGGTCATACCGAGGCTGAGACCGGCTTCGGTCTGCCCGCGGGGCAGGGCGAGGACACCCGCGCGGATGATCTCGGCGAAGGCGGCCGCGTTGGCGATCGTGAGCGGGATGACGAGCTTCCACAGCACCGGGAAGTTCAGGCCGAGCTGGGGGAGGCCGAAGAGCATCAGGTAGATGAGCAGCAGCACGGGGACCGTGCGGGCGATCTCGATGTAGGCGGTGCAGATCCAGCTGATCCAGCGGACGCGGCTGAGACGCCCGAGGGCGAGCAGCAGACCGAGCACGAACCCGAACACGGCGGTCAGGGCCGCGGCCTGCAGTGTGCCGAGCAGGCCGACGCCGAGGTACTCCCAGATCGCGATGTCGAGGAACGGCAACCACCGGTCGCTGTCGAGCTGGCCCTTCGACGCGAACTGCACGAGGGCGAGGGCGATGAGGCCCAGGATGACGACCGCGCTGACGATCGACCAGATGAGGATGCGGCGGCGAGTACGGGGCCCGGGCTCGTCGTAGAGCGAAAGGGGGGAGGTCATCGGCGGATCCTCAACTTCTTCTCGAGGCGGCCGGCGGTGAGGCCGATCGCCAGCGCGAGCACCATGTAGATGAGCCCCGCCGCGGTGAAGATCAGGATGGGCTGAGCCTCGACGAGGTTGAGCTTGTTGGCGGCGCTCGTCAGCTCGACGACGCCCACCGCAGCGGCCAGGGCGGTGTTCATGGTGAGGGCGATCATGACGTTGCCGATGGGCTGGATCGCGGCTCGCAGCGACTGGGGGATGACGAGCACGCGCAGGGTCTGGCCGAGCGAGAACCCCAGCGCGCGGCTGGCCTCGATCTCGCCGCGGCTCACGGTGTTCACGCCGCTGCGGACGGCCTCGGCGACGTACGCCGCTTCGTAGAGGGTGAGCACGATGATCGCCGTCGGCGTCAGGGGCAGCAGGAATCCGGCATCCGGCAGGGCGAACACCGCCAGCACGAGGAGAACCAGAAGCGGGACGTTGACGAAGAACTGCACGTAGGCGAAGGCGGCCCAGCGCAGCACCGGCACCGGGCTGATGCGCGCGGCGGTGACGAGCGTGCCCAGCACGATCGATCCGATGCCCGCCGAGACGGCGAGCAGGATCGTCGTACCGAGCGCTTGCGCGATCGGCCCGGCGCTCGAGGCGAAGAAGTCCATGGGGTCCTCAGAGGAGCGTGAGAGGGGAGGGGAGACCGGCGCCCGTCATGTGCGGAACGGACGCCGGTCGGTCAGGGGATCAGGAGCCGGGGACGCTGCCGATCGCGGGGGGAGTCGGAGCGCTCGACTCGACGGCCGAGCCCAGGGTGGCGTCCCAGATCTTGGCCCACGAGCCGTCGTCCTGGATCTTCTTCAGCCAGTCGTTGATGAACGACTTGAACTGCGCGTCGTCCTTCTTCAGACCGATGCCGTACGCCTCACTGGTGAAGGGCTGGCCGACGACCTTGATGCTCTTGTCGTCGATGGCGTGGCTCGCGAGCAAGGTGAAGTCCTGCACGTACGCGTCGCCGCGGCCCTGGGTCAGGGCCTGGAGGGCCTGCGGGTCGGTGGCGAAGCTGACGATGTTCGCGGTGGGCTGCTTCTCGGGCACGGCCGTGACAGCGGGGGTGTTCGCGCCGACGATGACCGTCTTGCCGCCCAGGTCGTCGATGCCGTTGATGTCGGTGTTGTCACTGCGGACGGCGACGGCCAGACCCGACTCGAGGTAGGGGCCGGCGAAGTCGACCTGCTCGGCGCGCTTCTCGGTGATCGTGTACGTGTTGAAGACGACGTCGACGGTGCCATTGGCGAGCAGGGCCTCGCGGGTCTCGGACGCCGGCGGGACGATCTCGACGTTGGGCTCGCCGAGGATGTAGATGGCGAGCATCTTGGCGAGGTCGGCGTCGAAGCCCTGCACGTCTTCGGGGTTCGTGGGGTCCTGCTGCGACAGCAGGGGGGCGTCGAGGGCCTCGGCGACGATGAGCTTGCCACGCGCCTTGATCTTGGCCATCGTCGAGTCGGAGATGAGGGCCGCGGCGTCGGCGACGGGCGCGTTCGCGTAGACCTCTTCGAGGCTGCTGGCCTTGGCCGACGCGCTGGGGTCGGACCCCGGGACGGCCGCGGTGCCGGACGAGCACGCGGCGAGAGACGCGACCGTGGCCGCGGACGCCAAGAGGACGAGGCCTCGGCGAAGGATCGAGCGAGAGGAGATCACGGGTACTGCCTTTCGGTTGCGGGTGCGTGCGGAACGAGCCGCGTCGGGGGCGGGGAGGATGTCAGTGGGCGAGGATCTTCGACAGGAACGCCCGAGCGCGGTCGCTCTCGGCGTGGGTGAAGAAGCGCTCGGGGGTGGTGTCTTCGACGATGCGTCCGTCGTCCATGAAGATCACGCGGTCGGCGGCGCGGCGGGCGAAGCCCATCTCGTGCGTGACGACGACCATCGTCATGCCCTCTTCGGCGAGCGAGGTGATCACATCGAGCACCTCGCTGACCATCTCGGGATCGAGGGCCGAGGTCGGCTCGTCGAAGAGCATGAGCTTGGGCTTCATCGCCAGCGCGCGGGCGATGGCGGCGCGCTGCTGCTGACCGCCGCTGAGCTCGCCGGGGAAGCGGTCGGCCTTGTCGGCGATCCCGACGCGGTCGAGCAGGGCCAGGCCCTCTTCCCGCGCCTTCTTCAGCGGCACCTTCGAGACGATGCGCGGGGCGAGGGCGACGTTGTCGAGAACCGTGCGGTGTGCGAAGAGGTTGAAGGACTGGAAGACCATGCCCACTTCGGCGCGCAGGTCGGCGAGCCCGCGCCCCTCGCTCGGCAGCGGGACGCCGTCGATGGTGATGGTGCCCGAGGTGATGGTCTCGAGACGGTTGAGGCAGCGGCACAGCGTCGACTTGCCCGAGCCCGAGGGGCCGACGATGACGACGACCTCGCCGCGAGCCACGTCGAGATCGACGTCCTTGAGCACGTGGTGGTCGCCGAAGTGCTTCTGCACCTCGCGGACCGCGACGAGGGGTGCGGAGGCGGGGGCTGCGGGGGAGGCGGGCGTCGACACGGGGGTGGATCCTTCCCGCGGACTCGCCGCGATATCGGGTACAGCCGACGCGGGAGGTGATTTCCGCGTCCTTGGTGAAATCAAACTAACGAGGCCATGTTACAGAGATAATTCGAGACAGAAACTCCAAGTTTGGATTAAGATACGGGTGTGAAGCCTCTCCACGCGGCCCTGCCGACCTACAGCCCGCAGACGCTCGCCGTGCTGACCCCGCTGCGCACGGGCGCTGCGCGATCTCGAGCCGAGCTCGCCGCCTACACCGGTCTGTCGCCGTCAACCGTGACCGCGCGCGTCGATCCGCTGATCGCGGCGGGCGTGATCGTCGAGGACGGCACCGACGATTCACGCGGCGGTCGCCGACCCCGGCGCCTCGCGGTCCGCGGCGACCTCGGCACGGTGGCCAGCGTCGACCTCGGGGTCGAGCGCAGCACGATCGGGCTGGTCGACTACGCCGGCTCCTCCCTCGCCCACCGGCACCTCGTGCTGGATCTGGCGGAGGGCCCGGATGCCGTTCTCCGCCGCGTCGCAGAAGAACTCGCTGCGCTGGCGGCGGCGAACGGCGCGCCCACGGTGACGGGGGCGGCGATCGCGCTGCCCGGGCCGGTGTCGGCGGAGACGGGTCGGCTCGTCGCGCCGTCGCGCATGCCCGGCTGGCACGACGTCGACGTCGCGGCCCTTCTGTCCGACGTCCTCGGGGTGCCCGCCCTCGCCAGCAACGACGCCAACTGCATGGCGGTCGGCGAGCTCGTCGGGGGCGATCCCGAGGCCCTCAACCAGGTGTTCATCAAGGCCGGATCCGGGATCGGGTCGGGCGTCGTCGCGGACGGACGGCTCTACACGGGCCGGAGCGGGGCCGCTGGTGACATCAGCCACGTCACCGTGCCCGGTGCGGCGCCGGTGCCCTGCTCGTGCGGGCGCGTCGGCTGCCTTGACGCCGTGGCGAGCGGGTCGGCCCTCACCCGCGCGGCCCAGGAGGCCGGACGCGACGTCTCCGACGTCGAGACGGTGATCGATCTCGCCCGAAACGGGGACGCGCTCGCCACCGGCCTGCTCCGTGAAGCGGGGAGCATGACCGGCGGTGTTCTTGCCACGATCGTCAACTTCTTCACCCCCGACCGTCTCGTCGTCGGCGGCTCGCTGAGCGCGTCCGACGTCTTCATCGCCGCGATCAAGTCGAAGCTGTGGGCCGACTGCCTGCCGATGGCGACGGAGAAGCTCGAGGTCGCCGTGCCGCGTCACCCGCGCACGGGCGGCATCCTCGGGGCTGCGCGCCTGTTCCTCGACGCGGCCTTCGGGCCGGAGTCCGCTCGTTCGGCCCTGCGGGTCTCGGCTCGCGCCTAGCCCGCGGGGCCCGCTCGGGCGCGGCGGTGGGCCCTTCCTGCAGCGGGCCCACCGCCCCTGCTGATCCTCAGCGGGTCGGAACCACGTCCCAATGTTCTCGGATCAGACCGCCGTCGACGCGGAACAGGTCGGCCGCCAGGAGCGGGTCGTCGGGCCCATCGCCCACCGCCTGCGAGAACGTCCAGACGATGTCGCCGTCCGACAGCGAGATGACCGACTGCTGCGCCGGGAACTGGGCACCGCTGCCGAAGAGCTGCTTCAGCGCGGCCGTCCCGTTCGGGGCGATGGAGTTGTGCTGCAGGTACGCGGGGTCGAATGCCCGGTCGAGAATCGTCACGTCCTTGTCGCGGAACAGCGTGTTGTAGGCCGAGACGGCGAAGACGCGGTTCTTCTCCTCCTGCTGCTCGGTCGGGGGCGGGGTGGGCTGCGACGGACGGTACAGGTCGCTGAACATCGTGTTCGTGTTGCCGCTGGCCGGGGTTCCGGTCGGGATCGCCTGGTCGAGCGACCAGTGTTCGACGATCTTGCCGTCCTGCAGGCGGAACAGATCGACGGCCGCGTCGCCGCGGCGCTCATCACTCGGGTCGGGGGCGATCTGCCAGTGCACCGCGACCAGGTCTCCGTCGGACGCGAGGTGCTTGATCACGGCCTGAGCGCCGGGGAGGCGTTCCCGGTCGGCCGCGAACTGGGCGAGGAGCCCCTGCGGGCCCGATGCCGTTCCGCTGCCGTGGGCGATGGCATCCGGAGCCACGATCTGACCCGCGATCGCCTGCGCGAACGGGCTGTCGGGATCGGCGAACGCCGTGGCGAAGAGCGTGCGGACGAGGCAGGCGTTGAACTCCTCGGCGCCGACGTTCTGCCGGTCGCCGGAGGGGGCCGTGGACGCGGGGGCTCCGGTCGGCGAAGCGCTGGCGGGCGCGGCGCCGACGAGAACGCCGATGAGGGCTGCCCCGGCGACGAGAGCGGACGCGCGGGTGATTCGGGGGGTGAAGGGGGGCATGGTGTTCTCCTACGCAGTGCGGATCTTCGAGTCACCGTTCCGTCGACTCGTGGTCCTCTCGGCGACGGTGACCGGTGGAGACACGAGCACGCGATCGGCGGCTCGTGGAGTACCGGCAGGATCGCAAGATCCCGTCGCGCGCACACGTACGCACCTGACCGTTAGGTACTGACCCCGAGGTCGGATTCGTGGCGACGGCGGTCGACGCTGGGCGGATTCATAAGCCCGCCGGCCGCTCAGGCGTCGCGCAGATCGCGGTCCGACGCCACCCGTTCGGCCGCGCGGCTGCCGACGATGCCGCCCACGACGAGTCCGGCGATGATGACCACCGCGGTCAGGGCGGGATCGGCGTCCGACAGAGCCGGAACCGCCAGCGGCAGGACTGCGACGCCGACCGCCACGAGAGCGAACACGGCATAGGGGAGCACCGCGGCGCGGTGCCCGGCCCGCCACGCGGCGTCGCTCTGCTGGATGGCGGGAAGCCGGATGCCGACTCCCCAGCCCCTCGGGATGACCCCGCGCCCGCACAGGGCGAGGATGGGGATGAAAGCGAGACCGACGACGGCGAGGATGATCGCCCCTGTGCTCATGGCGAGAGGATACGCCCGACATACGCTCGACGTCGTACGCTCCACGTGATGTCCTCGTCAGATCGCGCCCCGCGGCTTCCACGTGTGTTCCGGGAACGCCGGGGCCTGCTGGTGGCGATCGTGGTGCTCGTCATCGCGGTCGTCGCGGGGGCGAGTCTCACCAGCGCCAAAGATCACGCGGTGCGCGATTCCGTCGCTCCCGTCGAGTGGCGCGGGGCCGTGGACGGAGCCGCGCCCGGGAGCGAGATGCGCATCCGGCTGCAGCGAGACGGTACGGCGGAGGTCATCGATGCCCCGCGCGGAGACGTGACGCGTCAGGACCGCGACGAGGCGCGGCAGAACCGCAACGGCCGCCGGCACCTCTGCTTCGCGCCCGCGGGGACGGGCGTCTACACCGGGCCCGCCACCTGGGAGGTCGTCGGCGAGTGGGGGATCCGGGTGCAGTTCGACGACTCGTCGCTCATCCTGCGCGCGGGCAAGGGCGGCTCCGTGCTGCGCGACCCCGACTGGAACAGCCCGCGCATGCCCGAGTGCGGCGAGAACGGCAAGAGCTGGCGGTTCACGCGCCTCGACTGACCACGGCGGGCCGTGCCGAGGAAGCCGAGCGCGGTCAGCCCTTCGGGACCTCGATCTTCACGGGCTCGCCCCACCCCGTGAACTGCTGCATCGTGGTGGTCTCGATGCCGCCGAACGATCCCGTCTCTTGGATGGCGACGACGCGGTGCCCCTCGCCGAGCCACACGGTCATGTCTTTCACGTCGACCCCGGATGCCGAGAAGGAGCCGTTCGCGTGCACCCGCCACGCGCGCACCTCGGTGCCGTCGGGCAGTGAGACGGTGTCCTGATCGGGTTGCACCGTCCAGCCGGGAGCGGCCGCGAGCAGCGCTGCGGCGGCCGAGGGATCGGCGAACGCCCGGTACGTCTCACCGATCGTGGCGGCGATGACCGCGCGGTAGTCGCTGCTGGTGGCGTCGGCGCGCACCCACGCGCCGTCGAAGCTCACCCACGCCTCGTCGGAGGTGAGCACCAAGTCGTGCGTGCCGTCGGAGCCGGTGACCGATCCCGAGGTCGCGGGTGCGTCGCCGAAGACGAAGTCGGCTTCGCCCGTCAGATCGGCCGACTGCAGGTGCAGGTGGCCGCTGCCCGCGGCGCGCGAGTATGCGATCACGCAGGCCGAGAGAGCATCGCCGGTGACCGTCGCGTCGGCGATGAGATCGACGTCGTCGCACTCGCGCGGAGACGAGACCGCGGGAACGCCGGCCGGTGTCTGCGATGCGATCGCGGTGGGGGTGGGGGAGTCAGCGGTTCCGGGTTCGCCGGTCGGCGCGCAGGCAGCGAGCAGCAGAAGGCCGACCGAGGCGAGAGTGAGCCCGAGGGCCGTCGTCGACGTTCGTCTCATGGCATCCACTTTAGGAAGACAGCGGCCGGGCGGACCACCGCACGGCCCACCCCGCCCCGGGCCGTGAAACGCTGGACGCACCCGGTCGGGAATCTTCGCGTACGCCCGTGAGGCCATGAGTTTCCTCGCGTCGGAGTCGGTCAGGGAGTGGGTGCAGCCTCACGGGGGACACCCCGAACTCAACCCGCGCGCACTCGTCGCGTCCTGCTCGGACACCCTCTACCTTTTCAGCGAAGAAGGGCCAGGCTCCGCCGGTCCTCTCATTGCGGCACTGACCCGCGCAGTGCTGTCCGCGGCCGAAGACATGGCCAAGCACCAACCGTCCGGGAGGCTCCCAAAACCGTTCTTGGCGATTCTGGATGAGGCGGGCAACATCTGCCGCATCCCTGACCTGCCAGACAAATACACGACGTACGGGTCACGCGGCATCATCCCCGTCACCATCCTGCAGACCCAGGAGCAGGGGGAGCAGGTGTGGGGTGTCACCGGCTTTGGAAAGCTGTGGGCTTCATCCACCGTCCGCGTGTTCGGCGGCGGCAACGGCTCTAACACGTTCCTCCGCGACCTGTCAGAGCTCATCGGTGACTACGAATACCACCACCGACCACCAGGGTGGTCGCTCGAGAAACCAATCACGCAGGTCGGAGCGCATCATGGATGTCGCCGACCTCGCGGCTCTCTCACTCGGCCGGATGGTTGTGTTCGCGTCGGGGTGCCGTCCGACGCTGGTGCGCTCGATCCCGTGGTGGGAAGACAAGAAGCTGGCTCAGCTCAACGCAAACGCTGCAGCTGCAGCCCACACCAACAGGAGGGAGAACGTCGATGCTGCCTGAACACCTACCTGTTACCGAAGTTCCTGAGCACCTTCCCGCCTTCGTAGACAACGTCCTGCTCGCGACACTGACCAGCGGCCGATCCAACACCGTGTGGTGCACAAACTGGCGGGAGCACCCCGACGCGGTCACGCGACTCGCCGCGATCGCGGATGCATGGAACCACATGCTCGGCGCCGGCGCCGGAAGCGACGTCGAGGCCGACGCAGACCTGCACTCGTTCCTCCGCGATGCGCTCGACCACCACATGCCCCTCCTCGTCGACAAGGAACGAGGCGTGTTCGCTCCCTGCAACTACGGCCACAAAACCGCCAGGCGACTCGACGACGTGACGCCCGGTACCGGCAGCAGGAACTGACCAGCGTCCCGGCTAACCAACGGAGAGGCCATTCCCGGAACTGCCCTGCCCTCCCTCGCGCGGCCTCGCGCAGGTGCGACCCACCTGTGCGGGGTACGGGATGCGTGCCGCAGCTTCCCCGACAAACGCTCCCCGACCGGCAGGCGTAGGCAAGGTCAGATGGACGACGCAGAGGACGGATAGCGACGGCAATATCGGATAGCGAAACCCGTCGGACGCCACTGGGGTCGAGCGTCCTGGCGCCTCAGGGAACGTGCCCAGCCAGGCCGCACGCGAGAGCCGGTTCGCGAAATCCACTTATGTGCGGCGGCCTTCGCCCGTACGGTGAAAAGACGCGCACATAACCATCGTGCTGTGCCCGTAAAACCATCTATTGAGACCGAAGTGAAAGATCATTCATGAAAACAAAATCGTTACTTTCTGTTTCCGGTGGTGCAGTACTCACCGCCCTCGTCGCCTCGTTCCTCACGGCGGCACCTGCAACCGCGGCCCCGCCCGTGGAGGCCACACCACCATCGGCACCCGCTTCCTCGAGTGAAACGGTGCTCGAATCCGTCGGAGCCACGCAAGCGGAATGGGAGGCAGAGATCGACGCCCTCGTGGCCAGCGACCTGCCCCGCACCGTCACGAAGGAAGACGGAGTCACCCGCTACTCCTTTGAGCTCACGCCCGAAGGTGAAGGTGTACCTGCCGGGTACGTGATGGATTACGCCGTGGAAGTTCACGACGACGGCGCCATCGTGCCAATGCTGGCCGGCGGCTCCAACCAGCATGGCCCCTACCTGGACCTGAACCAGTTCGATCAGGACCTGGTCATCAGCGGTGGTGCTGCAGCGATCGGGCTCGCCGCGTGCGCGATCCCCGCCGTGGGCTGGGTCAGCTGCGCCGCCATCACCGCGGCACTGACGATCGCGGCGGTCGCTCTCGCTCACAACGGAAAGTGCAAGGGCGAGTTCCGCATCTACCTCAACCGCGCTCGAGATGAGCCGCAGTACGCCTGCGTGACCTGAGCGAAAGCTCGCTCACAACCGACTGGGCCGGGCATCGTGCCAACCACACGGTGCCCGGCTCAGTCGTTCAGTTTGAAGACGTCGTGGACGGATGCGCCGAGCGCATCGCTGATGCGAAGGGCGAGGACAAGGGACGGGTCGTGTTGGCCCGCCTCGAGCGACACGATGGTCTGGCGGGAAACGAAACAGAGGGCAGCGAGGGCCTCCTGCGTGAGTCCGCGCTCTCGACGGACGGTTCGAATGGTGTTGGAGGTCTTCACCTCACGCGCTCCGCGGCCGAGTCGCGGCGATGCGGACCCAATAATCCGCAAGTGCGATGATCAGCAGACCCGCGAGCCATACCCAGCCTGCAACATCCGTCAACAGCACGGCAGCGAGAAGAAGAACTGGCGCCGCAACCAGCACGTCGCGGAAAGCGGCAGCCCGCGCTCTACGGTCGAGATCAGCTTCGACACCCTCCTCCGCGAAAGATCGCGAGGCAGCTTCGCCTTTTTTCCGCACGGCCACGACGGCGATGCCGGCAACGGGGATGACGGCGAAAGCGGCGTATCGCACCCACGCTGTGTCGGTTGCCGCCGCTAGGCCGAGCAGGACGGCGATGAGGGCGATTCCGGTAGCCAGAATCACCGCAGGTGCGAAGCGTTTCATGGAGCGTCTCCTCGAATGTCAAACTTACTTGTCATTCCAAGATGTCGCATCAACTAGACATCCGCAAGGGGGGGCGCCCGCCGAGCCGCTCTCCACAGTGCAGCGACTACATGCGTTCACAGGGGCCGGGGCGGTCAAGGGTCGTGATGACGAGGGTGTCGCTCGCCTCCAGCGCTGCTAAGGCTTGATCAAGCTCGGGCCGTGAGGCGCGGGCGCCGGAGACGCCACGATCGACGTAGAGGTCGTCGCGGCGGACGCCGGCCGCGAGCAGGTCGGCCTCTTGCCGATCGGTGGTCTGTGGTTTTGTGGACAGTCGGACGTAGCCAATGAGTTTGGTCATTGTGCGCCTCTTACCCGTCTCGAATGCACCTGCCGCCCATTTCGGCACCTACCGCTGCTCGAGGTGGGGGCGGCGAGACGTCCCGCACGGGAAGAGATGCAAGACCCGTGACGCGAGCGGGAGGCTTCGCTGCGGGCTCCTGCGAGCGGTCGCCGCGGCGGCAGTGGGCAATCGAAAGCCACTCGAGGCGGTAACGCACCTTTTCGTGCCGTTTGATACCGTTTTGGTTCCCACGGTACCGCGTCACGTGCGGCTGCCTTCACGGGAGGTTGGATCGCTGCGTGAATATTTGCTGCTGCGATTTGAGGCGAGAGGTCAATTGGGATGACGATGAGATTGGGACGAGGGCGGTCGTTGTTGGCCGTCGCGCTGGTGGGGGTACTCACGTTGGTAGTTCCAGCTGCGGCGAACGCGGCGGAGGCGACTAACATCCCTGTCGGCGAGGATCCGGTTTCGGTTGCGGTTGCCCCGGATGGGAGTGCCGTCTATGTCGCTCAGCGGGCAGGAAAGTCGGTTTCGCGGATCACTAATCCGACCGCAGCGAACCCGACCGTGACCAACATTCCGCTTGGCGTGGCGGCCCGGTCAGTTGCAGTTTCTCCGGGAGGAGATGTTGTCTATACGGCCAACGACGACACCAGCTCGGTGTCGCGGATTACTAATCCGACATCGGTCAACCCGACCGTAACCACCTTTAAAGTCGGTAATACCCCACTTTCTGTTGCTGTCTCCCCGGACGGGAGCGCCATCTATACAGCAAATATTGGTAACGGCACGTTGTCACGGATCACTAATCTGTCAGCGGCGATCCCGACGGTGACCACTATCCCCCTGGGCAAGGGACCGTACTCGGTTGCAGTATCGCCGGATGGCTCCACGGTCTACGCTGCGCACCTGGATGACAAAACGATCTCACGGATTACTAATCTGACAGCGGCAACCCCGACCGTGACGAGTCTTTCGCTCGGAGTAGGGCCCATTGACGTGGCGGTGTCGCCTGACGGGAAGACGCTTTATACAGCCAACTATTACGCCGGATCGGTGTCGCGGGTCACTGACCTCAGCGCATCGAATCCAACCGTAAGCACCATCCCTCTGAGTTCGGGCGTGTACTCGGTTGCTGTGTCTCCCGATGGAAATACCATCTACGCGGCCAACCTCAGTGAGAACACTGTGTCGCAGATTACCGACCTGACGACAGCGAATCCCGCGGTGACGAAGACCGTCGTCGGCAAGACACCGTTTTCGGTGGCGGTCTCTCCGGATGGGGCCAGTTTCTATACCGCGAACTCGTCTGATAACACCGTTTCACGGGTCTCGCTGCCTACCTTCACCCCGCCGACGTTTAAGGCGGCCGCGCCGCCCGCGGCTGCAGCGGGATCGGCATATTCCTACACGTTCATTGCGTCGGGCAGTCCGGCTCCGACATTCTCGGTGGCCTCGGGGGACACTCTTCCCTCAGGGTTGACGTTGAATTCCGCCACCGGTGAGCTTTCAGGCGCCCCCGCTGTGGAAGGCTCCAGCACGTTCCGGGTTGTTGCCGCGAACTCGGCCGGGACGGTGACGTCAGATGTGATCACCTTCTCGGTTCAAAAATCGCCTATGTTCACTGCAGCCACTCCGCCCACGGCGGAGGTGGGGGAGAAGTACTCGTACACGTTCACGGCGGCGGGCTATCCTGCGCCCTCGTACAGTGTTGCGACGGATGGCACACTTCCCGATGGGCTCACGCTGGACGCTACGACCGGTGAGCTTTCGGGCATCCTTACGACGGCAGGGACGAGCACCTTCCGGGTAGTGGCAGCGAACGCTGCAGGCACGGTGACGTCGGATCTGATCACTTTCAGCGTGTATGAGGAGCCAGCGTTTACCAGGGTTGCCCCTTCGGCGGCGTTGGTAGGTTCGGCATACTCGTACACGTTTGCCGCCTCGGGATATCCTGCTCCCTCGTTCTCGGTAGCGACGGGTGACGTTCTCCCTGCCGGGTTGTCGCTGAATGCCACCACCGGTGCACTCTCCGGCACACCCACGACGGCGGGCACCAAACGTTCCGCATCGTTGCGGCGAACGCCGCCGGTAGGGTGACGTCGGATCCGATCCGGTTCGAGGTTCATGCTGCACCGGCGTTCACAGCCGTTACGCCGCCGCCGGCGATGGCGGGTGAGGAGTACTCGTACACGTTCGCCACGTCTGGCTACCCCGCCCCGATCTACAGCATCGCCGCGGACGACATCCTCCCCGCCGGGCTGACGTTGGATACCACCACGGGCGAGCTATCCGGGACACCCACAACGGCAGGGACGGTCACATTCAGGATCTCGGCGGCGAACGCTGCGGGCACGGAAACGTCGGATCCGATCACCTTCACCGTCAACGAAAAGGCTGCGCCGTCTCCGTCGCCCACTGCCACATCTCCATCCGTACCGGTTGCGAATTCTTCAGCGGCGTCGGCACCAGCCGCGGTGCTGGCGGCCACGGGTGTGGCAGGAGTATCGATTGCTTTCGCTCTCGCAGTGATCCTCATCGCCGCCGGTATCGTCTTGCTTTTCGCTCGCCGCCGGGGCACCTCTCACCCCACCAGATAGGACAGTCAGCATCACCTCAGTAGAAGGGGCCAGCCTGCAGGCTGGCCCCTTCTACTGATGAGCCAGCTGCCTATTTCAGCTGGTCTTGCATCTCGCGGATCCACAACTCGACTAGGTCAGACCGGTATCGGCTCTGTCCCTCCGTTGGAAGGCCTACGCCGCTTTCCGTCCACAGTTCAAGCGTTGAGGCGCGCACTCCGATTATCTTTGCGGCATCGCGGACGGAGAGAAACTGGAAAGTCCACATGCAGCCGACTGTAGGCGCTCATCCGGCGTGCATTTGGGTGCGAGAGTAGAATCCACCCTCCGCTGGAGAGATATCACCCCGGACCCCGCGGCAGGCAAACTGCTAGTTCGTTCACTCGAGGAAAACCGCTCGTTGAGACAGCTCCCTGAGGGGATCCGGTCAGACCTGGGTGGCTTTGTATGCGTCAATGACAGCGACCGGCATTCGGCCGCGATCGCTTACCGTGTGGCCGTTCGCGCGAGCCCACTCGCGTACCGCGCCAAGGTCGAGATCGCTACGGCGCCGGGGTGTGCGCCGGACTCCATTAGAGCCGGCAGCTTTGACCACTCGCGCCGCATCGATGTACGGCGCGAAAGCACGTCGCAGCGCATCTGCGTTACTGGCCGACAAGTCGATCTCATAAGAGCGACCATCAACCGAGAACGCAATGTGCTGACCTTCACCATCCTCAAGAATCGCTCCGTCCAGGTCGTCCGTGAGCTGCGTCACATGCTTGGTAGCCATGCTACCTATCATTCCACTAAAACGGTGAAAACTAGAATCTAGTTCCGTTATGATCCGTTTTGGGCCTTGCTTCGAATCTGGGCCTGCGCTCTCGGAGAGCGGGTCGCTTGTCGTGGGCAGCTTCTCTGTTTGCGCGTTCGAGCACACCTCGGCTCTGCCGCAGATTAAGGACACCTGCATGTCAACGACATCACCTCAGCTTCGTACGCGATCGAGACGCGTCGCCGCCGTCGTCACTACCGGCCTCATTGCCATAGCGCTCACCTTCGCTAGCGCTACTAGCGCGCAGGCGGCGCCCTCTCCTGAACTCACCCCGAGCTCAACGACAGTGTCCCCTGAAGGCCGGATTACGCTCACAGTCACCGGCTTTTTGCCCGATGACGACCTGTCATTCACCGTGGACGGATCGATCCCACTCACCACGATTCCCTCAACCGGAAGCGTTGAAAAAGCAGACGCGAACGGAAAGTATGAGGGATCAGCGGTTATACCTGACGGTCTGACCCCCGGTGACCACATCATCACGGTTATGCACGACGGAGACATCTCGTACGGCTCACTCGCGCCGATCACCGTCGTCGCTCAGCCCACGTCTTCGGTGACCCCGGCGACCCTCCCGGTGTCGACGTACCAGAAGAGCGGCGTCACCGCGACGTTCAGCGGCTTCGCTCCCGGTGCCACGGTCTCGTTCAGCATCGGCAACCTCGGTTCGGGCGACACCGCCGGGCCCGACGCCGTCGCCGACGCCAGCGGCACCGTCACCCTGCGCTACGTTCCAGAGGCCGGCTCGAACTACGCCGGCGAGGGTGAGTACTTCCTCGGCGCCTTCAGCGACGGTGGAGCCGTCCGCGCCGCGCAGCTCACCTTCGCCGTGACCGCGGACGCGGCTGCCCCGGCTCCCGTCGCGGGCCCCGCGACCCCGGTCAAGCGCGCCGCGACCTTCACCGGCTGATCGACTCGGCTCTTCGACGCCGGGCCGGGACGTTCGTTCCGGCCCGGCGTTCCCGTTTTCCGTTCCATCCCAGGAGTTCTCCGTGTCCACCCGCACGACCGCATGCGTCGGCGCCTCGGCGCTTCTGACGATCTTCCTGCTCGCGGGATGCGCCCCCGCGGCCACCCCGGACGCGGCCCCCTCGACGACCGTCGAGGTGCAGCCGACGCCCACGACGACGCCCACGCCGACCACCTCCGCAGCGACCGCCACCTCCGCCACAGCGACGGGGGCGACCCTCGAGGTGTACGCCGAGCCGGGCGGCAGCGTGACCACCACCCTGCAGAACCCGCAGGAATCCGGCGCGCCCCTCACCCTCCTCGTCGCCGCGACCAAGGGGGACTGGCTGCAGGTGCACCTTGCCCAGCGGCCCAACGGCAGCACGGGCTGGGTCAAGGCCGATGCCGTCCAGCAGCACAGCCTCGAGTACAGCCTCGAAGCCTCCACCGAAGCGAACACCCTCACCCTGCTCAAGAACGGGCAGGCGGTGAAGTCCTTCAGCGCGGCCACCGGCACCGGTGGCACGCCGACCCCGCACGGTGAGTTCTTCATCACCGAGCTGCTCGAGCCGACCAATCAGGGCTACGGACCGTTCGCCTTCGGGCTCTCGGCGTTCTCGGACGTGCTCTCGAGCTTCGGCGGCGGGCCCGGCCAGATCGGCCTGCACGGTACCGACGACGTCGACAGCATCGGCCAGTCGGCCAGCCACGGGTGCATCCGTCTGTCGAACGCCGATATCACCGAGCTGGCGAACCTGCTGCCGCTCGGCACCCCCATCACCATCAGCTGACGAACAATATGGATAGTTGAAATGATCCGTTTTGTACCGTTATGATCCGTATTGCATCCCTGTAGATGAAGGGGGAATTGCGAATCGCATAAGCGGTTCCCCCGAGGGTGGTTGAGGTGCGGGGTAGTTCCCGAGCTGCACGTCAACCACTGCGAGGGCGAGTTAGCTGCCGGGGGGTGGACAACTCGCCCTCGCGTCAGGGTAATCACGGAGGGTAATCGTTTGGCCGAGGCGTGGATATCCGTCTCCTACTCCAGTTACGCCACCCAGCCCTATTCGGAGGATGATCTTCAAGCGCTGGTAGCCAGGAGCCGTGCCCACAACTCCTCGGTTGGTGTCGGCGGGATACTCCGGTTTACGAGTGGACGTTTCTTTCAAGTAATCGAGGGGCCACGCGCGGCGGTCTCGACTCTTCTAGCCCGCATCGTCAAGGACGTTCGACACGAGCACATGCACTTCTCGCGCATCGAGCGGACTGGGAGACGTCAGTACGCTGACATCCCCATGCTCTTCGACTGCCATGCCGGAACGGGTGAACGCTACGGTTTACGTGGTTCAGTGCATCCTTGTGACGATAATTGGCATGCTGGAGCCAAGCACGGGTGAAGCGGCATTCCTCATTTCCGCGATCGAACGACGGATCGAGCTCGGAAACACCGCGCCGGCTGTGGACGGTGTGGGATCCACCCCGGAGCGCGAGAGCAGCTCCCGCACTGATCAGCGCCACTGGTGGTACCTCAAATACGCCGTCTACGAGCGAGTATCCAGCGAGGCGCGGCCAAAAGAACTGTCCTGCACTGTGGGGGCGGGCGCTCCCTCCGCACAATGGCAGAGGCCAGCGAGTTCCGAGGTGACCTAGGACTACAGAGGCCAGGCGAGCGATCCGAAGAGAAGCAATCGGCAACGCCGCGAACCTCAGCTAGGAGATGGAGAACGATGTACGCAGGCATCAGCACCCTCCGCGCTCTCGCCAACGACCTCGACAGACTGGGGCCTTGCCGCACGACTTTTGAAGCGATGGAGTTGATACCTCTTGATGAAGTTCTCGCGGCGCCTCACTGCGCTGTGATTGGGAACGACCGACCGCGCCCGTCGACGAGCTGGTGGACCCCTGCGCTCAATCTGCCCGGCCCTTGACCTGGCGAGCCCAAGCGTTAGCTCTCGAGCTCTTAATGCGTGGGGGCGCGAGGATGAGGCCAAGCACGGGCGGAGGGGTTAGTGAGCATCGAGTTTCGACGATGAGCGACAAGGGAGCTATCGGCTGAGGCGCCGAGTCAAGGCGTCGACACGGGCTCGAAGCTCGCGTGGGCGGAAGGGTTTGGTGACGTAGTCGTCGGCGCCAGCGTCGAAGGCGGAGATCTTGTCTGCATCGTCGTGGAGCCCGGAGACGACGATGATGTGGGTGTCGGCCCCGGCGGCGCGGACGCGTCGGATGGCTTCAATCCCGTCCATGCCGGGAAGGGTGACGTCCATTGTGATCAGGTCGGGGCGGATGGCGAGTGCGGCGCGGGCGCCTTCGGCGCCGTTATCGAAGGTGTCGGTGGCGTAGCCGGCGCTTTCGAGGATCTGCTTGAGCAGGGAGCGGACGTGGGGGTCGTCATCGACGACGACGGCGGTGGGGCAGTCGGAGAAGCTTGCTCTGTTTGTACTTTCCGGTTGGTTCCTGAGAAGGCTCATAACGGTGGCCATTTCTGCGAGAGGTGAGGATTTTCGCCCGCTCAGGCGGGGAGGGATGGTGGGCTGAGCGGTTTCAACCCTGGTGGTACTGACGGCGCGTGTGAGTGTGCTGCTCGCCGGGCGGGAGGAGAAGTGGCTCTTCGGGGTGCGCGCGCCCTTGTTCGCTGAGTCCGAAGATGTCCTCGAGTGCGGGGGCGGCTTCGTCACTCGTGGTGGGGGAGCTGTCATCCTCGGTCCTAGGGTTGGTCTCCTCGGCGTTGCTGGTGTTGTCCTTTGTGGCAGAAGCAGGTCGGCGTTCCAGGGGGAAGATGATGAGGGCGAGAATCAGGACGGCGAGGCTAATACGTGCAGGAGTGGTTTGCGCGTACGCGAGGAAGGGCGCGAGGGGTGAACCAATATGCCCGCGGACCGCGCCGACGAGCTGGTCGTAGGTAATGGTGTCGGGGTCTGCTGCGGTGTTGCCGTCGCCTTTGAGGAGTGCTTTTCCGTCAGTTATCTCCTGGATGCGGTGCGTGTACATGCTCCCGTCGGGGCGTCCAACGGTGACGACGTGGTCGGGTTGGAAGTCTTCGGGGGTGGGGGAGCCGATGAGGACGAGGTCACCGAAGTCGTAGGTGGGCGTCATGGACTTGCCGTCGACGACGACGAGCTGGGTCCCGGTGACAAGGGTGATGGCGGCGGGGGCGATGAGGAGGGTGAGCAGCGCGCCCACGATGCTCCAGCGGAGAAGAGAGAGGATACGCACGGCGCCTCCAAACGGTGTGGTGAGGACGGGGGAAATCGGGGGAGGGACTGTCTCTGAGCTCAGGGGGAGCGGAAGAGCCAACTCCACGGCAGCCTTTGCCGGGTGGGACGCACGGAAGATTGGGTGGTGACGGCCGTGAGGGTCAGGTGCCGCTCATCTGTGCTCGCGGGCACCCACACGCGGAAAAGTACGGTTTGTGTAGATGCGGGGGCAAGGGGCCGTACGGCGCAGAAGGCGGGGTTGCCGGACGTGTCGATGTCGAGTGGAGATGACCATGTTGCGCCGCCAGTCACACTGACGGCCAGCATCACATCGTGGATTCCCGTGTGGACGCTGGCGAGTTCGATGCCCAGGGTCCAATCGATGGCCTCGTCGCCGGTGTTGTGGGTCGTGATCGCGAAGGCGTACGCGCCGGTTTCCTCTTGGAACTGCGGTGTGGAGAGCGTTGATGTCGCGCAGGTAGATACGGGTCCGCCGGCGCCTTGTCCGAGGAGGATGGGGGTGTGTGCGCAGGGGCGTTCTGTCGCGGGGGTGGGTCGCCCGGCTGGCACTGTGGCGCCAGTGATGCCGAGCGTCAGAATCACCGCAGCGACCAGGACTACGCGGGTTTCCGCGGGACTTATGGTGAGGGCGTTCACAGCGGCGCGGGTCCTTTCGTGGCCGAGTTCCGGCGGTCGAAAACACACGTTCTCCCGACGCGCGGTCGCCCGTCGAGCTTTCAAATCCACCGGGCCTCGGGCTCGGCAACGACGGAGATCAGCAGCATCGGAGCCTGTACTCGATGCAGATCGGTTCGTAACGGGTCGAATCGGTTTAAAACGGATTGGGCACACCATATCAGGGTCTGCACATCCCTTGACCACCGTTTTGCGAAAGAGCCGCCGCTGGCCCCAGCGGTCTGTCCTCGGATAAGCCTTACTCGCATGGTTGCGATGGGCGCTGTCCTCCTCGGGATCATGAAGACACAGGAGAGGAGTCACCTCGCGACCGGTCGCTGAGCATTCGTCTGCCAGGCGGACACGGGATGACTGCGTGGGCTGGCAAAAGACGGAGCGGAGGCCCTGATAGTCGTCGGATGATAGCGGAAAGACGACAACGGCTGAGGCAGCAGCTGGTCCAGTCCGAGTCAACTTAGGATGCTGCCCGTGTTGAGCTCCGACGTATTACAGATGCTGACTACGCCAGCGAATGTGCCGGTCATCGCGTATTCGGGGGCTCGGCACATCCAGCGGAGCGTTCTGCGCGTCGATTACGTGACCGACGAGCATGCGGCGAGGAAACTTCTTCCCGAGCCGCTTCAGCTACCTCTGATCCCGCGCGCCAGCGTGTTTTTCACTCAGTTTTTCGAGTCACATGGCGACACTCCGCTGCTGGAGGTCACCCAGTCGATTGAGGCCGTCAGTCCGGCGGGAGTGACGGGGGACTACATTCAAGCCGTCTACACCGACAACGTGACCTCGATCATCCACAACCGCGAGGCGTACCTTCAGCCCATCCTCTACGGGGTTGGCTCCCTCGTTCACCGGGACGGGGCCAGCAACTTTTCTCTCACGGTAAGCGACACAGTCGTGGTTCAAGGGAGCGCGGGGTACCGCAGCGAGCCGATGTTCATCGACGACGCCGTCACATTCCTTCAACGACCCAAGTTCTTTTTGAAGGTGCTCGGGAGGCCAGCGTTGGGCGAGCCGGCGAAGCCGACGTTGTTCCTACTACGGAGCTCGCAGGTTGACGTCAGTCAGGCGTACAAAGTTCCAGCACGACTGACGTTGAGCGGGCACATCATGGCACCGTTCGACCAGCTGCCGATTCGGCACATCGGCTCTTGCCACTCCTTCGAGAGCACATGGTCCATTGGTGAAGCGGAAGCCATTCACCGCTACTGAACACGCCAGCGGGGGAGAATTGATCTTTCTCGCGGCCCACTGTTCGGATATTCGAGGGCGAACCCGCTAACCCGTCACCACCCGGTAGATGAGCGGCGTGACTCAGATCGCAGCTGCCGCGAGGCCCGTGGGCTTTCGTTCCGTCACATTCGAGGTGCGAGAGATGTGCTCGATGACCTCATCCCGCACAATGACCCACTTCGAGCCGACGTGGTACGCGGGCAGCTCTCCGGACTGGAGGTACTCGTAAACGGTCTTGCTGTTGAGCCCGAGCACCTCCGCGAGGTCCTTCGCGGAGAGGATCGGCGGGTATCCAGCAAACAGGTGCTCGAGGTGATTGGGCATGACGCTCCCGGGGTAACGGACTCGCCACAGTTTACGGGTCATCTGGCAAGGAACGGCCTGATCCGGCGCGATTTTGCGTGAAACGTACTAGAGCGGGCATGCACGCAGACAGAGTAAAAACTTGTTTAGAACCATCACAGTCCGCTAGTGTCCAACTCGACCCGTTTCAACCCTTTTTGTACCGAAGGATTCCAAGTGGACTGTTTTGTGCCGGTGACGCCCTCCCCGGCAGTCCCTATGACTTCAGCGTCCGGAGGCTCGGGACTCGCGGTGACGGGCTCGACCCTGGACATCCTGCTTGCATGCATCGTCGCTGTCGCGCTCCTAGTCAGCGGTGCCGTGGCGCTCGCCCATGCGCGCCGCCGTCGCCGCAGTCAGGTTTCGCGGACTCACTCAGGGGCCACTGCAGGAATGGGCGTGGCGTTATCGAGTGTCCTGGGCCTAGTGCTGCTCCTTGGCGCCGCCATCCCAACACCTGCTGCACACGCCGACACCGCTCAGCAGTGCAACGCCATCGCCGTGTCTGACGTCCAGATCGACTCATCCGCGCTCGTCGATGGGGCTCTCCAGCTGCTCCCTGGTGCAAACCCGGTCTCGATCCGTGCGTCATTGAAAAACGTAGCGAACGTGCCCGTTACGCTCACCGCTCTCGCACAAACCGACAAGGCAGTCGCCTTGACACAACAAATCCTGTGGAAGACGGATAGCTCCATCGGGATCGCCGCCGAGACCCCGCTCAGCAACTCCGGGCCGCATTCGCTCGGCACTCTTCAGCCGGGGGAGAGCACGGTAGTGACGTTCACCCTCACGCTTCCCGCGTCAGTGGGGAACGAATACCAGGGACAGACAGTGTCGCTCAACCTCTCCGTTCGAGCCGTTCAGCAGGGCTTCTAAAGAACCCGCTCATGTCGCCTTACCACCCCTCCCGGCACCTTGACCGCCACACGCCACAGCACCGTCGCTCGCCGCGTCGTCCCCACCTTGGCGCACACCACAAGGGATTCGAATGAAATCTCGCCCCACATTCTCCTCGACGCGGAAAATACTCCTCGCCTCGATCGCTCTCCTCAGCATCGGCATGGGGAGCACGGCTGCTACGGGCGCATGGTTCACCACCAGCAGGTCGGTGGCCAACAACCAGCTCACTTCTGCGACCGTCACCCTGGGGGAAATCGCGTCCGGATCCGCCGCAGTTTCCTTCACCAATCTGATTCCACTTGCCGACAGCGAAGTCTCCAGCAAAGCAAAAACGTTCCTGGTGTTCGCCGACAACCAGGGAAACGTACCCATCGATTGGAACGCGTCTTACACGCTCACCTCGACAAACGAGCTCGCCAATCAAGCTCGCATTCAGTACCAAATTGGCAACGGCAGCTGGTCTGATGCGACAAGCGTCAGCGCGATGAGTGGGTCCAAAATTTTCTCCACGTCTTCCATCGACCCTGGCAAGTACCAAGTTGTGGCATTCCGGGTTTGGCTGCCCTTCAATGCCGACAACAGCACCCAGGGTAAGCAAGTCTCATTCACACTGAATGTGAATGGCATTCAAGTCGGCGCACCGTTCTCCTGAACTTATCCGACCAATATCACCCACTCAGATGCCCAACATGGGCGCCTGATAAATCACCGCACCAGAAAGAAGAACCAATGTCCACAACCAAATCCTCCTTCTCCAAGAAGAAGGTCCTCGTCGCATCCATCGCCCTGCTCACCATGGGCCTTGGCGGCACCGTCGCCACCGGTGCCTATTTCACCGCCGACAAGACCGTCGCCAGCAACACCCTCGCCTCCGGCACCGTTGTGATCGGAAACGTCGGCGACGACGCATCTTCCACCGCCCCGCTGACTTTCAGCAACGTCCTCCCGGTCGCAGACTCGGACGTTGCCACCAAGGCGAAGACGTTCAACATCAACGTCCGCAACAACGGAACGGCGGCCATCGACTGGAAGGCCGCTGTCAGCTCGACCTCGAGCGACTTCGCAAAGCAGGTCAACGTCCAGTACAGCACCGACGGTGGCACGACCTGGTCCAACAAGACAACCGCCGACGCCCTCTCAAGCGTCTCCATCCCCAGCTCGTCTTCGCTCGCTGCCAGCGGAACCGCGGTCATTAAGTTCCGTGCATGGCTTCCCTCCAGCACCGACAACTCGGCGCAGAACAAGACCCTGACGTTCACGCTTTCGGTGAACGCAATCCAGGCTGGCGCTCAGTTCCCTGCCTAAGTCGGCCGCGGGGGGCGCCAGGTGTTTGCTGGCGCCCCCCGCTCTCCATCCGCGCCACGTAGAGACCTCGCACCCTCCTAGCCGCGCTCACCCGGCACCGTACGGCGCGCCCGGACTACACCATCCGGCTTTTGACGTTTTCAAGACCCGCAGGAGCTGTCATGCCCCCCACCCGCTCAACCCGCAACCGAGTTTGGTCATCACAGGGTCAATCACGTCACCTTTCTGCGCTCCTTCTTGTCGGCGTTCTCCTTACAGGAATCATCGCGACGCCGACCTCGACCGGGGCCTGGTTCACCGCAGCTAAGAGCGTTCCAAGTAACTCCCTGACTGCGGCTCGGCTTCAGCCCGTCAGCGGCCTTAGCGCGGTCAAAACCGCAGCCGGCGTCAACTTGTCGTGGACGAGTGCTCTGCAACAGCCCTGGGCATCGAGTAACTCTGTCGGCGCCGAGCCGACGTACGCAGTGACACGCACACTGAACGGGCAGTCCAGCCCCCTCGGTTCCACAACGAACCTGTCCATCACGGACCCCTACAGCAAAGGCGTTTCCATCACCCCCGTCACGTACGACGCGGGGAGCACATTCGCGGGATACGTCAAAAACGACGGATCCGTCATGCTTTGGGGATACGACGAGAATGGAGCCCTTGGAAACGGCCAGAATTACAACCCCACCCCGCAGAAGGCTTCGGTTCCGGACAACAACCCCATCATCAGCATCGCGTTCGCATCCTCAACGGCCGTTGCCCTGAGCTCGAACGGCTCCGTATGGATGTGGGGATATGGTGCGCTGGGATGCGGCGGAATAGCACGGACACCCGTCCAGGCGACGATGCCAAACAACGTCTCGCCCATCGCCGTGTCGCTAGCCGGTGACTGCACCCTTCTCGTACTGGACAATTCTGGGACCGTCTGGGCCCGATCCGGGTCTTCTGGGCAAACCAGTTTTAGCAGTATCCCCCTCCCCGGCGGTCTCACCGTTAAGCAGCTGACAAAGTCCCGCACAGTCCTGGCTACAGACGGGACCGTGTGGGGGTGGGGCCCGAACAGCTCCGGCCGCCTCGGTAACGGCACACGCAGTGACAGCGACACTCCCGTCAAAGCACAAAACATCTCCCTACCAATAGCTCAACTCTCGGCAGACGCCAGCAACGTCGTCGCCCTCGCGGACAGATCCTCCACCTACTATGCATGGGGTGATAACCGATGGGGACAGGTCGGAAACGGATATAGCAATTTCGGCAACGAAGGGCTTTACGTCACAACGCCCACCGCAGTAAGCACACCGGGAGTAGCCTGGGTCGAGGTTCAAGTCTCGAATTACGTAGCAACCCTCCGCGCGGATGACTACACGGTCTGGGCAATGGGCTCGGACCGGAACGAACGGCTGGGCACAGACGACAAAGTCTCCGACTACTCGAACAAACCCCAAAAAATGCCTACCCCAAGCGGTATCACTCCGTGGAGAATTTTCATGGGGGAGTCTGAGAGCTACTACTTCGACAAAAGTTCGAGCGATCTTTACGGGTGGGGTTTAGCCGCCGAGGGAGGCCGGGCATACTTTGGAAACAATGACTCGTCGACCCAGTACTACAAGACGCCAAAACGCGTTCGAAGCGAAGCTATTAGCGCTCCACCGGATCCTCGAGTCTTTTGCAAATCGGGGGAAAACGTGAACAGCGACGGGTACTGCGTGCCGACTCAAAACCCTGAGTATTCCGTTTCGTACAAGTACCAATCTTGGCTCTCAGGCCCATCTGTGGCCAGTCCTCAGAATTGAGTATCGGTGAAGAATTCGGACGGAAACAAGGCGATTGCAGTTCGCGCTGACCGAGGTCTAAAATCGTCGCAACCAACCCGACGCGGAGTTCTCGCTGACGCTGCTCTCGGTAACCGGTACACACCCCACCGTCGCCGTCGCCTCGCAGTGATAACCCTCGCGATTACCCTCATAGTGGGGGTGTTCGCGGCTCCGGCCTCGACAGGCGCGTGGTTCACGAACGGTCGCAAAGTCGTGAATAACTCGATGAGCTCCGCAAGCCTTCAAGCCGTCGCGGGGCTGACGGCCAAGACCGCCTTTAACGGGGTCACGATTTCGTGGACGAGCGCCCTCCAACAGCCTTGGGCCACGTCGAACAACGTCTCAGCAGAGCCTGCATACACGATCACCAAAACGGTCGATGGGAAAACCACCACACTCTCGACAAGCGCCACTACCACGACCTATACCGATGCTTACCCTGTTGCCCAGTCAGGAAAAGCGCGCAACTTTGATGTAGGGAATAAGTGGGCTGGCTACGTCAAGTCGGACGGCAGCGTGTGGACGTGGGGATTTAACACGTACGGCGTCGGGAACGGCAATCAAGTGGCAAATACACCACAACAGGTTCTGTTCCAAACAAGCCCGCAGATTACCACCATCAGCATGTATGACAGCACCGCGGTCGCAACGGCGACGGATGGCTCCTTCTACGCATGGGGATTTAACGTCAATGGCGGATGTGACAGGAACGGCGCGGACAGCCCCCGACAGCTTCGCCTGCCCTCGAACAAGAGCGTAAAAGACGCAATTGCTGCAGGGGTGTGCACCATCATTGCTGTCGACACGGACGGAAAAATCTGGCAACGAGGGGGATCTTCTGACAGCGGAACCTTTTCGCCGAGCAGCACCAGCTTTGCGCCGATCACTCTGCCCGGAGGGAGATCTGTGAAACAGTTAACAAAAGCCGAAACCGTTCTTGCCACCGATGGAACAGTGTGGTCGTGGGGGGCAAATAAATCCGGTCAGCTCGGCGACGGGACGACGACCAACAGCACTACTCCTGTACAGGCGCAAACGCCAGTAAAAATTAGCCAGATTTCCGCGGATACCCAATCCGCGGTTGCCATTGGCGAGGACGGCCTAATCTACGGCTGGGGTGATAACTCCACTGGGCAGCTCGCACCCTCGGGCAGCAGCAGCAGCGTAATTACCACCCCGACCACTGTCAGAGTTCCTCAGGGCCATCAATGGTCGGATGCGCAAACACGATCTGGGACAACAACAATCATATCGTCGGACGATAAAAGCATGTGGAGCGTCGGCAAAGGTTCGACGGGGAAGCTCGGAAACGGGACAAACCCGAATGTGTCGACAGAATTCGTGCGTGTGAACAATTCCTCGTCTCCAGCACCGCGAGACATCTTCGTAGGAACGTCGCAGAGCTACTACGTGGATTCGTCCGACAATCTTTGGGGATGGGGCACTGCGTCGGACAAGACATACACATTCTTCGGCATTAACGATAGTACGGGAAATGTGTTCTATCTGAGCCCGAAACGCCTTCAGGACTCGCTGAGCTTAAAGCGGGGGGGCGGCCTTGCCGGATGCAGTTCAGGAACGCTTAATAGTGAGAACTACTGCGCACCTACGGGAACTGCCGTATACACAGTTAGCTATGCATTCAGATCGTGGCTTTCTTCAACAGCCCAAGCGACGGCGCAATAACGCCTGAAGGCTGAATGTTTTCGCAACCAGCAACACGCGGAATTGATCTCATTCCTAAGCTGGGAGCAGGGTTTCTCCCCCATGAATCCCACCACTGCTCCCATGGCCGCCCCACACAGGCGGCTAGCTGAGGGGAGGTGCAACCCCTATCAGCCTCCCCTCAGCATCCATTCCGCGACCAACGACTTTAGGAAATAGAATGTCAAAGCCAATCCCTTCTCGACGACGCGCACGTATACGGTCGAGCATTGCGGCAGCCGCTCTGGCATCAGCCGTCGTAACCGGAATTCTGGCCCCAGCTTCCGCCACAGGTGCGTGGTTCATGGCATCGAAGGAAATCAGCGGGAACACGATTGCCTCCGCAACTCTGGGCGCTCCGACCAACCTAGCCATCGCGCCGGACAGCACGAGCGGGAACGTCGTGTCGTGGTCATCTGCTACGTCGCAGACCTGGGCCCAGGCAAACGGCATATCCAATGGCATCACTTACAGCGTGCAGCGCACTCTGCCCAGTCAGTCCCCGACGACCGTGTATACCGGCACGGGTCAGTCATACACCGACCCCTCCTCCGCGCCCAAGGCTACGCAATTCGTTCAAGTTTCGGCAGGCAACAATCACGTCCTCGCCCTTGCGCAGGATGGAACGGTGTGGGCCTGGGGAACGGGGGATCACGGACAGCTCGGTACTGGCGGCACCTACGATTCGACGCTCCCCGTCTACGTCCCCCTGCGCGCCAAGGCCACACAAGTAGAGGCCTCCTCGGGGGGCTTCTCGCTAGCGCTCCTCGAGGATGGGTCTGTCTGGGCTTGGGGGCGTAATACCTTCGGGCAGTTGGGCGACGGATCAACGACAGAACGCTACTCTCCGGTACAAGTGGTTTTCCCTGCGGGGGTCACAATTGGCGCGCTTGGAGATCTGACGAACGCCCTCTACGCAAGCTACGCGATCACCCCGACTGGCACCTTGTATTCGTGGGGTCACAATGATCGGTATCAGTTGGGCCTCGGCGATACAGTCGACAGGGTCTACCCAACCGCTGTTCCGGATGTTACCGTCACAGCCGTCTCGGCCGGTGCGGAGCATGCCGCAGCGCGGAGCACCGGAGGAGATGTCCTAACCTGGGGCGATGGCTCGAAACGTCAGCTGGGTCGGAACTCTTCGGTAAAGAGCAAACCATCGGCGGTTTCTTTCCAAAGCCAAGTAGGCGCGAACGGATTCAAGCAAGTCTCGTCCGGTGCGTATTTCGTCATTGCGCAGGATTATGACGGACGCATTTGGACGTGGGGGTCAATGCAAGATGATGTATCACCTGTTCGAATTCTTCCTGAGGTAATCGTTTCCGGTGGATTCAATTACATCGACGCAGGAGCGATTAGCGCCTGCGCACAAAGAACCGATTCACAAGTACTGTGTTGGGGTTCGAACGACGTGGGACTATTGATGGACGGAACAACGACATCAAGCTCTACACCGGTCACGGCCACGTCTGCCACCTCCAAAAGTCTCACGTCGCTCAGCATCTCCGGCTCTCAAGCGTTGGGCATCGTTCAACCATCCCAGGGCTCCGGAACAAACATATGGGCCTGGGGAAACGGCCCCCGCGGCAGCGGGGATGGGTCCACTCTTGGCTCTCCGTCACAAGTTCGTGGCCCCGGCAGTTGTCCATCCGGCATGGCACTCAAAGGCGGATATTGTGCCCCACCACCCGGAACGCGATATTCCGTGAGTTACACGTACGCCGGGTGGAAGTCGGGCGTAGCCGAGGCCACCGCGAACGGGTAGCTCTCGCCCAAACGCCAGCTCTTTCGGACGAAATGGGCGGCTGGTGGGCGGAGGATCGCCTGGGGCTTGTGAGACATGCCTGGCGGATACGAACCGATAGTCTTTATTATGTCAGTTTGCGGCGGCCCGCCTAGGCAATGCTGCGGTGCGGTCGAGGTTCCCGACCGCACCCCAACACCGTTGTTACTTGCCCTTGCCCTTTTGGCTCAGGGCGCCGTGAGCGTTCTGCAGAGGCGTCCAACCGGCTCGCGGTGCGGTCGTACTGGATGGCTCTAGCGAGCACGGTTCTCGCGGCCGTGGCGACGGTCGCAGCGGTTCTCGCGCTCTTCCTTCACTGATGGATGGGGCCGTCGTCGCGCTGTTGGTGGCAGGCATCCCAGCGGCTGTGGCAGCCGCTACCTTCGCTGTCGGGGAGGCGCTGAAAATACGTGCCTCAAAGGACGAGCGGATCGAGTCGGCCGTGGCCGAATTGGCAGGCGCGCTCGGCGCGATGGCAGCGATTGAGGATCTGCCGTGGCGCCCGTCAGACGGCGAATGCTCCCGACGCCACTGGCTGAAGGTCGCCATCGAGTCCAGTTGCGCTAGCCTCGCGGCACACGCCCAAGCTCGGAGGAACATCAAGGATGGCCGACTCGAACTCACTGCCCGTCGATCACCCCATCACTTCATCGAAACATGATGTACTCGGCCGTGCGGTTGTCGCACGGGATTTTGCGCGCTCCGTGCGGGAACTAGACGCGTCGCAAGGAGTCGTCGTTGGTGTTTTGGGAGCATGGGGTCACGGCAAGAGTTCCTTCGTCAACCTCATGCGTGAAGATTTCGCTGAGGCGCCGGTGCTGCCGGTCATTGAGTTCAATCCCTGGGTCTTTTCAGGCGACCAGCAGTTAACAGACGTCTTCTTTCATGAGATCGCCGCGGAGCTTCGGCTAAAGGATCAGTCGAAGTTCGGAGCAATCGCCGAAGGGCTCGACAAATACGGGGACGTTCTCAGCCCGCTCGCGGTCATCCCTTGGTTCGGCGGCTGGTTTGACCGTGCATTCAAAGCCGCGAAGGCGGCGACGACTTGGTGGAATGACCGCAAGAAGGGCAGCCGGACATTCAGGGAGACAGTATCCGGCGCGCTGAAGCAACTTGACGAGCCCGTCGTCGTGGTGATCGACGACATCGACAGGCTCACCACCAACGAGATCCGCGACATCTTCAAGTTGGTGCGCCTGACAGCGAGCTTCCCAAATATCATCTACGTGCTCGTATTCGATCGACGAAGGGTTGAACAAGCACTCACGGAAGACGGGGTGCCTGGTAGGGCATACCTCGAAAAAATCCTGCAGCTCAGCTTCGACGTGCCCATGATCTCCACCGAGGTCTTACGCAAGCAAGTGTTCGAGCGGTTGGACGTTGTCCTGCAAGAGATCGAAGGTCTGCGGTTTAACGGAGCCATCTGGCCGGACGTCTACATCGAGATCATCGACCCTTTGATTGGAAGTCTTCGCGACGTCACGAGGCTCGCGCTGTCGGCGCGACCAACTCTTCGTGCGCTCGGTCAGCAGATCGAGGCCGTGGACCTATTGGCGCTCGAAGCGGTGCGTGTGTTTCGACCCGAGATCTTCCAGGCGCTGCATGATGCACGTGTCGCTCTTACCGAGACGCACAGCCTGTGGGGGCGAACTCAGGATCCAGATCGGAAGGCAGAGATCGACGCACTGTTGAGAGTCGCAGGCGCGGATGGAGGCATAGTGCGTGCGCTCATCCAGCAACTGTTCCCCGCTGGACGCACCTACATCGAGAACAACACCTATGGCCCTGAATGGGTCGACACGTGGAAACGTGAACACCGGCTCGCGTATATCGGCTACCTGGATCTCTACTTCGGCCGCACGCTTCCGTCTGATCTGGCGTCGTTCCAGCAAGCCGAACGGGCCTATGCTCGGATCGCCGACCCGGACGCACTTGGAGAGTATCTGGACTCCTTGCCGCGCGAGGACTTGGAGTCAGCAATCGGCGGACTAGAGGCCTATCAGGCGGACTTCTCTAAGGAGTCGGTGGTACCTGCCTCCGTGACCTTGCTCAACCGAATCGCGGATATGCCAGAGCGTCGCAACCGAGGCATGTTCGACTTCATGCGACCGGACATGGTCGTCACGCGCGTTGTCATCCGTCTCTTACGGCGACTCGAGAGTGAGACCGCCAGAGAGCGCGCTGTACGCGCAATTCTTACTGGTGTGCAGTCCTACTCGTCGCAGGAATTGTTGATCCGGAGCGTGGGGCGCGTAGAAGACCCGACCAACGCACTGATCTCGGCCGAGTGCACCGCAGAACTCGACGATGACCTCCTTCGCCGGGTGCGAACAACGGATTCGCCGACGCCGGAAGGAGAGTGGGGTCTGTTTCGGGTCTTGTGGTTCGTCGCGGAGCGCGATGGCGACGACTACGTCCCTCCGCCGTTGACCGACGCCGTGCAGATACGGGCGCTACTTCAGTCGGCTTGGTCTGTAGCCCGTGCGCAATCCATGGGCTCCCGGCACGTCAGAGAAGAGGATCGCCTTGCCTGGGACGGCTTGGTCAGGGTGGCCGGCGGTGAGGACAAGCTTGCGGAGGCGGTTCTTCGGCTCCGTGAATCGGATGGTCCGTCACCTCTCGTGCTTCTCGCGGAAACGTACGTCGCCGGGTGGCGGCCCGAGGAGTTCTAGGGAACAGTGACCGCGGACAGCCCGAAGCGAAGCCGGCCCACCAACCCTGTGAGCTGTCGCTCGCAAGTGCCGGGTAAGACGTTTCAGCTACCCAGCGGCGGTGAGCGCCACGCCGTGCAGCGGACGGCGCGCGCCAGGGGCACTCGGCGGGCGCGAAACGCGACACCCGCCGACGCTTTACCGAATACTTAGTGGCACTCGACGCTCGGGGTACCCACCTGGCGACTAGCCGGCCTCACTCGAGCATCCCGGATCACGTCAATCGGAGCTGCCTTCACCCCGGACGATGGGCACAGCTGGACGACTCCCCCGCTTGCTTGAAACCGCCCGCGGGAATCATGTCGCGGCTACGAATGTTATCGTTTTAGATAACGGAGGTGGTCATGAGTCTGACGGATTCTTTGCGGAGGGCGCGCAAGCGCTCTGGCGCGAGCCTTCGGAGCGTTGCCGCGCGCTCGGGTGTGGGCGCCAGCAACCTCAGCGCGATCGAGAACGGCCGGCGCGACCCGACGTCGTCGACTGTGGACCGACTGTCATCCGCGATCGGAATCGAGTGGGTCCCGGTTGCAACGCAGGGGCGGGCATCAGCCGCACGAGCGTTGGAGGACATTGCGCGCGCCGAGGCGGAGGGTCAGTTCGCTCAGGCATACCGGCGGTTCATCCAGCTCGCCGATGATCTCGCCTCCGCCGATGCCGTGACACGGGTTCTCCTGTCCGCAGAGAAACCAGAGGAGGTGCCGTCGCGCTGGGTGGATGCCGTCGCAGCTCTCCTCGAGGTGCGTTTGCGGGAAGTGTCCGCTCCCGTCCCGTCCTGGGTGATCGAACAGGGTGGTCATCCAGATGCCCTGTGGGAGCCGCAACGCGGTACCCGCCCTATTGCGCTGACCGCCGATCTCGGCCAGGTGCTCCCTGAATTTGTTCGCCGAGGCGTCGCGATCGAGCAGGGCGAGCTGGTGAGCGTCTAGTGCCCGGCTCCGTCCGGTGGGAAGCACATGACTAGCCTGTTGACCCGCGATGACATCATCGACGGGATCCGCGAGATCATTGCCCGCCTCACGCACGCCGGCGTCTCGGCGACCATCCAGATCGTGGGTGGAGCCGCCATCGCGCTCACCATCGATGGGGACCGCCCCGCGACGGTCGACGTGGACGGACCCTTCACCCCACCGGAGGCCGTTGAGGCGGTCACCATTGAGATCGCGCAAGAACGTGACTGGCCGCTGGACTGGGTCAACGACAAGGCGAAGATTTTTCTCCCGGATGGGATGGGCCGCAGCGCCGAGTGGGTGACCCTCTACGACCAGGACGGCATACTCATCCAGGCAGCGTCCGCGGCGATGCTCCTGGCCATGAAACTTCGCGCGGCCGAGCGACGAGGGCTACGAGACTTCGGCGACGTCGACGTGTTGCTGACGGTCCTCGGAATCCGGACGGCTGATGAGGCCGAAGACCTGATGAACGAGTTCTTCCCCTCCGAAGACCTTTCTCCCCGGACGTACGACCGAGTGCAGAAGCTGCTCGACGCTGGGCCACGCGTCGGTTCTCTTCCGGACCTTCCTGATCTTTTCCCGTAAGCCATACGGATTGAACGGCAGCTCTCTGTTCCTGCCGGTGCGTCTTTCTGCTCGTGACGTCTGTCGAGCAGTGATCTTGCTCACTGAGAAACTGGCGCCACTCGATGGTCAGTGCGGCGTCGTTGAGCGTAGGTCGGTGCACCGTTGCAAGTATGCGCAAAGCTGTCCTGCTGCCTCGACTTCGGCTCCGAGTCCGATGAGATCAAGGGGGGTGCCGGTGAGATCGCTCGGACGCTCGGTGAGGGTGGCAATCCATCGAGCGCTGTCATCAAGTTGCAGGTAGACCGCAGCCGGCGCATACCGCAGGTAGATGAGGACGATGAAGACGTCTTCGCTGTCGGCGTCGTATTGGGGCAGGACGCGTACGGTGCCGAGCGCGGGGATACCCTGGGCCTCGAAGAGAGCGACCCACTCGGAGATTTCCGCGCCCGAAGGTCGCTGCACGGCGGTCATAAGACGAAGCAGCCCATCTGCTCTCTTGGCGGGGTGGATCACGATGAGGTGGCGTCTCACGCCGTATCCTCGTAGGTGAGCGGATGTCGCAAACCCGCCCTCGAGAATATCGCGCGTGACCGCGGTGGCAGCTGGCGGGTTCCAGCTACCGGATCAGCGTTCTAGCGACGGAGATTGCTCAGGCGACTTCTGTGGCTGCTTTGCCCGTTCCGCGGCGGCTTCCTGACGCTGCGTTCTAGGCGCCCGGCGAGTGGCAAAGGCAGCGTCCTTGCGTGCCTCTTCTTCAGCAGTACCGGGGCGCGGGGCGGCGGGCTTGCCGCCGGGGGCAGGGCTGGCCGCCAGGCGGGCGTGCCGCGCAATGGCGGCTTGTTCCTTTGCACGTGCGGCGTCGAGGCTCGCGTGAGCACCCGCCGACGTGGCCGCGCGTGCCCACGCAGCCTTGTGCGCTGCAGTGGGCGACGGTGCTGGTGTTGCTCGGTGTCGGACCTGGAATTGCGCGCGGGCGGCTTCCGCGTCACGCTGGACTGTGCTTCTCCGGAACACGGACGCGGACTCCGCTGCAGCGTCTGCCTGCGTCACGGCGGTGTAGTCGCTGGCCCACTGCTGCTGGCCTGTGGCCATGGCTTCAGCCGCAATGGTTTCCTCAAGTGCTTCGCGTGCAGCTGTGGCGGCTGCTGCGGCGCTCTCGGCGGCGGCCAGGGCTGCGGGGTACTCCCCCGCCAGTAGGTCCGGGTTGCGCTCCTGAGGCCGCGCTCGCCGCGGGAACGCGACCCGATGATCGCTACGTCGACGTGCTCGTGGCGCGGTGCGCGGTCGAATCCGACTTCTTCGTGCGCGACATGCTGACGTGGGCGCTCACGCGCCACGACCCCGCGCGCACCGTGCCCGCCCTGCTCCCCGAGGTGGGGTCCGAGATCCCCCAGGCGCGGAGCCAGGCCCTGCACACCCTGTCGAAGATCGGCGACCCGATCGCCTACACGGCGATCACGCCGGCGGTGCTGCGCGACAGACACCCCGAGGTGGCCCGGGCGGCCTGGCGGACGGCATCCGGTCTCGTTCCCGACGACCAGCGCGAAAGCCTCGCCGACGAGCTGTCGACGCAGTTCGGCCGGGGCGATCACGACACGCAGCGCAGCCTCAGCCGGGCGTTCGCCGCGATCGGCTGGCGCGCCGAGCCCACCGTCGAACGCGCGGCGGCCTCGCCGTACGACGTCGTCAGCGCGCACGCGCGGGCCACCGCGATCATCATGGACGACCCGGATGCCGACTTCGCCGCCGCCGCGGTCGAGGCGCGGCGCCTCGTGGCCCAGCGCGCGCTGCCCGCGGAGGACTGAACTCGGGTCAGTGGTAGTGCGTGACCCAGGCCCACAGCGGGGGTCGACGGCGTCGCGCCGACGTCTCCCGCGCCTGTTTCACGGCGCGGAGCGCGGTGACCGGCTCGGCATCGGCGGTGACGGCGGCCACGGCGGTGGAGTCCGCCGAGACCGCGGCGACGGCCGGCGAATCCTCTGGCACGGGCCCGCTCCGCAGCTCGCGCGCGAGATCGGCCACCTCGCCGGCGGTCGGACGGCCCGCGGGATTCGGGTCGGTCATGGCCGTGAGCAGCACCTCCCAGCCGTAGCCGAAGCCCTGCGGCACCTCGGGGTCGTAGTCCAGGGGGCCGAGCACGAGCTCCTGCATCGCACCGCCGCTCAACGGACCCTCGGCCGTGAGCATCTCCTGCGCCAACAAGCCCAGGGCGTAGATGTCGGATGCCGGGGTCGCGGGCTCTCCGTGCAGTCGCTCGGGCGGGAGGTATTCGGCATCCGGATGCGTCTGCGCGGTGGCGGGCCGGGCGCCGAGAACCTGGGTCACGCCGAAGTCCGCGAGGACGGCGGTGAAGGGGCGGGGCGCGGCGCGCTCGGGGCGCAACAGCACGTTCGAGGACTCGAGGTGCTGGTGGACGATACCGACCTCGTGGATCGCGGCGAGGCCCTCGGCCACATCTTGGAGCAGTCCCGCGGCGACGTCGGGAGCCAGCGCGCCGTGGTCGTCGAGATGCTGGCGCAGGGTCGGACCCGGGATGAGCTCCATGACCAGGTAGCCATGCCCCTCGCGCGTGAGGTGCGCGTCGTACAGCGTCACGAGCGACGGGTGATCGAGGGCGGTGAGGATGCGCGCGGCCGCGAGTCGCCGGCGGGGATGAGCGACCTCGTCGGGGTCGAGAGGAAAGACCTTCACCGCCACATCGCGCGCGAGCACGTCGTCGCGCGCCCGGTACACGGTGCCCTCGCGGTCGGAGCCGAGGGGCTCGATCAGCCGGTAACGCCCCGCGAAGGCGCCCTCGAGCGACGGGAGCGTCGCGTTGGGGGTGCCCATCGGATCCTTGTCGAGAGGCCGGTCGCCGTGCGGGTGGAGCTCGGACGGGGTCGTCACACGAGGGGGTCGCCGTTGTCGCTGGTGCGACGGGTGGTGACGCTCTGGCCGCTGGCCGGGTCGACCGTGGAACGGGTCGTGGACTCGACCGAACGACGACGGAACATGAAGACCAGGCTGATCAAGAAGATGACGACGCCCGCGGCCATCAGGATGTATCCGATGGTCTGAAGGTTCGCCACGCCACCGAGGTCGAGATTGACCGCGAAGGCCAGGATGGCGCCGATCACGAAAAGGGCGATGCCGCTGCCGATACCCATGGGAAACTCCCTCGTTGCTGTGCTTGTCTAGGGATCGCAACCGGTGACTTGGACCTTCACCGGTCGCGATCGCTCAAACGTTACTGAGCGAAAAGCGTTTGCCGCGACCGATGGCGCGGCGCATTCCCGGGGTGCATAATGGACGACCTTCAGCGCAGAGTCGACGCTTTTGCGGCGCTCGGGGATCGCGGTCGCCTGCGCATCGTCGACCTTCTGGCGGTCGGCGACATGTCGTCGAGCGAGATCGCCGCGGCCCTCGGGATGAAATCGAATCTCGTGGCGTTCCACACCAATGTGCTGCACGAGCGGGGAATCGTGCGGCGGGTGCGGTCCGAGTTCGACGGGCGCCGCACCTACCTGCAATTGATTCCCGAGGCGTTCTCGGCGCTCGGGGCCGTTCCCACCCCGGTCGCGGGTCGTGTCGTCTTCGTCTGCACCGCCAATTCCGCGCGTTCGCAGCTCGCCCAGGCGATCTGGGCGGACCACAGCGACATTCCCGCTGCCTCCGCCGGAATGCACCCCGCCGATCACGTGAATCCCGGGGCGATCGCCGCGGCAACCCGACACCGCATTTCTCTGGACCCGGATGCCACGCCCCGATCACTCGACCAGGTCGCGCGCCCCGGCGATTTCTTGATCAGCGTCTGCGACCAGGCGCACGAGCAGATGCGGGGCCGCGACGATGTGCATTGGTCGATCCGCGATCCCGCGAGAATCGGCAGCGCCGAGGCCTTCGATGCGACCGTTTCCGCGCTGCGCTCCCGCATTGCGGCAGTGGCCGCGCAGCTTGTCGCGGCGTGAACCAAAAGGGACGCGGAAGGGATTCATAAGAATCTCTCGGTTTATGGTTCAATGCAGTAGCTCACCTCCGCTCGTCGACGAGCGGGTAACACCCGGGTGCGCCCATTCCATCGGCAACGCTCCCGATCGCCCGCGCGTGCGCTGCCTTTTCTCCTGAAAGGGACACCCGTATGTCTGTCGACACTCCGCGCACCGCCTCGGCCTGGCGTCGCGCCGCCGCCATCGTCTCGGCCGGAATCCTCTCCACCGCCCTCGCGGTCGGCGGGGCCAGCGCCGCCCAGGCCGTTCCCGTGCCGACGCCGACGCTCGAGTCGAGCTCCGCCGTGGCGACGCCCACCGGTGCGCTCACGCTGACCGCGAAGGACTTCGCGCCGAACAGCGCTCTGGCCTTCACCCTCGACAACGAGCCGCTGACCGTCTCCTCAGTCAACGGCACGGCCGAGGTCGCGGACCAGAACGGCACGTACGAAGGCTTCACCCTCCTGCCCGCGACCACGACCCCGGGTGAGCACACGATCACCGTGACGGGCGAAGTCGACCCCTCCGCCGTCCTCCTGCGCGCGCTGCCCGCCTCGGCGAGCACCACGATCACCGTCGTCGCCCAGCCGTCATCGTCGGTGACCCCGGCCACGCAGCCGCTGTCGTCGTACCTCAAGAACGGCGTCACCGCGACCTTCTCGGGCTTCGCCCCCGGCGCCACGGTCTCGTTCGGCATCTCCACCCCCGGAACGGGCGACCAGGCCGGCCCTGACGCCGTCGCCGACGCCACCGGCACCGTCACGCTGCGCTTCGTGCCCGAGGTCGGCACGAACTACGCCAACGAGGGCGAGTACCTCCTCAGCGCCTTCAGCGACGGTGGAGCCGTCCGCGCCGCGCCCCTCACCTTCGCCGTGACCGCTGACGCGGCTGCCGCTGCCCCGGCCCCCGTCGCGGGCCCGGCCACTCCGGTCAAGCGCGCCGCGACCTTCACCGGCTGATCGACTCGGCTCTTCGACGCCGGGCCGGGACTTTCGTTCCGGCCCGGCGTTCCCGTTTTCCGTTCCATCCCAGGAGTTCTCCGTGTCCACCCGCACGACCGCATGCGTCGGCGCCTCGGCGCTTCTGACGATCTTCCTGCTCGCGGGATGCACTCCCGCGGCCACCCCGGACGCGGCCCCCTCGACGACCGTCGAGGTGCAGCCGACCCCCACCGCGACCCCGACGGCTTCGGCACCCGCGGCGACCGCCACCTCCGCCACAGCGACGGGGGCGACCCTCGAGGTGTACGCCGAGCCGGGCGGCAGCGTGACCACCACCCTGCAGAACCCGCAGGAATCCGGCGCGCCCCTCACCCTTCTCGTCGCCGCGACGCAGGGGGACTGGCTGCAGGTGCACCTCGTCCAGCGGCCCAACGGCAGCACGGGCTGGGTCAAGGCCGATGCCGTCCAGCAGCACCGTCTCGAGTACAGCCTCGAAGCCTCCACCGAAGCCAACACGCTCACCCTGCTCAAGAACGGGCAGGTGGTGAAGTCCTTCAGCGCGGCCACCGGCACCGGTGGCACGCCGACCCCGCACGGTGAGTTCTTCATCACCGAGCTGCTCGAGCCGACCAACGAGGGCTACGGACCGTTCGCCTTCGGGCTCTCGGCGTTCTCGGACGTGCTCTCGAGCTTCGGCGGCGGGCCCGGCCAGATCGGCCTGCACGGTACCGACGACGTCGAGAGCATCGGCCAGTCGGCCAGCCACGGGTGCATCCGTCTGTCGAATGCCGACATCACCGAGCTGGCGAACCTGCTGCCGCTCGGCACCCCCATCACCATCAGCTGACGGCGGGGGCGGTCCTCACGACCCCGACCGCGCGGTCAGCGCCGGGATAAGCACCGGGGTGCGATCGCGGTAGGCGCGGTAGTCGGCCCGGTCGCCCCAGCGCTCGTCGGCGCGCTTCTCGAGCAGAGGGATGCCGCTGACCCGCGTCAGCAACAGCACCACGAACAGCGGCGACAGGACGGCGACCCACTGCCAGCCCTGCAGCACGGGCACGGCGACGACGAAGACGCCGACCCACACGAGGATCTCGCCGAAGTAGTTGGGGTGGCGCGACCGCGACCACAGGCCCGTGCGGATGAACTCGCCCTTGTTCGCGGGGTCGGCGCGGAAGGCCTGCTTCTGCAGGTCGGCGACGACCTCGAACACCATCCCGGCGAGCCACACGACGATCCCCGCGACCGCGAACCCGTCGAGCGACGCCCGGTCGGCGGCATCCGCGCTCGTGGCGATCCACGCGGCCGAGGCGGTGAGGGCCACCCAGAGTCCCTGGATGCACCACACCTGGAAGAAGCGCAGCGGGTTCGTCTTGATCTCGTCGAAGCGTCCGTCGGTGCCCGCGCGGTGCACGCGCGCGAAGAGGAACGAGCCGAGACGCGCCGCCCACACGACGACCATCGCGGCGAGGATCCACCCGCGGGCGTCCTGCGCGGGGGCGAGCAGGGCGAGGGTGATCGAGACGGCGATGAAGGTGAGGCTGCCGGTCAGGTCGAAGAAAAGCTCGGTGCGACGCACGGCTGAGGGGATGAAGACGAGGAACTGGATCACGAAAGCGGCCGTCACGGCGATCGCGAAGACCGGGACGCCACCGACCTGCGCTCCGCGGAAGCTCCCGGCGACAGCGAGCCCCGCGCCGACGACGAGGGCCACCACCACCGCGACGAGCGCCGTGCGGTTCTGGGCCGCGGGCGATCGTTCCGAGGTGGAGGGAACGGGTGCGGTCATGATGCGGCTCCTCGGTACAGGGTGTCGATCGTCTCGGCGGCGCGGTGCAGGACCTCGCGGCGCTTGATCTTGAGGGTGGGGGTGACGAGCTCGCGGTCGTCGAGGTCGGCGAGCACGAGAGTGAAGCGACGCACCTGCTCGCTGCGCGACACGAGGGCGTTCGCCGCGTCGACGGCGGTCTGCAGGTGAGCGGTCAGGCGCGGATCGTCGACCGCGCGCAGGGCCCCGGGAGTGCCGGGCTCGAGCGCCGAACCGTTCGCGGCCAGCCACGCGGCCGACTGCTCGGGATCGAGGATCAACAGGGCCGAGAGGTAGGGCTTGCCCTCGCCGACCATGACGGCGTGCTGCACGAGCGGGCTCGCCTCGACCGCGCCCTCCCAGCGCGCGGGCACCACCGTCTTACCGTTCGAGGTGACGATGACGTCTTTCAGACGCCCCTCGAGGATCAGGCGCCCCGCGTCGTCGATGCGCCCGAGGTCGCCCGTGCGGAAGAACCCGTCCACGAACGCCTCGGCGTCGTGCCGCGGATCGCGGTACCCCGAGAACACGCCCACCCCCCGGGCGAGCACCTCGCCCTGCGGGCTGATGCGCACGGTCGAGCCGGGGAGCGGGAGCCCCACGGTTCCCGAGGCGATCCGCCCCGGGAGATTGCCGGTGAGCGGCGCGGTCGTCTCGGTGAGCCCGTAGCCCTCGATGACCGGAACACCGATACCCCGGAAGAACAACGACAGATCGCGGTCGAGCGTTGCCCCGCCCGACAGGATGTACCCCACGCGACCCCCCATCACCGCGCGCAGGCGCGAGTAGAACAGGGCGTCGAAGACGCCCTTTCGCACGCGGAAGCCGAACGGAACGCGGCGCGGGTAGCCGGCATCCTGGACCTCGGCGAAGCGACCGGCGCGGATCGCGGTCGAGACCGCGCGGGCCCAGACCCGGTCGAGGTTCTTATCGGCGGCCTTGTCGGCGGCGGCGGACTGGATCTTCTGCAGCACCCGCGGAACCGCCACCAAGAAGGTGGGACGCAGCACGGCGAGAGCGGGGACGACCTGCGCCGGCTCGGAGAGGTGCGCGATGCGCATGCCGCTCGCGATGCAGATGAGCTGCAGGCCGCGGGCGAGCACGTGCGCGAGCGGCAGGAAGATGATCGTGTTGCCCTGCGGGTTGACGACCTCGCGGTAGGCGGCGGCGATGTTCAGCACCTGACCGAGGAAGTTCGCGTGCGTGAGCACGGCGCCCTTGGGCTCGCCCGTGGTGCCCGAGGTGTAGACGATCGTCGCCGGGTCGTCGTGACCGGCGAGAGTGCGCCGGCCCTCGAGCTCGGCGTCCGAGACGTCCGCGCCCCGAGCGCTGAGCTCATCGAGCGAGGGGACGCCGTCGACGCCCGCCATCGCCCAGGTGCCGAGCGTCTCGCCCCCGGCCTGCGCGAGGGCGTCGGCGAGCAGGTCGGCGTGGGCGCGGGTTCCGGCGACGGCGAGGCGCACGCGCGCGTCGCGCACGATCGCCTCGACCTGCGAGGCCGACGACGAGTCGTACACGGGAACGACCACACCCCCGGCGAACCAGGCGGCGAGGTCGGCGACCGCCCACTCGTAGCGCGTCGGCGCCATGATGGCGACGGTGTCGCCGGGCTGGAGCCCCGCACCCACCATCCCCTTCGCGAGGGCGCGGACCGCGTCGAGGAACGCGACGGTGGTGACCGGCTCCCACCTTCCGTCGGCCGGCACCTCGAAGGCGATGTGATCGGGCGCCTCCTCCGCGCGGCGGACGAGCAGATCGGTCACGTTGGTGAACGCGTCCAGGCCCGCCAAAGCGGGCGTGTGCGTCTCGAACATTATTCCTCCGGGCGAGTGCACGGTCCTCGGGTGGGAGACCGTCACGCATTTTTTCGGAGGAAGACGCCGATCGGATTGCCGCCGCGCGAGCGGGGTCAGGTGCTGTGCACCTCGACGGTGCGCGAGAGCATGTGGACGAGGAAGGCCTCCCCCGCCAGGATGGCGGCCAATCCGAACAGGGATGCCACCGCCGAGCCGCCGTCGGTCGCCGACGACGTGAAGGCGATGGCGGCCCCGCCCGCGACGGCGAGGACGGCCACGCCGATCGAGAGGGCCCGGATCGCGGCGGACGCGCGGGAGACGGCGAGGATCATGATCGCTGCCTGAACGATCGTGGCGCTCCCGCCCAGGAGCAAGAGGGGGGTGTCCCCCGAGAACGACAGGAAGAGGATCCCGAACGCCGTGTAGACCACGGCCGCGGCGATGGCCAGGATCCGCGCTCGGCGGACCCGCGTCGCGGGCGGCAGATCGCCCCGGTAGCCCATGCTCATCGGCATCCCTCTCGCTCTTCCCGGCTCGCGGCCGGGAACCGCCAGCGTAGTCACGACGCCCCACGGGAGCCAGGAGCACGCACCTTTCCGTGCACGTGAAGGGATGCCGTCGCCGTCAAGCCCCGGCCCTTCCAGGCATTTCTTGACACTGGACCGGTAACTTCTCCCGGGTCGGTGTGGACTCGTGCGCCCCGCACGAGTCGCTCATCGCCGGCGCGAGAGACGACACGGAGGCGACGACCATCAGCACCATGACGGCACCCGTGGCTCGCGTGACGGCCGCGCCGACGGCATCCCGTCCCACGAATCCCGCCCGTCACCTGCCCTCTCTGACGGGGCTCCGCTGGGCGACCGCGATGCTGATCTTCGGGCACCACCTCATGGCGGTCGAGTACTTCGGCGGCACCGCCGGGACCGTCTGGGCCTTCGTTTTCGAGGCCGGCAAGACCGGCGTCACCCTGTTCTTCATCCTGTCGGGCTTCGTGCTCGCCTGGGGCCACAAACCGCACCAGAGCGCCGGGTCGTTCTACTGGCACCGCTTCGCCCGCATCTACCCCCTGCACCTCGTCGGGGTGGGACTCGCCCTCGTCGCCGCGGCGACCCTCGTGCCCGAGATCCAGACCGCGGGACGAGCGCCCCTGGTCGCGAACGTCTTCCTCGTCAACGGCTGGGTGCCCGACTGGTGGCAGGCCGGCAACCCCGCCAGCTGGTCGCTCGTGTGCGAGGCGTTCTTCTACCTGAGCTTCCCGTTCCTCATCCGCCCCCTCGTGCGCCTGTCGAACCGCGCGCGCGGCGGCGTGGTCGTGGCAGCGCTCGTGCTCGTCGCCCTGGCCCCCCAGATCGCCGCGATCTCGCCCGTTCCGATGTCGGCGGCATCCACTCCGCTCCTGCGCCTGCCCGAGTTCGTGCTCGGTGTCACCCTCGCGCTGCTCATGAAGAGCGGAGGCTGGATGCCGTGGAAGCTGCGCTACACGCTTCCCCTCGCGGTCGCGGGCTACGCCCTGTCGGAAGCGCCCCCGATCCCCGGCACCGATGTCCACCCGGGCCTCGCCGCCACCGTCGGGTCGTTCGCGCTGCTGGTCGCCTCGCTCGCCGCGGCCGACGTGCACGGTCGCTCGACCTTCCTCGCCCGCCCGCTCTGGCAGGAGCTCGGACGCGTGTCGTTCGCCTTCTACCTCGTGCACCTGCTCGTGATCGCGTCGGTGTCGTCGTGGTGGCCCGAGGGCCATCCGCAGCTGCCGTGGCGGCGCGCTCTGCTGCTCGCGCTCGCTGCGTTCGCCATCGCCCTCGCGATCGCGTGGGTGCTGCACCGGGCCGTCGAGATCCCCGCGCAGAAGTGGCTGCTGCGCTACGACCGCTCGCGGCGCGTGTCCGAAGGCACCGGGGCTGCCGTCGGCGGAGCGACATCGGGCGCGTCGACGGCCGCTCGCGCCGCCTCTCGCTAGGCTCGCGGAATGTTCGGAGCCCACTTCCTCTACCTCTTTCTCGTGTGGGGCGTGGCCCTGGTCGCCGTCGGGGCCGTGCTGTACGTCGCGGTGCGCCTCGCCGTGCTGCACGCGCTGAAGTCGCACACGCGCTGGGTCGAGTCCGGCCAGCGCTGACGCGGACCGCGCCCGCCACGCCCGGCCCACCGATCGTCCAGAGTCGGCTCGGTACACTTCCCTGTGCCCGAAACACCCCTGAGCCCCGATCGAGACGCCGCGTCGGCGGCATCCATCGATCCGACCGAGCTCGAGATCGCGCTGCGCGTCATCGACGCCGCCTCCTCCCTCGACCCCGAAGACCCCGCGTACATCGCCCTGCGCCGCCAGACCGGCAAGCTCTACAAAGACGTCAAGCGCCAGTCGCGCAAAGAGAAGCGCCAGCGCATCGCCGACGCGGATCGCGCCGTCGTCGCCGCCACCGCGACCGGAGCCGCCGACCGCATCGACGACGAGACGCGCGGCATCCCGCTCGCCACGCGCACGACCACGCCGTTCGCCGGAGAGTTCATCAAGGCGCGCGCCTGCTACATCTGCAAGCAGGACTACACGCTCGTCGACGCGTTCTACCACCAGCTCTGCCCCGACTGCGCGGCCATGAGCCACGCCAAGCGGGACGCCCGCACCGACCTCACCGGCAAGCGCGCCCTGCTCACCGGCGGCCGCGCCAAGATCGGCATGTACATCGCCCTGCGGCTGCTGCGTGACGGCGCGCACACCACCATCACCACGCGCTTCCCGCGCGACGCGGTGCGCCGCTTCTCGTCGCTGCCCGACAGCGCCGACTGGATCCACCGGCTCAAGGTCGTCGGCATCGACCTGCGCGACCCCGCCCAGGTGATCGGGTTGGCGGAGTCCGTGGCATCCGATGGTCCTCTCGACATCCTCATCAACAACGCCGCGCAGACGGTTCGGCGGTCCCCTGGGGCCTACAAACCCCTGGTGGATGCCGAACTCGCACCGCTCCCGGACGGCCCCCTGCCCGAGCTGGTCACCTTCGGCCACACGAACGACGCCCACCCGCTGGCGCTGGCGCAGTCGGTGTCGGCGCACCCGATCCTCGCCTCCGCCGCGCGCACCGCCGACGAACTGACCGCCGAGGCGATGGCCGCCGGATCGTCGTCGCTCGAGCGCTTGGCCGCCGGCACCGCGATCGATGCGGGCGGTCTCGTGCCCGACGAGGACCGCATCAACAGCTGGACGCAGCACGTCGACCAGGTCGAACCCCTCGAGATGCTCGAGGTGCAGCTCGCCAACATGACCGCGCCGTTCCTGCTCGTGAGCCGGCTGCGCCCCGCGATGGCCGCGTCGGCCGCGCGCCGGAAGTACATCGTCAACGTCTCGGCGATGGAGGGTGTGTTCGGCCGCGGGTACAAGGGCCCCGGCCATCCGCACACGAACATGGCCAAGGCCGCGCTGAACATGCTGACGCGCACGAGCGCCCGCGAGATGTTCGAGACCGACGGCATCCTCATGACCGCCGTGGACACCGGCTGGATCACCGACGAGCGCCCGCACTTCACCAAGGTGCGCCTTGCCGAAGAGGGCTTCCACGCCCCGCTCGACCTCGTCGACGGTGCGGCCCGCGTCTACGACCCGATCGTGCGCGGCGAGGCCGGCGAGGACCTGTTCGGCATCTTCCTGAAGGACTACAGCAAGGGCAGCTGGTAGGCCGAAGCGGGGTGGTCTGCGGGTCGCGTCCCGCGCCGCGCCCGCCCCGGCTCGGTTGAGTGTCCAGAACACCCGGACGATTTTCGAATCCATCCGGGTGTTGTGGACACTCGACGTGCGTCGGGGGCTCGCGCGGGCTCAGGCGGGCAGGAAGTACTCGCGAGCGAGGGGCGCGATGTCGAGGCCGGATGCCGTGGCCGCGGTGACCCAGCGGAGCTCGGCGATCTCGGCATCCGGGATCGGCCGCTGGTCGCCGATGTCGACGCGGAAGACCTCGGCGACGACCTCGAACCCCGGTTCGTTCGCGGCGCTCGCGGTGAACGAGCCGAGGGGCTCGAGCTCGTCGGCGCGGACGCGCAGGCCCACCTCTTCGGCCAGCTCGCGGGCGAGCGTCTCGGCGGGTGACTCGCCGGGCTCCGGTTTGCCGCCGGGCTGCATGAACGCGGTGGTCCCAGCCTTGCGCACGACCAGCAGGCGGCCGTCGGCGTCGGTGATCACCGCGGCCGAGACGTGGATTCGGCGTGGGGGCATGGCATCCGGAATCACCCCCGCACGCTAGCAGGAGCGGGGCCCGCGCGGTGTCGCGCACGCGTCCGGGCCCTCCGCCCGCGTCGGGAGTGGCGATTGGACCGTGACCGGCCCGGGTCTCAGCGGCGCAGGCGTCGCGCGGCGGTCAGATCGAGCAGGAACAGTGCGGCGCCCTGGATGACGACGGCCACGCCGTGACCGCGCGCGTCGGCGGCGCTCAGACGCCCCCCGAACGTCGGCCTGCGAACCGCGAGATGTGCGCCCGCGGCGACGTACCCGACGTCGAGCGCGGTGTTGATCAGCAGCAGACGCCGCAGGGGGCGGCGCTTCGGCGCAGCCCCGCGGCGGACCGCGAACATCGCCAACCCGAGGTCGACGGCCCCCCACATCGCCGTCTGCACGCCGAAGGCGCGGGTGCGCGGGAAGAGCGTCAGGGCGCCTCCCACGACGACGGATGCCGTGCCCCATCGCCGCAGACGACGTACGAGGGTGTCGGCGACGGCCTTCGTTGATGCCATGACATCCATGATGCCGCCCCGCGCGACTTCCGGGTGCCCCGCCGACCGTGCCTCTCGGGGGTGGGTCGATCGACGAGCCGCACGTGCGCGGCCGCCGACGAGAGCGCCCGGCCGCCCCCGTGTCACCGCCGCGGCGAGACGGCCGAGGCCGCGGCGCGAGGCACCAGGCGCTCCAACTGGGTGACGTGCGCCGGCGTGAGCTCGGCGAGCGAGGTCACCTGCAGCAGCTGCATGGTGCGCACGACCTGGTCGGCGAGGATCTGGATCGCCCGATCGACGCCCTGGCGTCCACCCGCCATGAGGCCGTACAGATACGCGCGCCCGATCAGCGTGAACTTCGCCCCCAGGGCGAGGGATGCCACGATATCGGCGCCGTTCATGATGCCCGTGTCGATCGCGATCTCGGTGTCGGCGCCCACCTCGCGCACCACCTCGGGCAGCAGGTGGAAGGGGACGGGAGCGCGGTCGAGCTGGCGTCCGCCGTGGTTGCTGAGCACGATGCCGTCGACCCCGAGGTCTGCGAGACGGCGCGAGTCCTCGACGTTCTGCACGCCCTTGATGACGAGTTTGCCCGGCCACAGGGCGCGGATCTCGGCGAGGTCGTCGAACGAGATCGAGGGGTCCATGGCGGCGTTCAGGAGTTCGCCGACGGTGCCGCCGGTGGCGCTCAGCGAGGCGAACTCGAGCTTGGGGGTGGTGAGGAAGTCCCACCACCACCAGGGGCGGGGGAGTGCGTCGACGATCGTCGACACGCTCAGCTGCGGCGGGATCGAGAACCCGTTGCGCTTGTCGCGCAGGCGGGCCCCCGCCACGGGAGTGTCGACGGTGAAGAACAGGGTGTCGAAACCCGCTTCGGCGGCGCGCTCGACCAGGCCGTACGAGATCTCGCGCTGCTTCATCACGTACAGCTGGAACCAATTGCGCCCGTGGGGATTCGCCTCTTTGACCGACTCGATCGAGCTGGTTCCCAGCGTCGACAGGGTGAAGGGGATGCCGGCGGCCCCGGCCGCACCCGCACCCGCGATCTCGCCCTCGGTCTGCATCAGTCGGGTGAAGCCGGTCGGGGCGATGCCGAACGGCAGGGCGGACGAGCCGCCGAAGATCTGGCACGTCGTGTCGACCCGGGAGACGTCGCGCAGGATCGACGGGTGGAACTCGACGTCGGCGAACGCCTGGCGGGCGCGGGCGAGACCCTCCTCGCTGTCGGCCGCGCCGTCGGTGTAGTCGAACGCCGCGGCCGGGGTCCGGCGCTTGGCGATGTCGCGCAGGTCGCCGATGGTGAGTGCGGCGTTCAGGCGGCGTCGACGGCCGTTGAAGTCGGGGCGCTTGAACTGCATGAGTTCGAGCAGCTCGATCGGGTTGGGGAACTGACGTGTCACGGCGGACATGGCGTGCCTTTCGGGTGAGGGGGGACGGGTTACGGGAGCATCCACGACAGGACGGAGGACTGCAGGCCCACCAGCAGGCACATGACCACGAGCATGCCGAGGCTCCACCAGATGACCTTCCGCAGGATGGTGGCCTCTTGGCCAACGAGGCCGACGGCGGTCGCGGCGATCGCGAGGTTCTGCGGACTGATCATCTTGCCGATGACGCCACCGGAGGTGTTGGCGGCGACGAGGAGGGTCGGGTCGATGCCCGCCTGCACCGCCGCGCTCTGCTGCAGCGTGGCGAACAGGGCGTTGGCGCTGGTGTCGGAGCCGGTCACGGCGGTGCCGAACCAGCCGAGGATCGGGGAGAGGAAGGCGAACAGGGCGCCGGTGCCGGCGATCCAGGCGCCGATGGTGAGGGTCATGCCCGACATGTTCATGACGTAGGCGAGGGCGAGGACCGAGCCGACGGTGAGCAGCGAAAAGCGGAGCTTGACCAGCGTCTGCCACCACGTGCGCGCGGCTTCGCGCAGCGGCAGTCGGTACACCAGCGCCACGACGATCCCGCAGATGATGAGCAGGCTGCCCGCCGACGACAGCCACCCGAGCGTGTAGACCGTCGAGGTGGCGGCTTTGCCGCTCGCGGTGAGGATGTTGCCGTCCAGGCCGGGCCACGGGATCTTGACGTCGGTGGCCGTGAGGAAGGTCTTCAGCGGGCTCCACAGCTTCGCGAGCGAGAAGACGACGACCACGAGCAGGTACGGGAAGAGGGCGAAGAAGACCGTGCGCGGCGTCAGTCGCGGGCCTTGCGTCGAGGTGTCGGCATCCGCGGATCCGGTGCCGCCGCCCGAGGTAGTCACGCCCGCGCCCACCAGGCTCGCGGAGCGCTCCTTGAGCAGGCGCTCGCGGGCGGCGGTGGTGCCGCGCGGCTGCCAGAAGCGCAGCAGGACGACCGCGGCGGCGATTCCGGCGAGGGATGCCACGATGTCGGTCAGCTCGACCGAGATCCAGGTCGCGCTGACCCACTGGGCGATCGAGAACACCACGCCGAAGGTGAGCGCGGCGGGCCAGGTCTCTTTCAGGCCGCGCCAGCCGTCGGCGAGGAGCACGAGGATGAACGGGACGAACAGGGCGACGAGCGGGGTCTGATGCCCGACGTAGGCGCCGATCTCGTGGTAGTCGATCCCCGTCAGGCTGCCGGCGGTGACGATCGGGGTGCCGACCGCCCCGAAGGCGACGGGGGCCGTGTTGGCCAGCAGCACGATGACGGCGGCGCGCATCGGGGTGAACCCGACGGCCATGAGCATGACGCCGGTGATCGCGACCGGGGCGCCGAAGCCGGCGAGGGCCTCGAGCAGGCCGCCGAAGCCGAAGGCGATGATGATCGCCTGGATGCGCGGATCGTCGCTGAGAGCGTTAATGACGAGGCGCAGGTCTTCGAAGCGGCCGCTGCGGACGGTCAGCTCGTAGAGCCAGATGGCGTTGAGCACGATCCACATGATCGGGAACAGGCCGAAGATGAAGCCCTGGGTGGCCGAGAGGGCGGCGAGGTCCACGGGCATGCGGTACCCGAGGACGGCCACGAGCAGAGCGACGCCGAGACCGGACAGGCCCGCCCAATGGGCCTTCCAGCGCAGCACTCCGAGCGTCACGAAAACAGTGAGGAACGGCAGGCTCGCGACGAGCGCCGACGTCACGATGCTGGCGCCGATCGGCGCGAGTTCGGGGGTGTACATGCGGGCCTTCCTTCGAACGTCGTTGTTGCGAAGCGTCCGACCATTTAGAGGTCAGACCGCTAACGCACGGTAACGGCTCGACCGATACGCTGTCAACACTCTCTTCCGAAGGCGGCAGCGCATGGCATCCCCCTCTCCCTCCGACGAGGCCGCGGACGGCCTCTGGCTCCCCGTCAAAAGGGCACGCGCGCACGAACTCGTCATCGAGGTGATCGAGGACCGGATCCTTTCGGGTGCACTCAAGGTGGGCGATGCGCTGCCCCCGGAGCGGGAGCTGGCCGCCAATCTCGAGGTGAGTCGCGCCGGCGTCCGCGAAGCGGTGCGCGTCCTCGAGAGTCAGGGCGTCCTACGCTCGCAGCCGGGCGCTGGCGCCGCCGCCGGCACCTTCGTCGCCGCGCTGCCGCGCGAGGCGCTCAGCCGCTTCCTGCGTCTGCACGTCGCCCTCTCGAACTTCACCGTGCAGGACGTCACCGAGGCGCGCGTCGTGCTGGAGCGCGCGAGCGCCGCGTCGGCCGCCGCCCAGCTCGACGAGTCCGGACGTGCGCGCATCGCCGAGGCGCTCGCCGCGGGCGATGCCGCGATCGGTGACCGGCAGGCGTTCAACGAGGCGGACACCCGCTTCCACCTCGCGATCGCGGATGCATCGGGCAGCAGCCTGTCCGCCGCCCTGACCGGCGCCATCCGCGAGGCCGTGCGCGTGCCCCTGCTGCACGCGATCGAGCGCAACGCCGCGTGGGGAGACCAGTCGGCGCTGCTGCAGAAGGAGCATCGCGCGATCTTCGACGCCATCGTGGCGCGAGACGGCGATCGGGCCGCCGCCGCGACCGAGGCCCACATCCGCCGGGCGTCATCGGTTCTCTTCGTCGACTGAACGTCGGCCGGGCCGGTGGGGGCGACCCGGCCGACGTCGGCGTCACAGCCGGGAGAGGTGCGCCTGCGCGAGGATCTGAGCCTTCGGGCGTTCGTTCGCGGCCAGGGCCAGCCAGGTCTCGACGACGGTGTCGGGGTTGAGAGACAACGAGTGGATGCCGCGCGCCACGAGCCACTGTGCGAAGTCGGGGTGATCGCTGGGTCCCTGCCCGCAGATGCCGACGTACTTGCCCTGCCGCTGGCAGGCGTCGATCGCCATGCCGAGCAGGTGCAGGACCGCCGGATCGCGCTCGTCGAAGGACGCCGCCATGAGCGCCGAATCGCGGTCGAGGCCCAGGGTGAGCTGAGTCATGTCGTTGGACCCGATCGAGAACCCGTCGAAGTGCTCGAGGAAGCGCTCGGCGAGGATCGCGTTGGCCGGTAGCTCGCACATCATGACGACCGTGAGCCCGTTGTCTCCCCGGCGCAATCCGTTCGCGGCGAGCAGCTCGACGACCGCCGCCGCCTCACCGACCGTCCGCACGAACGGGACCATGACCTGCACGTTGGTCAGACCCATGTCGTCGCGCACGCGGCGCAGCGCCTCGCACTCCATGTCGAAGCACGCCCGGAAGTCCGGCGACACGTAGCGCGCGGCCCCGCGGTAGCCGAGCATCGGGTTCTCTTCGTCGGGTTCGTACAGCGGGCCGCCGATGAGGTTGGCGTACTCGTTCGACTTGAAATCCGACAGGCGCACGATCACCGGCTCGGGTGCGAACGCCGCCGCGATCATCGAGACCCCTTCGGCGACGCGCTGGATGAAGTACTCCTCGGGGGAGGGGTAGGCGGCGATCCGCGCGCGGATGTCGTCGGCCAGGTCGTCCTCGAGCCGGTCGAGCTCGAGCAGGGCGCGCGGGTGGATGCCGATCTGACGGTTGATGATGAACTCCAGCCGCGCCAGCCCGACCCCCGCGTTCGGAAGCCGTGAGAAGGCGAACGCCTGGTCGGGGGTGCCGACGTTCATCATCACCTTGACCGGCGCCGACGGCATCCGGTCGAGCTCGGTCGTCTCCTCGGCGAAGCTCAGGATGCCGTCGTAGACGACGCCGTCGTCGCCCTCGGCGCACGAGACGGTCACCTCTCGACCGTCCTCGAGCACCGCGGTGGCGACACCGGTGCCGACCACGGCGGGGATACCGAGCTCGCGGGCGATGATCGCCGCGTGGCACGTGCGGCCGCCGCGGTCGGTGACGATCGCGGACGCCCGCTTCATGATCGGTTCCCAGTCCGGATCGGTCATGTCGGCCACCAGGACGTCGCCGGGGGAGAAGTCCGCCATCTGCTCGATCGAGGTGAGCACGCGCACGCGTCCCGCCCCGATCCGCTGACCGATCGCGCGGCCCTCGACGAGCACCGGAGCGCGTTCGGCGAGGACGAACCGGCTGAGCACGTTCGCCGAACGACGCGACACCACCGTCTCGGGCCGCGCCTGCAGCACGTACAGCCGGCCGTCCACGCCGTCCTTGCCCCACTCGATGTCCATCGGGCGGCCGTAGTGCGTTTCGATGACGAGGGCGATACGGCCCAGCTCCTCGACCTCGGCGTCGATGATCGAGAACCGGCCCCGGTCGGCGGCATCCACTTCGACGAAAGCCGTGCTGGCGTCCACCTGGCGGCCGTCGGTGTACCGCATCGCGATGGCCTTCTCGCCCACGCTCCGCTTGAGGATCGCGGGACGACCGGCGCGCAGGGCCGGCTTGTACGCGTAGAACTCGTCGGGGTTGACCGCGCCCTGGACGACGGCTTCGCCCAGGCCGTACGAGCTGGTGATGAAGACCGCGTCCTCGAAGCCCGACTCGGTGTCGAGGGTGAACATGACGCCCGAGGCGCCGACGTCGGAACGCACCATCCGTTGGACGCCCGCCGAGAGCGCGACCTCGTGGTGGTCGAAGCCGTGGTGTGCGCGGTAGGCGATCGCGCGATCGTTGTAGAGCGAGGCGAAGACGCGACGCACCGCGTGCAGGATGTTGTCGACCCCGCCGATGTTGAGGAACGTCTCCTGCTGCCCGGCGAAGGACGCGTCGGGGAGATCCTCGGCCGTCGCGCTGGAGCGGACGGCCCAGGTCACGGCATCCGGATCCTCCTCCCCGGCGACGAGCGCGTCGTAGGCCGACCGGATGTCGGACTCCAGATCGGCGGGGAAGGGCTGCTGCTCGATCCAGGCGCGCACGCGCGCGCCCAGCCGGGTCAGGGCGGTGACGTCGTCGACGTCGATCCCCTCGACGGCCGCGCGGATGCGGCCCGCGAGATCGCCCTCGGCGAGGAAGCGTTCGAAGGCGTCCGAGGTGGTCGCGAATCCCGGAGGAACGCGGATGCCGGCGGATGCCAGGTGCGAGACCATCTCGCCGAGCGAGGCGTTCTTGCCGCCGACGCGGGCGAGGTCGCTCATGCCGATCTCGTCGAAGCGCAGGATGGTGGTCATGTGAGGGGCCTTTCGTTCGGTCGGTCCCGCAGCGTCATCGACTGCAGGATCACGGCGGACATCTCCTCGACGCTCCGGGTCGCGGAGCTGAGGAAGGGAATGCGGTTGCGGCGGTAGAGGTCTTCGGCGCGGCGGATCTCGAGGGTGCACTGCGCGAGGCTGGCGTAGGTGGAGTTCGGACGGCGCTCGTGCCGCACCTGACTGAGGCGCAGGGCGGTGGTGGTGAGCCCGAAGCACCGCTCGGCGTGCGGGGCGACGGTCGGGGGCAGGGCGTCGGTGGGGAAGTCGTCGTCGGTCAGGGGATAGTTCGCCACCAGCAGGCCGTAGTGCAGGGCGAGGTACATGGTGGTCGGCGTCTTGCCGCACCGAGACGGCGCCACGATGATGACGTCGGCACTGTCGAGCGCGCGGCGGCTCTGCCCGTCGTCGTGCTCGATCGCGAACTCGACCGCGCGCATACGGGCGAAGTACTGCTCGAGGTCGCCCAGGCCGTGGTACTGCCCGGCGCGCGTCTCGGCTGCCGTGTCGAGGGCGGTCTCGAGCTCGGCGAGGTGGCCGGCGAGCAGATCGATGACCACCGCGGCGCCCTCGGCGAGGCGTCGACGGATGCCGGCGTCCTTGATTGTGGCGAAGACGATGGGCCCCTCGCCCGTCCGGGCGGTCTTCCGCAGCGATTGGATCACCGCCTCGACCGGGGTCACCGTCCCGACGAACGGCACCGTACGACGCTCGAAGGCCGTGCCGGGGAAGTTGGCGAGGAGGGCGCTGCCGAGGGTCTCAGCGGTGATGCCCGTGCTGTCCGAGACGAAGAACACGGCGCGCCGGGGGCCCTGGGGAGCGGAAGCGCTCGCGGGGAAGGAAGGGGAAGAACCGGCCATGACCCGAAGCTAGGGGACCTCCAGGCGGGAATTGCGCCGTTCTCGCGCGAAAGAAATGCCGAAAATGTCACATAGGTAAGACCTGCGTAGTGGTCTGACCTCCAGTCACTCCCGTCGTTCGTCCGTCGTTACCCGGATGGATGTCTGGCGTCGGGCGGGCGGCCACTCGGTCCGACGACAGTGCACAACGGAGGTGGTGTCTCGTGTCCGTCGCGGTGGTCATGGCAGTCGTGCTCGCTCTCGCACCCTCTGCGGTTCCCCCCGGCGACGCAGCCGACGCGCAGACCATCGTCGTCACCGTCCCGGCGCGGGCGGCGTCGCCGACCCCCACCGCGAGTCCTTCGCCGACGGCCGTCGTCCCGTCGCCTGCCGTGGCCCCGACGCCGGCGATTTCACCGACCCCCGCCGCCGGCCCCCTCGCCGTCACCGGAGTCGACCCCACCGTGCTCGTCGCCGCGGCGGTCGCCGGGGTCGCCGCACTAGGGCTGGGGCTCGTCGCCCTGCGCCGCCGTCGTCGCGCCTGACACTCCCGCGCGCTCGGGCCCGCTCCCGCGCGCTCGGACCCGCTCCCGCGCGATCGGGCCCGTGCCCGTCGCGCCGGGCACCGGCATCCCGGATCAGTCGATCCAGAGCACGATGCCGCGGAGACCCGTGAGCACGGCCGCGACTCCCGCGCGCACCGCCGCCCCCGCGCGCTTGGGAGTGAACGTCGACGGATCGTACGCGGCGGCGGTGCCCAGACCCTCGCCGCGGTAGGCGGCCCCGGTCCAGTCCGCCGCGGTGACGTTCTCGGTCGGCTCGGCGAGCTCGGCGCCGACGATGAGGAACTGGCGGTCGAGGTGATTCGCGGTCACCGTCGCGAGCGGGTCGACGAGGGCGTCTCCCGCGCTGATGATCAGGTCGGGATTGAGGTCCATCGCGCGCACGGCCCCGTCGATCATGTCGTCGTCGGCGTGCACGACGCGCAGGTCGGCGTGGGTCTCTTCCGCCCAGTCGCGCACCGCGGCGACGAGGGTCGCGGTGGGAGCGTCATCGCCCACGGTGAGCAGGGCGACCCGGTACCCCGCGGGGGTGGACACCCCGTTCCACGAGCCGGGGACGGGAGCGTGCGTCGACTCGGGCGCCGGAGCGGTCGCGGGGGCGAAGCCCGGCGCGGGGGACCCCACGGCCGCGGGGGCGGGACGCATCGCCGACCAGCCCTCGTCGCTCGCGCAGCCCGCCAGGACCGCCACCATCGCCGCCGCCGACACCGCGGCCAGGACCCGTCGCTTCACCCCCTCACCCTGAACCGTGCAGGTGGCGCGCAGGAGAACACCGCCCGCACGTTTCGTTTCCGTTCGCCCCACCGCGGACAACCGTTCACGACGAGCGCGCACGATCTCCAACGGAAAGGTGCACATGTCTGACTCTGTTCGACGCGTCCTCTCGCGCGTCCTGCTCGTGGCCGCGGGGATCGCGGCGCTGCTGTCGCTTTCGGCGCCGGCCTCGGCCCACGGCATCCTGTCGGTCGTCTACGCGAACCTCGAGAGCGGCGGCACCGGCGTCGTGCGCGCCGAGCTGCAGCTCGAGTACGACCTGCTCGTCGTCTCGGCCGCCGACGCCGAGAAGGACGACCCGCTCTACCAGGAGGGGATGGCCGCGTTCCAGGACGGCGACGCGACGGCGCAGGCCGCCGTGCTCATCGCGCACCGCGACACGATCGCCCACTACGTCAGCGAGCGGTTCCGGATCACCGCGTCCGGGGCGGCGTGCACCCCGCGCATGGACGACGACATCTCGATGACGCGGCAGGACGGAGTGCCCTACGCCGTCGTCACCCTCGAAGACGCCTGCCCGCCGTCCGAGAACGGGCACGAGATCGCGGCCTCGCTCTTCCCCGACGCCGAGGGCTACGTCACCGACACCAAGACGATCCTCACGTACAACCTCGACCTGCACGAGGGCAGCACGGTGCTGGATGCCGAGCACCCCTCGTTCACCACCGCGCAGTCGCCGCTCGAACGCTTCTGGGAGTTCTTCCGCCTCGGCGCCGAGCACCTGCTGACCGGGATCGACCACATCCTCTTCCTGCTCGCCCTCATCGTCGGATCCCGGCGCCTGCGCGAGATCGTGATCGCCGCGACGACGTTCACCATCGCGCACTCGGTGACGTTCATCCTCGCCGCGACCGGGGTGATCGCCGCTCCCCCCGAGGTGGTGGAGCCGACCATCGCCCTCTCGATCGCGGTTGTCGCGGCGTGGTACCTCTGGCGTCTGGTCCGCCGCGATCAGGCCGACGAAGACCTGTCGAAGGCCCACGGCTTCCTGCGGCTCGACCGCGCGGGCTGGCTGCGCGTCGCGGTCGTGTTCGTCTTCGGTCTCGTGCACGGTCTCGGCTTCGCCTCGGCGCTCGGCATCGACGAGCCCTGGTCGTGGACGCTGTTGTGGTCGCTGCTCGTGTTCAACGTGGGCATCGAGGCCGTGCAGATCGGCATCATCGTGATCGTCTTCCCCCTGCTGGTGCTGCTGCGCCGTCGCGCCCCGCGCGTGGGGATGTGGGTCAGCGCCGCGATCGCGGTCGTGGTCACCGTCGCGGGACTCGTCTGGTTCGTGCAGCGCATCCTCGGCATCGAGTGACGGGTGTTGGCGCAGCCGATACGTGTGCTGAGTCAACAATTCACTCGGACGACACCCGGCGGGCGGAGCGTGGGATGCGCTCGCCATCGGTGAGTGCGCACCAGAGACCCCCTTGAAAGAAACGGACAGCCATGTTCCTCACCGCATCGACGTCGCACGGGACGCGCACGCGTCGCCGTGTCTCGTGGATCGCAACCGCCGCGGTCGGCGCCTCCCTCGTCCTCACGGGCGTGGCGAGCGTCCCGGCGGCGATGGCCGACACCACGGCCACCCTCACCGGCGTCATCCTCGGCGTCGGTGCCGACCAGTCGCAGCGCATCGTGACCTGGTACTCCTCGGCCGACACCGCCCAGACGGTGCAGCTTGCGCCCACCTCGGCGCTGACGGGCGGCCAGTTCCCGGCGTCGGCGACGACCTTCGCAGCATCCGGAACGGCGAACATCGCCTCGAGCGGCGGCTTCAACCGTCACGCCACGATCACGGGCCTCGCCGAGAACACGGCGTACTCGTACCGCGTCGGTTCCGAGGGCAACTGGTCGAACACCTACGCCTTCAAGACGCAGTCGTTCGAGGGCGACTACGACTTCCTCTTCTTCGGCGACCCGCAGATCGGGTCGTCGAAGGACACGGCGAAGGACCAGGCGGGGTGGCAGGACACCATGAACGTCGCCCTCAACGCCAACCCGAACGCGGAGATCCTCGTCTCAGGCGGCGACCAGGTCGAGAGCGCGAACACCGAATCGCAGTGGGACGCCTTCCTCGCGCCGGATCAGCTTCGTCAGTACCCCTGGGCCGCGACGATCGGTAACCACGACGTGGGCGGCAAGGCCTACGAGCAGCACCTGTACACCCCCAACACCGATCGTTCCGGCGCCTACTACCGCAAGGGCTCGGGCAGCATCGGCACCGAGTCGGGCGGTGACTACTGGTTCATCTACAAGGACGTGCTGTACATCGACCTGAACAGCAACAGCTACGCCACCTCGCAGGGCGGCGGCGGCGACGACGCGCACATCTCGTACGTCACCGACGTCGTCAACAAGCACGGAGCGGATGCCAAGTACACGGTGCTCGTGTACCACCACGCGATCTACTCGCCGGCCGACCACGCGAAGGACGCCGACAACAAGGTCCGTCGCACCGACTTCCCCACCGCCTTCTCGAAGCTCGGCGTCGACCTGGTGCTCCAGGGCCACGACCACAGCTACTCGCGCTCGTACGAGATCAAGAACGGGGCGAAGGCGAACGCCGACGAGAAGCCCGGTCAGGACGAGGTCTTCGAGGGCCCCGGCGGCGTCGTGTACGTCACCGCCAACTCGGCATCCGGATCGAAGTACTACGACATCACCACGCCCGACAGCAGCGGCACCAGTGGAGCCGGGAACGGCGCCGACCCGCTGAACCCGGCGAACTACTGGTACAACTCGGTGCAGAACCAGGAGCACGTGCGCACGTACGTCAAGGTGCAGGTGAAGAAGGATCAGTTGATCGTTCAGAACATCCGATCGGGCAACTGCCAGGCGCCCAACGCGGCCGTCGAGAAGGGCAACGTCCTCTGGTGCGGGCCGGAGAACGGCACGAAGCCGGCCGAGGCTGTCGGCTCCATCCAGGACGAGGTCACCATCCACCCCAACCACGGCGACGGACAGGACATCCAGGTCGACGTGCCCACCAGCGCCCCCGGTGAGTTCGGGTGGACGATCAACGGTCACAACGGCCTGGTCGACATGGGCACCGCGCAGGAGAAGAACCTGCAGTACTTCGAGGCCACCGGTCAGATCAACCCGATCACCGTCACCGACACCCGCGCGAGCAAGTCGCCGTGGTCGGTCTCGGCGTCGGTGGGCGACTTCGTCGACGACGGCAAGACCTTCAAGGGCTCGTTCCTCGGCTGGGCGCCGAAGGTCGTCACCCCGGGTGCCGGAGCCGTCGCGGGTGCCGCGGTGAACTCCGGGTACGACGGCGGCGACGGTCTGTCGGTCTCCCGTCTGCTCGGTTCGGCTCCCACCGGTCACGACCGCAGCGCCGGAGTTGTCGGCGCCGACCTCGACCTGAAGATCCCCAACACCATCGACAAGGGAAGCTACCGCGCGACCCTGACCCTCACCGCCCTGGCCGGCTGACCAGAGCGAACAGCGCCGGCGGGGAGCTCGTCTCCCCGCCGGCGACCCTCTCGAAGGATCCCCCATGACTCGACTGCCCTCCCTGTCGCGGCTCGCCGCCCTCGCCCTCGCCGCCGCTGTGGTCGCCGGGGGCGCGTGGAGTGCCGCGCCCGCCCTGGCCGCGACCGACGACGTGACCTGGACCGTGCGGACCGCCTCGAACGCGCTCGGCGCCGATCGCACGAACTACAGCTACGCGCTGAACCCCGGCGCCCACCTCGACGACGCCCTCGTGGTCGCCAACCGCGGTGCCGAGGCCGTCGAGCTCGACGTGTACGCCGCTGACGGCTACACCACCTCGACCGGCGCTCTCGATCTGCGCGTCGCCGGCGAGCAGTCGGTGGGCGTGGGCGCGTGGGTCACCGTGCCGCAGCGTCACGTGACCGTCCCGGCCGGTCAGACGGTCGAGGTGCCGTTCGCGGTCGACGTGCCCCAGAACGCCACGCCGGGCGACTACGCGGGCGGGGTTGTCACCACGCTCACGGTCGCGGACGCCTCCGCGAACGTCAACGTCGATCGTCGCCTGGGCATCCGCACCGGCATCCGTGTCGGGGGAGACCTCGCCCCGGCGCTCGCCGTCGACGACCTGCGCGTTGGGTGGGACGGCGGTTTCGTGCCCTTCCTCTTCGGCGACGCCACCGTGCACTACCGCCTGCACAACACCGGGAACGTCTCGCTCGCGGCCGAAGAGGCCGACGCGGTCACGGGTCCGTTCGGGCTCGCGCGTCTCGACTCCGCGCCCGACGACGCGGCCCCCACCCTGCTGCCCGGCGAGAGCTGGGAGCGCGACGTGCGGGTTCCCGCGGTGGCCGCGATGGGTGTACTGATCGCGTCGGTGTCGGCGACCCCGATCGTGACGGATGCCGCGGGCTCCATCTCGACCCTCGATCCGATCGAGGTGTCGACGTTCGGGTGGGCGATTCCGTGGCCGCTGCTGCTCCTGGTCGTGCTGATCGTCGCGGGGGCGGTCTTCGGTCCGCGTCTGCTGCGCGAGCGCCGTCGCCGGGCCCAGCAGGCGGAGGACGAGCGCGTGGCCGCCGCCGTCGAGCGCACGCTGGCCGAGAAGGAGCGCCAGCCCGTCGAGTGACCGGCAGGTCACCGACCTCGTCATGGGGATCGACGTCGGTGACCCGCCGAAGCTTCAGTTGTACCCGAGGATCACGCCCGATTCGAGGTCGACGTCCGAGGACGCGAGGGCGGGGTGATCGGAACCTTCTGCTTCACTCACCCGGCGATTCTGCCGCCGCCCCGGGGGTGGGGCCAGGGTTCCTCACGGAACGCACACGAGAACGATCCGCGACGTGAGGACGACGAAGGGACCGGGCCCCTCGGCTCGGTCCCTCGGTCGCGTATCGGGCGGTCAGAAGTGGATCGACGGCCCGTGCGCGATCGGTGTCGCGGGCCGGTAGTGGATGACCTCCGCCTGGACGGTGGCGGGCACGATCGCGGCGGTGACGGCGGGGCCGACCGTCAGCAACGCCCCGAGGGCGACGGCGACGACGGCGAGACCGGATGGTCGGGTGCGGCTCACGGACGGGGGGATCACGGCTTCTCCTTCGATCGGTTCGGCAAGACGATCGTATGGTGAAAAACGTACGCGAAGGTGAGCAATCGGCTGGGAACGCCGTCGGCTACCCCCTCGGCCCGGGCGTCCGACCGGCTTCCCGGCCCTCGAACGCCGACGCCACGACGTCCGCCACGTCGTCGAGAGCCGCATCGTCGCGACTGCTCAACCACCACTCGACCAGCCCGTCCACGCTCGCGCGCAGGGCGGAGGCGACGATCGGGATCGGGGTCTCGAGGGTGCGTCCCGTCGCCGTCGACCAGCGCTCGATGCTGTCCGAGATGGCGCGGATGCTCGCTTCGATCTCGCTCTGCGCTGCGGCCCGCAGGTCGGGATGAGAGCGGGCGGATGCCGTCAGCTCGCTCACGACGCGGTACTCGCTCTCGTGTCGGCGCAGATCCCGCGCGAGTCCGCGCAGTGCGAGACGCACGGCCGCGGCGAAGTCGTCGAGGGCGAGGTCGTCGGCCCACACGGCCTCGAGGGTGCGCTGGGATGCGCGGTGGAGCACGGCCTCGACGAGGGCGGTCTTGGATCCGAAGGCGTAGGTCACCACGCGATGCGCGACGCCGGCGCGCTCGGCGACCCGGCGCAGGCTCAGTGCCGACGCGCCCGCATCGGCAACGACGGTGAGGGCGGCGTCGAGCAGGCGTTCGCGGCGCTCTTCGAGGGGAAGGTAGTCACGGGTGGGGGCCTCGGCGTTCACGGCGTTCTCCAAGCGATCGGGGCGGTCGAGTCTCGCATACTGAATATATCCACACGGACCAATTGGAGGACGAGATGACCGACCTGCACATCACCCCCGCTCGAGAGGCCGACCTCCCCGCCGCCGCGCGCGTGCTCGCCGAGGCCTTCCGCGACGATCCCGTGATGGCCGCGATCCTTCCGGGCGGTCGCCGCATCGAGCGGCTCACGACCCTGTTCACCGCGCTCCTGCGGGGCGCCGCCTTCGAGACCGGCAGCGTCGACCTCGCTCGTCGCTCCGACGGGGACGAGATCCTCGGGGTGGCCGCGTGGGAAGGCCCCGGCGCGGCATCCCTCCCCTGGCGCCAGCTTCCCGGCTACCTGTCGGCCCTCGGCGTCGCCGGCATCGTCCGGGCGGCGGCCCTGTCGTCGCGGTTGGCGCGTCACCGCCCGCGGTCGCCGCACTGGTACCTCGCCCAGATCGGCGTCTCGCCCGCCGCGCGAGGACTCGGCGTGGGCGGTGCTCTCCTGCGCTCCCGCCTCGAGACGCTCGACGTCACGCGCACGACCGCCTACCTCGAGTCGTCGACCCCCGACAACCGCCGCCTCTACGGCCGCCTCGGCTTCGAAGAGATCGCGCCGATCCCGGGGATCCGCGGGGCCTCGCCGATGGCCATGCTCCGCCCGCCCGCGCCCGCTCGGCACGCGGTGCCCGCCCGAGCGGTCTGAGGGGGCATCCCGGGCAGGCATCTCGACGTCGAGCGTCCACAAAGTCCGCTCAGGCGCCGAGGAATAGACTGGGCGACATCGACACCGTCTCTCCGGGACCCTCCGTGACCACTCCTTCTTCCGAGCGCGCCTTCGACGTTCGCCACGTGCAGCTCGCGCGCGCCCTTTTCGCGGCGCTGGCCGCCGTTATGGTCACCTTCTCGTCCGACCACTCCGCCCCCCTCGGCCTGGGGGTGTTCAGCGGCTTCGCGCTCGCGACCGGGCTCGTCTTCGCCCTGTCGGTGTGGCTCGTCCACCCGCGCGGCCAGCGCCTGATCCCGGCGCTGCTCGCGATCGTCTCGATCGTCGCGGGCATGGTCGCCAGCGTCGGCACCTGGCGCACGACCGGCGTCTTCTTCGGCGTCGTGATCGCGTGGGCTCTCGTCTCGGGCGCGATCGAGCTGATCGGCGCCCTGCGCCAGCGCAAGACGGTCGGGGCCGCGGGTGCGCGCGACGGCGTGCTCATCGGCATCCTGAGTCTCGTCCTCGGGGTCGTGCTGCTGCTCCCGATCCAGCAGTACGCGCTCGACTACAGCATCGCCGGGGCGGGTTCGTTCACGCTGACCGGCATCACCATCGCCGTGGGTCTCTTCGGCGGGTACGCGGCGGTCGTCGCCGTGTTCCTCGCGATCGCGGGGTTCTCTCCGCGCCGCACCGAGCCCGTTCCGGCCGTACCCTCCGAGGAGGCCGCGTCATGACCGACAAGCCCACCACCCGCCGCGACCTGATGAAGCCCGTTCAGCTTCTCGGTCTGGCTTTCATCGCCGCCCTGTTCGCCGGGTTCGTCACGCTCATGTCGATGGGCTTCTTCCAGACGCGGCCCGCCGACCAGATCCAGCGTGCGCTGATCGTGGGCCTGGTCGCCGCGGGAGCGACGTTCATCGTCACTCTCGTCTCGCTGGCGCTGCTGCTGCTGGCCGTCGACCCCTCCAAGGTCACCGCCACGGTCGACCGTCCGCTGCTTCTTCCGAAGAACGCTCCGGATGCCGACGCCCCCGAGGCCGCGGCCGCGCCCGAGTCCCCGCGCGTCGACGACGGCCCCACCGAGCCGCGCGCCTGACGCGCAGCCCGCGCCCCGCGACTAGCGGCGCGGGTCGATCATCGTCATTCCCGCGGGTGACGCCGAGTCCATCGTCGGCAGCAGGTCGGCCGCCTCGGCGAGTCCCACCACGCGCTCGACGAGCTCCTGCGGTCGCAGGGCGCCGCTCTCGATGAGCGAGAGCATCTCGGGATAGTCCACCGCGGCCATGCCGTGGCTGCCGAGCAGGTCGAGTTCCCACGCGATCACGCGGGCCATGGGCATCGAGGTCATGCCGTCGGCGGTCGGGAGCAGCCCGATCTGCACGTGCCGCCCGCGTCGACGCAGGCTCAGCACGGCGTCGCGCGCCGTCTGGGCGCTGCCGACGGCGTCGACCGAGACGTGGCTGCCGCCCCCGGTGATCTCGTGCACGGCCGCGGCGATGTCCGAACCGTCGGCGACCAGCGTGTGCTCCGCCCCGAGCCGCTTCGCCGCGTCGAGAGCCGCCGGGGTGCGATCCACCGCGATGACGCGCGCGCCCAGGGCGGCGCCGATCATCACGGCGCTGAGGCCCACGCCGCCCGCGCCGACGACGGTGATCCACTCGCCCGCCTGCACGCGCGCCCGCCCCGTGAGCGCACGGTAGGCGGTGGCGAAGCGGCAGCCGAGGGCGGCCGCGGCCTCGAACGAGACGTCGTCGGGAATGCGCACGACGTTCGTGTCGGCCGCGCGCAGCACGACGTGCTCGGCGAAGCTCCCCCACTGGGTGAAGCCCGGCTGCTGCTGGTCGGGGCAGACCTGTGCGTTGCCGCCGAGGCACCACTCGCAGGCCCCGCAGCCCATCACGAAGGGCACCGTCACGCGGTCGCCGACGCTCCAGCGCTGCACGCCGTCGCCGACCTCGACGATCACGCCCGCCAGCTCGTGCCCCGGAACGTGGGGGAGTGAGACGTCATCGTGCCCGACCCACGCGTGCCAGTCGCTCTTGCACAGGCCCGTCGCGTGCACCTCGACGACGACCCCGCCGGTGGGGGCGCTCGGGGCCTCGACCTCACGCACCTCGAGGGGTTCGGCCAGGGCATCCATGATCATCGCGCGCATGGCATCCATTCTCCCGCTCCGCGTGCGCGGCCCGCGCGCGGTGCGGTGGGCCGCGACGGCGAGGTGCTCACCCGTCGCGTGTCCACAACACGCGGAGGCTCTGGGATGTCGTCCGGGTGCTCTGGACACTCACGTCGCGTGAGCGGCGGCGTCAGGCGTGCCGGCGACGGCGCAGAAGGAGCAGCCCCGCGCCGAGACCACCGAAGACCAGGGCCAGGATGCCGAGGGCCAGAGGCATCTCGGAGCCGGTGGCGGCCAGACCGCCGCCGGCCGCCGCGGTCCCGCCGGATCCGCCGACGGTGCCCGCCGGGGTGCCGGGGGTACCCGTGCCCGTTCCGGAGCCGTCGCCCCCTCCCGCGCCATCCCCCGGTGCGGCCCCCGCCACGACCGTGACGGTCGCGGACCGCGCCTGCTCGAGGTTGCCGGCCACGTCGGTGGAGCGGAACTGCACGAGGTGGTCGCCGGCGCCGGTGAGCGTCACGCTCGAGCCCGCGGTCCACGTCGTCCCGCCGTCGAGCGAGTACTCGGTCAGGGCGACGCCCGAGGTGGCATCCGTCGCCTGGAACACCACCGTCGCCTCGGCGGGCGCCAGGGCCTGGAACACCGCGGCCGGCTGCATGAGGCGCAGCAGCGTCGAGGGCTTCTCGGTCGAGGCCTCGGTGGTTGGGGCGGCCGTGTCGATGCGGATGGGGAGCGATCCGGCGACCTCGGGCACCTCGGTGCCGTTCCACAGGGCGCGGTAGTCGACGGTGTGGTCGCCGTCGGTGGTGACGTCGAAGTCCGGTCCCGTCTGCCACGCCCCGCCGTCGAGGCGGTACTGCACCTCGACGTCGGTGTTGCCGTCGTGCGACAGGCTCACCGGGACGGGAGCGGCGGTGTACCAGCCGGCGGCGTTGGGCTGCGTCCGCAGGAACGGCTCGATGTGCGCGATCCCGCCGGCCTCGGCCACGAAGAACTCGGGGATCTTCAGGTACGACCCGGGGGTCGCGAAGGTGAAGCGCAGGCCCGTCGCCAGGACCTTCTGGAACGACAACGTCGTCTCGACGCCGTTCGTCACCGTGGGCGCGTCACCGGTGAGGGGCAGCGGCTTCCACTGGTTGTCGTGGTAGTCCCGGTACTCGAGCGAGACACCCGCGATCGATCCCTCGAGGTTCGTGAAGCGCACCTCGTTCAGGCGGTGGATCTCCAACGTCTCCATCGTGAAGGTCGCGGAGTCCTTGTAGCCCGCGTCGGTCCAGGTCGACCACGCCGTGCCGAGTCGGCCGTCGCACGCGTTGGAGGCGGGCATCGTGGCCCACTTCGTCTGGTGGAACGATGCCGACACCGTCGTGCCCATATCGCGGCATACGTTCACGGCCGAGGCGTTGCCCCACACGTCGACCTCAGAGATCGACTGCCACGTGTTCGCCTGGCTCGTCAGCCGGAGCCGCAGGGCGCTGGCCGCCGGAAGCGTGCGGGCGTCGATCACGGCCGTGGGGGCCGGGGCGCTGGCATCCTGAGCGAGAGTCGCCTCGACCGCGGTGTCCTTCCATGCGCCCGAGGCGTCGCGGTACTGCACCTGGATGCGCGAGGGCCAGGTCGCCGTCGCCCCGTCCTTGTAGGTGTGCACGACGATCGAGTCGAACGTGCGGTCGGTGCCCCAGTCGAACTGCAGCCAGCTGTCGCGCGGGTAGCCGTTTCCGGTCCAGTCGTCCCAGCCCTTGGCCGTGGGGTTGCCGTCGGTGAGGGTGGCGACGAGGTCGGAGCGGCTCGACGCGGTGACGGTCGCCTCGGGGGCGATGTCGGCGATGCCGGGCTCGGCGACCGTGATCGTGCGCTGGAACGAGCGACCGGCGGTGAAGTTCGCGTCGGCGGCGAGGGTGCCGGTGATCGTCTGCGGGCCGAGCACGCTCGTGTCGATCGTCGACCAGGTGACGGCGACCGGGGCGGTGCCGGCGGAGGTGTCGACGGGGACGCTGGTGGGCAGCTGCGGGATGGCGCCGCGGCGGACGGTCTCGGGCAGGCCGGTGGTCACGGCGCGCCAGGTGCCGTGGCCGAAGCCCTTGTCATCCCAGTACGAGGCGTCCCATCCCTTGCCGTACCGCGCGGGGTCCTCGGCGGCGGGGTTGTGCATCTCGAGGCGTCCGTTCTCGCCCACCGTGAGCGGGAGCCAGACGTAGGTCGAGTCGGACTTGCCCTCGTTCCAGCGGTCGCCCATGTAGACGAACTTGCCCGGCTCGAGTTCGAACACGTTCGTCGTCTGCGAGCCGAACGTCGAGCGGCGCACGTCGCCGATCGAGAGCAGGCCGTCACCCCCGTCGGGGATGGCGTTGTACGAGACGGTCTCGTTCACGTCGTTCGCGTCGACACCGCGGATCCACGTGCCCATCAGGTTCTTCGTCGTGTAGTACGTCTGCGGGTTGGGCGCCCAGCCGGTCGCGCCCGAGGTGACGACGCTGTAGGTGCCGTCGCGCTCGAAGATCGCGGGCGCCTCGAGGTGGCCGCACTCCTTGACGATCTGGAAGTCCTTCCCCCGTTCCGGCGCCGCGGGGGTCCCGTCGGCGAAGACGTAGGGGTAGCGGCCGTCTTCGGAGTACTGGTTGACGTCGAGGGTGTCGCGATCGGTGGTGTGGGTGACGTTCGTGTAGGTGTCGTCGAGGGCGGCGACGTAGAGGCTGTAGTTCTCCTCCGATGAGTACGAGATGTATGCCTTGCCGTCGTCGTCCTGGAACACCGTCATGTCGCGCGCCTGACCGGGGACCGCGTACGGCGTGCAGGCCTGGTAGTCGGTGCGGTTGGGCATGCGGAAGGCGCCCGTCATGCGGAACGGGCCCGCGGGCGAGTCCGATACGGCGACGGCCGCCATCGACCGCGCGTAGGTGCTGCCGCCGGGCTCGGTGCGCCCGTCGGCGTGCCACCACATGACCCACTTGCCGGTCTTGGCGTTGTGCAGCACCTTGGGGCGCTCGAAGATCGCGGTGTAATCCGAGTTCTGCGTCGAGTTGAGGTGGTACGCGAGGGCGTCGATCTTCTCGGTGCGCGGCTGGCCGTTCTCGTCGACGGTGTCGTACAGATCCTCGAAGTAGGGCGTGAGCAGGTCGTCGCGCGTCGAGATGCTGCGGAGCGCGTCTCCGAGGTTCGTCCAATTCTTGGCATCCGTCGATCGATACACCGCGACGCCGGGGCTGTTCCAGTAGCCGTTCGTGCGGTCTTCGCCGTACCAGTAGGAGACGGTCTGGCCGTTCTCTTCGGTCGTGACCACCTGCCCGCCGTGCGCCTGGATGTGCCGGCCGTCGGTGTCGTACCAGGCCGGTTGGAAGTAGTCGGCCGCGCCGAGGCCGGGGTCGGCGAGCGGCTGGAAGTTCGTGTAGGTGACGGGCGGGTCGATCCGGGGCACCCCGTCGTTCGGATCGGTCGGCACGCCGCCCGCGGCGCTCGCCGCGAGGGGGGATGCCAGGGCTCCGCCGACCACGGCAGCGGTCACGGCCGCGAGGAGCGTGCGCACGAAAGAGGAAGAGGGGCGTCGAGGCGTCATCGCGTCTGTTCCGATCTGCGCCGCGACGGTGCGGCGCACGACGGCCCGGGGGCCGCGGTGGGGATGTTGACGTCAACACTATGGGGCACCGGTGCGCGACGTCCAGGGGCAGTTCGCGGTGTGGTGCTCGCCGACGCGAACGCCGCGCCGGCACGACGCGGGCGCGAGAACACGCCGATTGCGCAGAACACCCGGACGTTTCCGAAGATCGTCCGGGTGTTCTGGACACTCACGGAGGGGGCGGGCGGCGGCGCGTGCCCGCGCCCGCAGCGCGTTACAGCGCGTCGACCACCTGCGACGCGAGGCCCGCGTACGCGGCGGGGGTCAGCGCGAGCAGGCGCTCTTTCGCGGCGTCGCCGATGTCGAGGCCGCGCACGAACTCCGCGAGCTCGGGGCCGCCGACGCGGCGTCCGCGCGTGAGGTCCTTCAGCAGCGCGTAGGGGTCGGTGATCTGCGAGCGACCCGCGGCGATCTCCGCGCGCACGACGGTCTGGATCGCCTCGGCGAGCACTTCCCAGTTCGCGTCGAGGTCGGCCAGCAGCACGCCTTCGGCAAGCGAGATCTCGGTCAGGCCCCGCTGCAGGTTGTCGAGCGCGAGCAGCGAGTGTCCGAACGCGACGCCGATGTTCCGCTGCGTCGTCGAGTCGGTGAGGTCGCGCTGCATGCGGCTGGTGACGAGGGTGGATGCCAGGGTGCCGAACAACCCGCCGGCGATCTCGAGATTCGCCTCGGCGTTCTCGAAGCGGATCGGGTTGATCTTGTGCGGCATGGTCGACGAACCGGTGGCGCCGGCGACGGGGATCTGCGTGAAGTATCCCAGCGAGATGTAGGTCCAGATGTCGGTGGCGAGGTTGTGCAGGATGCCGCCCGCGTGACGCGCGCGGTCGTACAGCTCGACCTGCCAGTCGTGCGACTCGATCTGCGTGGTGACCGGGTTGAAGCCCAGGCCGAGCGACTCGATGAACGCGCGCGTCAGCTCGGGCCAGTCGACGTCGGGCTCAGCGGCGACGTGCGCCGACCAGGTGCCGGTGGCCCCCGAGAACTTGGCGAGGTACTCCCCGGCATCCAGCTGACGGATGACGCGCCCGAGGCGCCATGCGAACACGCCGATCTCTTTGCCCATGGTCGTGGGGGTGGCGGGCTGGCCGTGCGTGCGCGAGAGCATCGCGGCGTCGCGGTGCTGCGTCGCGAGCTCGGCGAGGGCGGCGGTGACCGAGCGGAGCTTCGGCAGCCAGACGCGCTCGACCGCGCGCTGCACGGTGAGGGCGTAGGCGGTGGAGTTGATGTCTTCGCTGGTGCACGCGAAGTGGGTCAGCTCGGCGAGGGCGGTGAGGCCCAGGGTGTCGAGGCGGTCGCGCACGAGGTACTCGACGGCCTTGACGTCGTGGCGGGTGACCGCCTCTTTCTCTTTCAGCCACGCGATCTCGTCGGCGCCGAACTCCTCGTAGAGGGCGCGCAGGCGCGCGCGGTCGGCGTCGGAGACGGGCGAGGTGCCGAACAGCGAGCGGTCGGTCAGGGCGAGCAGCCACTCGACCTCGACCTCGACGCGGGCGCGGTTGAGCCCGGCCTCCGACAGGTAATCGCCGAGTTCCGCGACGGTGGCGAAGTACCGTCCGTCGAGCGGGCTGAGGGGCTGCGGGGGCAGAGAGGACACGGGTCTCCCGGGGGTTGCGCGAACGGGTCAGCCCGCGGAACGGATGGCGGGCTCGAGCTGTCGGAACAGGGCCCTGCTGGCGCGTTCGATCATACCGAGCACCTCGTCGAACATCGGGGCCCCGGCGTAGTACGGGTCGGGGACATCGAGGGTCTCGGCATCCGGAAGGAAGGACTGCAGCAGGGCGATCTTGTCGGCGTCGTCGTCGTCGCGCGCCCACCCGCGCAGCACGCGCTCGTGGCTGCGGTCGAGGGCGACGACGAGGTCGTTGCGCTCGAAATCGGCGTACTGGAACTGCCGGGCGCGGTGCGAGGAGCCGTCGTAGCCCAGGCGATCGAGAGCCGCGAGGGTGCGGTGGTCGGCGCGCTCGCCGACGTGCCAGTCGCCGGTGCCGGCCGAACTAGACGCGATGTGCGCCCCGAGGCCCGAGGTGTCGGCGATGCGGCGGAACACGACGTCGGCCATCGGCGAGCGGCAGATGTTGCCACTGCATACGAACACGACGCGGAACGGCGCGTCGGGGTTCGCGGTCATCCCCCCATCATGGCGGTGATGGGCCTCGAACGCATCAGCGGCGTTCGCGCTCCTCGCGCCGCGGACGCAGGATGCCGCCCAGGACGGCGTTGATGATGCCGATGAGCAGCGCGGCCACGACCGTCAACCAGAACTCGCCGGTGCGCAGGCCCCAGTCCCCGTTCGCGGTGATGACGCCCGTGAGCCACAGCAGGAAACCGTTGATGATCAGCGAGATGAGTCCGAGCGTCAGGATGTAGAGCGGAATCGCGACGATCTTGACGACGGTGCCGATGATCGTGTTGACCAGCGCGAAGATGAGCCCGACCACGAGCAGCGTGAGCAGAACCTGAAACCACTCGCCCGGGGCGAAGGGGATGAGCCGCACCTGCAGGGCGGGCAGCAGAGTGACGATCCAGATGGCGAAGGCGTTGACGGCGACGCGGACGACGAAACGCATGCCCCCATCGTGGCACGCACCCGCCGTCGCGCCACGGGGTTGTGGAGAACGCCCCGCGCGCTCGAGGCCTGGGGAGGACTCGCCGGGGGATAGGGCGCCTAAAGTGGGACTGACGCGCACGGCGGGCCCCCGGTTAGGCTCGCGGGGTGAGTGACGAGCCGGTCCTGCCCCGTATCCGCCCCGAGATCGCCGCGCTGCCCGCGTACCGGCAGGGACGACAGGCCAGCCCCGACGCCTTCAAGCTCTCGAGCAACGAGAACCCCTTCGAGCCGCTTCCCGGCGTCCTCGATGCGGTCGTCGCCGCGGGAGCTTTCAACAGATACCCGGATGCCACGGCCGCCCGCCTGCGCGAACGCCTGGCGGCGCGGTACGGCGTCTCGCCCGACGAGGTGCACGTCGGCGCCGGCAGCGTCTCGGTGCTGGCGCAGCTCCTGCTGGCGACCTCGGGTCCCGGCGACGAGGTCGTCTACGCCTGGCGCTCGTTCGAGGCCTACCCCTCGCTCGTCGCGGTCGCGGGGGCGAAGAGCGTGCAGGTGCCGTTGACCGCCGACTCGCGTCACGACCTCCCCGCGATGGCCGCCGCCGTCACCGAGCGCACGCGCCTGGTGATCGTGTGCAGCCCCAACAACCCCACGGGGCCGACCGTCGGGTACGACGAGTTCGCCGCGTTCGTCGACGCCGTGCCGCGCGACGTGCTCATCGTCCTCGACGAGGCCTACGCCGAATTCGTGACCGACCCCGCGTCAGTCGAGGGCAGTCGGGTGCGCGCGGTGCTCGGTCGCCCGAACGTCGTCGTCCTGCGCACCTTCTCGAAGGCATACGGGCTCGCGGGTCTGCGTATCGGCTACGCGATCGGCCACACCGGGGTGCTCGATGCCGCGCGCACCACCGCCATCCCGCTCTCGGTCACGGCGGCCGGAGAGGCCGCGGCGATCGCGAGCCTCGATGCCGAGAGCGAGCTGCTGCACCGCGTGAAGGTCATCGCCGAGCGACGCGACCGCCTCGTCGGCCGCCTTCGCGAGGCCGGGTGGAACGTCCCCGACGCCCAGGGCAACTTCGTGTGGCTCGCCGCCGGCGATCGCACGGTCGAGGTCGCCACCGCTTTCGAAGAGGCCGGGCTCATCGTGCGTCCGTTCCCGGGCGACGGCATCCGCATCTCGATCGGCGAAGAGGAGTCGCTCGACCGCGTGGTCGAGGTCGCCGCGGCCACCGCCCCGCACTGATCCGCGGCGGCGCCTTTGTCGACAACGAACGCCGAATCACGGCATCCGTTGTGCACCTCATGCGGTCTCGCGCATGGGTCGCGCGTTAGCGTGGGTTCATGACCCCGCTCGACGACCCCGCTCTCGTGCGCGTTCTGGCAGCCGACGGCACGCTGGCCCCCACGCCCGCCGCCGAGCGCTACCTGCCGCTCATCGACGCCCTGACCGACGCCGAACTCGAGACCTTCTACCGCGACATGGTCTCGATCCGCGCGTTCGACGTGCAGGCCACCAACCTGCAGCGCCAGGGGCAGCTCGCCCTGTGGCCGCCGTCCTTCGGGCAGGAGGCCGCGCAGGTCGGCTCCGCTCGCGCGGCCCGCGCGCAGGACCATGTCTTCCCCTCGTATCGCGAGCACGTGGTCACCCGCATCCGCGGCGTCGACCCGCTCGACATCATCCGCCTCATGCGCGGACTCACGCACGGCGGGTGGGACCCGACCGACCCGAAGAACGGCAACACGCACATCTACACGCTGGTCCTGGGCGCGCAGACGCTGCACGCCACGGGTCTTGCGATGGGCCTGGTGTTCGACGGAAAGAGCGGCACGGGCGACCCCGAGCGCGACGAAGCCGTGATCGTCTACTACGGCGACGGCGCCTCGAGCCAGGGCGACGTGCACGAGGCGATGGTCTTCGCCGCGAGCTTCCAGACCCCCGAGGTGTTCTTCCTGCAGAACAACCAGTGGGCCATCTCGGTGCCGGTCGCGACGCAGTCGCGCTCGCCGCTGTACAAGCGCGGTGAGGGCTACGGCATCCCGAGCCTCCAGGTCGACGGAAACGACGTGCTCGCGAGCTACGCCGTGTCGAAGGTCGCCCTCGACGAGGCGCGCGCAGGCGGCGGCCCCCGCGCGATCGAGGCGATGACCTACCGCATGGGCGCGCACACGACCAGCGACGATCCCACCAAGTACCGCACCTCCGACGAAGAGAAGGCGTGGGCCGGGCGCGACCCGATCGCCCGCATGCGCGCCTACCTCGAGGGACGCGGCGCCTCGCAGCAGTTCTTCGACGACGCGGATGCCGAGGGTGCCGCCCTCGCCGACGACGTGCGCGTGCGCACGAACGAGCTCGGTGGCATCCCGCGCGTGCACATGTTCGAGAGCGTCTACTCCGAAGCCCACGCGCTGATCGCCGAGGAGCAGCGCTGGCTCGACGACTACGAGAACTCGATGGAAGGGGGCGCGCAGTGACCGACAACATGCCGATCAGCCGCGCGCTGAACGCCGGGCTCCGTCGCGCGCTCGAGACCGACGACCGCGTGCTGCTCATGGGTGAGGACATCGGCCCGCTCGGCGGCGTCTTCCGCGTGACCGAGGGCCTGCAGAAGGACTTCGGTCCGCGCAGGGTCATCGACTCCCCGCTCGCGGAGTCGGGGATCGTCGGCACCGCGATCGGTCTCGCGATGGGTGGCTTCACGCCCGTCCTCGAGATCCAGTTCGACGGGTTCGTCTTCCCCGCCTTCGACCAGATCACCTCGCAGCTCGCGAAGATCACGAACCGCCACGAGGGCGCGGTGCGCATGCCCGTCGTCATCCGCATCCCCTACGGCGGACACATCGGCGCGGTCGAGCACCACCAGGAGAGCCCCGAGGCGTACTTCACGCACACGGCAGGGCTCCGGGTGGTCAGCCCCTCGAACGCGAACGATGCTTACTGGATGATCCAGCAGGCGATCGAATCGCCCGACCCCATCGTCTTCCTCGAGCCGAAGGCCAAGTACTGGCAGAAGGGCGAGGTCGACCTCGAGGCCCCCGCGCTGCCGTTGCACGCGAGCCGCATCGTCCGCCGCGGCACCGACGTCACGCTCGTCGGACACGGCGCGATGGTGACGACCCTGCTGCAGGCCGCCGCTCTCGCCGAGAGCGAGGGCACGAGCTGCGAGGTCATCGACCTGCGTTCGCTCTCGCCCGTCGACTACGGCCCCCTGCTCGACTCGGTGCGCCGCACCGGCCGCATGGTCTACGCGCAGGAGGCGCCGGGCTTCACCTCGCTCGGCTCCGAGATCGCCGCGACCGTCATGGAGAAGGCTTTCTTCGCGCTCGAGGCGCCCGTGCTGCGGGTGTCGGGGTTCGACGTGCCCTTCCCGCCCGCGAAGCTCGAGGGCACCTACCTGCCCGACGCCGACCGCATCCTCGAGGCCGTCGACCGGTCTCTGGCGTACTGATCCGCTCTTCCTCTCCCCGCCATGAACCGCGAGACTGCAACTCGCTGACGAATCCGCGACAGCCTGTCACCGTTTCGTCAGCGAGATGACGTCTCGCGAGCAAAGGACACCACCGTGACCGAGCAGACCTTCGTTCTCCCCGACGTCGGGGAAGGGCTCACCGAGGCCGAGATCGTGCAGTGGCGCGTCGCGCCGGGTGACACCGTCGCCGTCAACGACGTGATCGTCGAGATCGAGACGGCCAAGTCGCTCGTCGAGCTGCCCTCGCCATACTCGGGCACGGTGGGCGAGTTGCTGGCCTCCGAGGGCTCCACCGTCGAGGTGGGCGCACCGATCATCACGATCGGATCGGCGGATGCCGACACCCCGGCCCCCGCGGAACCGGTGAGCGCCCCCGAGCCCAGCGACCCCGGCGGGGCCGTGCTCGTCGGCTACGGCACGGGCGGAGCGGTGTCGTCGCGGCGGCGGAAGCCCGCCGAGCGCCCCGTGAAGGCGTCGGTCGGCGTCGTCGCCAAGCCCCCGATCCGCAAGCTCGCGCGCGACCTCGGTGTCGACCTCTCGGCCGTCACGCCCAGCGGACCCGCCGGCGAGGTGACCCGCGACGACGTTGTGAAGCACGCCGAGCAGGCCAGCGTGTTCCGCAACATCGAGACGCCCGCGTGGGGTGCCGTCCGCGAGGAGACGATCGCCGTGGCCCCACCCGCGACGCCCGCCCCCGTGGCATCCGCTCCCTCCTCCGACGCCCGCGAGGAGTCGATCCCCGTCCGCGGTGTCCGCAAGGCGACCGCCAACGCGATGACCTCGAGCGCGTACTCGGCGCCGCACGTGTCGGTGTGGGTCGACGTCGACGCCTCGCGCACGATGGAGCTCGTCAAGCGCCTCAAGGCCTCGCCCGACTTCGCCGACGTCAAGATCTCGCCGCTGCTGATCATGGCGCGCGCCGTGATCTGGGCCCTGCGCCGGACCCCGATGATCAACGCCGCGTGGGTGGACTCCGAAGACGGCGCGCAGATCTCGGTGCGCCACTACGTCAACCTCGGCATCGCCGCGGCGACACCCCGCGGCCTGCTCGTGCCGAACATCAAGGACGCCCAGTCGATGAACACGCGCGAGCTGGCGAAGGCACTCGAGCACCTCACCCTCACCGCGCGCGAGGGCAAGACCAGCCCCGCCGACCAGACCGGCGGCACCTTCACGATCACGAACATCGGCGTGTTCGGAGTGGATGCCGGGACCCCGATCATCAACCCCGGCGAGGCCGGCATCATCGCGCTCGGCGCGATCCGCCAGAAGCCGTGGGTCGTCGACGGCGAGGTGCGTCCCCGCTGGGTGACCACGGTCTCGGGCTCGTTCGATCACCGCGTGGTCGACGGCGACGGAATCTCGCGGTTCATCGCGGACGTGGCATCCGTGCTCGAGGAGCCGGCGCTGCTGCTCGACTGAGCGGCGCGCGCACTGCCGGCGCGCAGGGGGCTCAGCGCAGCGACGGCCGCTTCTCGACCGGCGTCGACCGCGTGGGGATCAGCAGCGCCAGCACCAGCGCGATCGCCGCGGCGCCGATGCCCATCAGGAACGACACCTGGAACGCCTGCGAGGTCGGCACGCGCGTCTCACCCGAGCCGGTCGACAGGGTCGCGAGCACGACGCCGACGATCGCGGCGGCGGTGCTCGTGCCGAGGGAACGCGCGAGGGCGTTGAGGCCGTTCGAGGCGCCGGTCTCGCTCGGCGGCACGGCGCGCATGATGAGCATGGGCATGGCGGCGTACCCGAACCCGATGCCGAAGCCGATCAGGATGTTCGCGACGACGAAGTGCCAGACCTCGGTCGAGAAGATGAGGCTGAAGCCGTAGGCGAGGATGAGCGAGATCGAGCCGGCCACGAGCAGCACACGGGGTCCGATCGTCCGGGCCAGGGTGCCCGAGATCGGCGACAGCACCATCATCACCAGGCCCGAGGGCATGACCACGAGGCTCGCGGCCAGCAGCGACAGGCCGAGTCCGACGCCGGTGGCGACGGGAAGCTCGAGCATCTGCGGGTACGCGACGTTCGAGGTGAAGAGGGCGAAACCCATCGCGACGGATGCCAGGTTGGTGAGCAGCACGGGGCGGCGCGCGGCGACACGGAGGTCGAGCAGCGGGTTCTCGACGCGCAGCTCGTACCAGCCCCACACGAGCAGAACGAGAATGCCGCCGATGGCGAGGCCGAGCGTCAGCGGCGAGGTCCAGCCCCACGAGTTGCCGCGCGAGACCGCGAGCAGCACGCCGATCAGGCCGATCGCGAGGCCGACGGCGCCCAGGTAGTCGAAGCGCCCGGCGGTGCGCAGCACGCTGACGGGGACGATCCAGAGGATCAGCACGAAGACGATCGCGCCGAGGGCTCCGGCGATCCAGAACAGCCAGTGCCAGTCGGTGTTCTCGGCCACGAGGGCGCTGATCGGCAGCCCCAGGGCGCCGCCGACGCCGAGCGTCGCGCTCATGAGGGCGATCGCGCTGTCGACGCGGTTCTCGTGCAGCACGTCGCGCATGATCGAGATGCCCAGCGGCACGACGCCCACCACGGCGCCCTGCAGCGCGCGACCGATGATCATGCCGATGATCCCGGTCGAGAGCGCGGCCACGACCGAGCCGAGCATCATCACGATCAGCAGCACGAGCACGATGCGGCGCTTGCCGTACATGTCGCCCAGGCGGCCCGCGATGGGGGTGATGACGGCGGCGGCGAGCAGCGTCGAGGTCACGACCCAGGCGGTGTCGTCACGCGAGGCGTTCAGCAGCTGCGGCAGCTGCGACTGGATGGGCACCACGAGGGTGAACATGAACGACGAGCACAGGCCCGCGAGGGCCAGGATCGCGACGACCAGACCCTGAGGGCTGTTCCGGGACAATCTCTTACGCGCGTTTTCATCCCGTGACATCACTGTCCAGGCTACGCCTCCGCTGTGAGCCCGCGGGTCGATGAGGCGTGCGATCATCGCCGATGCCTCGGCATCCGCCCAATCGATTACTCCGCGTGACAGCCCGTTACCGGTCGTAACGCCTCGAATTCCGATCCCGGATGCCGCGTGCTGACGTGGTCTCATGACTACTCGCCGCACCGCACGCCTGGCCACGATCCTCAGTGCTTCCGCCGCTGCCCTGATGCTGACCCTCACCGGTTGCGCCGGGGGTGCGGCATCCGCAGGCGACTCCTCGCGCATCGTCCTCGGCGCCGACGACGGCAACGAGGCGCACTGGACGGTGCTGAAGCAGAAGCTCGCCGGCGAGGGCATCGACCTCGAGGTGCGCACCATCAACGACGGCGTGCAGCTCAACCAGGGCGTGCAGGACGGCGAGCTCGATGTGAACCTCTTCCAGCACCTGATCTACCTGTCGCAGTTCAATGTCGAGAACAACGGCTCGCTCGTGCCGGTCGGTGCGACGGCGGTGTACCCGCTCGCGCTGTACTCCGAGAAGTACCAGGACGTGAAGGACCTGCCCGAGGGTGCGAAGGTCGCCATCCCCAACAACCCGACCAACCTCGCCCGCGGTCTGCTCAACCTGCAGACGGCGGGGCTGCTGACGCTGAAGGACGGCGGCACGGCCTTCTCGACGCCGGCCGACATCGTCTCGACCAAGGTCGAGCTGCTGCCCGTCGACACGAATCAGACCGTCACCGCGCTCAAGGACGGCAGCGCCCAGGCCGCGATCGTCAACAACACGCAGGCGCAGAAGGGCGGGCTCGGCGACGAGCTCATCATCTTCAAGGAAGACCTGAACAACCCGCAGCTCGCTCCGTACATCAACGCGTTCGTCACGCGCGACGACAAGAAGGACGACCCGCGCTGGGCCAAGCTCGTCGAGGCGTACCACTCGACCGAGGTCGAGACGGCGGTCACCGAGCTGAACCAGGGCAACCTGCAGTTCAAGACCGAGTGGACCGGCGCGCAACTGCAGGACGAGCTGACGAGCCTCGAAGACGCCCTCAAGGCCCAGAAGGGATGACCGCGGTCATCGAGCTGCGGGGCGTCACGAAGAGCTTCCGCACCGATCGCCGCACCTCCACCACCGCCGTCGACGACGTGTCGCTGTCGGTCGAGGAGGGGTCGATCGTCGGGGTGATCGGATACTCCGGCGCCGGCAAGTCCACCCTCGTCCGGCTGCTCAACGGGCTCGAGCAGCCGACATCCGGCACCGTCGAGGTGCTGGGAGTGAACGTGGGGGATGCCACGGAGGCGAAGCTCCGCGACCTGCGACGCCGCGTGGGCATGATCTTCCAGCAGTTCAACCTGTTCACCTCGCGCACGGTGGCGGCGAACGTCGCCTACCCGCTCAAGGTGGCGGGCTGGAAGAAGGCGGACCGCGACAAGCGCGTCGCCGAGCTGCTCGACTTCGTCGGCATCGGCGATAAGGCGAAGCAGTACCCGCGGCGCCTGTCGGGCGGGCAGAAGCAGCGCGTCGGCATCGCCCGTGCGATCGCCACGGACCCCCGGATCCTGCTCGCCGACGAGGCCACCAGCGCCCTCGACCCGCAGACCACGGCCGAGGTGCTCGACCTGCTGCGCGAGATCAATCGCCGCTTGGGCATCACCATCGTCGTCATCACGCACCAGATCTCGATCGTGCACGAGCTGTGCGATCAGGTGATCGTCATGGACGGCGGACGGGTCGTGGACAGCGGGGACACGTACCGCGTATTCGCCCACCCCCGCGCCGACCTCACGAAGCGCTTCGTGGCCGCCGTGACGCAGGGCGTGCCCTCGGGCGAAGCCCTGGCGGCGCTCGCCGCGGGCGGGGGAGAGCTCGTGAGCGTCGAGGTCAACGAGTTCTCGAGCGAGGACGTCTCGGCGGTGTTCCACCGCCACGGCGTCCGTCATTCCGTCGTCTACGGCGGGGTGACCGACGTCCTCGGCCGACAGCTCGGCACCCTGACCTACCGCGTGCACGCCGACGACCTCGATGCGGTGGTCGCGGAACTGCGCGCGCACACCGAGGTCGTCGTGCCGGCGAGGGAGGCGCGCTCGTGAACAAGTGGGACACCCTGACCCCGGTGCTGATCCAGTCGATCGGCGAGACCGTCTACATGGTGGCCGTCTCGCTGCTGATCTCGGGCGTCGCGGGACTCGTCATCGGGGCGTTGCTGTACGCGACGCGCCCCGGGAATCTCTTCGCGAACCGGGCGGTCTTCGCGGTCGCGAACCTCGTGATCAACCTCATCCGGCCGATCCCGTTCATCATCTTCCTCACCGCCGTGGCCCCGGTCACGCGCGCGGTGACGGGGACGACCCTGGGAACGGATGCCGCGATCGTGCCCATCACGATCATGGCCACGGTCGTGATCGCCCGCGTCGTCGAACAGAACCTCGTGGCCGTCGACCCCGGAACCGTCGAGGCGGCCCGGGCCGTGGGCGCGCGCCGCATCGGCGTGCTGTTCGGCGTGGTCATCCCCGAGGCCCTCGCCCCGCTGATCCTCGGCTACACGTTCATGTTCATCGCGGTCGTCGACATGTCGGCGATGGCCGGGTACATCGGCGGCGGCGGACTCGGCAACTTCGCGATCATCTACGGCTATCAGCAGTTCAACCAGCAGGCGACGTGGGTGACGGTGGTGATCATCGTCGTCATCGTGCAGGCGGGCCAGCTGATCGGCAACGCACTGGCGCACCGCATTCTGCGCCGCTGACGGGGGCGGCGGGGGGTGGCGTGTCCGCCCCCGCGCTCCGCGCGTGCCGAACAGCCCGCCTACCCTCGGAGGATGAGCCTCCCCCGCACACTCGTTCGCTGGCTGCTCGGTGCCGCACTCGTGTTCACCGGCACCGCGCATCTGACCTTCGCCCGCGACGACTTCGTCGCTCAGGTGCCCGCGTGGCTTCCGCTTCCGGTCGACGTGACGGTCGTGGCATCCGGGGTCGTCGAGATCACCCTCGGACTCGCCCTCCTCGTCCTCGGCCGCTGGCGCGTCGCGGTCGGCTGGATCGTCGCTGCCTTCTTCGTCGCGATCTTCCCCGGCAACATCGAGCAGTTCGTCCGGGGCACCGACGCCTTCGGCCTCGACACCGACCTCGCCCGCGGCATCCGCCTGCTCTTCCAGCCCTTGTTGGTGATCTGGGCGCTGTGGTCGACCGGGGCATGGAAGGCGTGGCGAACCCGAAGACGAGTTCGCTGAGCCGCATCCCACAACCCGCGTCGCCTCTGGGCCTCGGCACCCCCTGTTGAGTGTTCAAAACACCCGGGCGATTTTCGAGTCCGTCCGGGTGTTTTGGGCACTCAACGGGGTCGACCCCGCCCACGGAGCGCACCCGGTATCGATTTCGTCTCGACATTTCCCGCCCGCGCATCCTGCATTCGTAATCCGTCCAGGTGCATTCGGTGCGGTCGGGCGACCTGCATTCCCCTGAATAGACTCGCGAGGTTGTCCAAGCGGGGGAAGGGGAATCCATGCGATTCCGGAATGCAGTGGTCCGAACGAAGGCGGCGGTGGCCGCGTGACGAATGCGACGCCGGGGTGGTACCCCGACACCGAGACTCCCGGTCGCCTGCGCTGGTGGGACGGCCGCCAGTGGACGAACGACTTCACCCCGCTGCCGCCCGCGCCGACCGTGACCACCGCCCCTCCGCCGGTGGCGCCGGGCGAGGCGCGCCCCTGGTTTTCGCGCGTTCCGATGTGGGGCCGGGTTGTGGCCGGCCTCGTCCTGCTCGTGGCGCTGTGGTTGCTCGCCCCGTTCGTCGCGATGGTCGCCCTCGTGGTGCTCGTCACCGGGATCGTCTCGCTCGCGCGCAACACCCCGACCTGGTTGCGGTTCCGCTCGCGGACGACGGCGGCGATCTGGACGGTCGCCGGCGTCGTCGCCTTCGCGGTCGCGGGAGGCATCACGGGGGCCACCTCGCCGAAGAACGCGTCTTCCGTCGCCCAGGCGGTGCCGGCCGCCACGGTTTCTCCGACGCCGTCGCCCACTCCCACGGCATCCGCCACCCCCTTCGCCGACGATCAGGCCGCCCTCGCCGCATTCGCGGGACAGCCGGGTACCGTCGCCGACGCCTCGGCGACCACAGACAAGACAGCGCTCTCCGTGCTCGACACCCTCGCCGTGAAGGGACGCGCGCCCAAGACCGGGTACGACCGCGCCCAGTTCGGTCAGCGCTGGCTCGACGTCGACCGCAACGGATGCGACACCCGCAACGACATCCTCGGCCGCGACCTGAAGGATGCCGTGCGCTCCGGAACCTGCCGAGTGACCGCCGGCACGCTCGCCGACCCGTACACGGGGCGGAGCATCGCCTTCGTCCGCGGCCAGGGCACCTCGGAGCTCGTGCAGATCGATCACGTCGTCGCGCTGTCCGACGCGTGGCAGAAGGGCGCTCAGCAGCTCACCGCCGACCAGCGCGCCAGCTTCGCCAATGACCCCCTCAACCTGCTCGCCGTCGACGGCGCGGCCAACGCGCAGAAGAGCGACGGCGACGCCGCCACGTGGCTCCCCGCGCAGAAGAGCTACCGCTGCACCTACGTGGCCGCGCAGATCGCGGTCAAGGCCACCTACGGGCTGTGGGTGACCGAGGCCGAGCGCGATGCGATGAAGCGGGTGCTCGAGGCGTGCCCCGATCAGCTCGTGCCGACCTCGGCCTTCGCCGCTCCGGCGCCGGCCCCGGTCGTGGAGCCCGAGCCGGTCGTCGCTCCCGTCGTCGCGCCCGAGCCCGCGCCGGCGCAGCCTCAGCCCGCTCCCGCCGAGCCCGCGCCGGCGCCGCCCGCAGAGGACGCGTATTACGCCAACTGCGACGCCGTTCGCGCGGCGGGCAAGGCGCCCCTGTATCGGGATCAGCCGGGTTACCGGTCGAAACTGGACCGCGACAACGACGGAGTGGCTTGCGAGTGATGAGCGCGGCGCTCACCCGCTGAACGCCTGAGACGCGCCGCTCCCTTATCGGGGGCGGCGCGTCTCGCACAGTCGGCAGAGGGGCGGATGCCGCGGCCCCGGGTTCGGGCCGGGCGACACCGGCCATGGTTCCTGCTCAGGCGGAGGCGGCCCCGCGCGTCAGCCCGAGGATGCAGCCCTCGACCGCGGCGACCCGCACCCGCTGGGTGTCGGCGTGAAGCACGCTCTGGCTCACCGCCCCGACGTGAGCGGCGACGACCGCGCGCGTGAACAGGGCGGGGTCGATCACCGGATGCAGGCCGATGCGCGAGAGGCACTCGACGAGCAGCGGCTGCAGCGTGTCGTGGAAATGGTCGGTGTGCGCGGTGAGCACTACGCGGACCTCCTCGTCGTGACGCGCCCGCGTGATGAGCACCGAGCGGATCGCGTACCACTTCTCCTCGGGAGGGAGCCCCTCGACGACGCCGCGCACGATGTCGTCGAGGGTCGGCTGCTCGCTGCTGCGCGCGTCGCCGAGCATGTCGCTGAGCAGGTCGAACACCAGCTTCGCCTGTTGTTCGTAGACGGCGAAGAACACCTCGTCGACCGAGCGGAAGTTCGAGTAGAACGCCCCGCGCGTGTATCCCGCGCGGCGCGTGATGGCCTCGACGCTCACCGAGGTGCTGCCGGTCTCGTCGAAGATCGCCTCGGCGGCCGCGATCAGCGCCGTGCGGGTGCTGCTGCGGCGTCGCACGGGCTTCGGCGCCTCTGCGGGGGTGGTCGTCACGGGCTCCACGTTACGCAGCGGCGGCGCGGTTCACCTCGTCGAGGTAGTCGAACACCGGGCGGACGGGGGCGAGGGTCAGGTCGGTGACGATGTGCGAGGCGCTGACGATCTCGCGCACGGGGAGATCGGCCATCGGGGCGAGCGCGTGCTCGAAGAGCTGCAGGCGGGCGGGTCCGGTCCACGCCTCCTTCACCTCGATGTCGGTGATCTCGGTGCGCACGAGGTGCGCCGCGCGCAGGCCCTGCGTGAAGACGTCGGGCACGAGTTTGACCATGAAGGTCGGCACCGTGATCTGCGCCTTCGCCTCGTCGAGGTCGAGCGGCTCCCACTTGTAGCCCATGGTGGCCGTGGCCACGCGCTCGCCGCCGCGGTCGAGGGTGCCGACGAGGGCGCCCTGGTCGACGCGCAGGTCGGGGGTTCCGGTCACCTTCGGGTAGGCGCTGAGCTCTCGCCCCGACACGGTGGCGGCGAAATTGTCGAGGTACATCGCGTGCAGGTATTCGCCGCGCTCGCCGTCGAGGGTGACGGGGATCGCCTGTCCCGACTCGACGTAGGGACCGTAGCCGTCGACCTCGCCCATCTTCATGACCTCGAAGCGCACGAGCGGCTCGTCGATCTCGAGCGGCTCTGGAACCACGGCGCGCAACGCCTCGGCATCCGTTCGATAGACGACGTTGAAGTACTCGCGGTTGAGGAAGCGCGTGACCCGCAGCGGGTAGACGGGGGCGGTCAGCGGCGTGGTGCCGCGGCGGAGGATCTCGAGGGGGTTCATCGGTCATCACCTGTTCAGTACGAAGTGTATTGAGTACAGTGTGTATCGAGAGGTTCGCGTTCGCAAGCGACCCTCGCCCGCACGAGAGGAATGACATGAGCGTCCAGCTGCCCCAGAACATCGACACCCGACCCGTCACCGTGATCGGGGGTGGCACGCTCGGTCGTCGCATCGCGCTGATGTTCGCCAGCGGAGGAGCCGACGTGCGCATCTTCGATCTCGCCGATGCCGTGCGCTCCGCCGCCGTCGCCTACGTCGAGCAGACGCTGCCCTCGGTGGTGGCCGCCCGCGAGGGAGCCGCCGCGGGAACCGTGCACGGCGCCGACGAGTTGGCATCCGCCGTCTCGAACGCCTGGCTCGTCGTCGAGGCCGTGCCCGAGCGCATCGAGCTCAAGACGTCGGTGTTCGGCGATCTCGACCGCCTCGCGCCGGCGGACGCCATCCTCGCCAGCAACTCGTCGTCGTTCGCGTCGCGCTTGATGATCGACGAGGTCTCGGCACCCGAGCGCGTGCTCAACATGCACTTCTACATGCCGCCGCAGCAGAACGCGGTCGACCTCATGAGCGATGGACAGACCGCGCCGGAGGTCATCGCCTTCCTGCAGGAGCAGCTCCCGAACTTCGGGGTGTTTCCATTCGTCGCCCGTCAGGAGTCGACCGGCTTCATCTTCAACCGCATCTGGGCCGCCATCAAGCGCGAGGCCCTCGCGGTCGTCGCCGACGGCGTCTCGACCCCCGAAGACGTCGACGCCATGTGGCGGGTCAACTCCGGCGCCCCCGCGGGCCCGTTCCAGATGATGGACCAGGTCGGCCTCGACGTCGTGCTCGACATCGAGCAGCACTACGCCGACGAGAACCCGCACCTGCCCGAGGGTCCGCGCGAGCTGTTGAAGGGCTACGTGGATGCCGGGAACCTCGGCGTGAAGTCGGGCCGCGGCTTCTACGACTACAGCGAGAAGGCCGCCGCCGCCTGACCCGCGGGGCGTCAGGCGCGCGCGGCCTCGGCCTGCAGAACCTCGACCAGCACGTCGAGGCCGCGGTGGGCGTCGGCATCGCCGATCACGGCGGGCGGCACCACGTGCACGCGGTTGTCGGCGGTGAAGCCGAGCAGGCCCTTCTCGAGCATCGCGGCCTTGATCGCGCCGATGCGTGCGGCGGCCAGGGGCTCGCGCGTGGCCTGGTCGGATACGAGTTCGACGGCCCAGAACACGCCGCGGCCGCGCACCTCTCCGACGAGCGGCGAGTCCTCGGCCAGCTGGCGCAGGCGCGGGCCGATGACCTCCTCTCCGATGCGGCGAGCGTTCTCGATCACGCCCTCATCGGCCATCGCCTGCTGGGCCGCGACGATGGATGCCGCGGCGAGCGGGTGACCCGAGTACGTCAAGCCACCGGGGAAGACGCGGTCGTCGAACACCGAGGCCACGGCATCCGAGATCGCCACTCCACCCACGGGAACGTACCCGGAGTTCACGCCCTTCGCGAAGGTGATGAGATCGGGCCGCACGCCGAACGCGTCGAACGCGAACCACTCGCCCGTGCGGGCGAAGCCGGCCATGACCTCGTCGAGGATCAGCAGGATGCCGTAGCGGTCGGCGATCGCGCGGACGCCCTCGAGGTATCCGGGCGGCGGAACGAGCACGCCCGCGGTGCCGGGGATCGTCTCGAACAGGAACGCCGCGATCGTGTCCGGCCCCTCGGCCTGCACGGTGCGCTCGAGGTGGCGAAGGGCGCGCTCGCACTCCTGCTCGGGCGTCTCGGCCCAGAACTCCGACCGGTAGAGGTAGGGGCCGAACACGTGAACGTGTCCGCGCGAGTACTCGTTCGGCATGCGGCGCCAGTCGCCGGTCGCCACGATCGCCGACCCGGTGTTGCCGTGGTACGAGCGGTAGTGCGACACGATCTTGTCGCGGCCCGTGGTCAGGCGGGCCATGCGGATGGCGTTCTCGTTGGCATCCGCCCCGCCATTGGTGAAGAAGACCTTCGAGAACCCCTCGGGGGTCCGCTCGAGGATGAGCTCGGCCGCGTGCGCGCGCGTCTCGTTCGCGTGCGCGGGAGCGACCGTGGTCAGCTGCGCCGCCTGCTCCTGGATCGCGGCGACGACCCGCGGATGCTGGTGCCCGATGTTGACGTTGACGAGCATGCTCGAGAAGTCGAGGTAGCGTCGGCCGTCGGCATCCCAGACCTCCACTCCCGAGCCCCCGGCGAGGGGGAGCGGCGCGAGCGAGCCCTGCGCCGACCACGAGTGGAAGACGCTCGTGCGGTCGCGGTCGCTGATCTCGGCGTTGCGGGGAGTCGAGAGGGGTGTCGGCATGCCTCCAGTGTGAAAGCGTCGCGCCGTGCCGGGGAGCGCCGATCTGTCGGTAATCTCTACGGACGATCGACAGTTTGGCCCGCCATGCCCGCGACGCTCCGCACCCTCCTCGACGACCCGTCGTTCCCCCTGCGCGTGCTGACCCGACTCGACGACGACGCGCTCGACCGGCCCCTGTCGTGGGTGCATAGCTCCGACCTGCCCGATCCCACCCCGTACCTCGAGGCCGGCAACCTGCTTCTGACCAACGGGGCGCAGTTCTCTCCGGATCCGGATGCCGATGAGGCACGGGCCTATTGCCGACGTCTCCGTGAGCTCGGGGTGGCGGGCCTCGGCTTCGCGACCGACATCATCCACGACCGCGTGCCCGAGGCGGTGCTGCGCGCGGGTGAGGCGGCCGACCTGCCGATCGTCGAGATCGCCGATCGCGCGCCGTTCATCCGGATCATCCGCTTCGTCGCCGACATCATCGCCGCCGAGGGCGCCGCGCGCCTGTCGTGGCTGCTCGACGCCCAGCGCGCGGTGGCCCGAGCTGCGGTGCGCGACGACGGCCTGCGCGAGATCCTCGCCACCCTGTCACGCCTTCTCGACGCGTGGGTCGAGCTGTACGACGCGGTCGGTGGGCGCCTGTCGTCGCCGGGTCTGCGGGCCGCGCCGGCCGAGGTCGAGGCCGAGGTCGGTCGCGACGTGCGGCGCCTGCTCGAGCGACGCACCGCGGCGAGCCTCGTCGTGCCGTCGGCCGGCCACGCGCTGGTGCAGACGATCGGGCAGAGCGGGCGACTGCGCGGCGTGCTCGCGGTCGGTGGACCCGAGCCGCTCGACCCGGCGGGCCGGGATCTCGTGGCCTCGGTCGTGGCGCTGGCGAGCATCGCGCTCGAGCAGCAGCGCGGACTGCAGTCGGCCCTGCGCGGCGTGCGCGCGGGGGTCATCGACCTGCTCGTCGACGGACACGGCGACACGGCGCGGCGCGTGGCCGCGTCTGCGCTCGGGGGTCTCCCCGCGGCGCCGTACCTGGTCGGGGTCGTGCGCGGGGCGGCAGCGCGTGCGGGACTGCACGACGAGCTCGACCTCGTCTCGAGCGACCCCGCCCGCATGTTCTCTGCCGAGCGCGACGACGACATCATCGTGCTCGTGGCGGACGACGCGGCCCCCGCGCTCGCGGCGCTCGCGGAGCGACGGTCGCTACGCGTCGGAACCGTCCGTCACACTGACGACGACGACCTCGCCGAGGATCTGCGACGAGCGGAGCACGCGGCGAGCGACGCTGCGGCCGGCACCGTCCGCGCCTACGACGAGCTCGCGGGCCGCGGCCTGGTGGGGGCGCTCCGCGAACGGGGCGGCGCGGTGCTCGCCCGCTCCCTGCTGCAGCCTCTCGAGGTGCTCCCGGCGCTCGAGCGGGAGCGACTGATCGCGGCGGCGCGGGTCTGGCTCGACGCCAACGGCGCCTGGGATCCCGCGGCGCGGAGCCTCGGCATCCATCGCCACACCCTGAGGGCGCGCATGGCGCAGCTCGAGCAGGTGCTCGAGATCGACCTGTCGAGCTTCGCCGCGCGCGCCGAGCTGTGGGCCGCGCTGGAACTGGCGGGTCCTCCCGCCCGCGCGTGAGGGGTCGGTTTCTGTCGCTTCGGCGGTCGCCAGGCGACACTTCTTGACCTCTCACGCGAAGCGCGGGACAGAACGACGGATGCCGCGACCCGAGGCTCGCGGGGAGCCCGGGGCCGCGGCATCGGGTGTCGACGACTCAGCTGTTCTGGGGGAAGCCGAGGTTGATGCCGCCGTGGGTGGCGGGGTCGAGCCAGCGGCTGGTGACGGCCTTCTCGCGGGTGAAGAAGTCGAAGCCGTGCACGCCGTAGGCCTTCGCGTCGCCGAACAGGCTCTTCTTCCACCCGCCGAACGAGTGGTACGCCACCGGCACGGGGATGGGCACGTTGATGCCGATCATGCCGACCTGCACCTCGTGCTGGAAGCGGCGGGCGGCTCCGCCGTCATTGGTGAAGATCGCCGTGCCGTTGCCGAACTCACCGCTGTTGATGAGGGCGAGGCCCTCTTCGTACGTCTTCACGCGCACCACCGAGAGCACGGGGCCGAAGATCTCCTCGGTGTAAGCGCGCGAAGTGGTGGGCACCTCGTCGAGCAGGGTGGGGCCGAAGAAGAAGCCCTCCTCGTGCCCGTCGACCGAGAAGCCGCGACCGTCGACGACGATGGTCGCGCCGTCGGCTTCAGCGATGTCGACGTACAACGACACCTTGTCGCGGTGCGCGCCCGAGATGAGGGGGCCCATGTCGGGCTCGTCGGCATCCGCTCCGTTTCCGATGCGGAGCTTCATGATCCGCTCGGTGACCTTGGCGATCAGCTCGTCGGCGACCGGCTCGACGGCCAGCACGACCGAGACGGCCATGCACCGCTCGCCCGCGGCGCCGAAGCCGGCGTTGACGGCGGAGTCGGCCACGAGGTCGAGGTCGGCGTCGGGCAGCACCAGCATGTGGTTCTTGGCGCCGCCCAGGGCCTGCACGCGCTTGCCGTTCTTCGACGCGGTTTCGTAGATGTACTGCGCGATGGGGGTGGAGCCGACGAACGAGATCGACTGCACCTCGGGGGCCTCGAGCAGTCCGTCGACGGCGACCTTGTCGCCCTGCAGCACGGTGAAGGCGCCGGCGGGAAGGCCCGCCTCCTTCCACAGGCGCGCGAGCCAGAGCGACGCGGAGGGATCCTTCTCGCTCGGCTTCAGCACGACGGCGTTGCCGGCGGCGAGGGCGATGGGGAAGAACCACATCGGCACCATGGCGGGGAAGTTGAAGGGGCTGATGATGCCGACGACGCCGAGCGGCTGCTTGAGCGAGTACACGTCGACGCCGGTGGAGGCGTTCTCGCTGTAGGCGCCCTTGATGAGGTGCGGGAAGCCGGTCGCGAGCTCGACGACCTCCTGGCCGCGGGCGATCTCGCCCATCGCGTCGGAGAGCACCTTGCCGTGCTCGGCGGTGAGGATCTCGGCCAGCTCGCCCTTGCGCGCGTTCAACAGCTCGCGGAACGCGAACAGCACGCTCTGGCGCTTCGCGATGGAGGAGCCGCTCCACTCGGCGAAGCCGCGGCTGGCCGAGGCGATCGCGGCCTGGATGTCGGCCTCACCGGCCAGCGCGACGTGCGCCTGCACCGCGCCGGTGGCGGGGTTGTAGACGGGGGCGGTGCGTCCGCCCGTCGGGGCGCTCTCGGCGCCGTCGATCCAGTGCGCGATGACGGGGAGGTCGTGGTCGGTCATGGATCCCAGTAAAGAGATCCCGACCCGGGTCCGCCGTCGACAATCGGGCGACCGCACCCGTGAGGGGAGGACAGATCGGCAGGATGCCGGATCCTGAGAACCTCGTATGCGGTACACCCTGAGTTTGAGAACGATTATCAACGGCGATACGGTTTCCCTATGACCCGCCGCATTCTCGCCCCCGTCGCCCTCGGGGCCGTCTCCGTTCTCGCGCTCGCCGGCTGCGCCGGAGGCACCGCCTCGCCCGCTTCATCGGACTCGTCCGGAAAGGTCAAGGTCGTGGCATCCACCGACGTCTACGGCTCGATCGCCCAGGCGGTCGGCGGCGAGTACGTCGACGTGGCCTCGATCATCACCTCGCCCAGCCAGGACCCGCACGAGTACGAGGCGAGCGCGCAAGACCAGCTGACGCTGAAGAACGCCGGTCTCGTGATCGAGAACGGCGCCGGTTACGACGCGTTCATGGAGTCCCTCATCCAGGCCAGCGGCACGTCGGCTCCCGTGCTCACCGCCGTGGAGTACAACCACGACTACCCCGGGTCGAAGGATCACTCCGACGACGACGCGAGCCCCGCCCCGAGCGAGAGCGCCGACGATCACGCGCACGCCGAGGGCGACGGTCACGACCACATCGAGGGCTTCAACGAGCACGTCTGGTACGACCCCCACACCATCGAAGACCTCACCGAGGCCATCGCCGACGAACTGGGCAAGATCGCGCCCGACCACGTCGCCGACTTCAACGCCAACGCCGAGGCCTTCACCCAGCAGATCGCCGGCCTCGAGGACTCCCTCGACGCGATCAAGGCGAAGGATGCCGGCAAGAAGATCTTCGTGACCGAGCCGGTGCCGGTGTACCTGACCACGACCGCAGGCCTCGACAACGCCACCCCCAACGAGTTCAGCGAGGCGGTCGAAGAGGGCCAGGACGTCCCGCCCGCGACCCTGCTCGAATCGCTCCAGCTGTTGGATTCGGGTCAGATCACCGTCATGATCGTCAACCCGCAGACCGGCGGCGCCGAGGTCACACAGGTGCAGAACGAAGCGAAGTCCAAGAACATCCCCGTGATCGAGTTCACGGAAACGCTTCCCGAGGGACAGACTTACATCTCGTGGATGCAGAGCAACATCACGGCGCTGTCCGACGCGCTGGCGGCGTGAGCGCGACCGCACCGCTGCGCATCCGCGGAGCCGCCCTCGAAAGAGGGGGCCGGGAGCTCTGGGCCGGGCTCGACCTCGAGGTCGAGCCCGGCGAGCTCGTCGCCGTGCTCGGACCCAGCGGCTCGGGCAAGACCACGCTGCTGCGCGCGATCCTTGGGCTCGAACGCCTCAGCGGGGGATCGATCGAGGCGCTCGGAGCCCCGGTGCGCCGCGCCGGCAACCGCCGCATCGGCTACATCCCCCAACAGCGCCCCCTGCCGCGCGAGACGCCCCTCCGCGGCCGCGACATCATCGGTCTCGGGGTCGACGGGCACCGTCTCGGTCTGCCCCTGTCACGCAAGAAGGATCGCGCGCGCATCGACGAACTGCTCGAGGCCGTGGGGGCCACCGCGTTCGGCGACCGCCCCGTGGGGCTCCTCTCCGGCGGAGAGCAGCAGCGACTGCGCGTGGGCCAAGCGCTCGCCGACGACCCCGCCCTCCTGCTCTGCGACGAGCCGCTGACGAGCCTCGACCTCGCCAACCAGCAAGCCGTCGTGCGGCTCATCGACCGCCACCGTCGCGAGCGCGACGCCGCCGTGCTGCTGGTCACCCACGACATCAATCCCGTGCTGTCGCGCGTCGACCGCATCCTCTACATCGCCAACGGCCGCTTCACCCTCGGGACTCCCGACGAGGTGCTCACGACCGAGACCCTCTCGGCCCTGTACGGCGCCCCCGTGTTCGTCGTCCGCGCCGGCGGCCAGCTCATCGTCGTCGGAGCCCCGGATGCCGAGGACGCCCACCACCATCACCACGACGAGGACGACGCATGAACTGGTCCGACGTCGGCACCGCCCTCTTCGGCGGGGTGAGCCAGTACGGCGCGATCCTCGAGCTGGTGCAGAACTCCGTCTACGCGGGTGCGGTCCTGGGCCTGGTGGGCGGCCTCATCGGCGTCTTCGTCATGCAGCGCGACATGGCCTTCGCCGTGCACGGGATCAGCGAGCTGTCCTTCGCCGGTGCCGCGGTGGCCCTGCTCATCGGCGTCGACGTCGTGTCGGGCTCGATCGTGGGCTCCCTGATCGCGGCCGCACTGATCGGGGTGCTGGGCGCCCGCGCGCGCGATCGCAACTCGATCATCGGCGTGCTCATGCCGTTCGGCCTGGGTGTCGGCATCCTGTGCCTCTCGCTCTACAACGGGCGCAGTGCGACGCGCTTCAGCCTGCTGACGGGGCAGATCGTGTCGGTGCAGAGCGAGCAGCTGGGGTGGCTCGTGGTGATCGGCGTCGCGGTGTTGGTCGCCCTTCTGCTCATCTGGCGCCCGTTGCGCTTCGACTCCCTCGACCCGCAGTCGGCGGCCGCGCGCGGAGTGCCCACCACTGCCGTGTCGCTCGCGTTCATGCTGCTGCTCGGCCTGATCGTCGCCGTGGCCGTGCACATCATCGGCGCGCTGCTGGTGATGGCGCTGTTGGTCACTCCCGCCGCGGCGGCGATGCGCGTGGCATCCGGTCCCCTCTCGGTGCCGCTGCTGGCCGCGCTGTTCGGCTTCGTCTCGGCCGTGGGCGGAGTGCTGCTCGCCGTGGCAGGAACGCTGCCGGTGAGCCCGTACATCACGACCATCTCGTTCGCGATCTACCTCGTCTGCCGCCTGGTCGGCGCCCGCCGCGATCGCACGACCCGGGCGGTCTGAGGGGTTCCTCGGGGATGCCACGCGGTGCGGGTTCCGTCACGCGCGACGCCCGCGAGAGGCCAACGACCGTCAGTTCGCGCTCCCGCGTTGGTCTTCGAACGGAGCGTCGAGGTCGAACAGGCGGAGCGCGTAGCTAGCGGGATCGTCGGTGTCTCCGAGTTCGGCGCGGTGGGGCCCGACCGGAGACCTCACCGCGGACCCGCCGTCAGGTTTGGATCGTCGAAGCCCCCTTCGATGCCGTCGAGAAGCGACACCATCGCTCGTTCGTGCTCCTGCCACAGCGCCACGGTCTGTCGCACACCCGTGGCGAGGGTCTCGAGATCGGCCCGCCGTGCGTTCAACGACAGTCGCAGCGCGTCGGCGGCGTCGCTCCCCGCTCGCGCCAGATCGTCGTCGTGCACCGATGGGGGTGTCGAGACCCCGCTCGGAGCCTGGTCTCGAACTCCGTCCACCCGACGCGCCACGTCTGTGAGTGCGTCGCCACTCATCGAGATCCGCCCCCGTGAATCCATGAGCGGCGTGTTAACGAGCGCCGTGAGACGCACTCCACCCTCCCGGTCGGATTTCACCCGCAGATTCACCCGCGGGGCGCACCCGCCCCGCGCCCAGCCGATTCACCGATCCCCTCGCTAGACTCGCGGCCATGGTCCAGCGCAACACGTGGCAGCGCGAACGCGTGCGGGAGGCTCTGTCCGGAGCTCCCGGCTTCGTCAGCGCCCAGTCGCTGCACGCGACCCTGCGCGACGAGAACACCGGCATCGGCCTCGCGACCGTCTACCGCACCCTCGCGGGTCTCGCGGCCCGCGGTGACGCCGACTCCCTGCAGAGCCCCGACGGCGAGAACCTGTTCCGCGCCTGCGAGACCCGCGGTCACCACCACCACCTGATCTGCCGTTCGTGCGGCAAGGCGGTCGAGATCGCGGCGACCGACGTCGAAGAGTGGGCGCAGCGCACCGCCGCGCAGCACGGCTTCAGCGAGGCCGAGCATGTGGTCGACATCTTCGGCATCTGCACCGATTGCGCCCACGCCCGGGCTCGTGAGCGTGGCGACGAGTAGTCGCACCACGGCACCCCCGCCGCAACGCTCGGGCGCCTCCCGCACCCTCGTCGCGCTCGGCCTGGGTGTCGTCGTGGTCACGGCGCTGTTCCTTGTCGACGCCTTCGCCCCCACGTTCTTCGCGCAACCGCTCCCCACCCGCGCGCAGGACGGGCTCACGCTCGCGCTCAGCGTGCTGATCGAGTCGCTGCCGTTCGTGGTCCTCGGCGTCGTGCTGTCGATCATCGTGCAGGTCTGGGTGCCCCCGGGGGCGATCGAAAGATGGATGCCACGCGCGCCGTGGGCGCGCCGGGCCGTCCTTTCGCTGCTGGGCATGTTCATCCCGGTCTGCGAGTGCGGCAACGTGCCCTTCGCCCGCGGCCTGCTGATGCGCGGTTTCGGGGTGAGCGACACGCTGACCTTCCTGGTCGCCGCTCCCATCGTCAATCCGATCGTCATCATCAGCACGCACGCCGCCTTCGGCTTCAGCGACGGCATCCTGGTGGCGCGTCTGATCGGCGGGTACCTGGTCGCCAACCTCATCGGCTGGCTGTACAGCCGGCATCCCGATCCCGACAAGCTGCTCACCGAGCGCTTCCTCGAGACGTGCGAGATCGTCGTCCAGGAGCGCGGCGACCGCGGTCGGCGCACCCTCGCCCAGTTCGTCGTCGAGCTGCGCTCGGTCATGCCGGCGCTCATCATCGGTTCTCTCCTCGCGGGGGCCGTGCAGGTGCTCGTGCCGCGCAGCGCCCTGCTGGCGATCGGATCCGACCCCGCGCTGTCGATCGCCGCGATGATGGCGCTCGCGATCGTGGTCTCGCTCTGCTCGAACGTCGACGCGTTCTTCGCGCTGTCGTTCGCCTCGACCTTCACGCCCGGCTCGATCGTGGCCTTCCTCGTGGTGGGGCCGATCATCGACCTCAAGATGATGGCGCTGCTGCGCACGACCTTCTCGTCACGGGTCCTCGTGGGCATGACGGTGGTCGTCGTGCTCTTCGCCTTCACGCTCGGAACGGTGGTGAACCTTCTTGTCTAGAACGGGTGCTCTCGCCACGCGCTGGCTCGGGGTGGGCCTGACCGCGTGCCTGTCGATCACGACGATCGCGCTCTGGGCGACCGGGCGGATGGCGCTGTACATCAACCCCGATTCGGCGTGGTTCGCCGTCGGCATGGCCTTCATCGCGCTGATCGGCGCGATCGCCTCGTTCGCCCTGCCGCTCGGAGCCGAGGCCGATCACGGCCACGACCACGAGCACGGGCATTCCCCCGCCGCGGCCTCCGCCCGCCGCGAGGCGTTCGCTCACGCCGACCACGCGCACGCCGACCCGCTCGACGAGCACGATCACGTCGCGCACGACCACCTGGCGGCCCGCCCGCGCCTGACACCCGGCGGGATCGCCGCCTTCACTGGAGGCGTGTTGGCCTCGGGGGCGGTGATCGCCGTGCTGCTCACCCCCGCGGCCTCGCTGTCGACCGAGCTGGCGGTGTCGCGCGACGTGGGTGCGCCTCCGTTGTTCGCCGGCTCCGACGCGGTGACCCTGGCCGCCTCGGGCGACACCTCGAAATTCGGCATCGGCGACTGGTCGGCGGTCTTCGCGCACGCCACCAACCCCGAGACCTTCGACGGCAAGCCCGTCACCCTCACCGGGTTCATCACCCCGGCGAACGACGGTTCGAGCTTCGACCTCACCCGGCTCGTGATCACGCACTGCGTGATCGATGCGCAGACCGCGCGTCTGCCCATCGCCGCGGCGACCGGTACCCCCTCGACCGGCCAGTGGGTGACCGTCACCGGGACGGTGCGCTCGAGCGGAGACGGCAAGCTCGCGGTGCACGCCGATCAGGTCGCCGCGATCGACGAGCCCTCGGACCCGTATGAGTACTGACTCCCGTCGCGGCGGCGACTCCCGCCGTTCGCGCGCCCGCCGCCGGCGCGGGCGTGGATTCGCGATCGCGTTCGCCGCCGTCCTCGTCGGTCTCGTGGTCGTCGGCGGCCTCGGCGGAGTGGTCGCGGTGGCGCAGGGGCCACGCGTCACGGACGTGCAGGTCGATCCCGCCGCGGCCGTTGCGGCATCCGGGTCGCGCGTGATCCTCACCACGACGCAGTCGCTGCAGAAGGTCGACCCCTCGCAGGTCGAGGTCGACCCGGCGACGCCGTTCACGGTCGACACCTCGGGGCGCAGCGTCGGCGTGCGTTTCACGCTGCCGTTGCGCGACGACACCGACTACCGCATCACCGTCAACGGGGTGAACGGCCTGGGTGCGGGTCCGGCCTCGACGCTTACCGAGACGTTCCGCACCCCTCCGCTGCAGGCCTACCTGATGCAGCGCGGCACTCCCGAGGGCGACACGATCTTCCGCACCGACCTGCAGGGCCAGGCGGGGCTCCCGGTGTTCGTGAACCCCCACATCGAGGATTTCCGCGCCACCGCCAACCACCTCGTCATCTCGGTGCGCGACGGCGACACCCCGCGCGTGATCGTGACCGACCCCGACGGCAAGAATGAGCGCGACATCGCCCTCCCCGGCCCCGGGTACGTGACCAATCTGCAGTCGGCCGACCGGGGGGAGCGCATCGGATTCACCTTCTCGGATGCCGACCTGGGCGCCGCCGGAGGTCGCGAGAGTCGCCTGTTCACGGCGTCGGCGGCCGACGATTCCCCGCCCGTCGAGGTGGGGCTGAACGGCGGCGACGTGCGCATCGCCGACTATCGCTTCGTGCCCGACACCGACAGCATGCTGGTGCTCACCTTCGACTCTCGCCTGCTCCTGACCGACGCGCAGGGCGGCAACGCCGCGCCCCTCGGCAGCGCCGTGTCGATCGACGGCATCGCCCGCGGTTCTTCGGTCGCGATCGTCGAGAGGCTCGAGGGCATCCGCGAGATCGATCTGACCGACGGCTCAGAGCAGGGGCTCGTCGAGCCCGTCGACCCGCCGGGGATGGCGGGACGGGCGACGCCGATGCCCGGGGCGGGGGCGGGGACGATCCGTTCGTTCGCCGACATCAGCTCCGACGGGGTCTCGCGATCGACGATCGTCTCGCACGTCGACACCGACGGCACCGTTCGCCAGCTGCTGAGCGTGCCGGGCTCCGACACCGTGCTGCAGACCTGCGTGTCGCCGAGCGGGCGCTACGCCGCGGTGCTGGTCGCGCCGCGCGCGGTCGACAATCCCTTCGACCGCTACCAGCTGCCCCTTCCGCAGCGCCTGCTCACCCACCTCGTCGAGGTCGACACCGGCCAGGAGGTCGTCGCGCTGCAGGGCTTCGACCTGTCGTGGTGCCAGGTGCCCCCGCAGTGATGCGCCCCGCGACCCGCGCCGACCTCGTCGATCTGCCGGTCGAGGTCGCTCCCCGGCTGCTGGGCGCCCTGCTCGAGACCGAGGTCGCCGGAGAACGGGTCGTCGCGCGCCTCACCGAGGTCGAGGCGTACCACGGCCTCGGCACCGGAGAGCGCCCCGATCCGGGTTCGCACGCCCGCATGGGGCCGACGGCGCGCAACGCCACGATGTGGGGGGAGCCGGGGCACCTATACGTCTACCTGAGTCACGGCATCCATTCGTGCGTGAACGTCGTGTGCGGCCCCGAGGGTGTCGCGGGCGGAGTGCTGCTGCGCGGCGGCGAGATCGTCGAGGGGGCCGATATCGCAGAGCGGCGGCGGCTCGAGCGCCGCGGGGCGGTGCGGGCGTCGCGGGATCTCGCTCGCGGTCCCGGACGATTCGGCGACGCGGTGGGTCTTCGGCATCCGATCCACGACGGCATCGACGCGGTCACCGGCGCGGAGCGGGCCGGGGCTCGAGCGCGGCTGCTCTTGCCCGCGGGCCCGCCGCCGGTCGTGGCGACGGGGCCGCGCGTGGGGGTCGCGGGCATCGCCGGCACCGACGCGTTCCCGTGGCGCTTCTGGATCGAGGGGGATGCCACGGTCTCGGCGTTCCGCTGGGGCCGGGGCGCGGCGGAGGCGGCTTGGGCGCGAGGGGGCTGACCCCGCCGAAGCCCCGGTGCCTTCGACGGGCTCGGGGACCTCGCGTTCGATGACCTGATCAGGTCAAGGCGACACGCCGTGCTAGACTGACCCCTTGTCTGCGCGCACTCCAGCACGCAGTTCGCATCCCTCCTCTCGATCCCGGCCTTCCGCCGTGCTCGAACGGGGTGCAGACAAGGGATCTTGGGTGACACCGTCCGGTGTCACGGTACAGAAGGAGACATCACCATGGCAGCAGTGTGCCAGGTGACTGGAGCGGTTCCCGGCTTCGGTCACAACATCTCGCACTCGCACCGCCGGACGAAGCGCCGCTTCGACCCGAACGTGCAGAAGAAGACCTACTTCGTTCCGTCGCTGGGTCGCAACATCAAGCTCAACGTTTCGGCGAAGGGCATCAAGGTCATCGACGCTCGCGGCATCGAGTCCGTCGTCCGTGACCTGCAGGCGAAGGGCGTGAAGCTGTAATGGCGAAGAAGGCTCAGGACGTTCGTCCGATCATCAAGCTGCGTTCGACCGCCGGCACGGGATACACCTACGTGACGCGCAAGAACCGCCGCAACAACCCCGACCGCATCGTGCTCAAGAAGTACGACCCCGTGGTCCGTAAGCACGTCGACTTCCGAGAGGAGCGCTAAGCACATGGCTAAGAAGAGCAAGATCGCGCGCAACGAGCAGCGCAAGGTCGTCGTCGAGCGCTACGCCGCGAAGCGCGCCGAGCTGAAGAAGACCCTGGTCGACCCCAACGCGACCGACGAGGCCCGCGAGGCCGCCCGCGTGGGTCTGCAGAAGCTCCCCCGTAACGCGTCGCCCGCGCGCGTGCGCAGCCGCGACGTCATCGACGGCCGCCCCCGTGGTGTCCTCACGAAGTTCGGCGTCTCGCGCGTCCGCTTCCGTGACATGGCCCACCGTGGCGAGCTGCCCGGTGTGACCAAGTCGTCCTGGTAAGCACCAGACACCGTACGAGAGGCGGGGGCCCCAGCGGGGCCCTCGCCTCTCGTCGTTGACGGCGTCGATCGGCGGCGGCTCCATCAGGGTCCGGAGCGCGGCGCTGCACGACGCTCACTTGTCGAGGGCGGCGAGCATCTCGACGGCGTCGGTCCGACCGCGCACGCCCAGTTTCTGGTAGATCGAGCGCACCTGGCTCTTGACAGTGTTGAGCGAGACGCCGCGCTCGCGGGCGATCTCGACGAGGCTCAGCGACTGCCGTAACAGGTCGGCCGTCGCCCTCTCGGTCGGGGTGAGACGAGCCGCCGCGACCGGCGAGTGGGCGTCGCAGCCGGACGTGGCGACGCGCGCGAGTGTCGCCTGCAGGTGCGGGAGGGCCGCGGCGAGCACGGTGTCATCGTCGGCCACGGCGTCCATCAGCGCCCGGGTCTCGTCGTGCGGCAGAGCGAGGAACGGCGTCGCCGAGGAGCCGGTGCGCACGATCAGATGCAGGGCCGCCTGCATGCTCTGGCGTGCACGCCGGGTGTAACCCAGCCGGTTCTGCGCCAGCGCCCGTCTCACCAGGGCGGGGGTCAGGGTGCGCAGGCAATGGTTCGATCCGGGTGCGACGCAGGCGTCGGTCTCGAGCAGCAGCTCGCGCTCGCGGCCGAGCCCGAGCAACGCGCCGGTCCGCTGCATCGCGAAACAGGAGCCGTGACCCTCGGGGGACTCGAAGGGATCCAGCGTGGTCAACGCCTCACGGTGTTCGCCCTGCGCGACGAGGATGTCGGCGAGCATGCAGACGAGGAGATGCCGGACCATGCGTTGGCTGCTGAGTCGGCGGCTGCCGTGCAGGAGCCGTTGGCATTCGGCGCGGCCGGTGCCCAGGTCACGGTCCAGGACCATCGCCATCACCTCGACGACGCGTGCCGCGTACCCCGCGTAGGGGTCGTCCGGATGCGCGCATCGCATCGTCACCGCCACACCCCGCAGTCGCGAGACGTTCAGATCGGCGGCGGCGATGAGAGCCTCGGCGAGCTGAAGCAGGGGGGAGATGTCGGCGGCAGCCCATTCCCGAGCCGTGAACAGCTCGGCGGCCTCGGCTCGGGCGCTTTCGGCCGTGAGGTATTCGCCGTTCAGTGCGTGTGCCAGGGCGCTCACCGACAGCGCCCGGTACCTGGTCGCGTCGGTGTCGGCGAACAGGAGAGCCTCGACTCCGAAGCGTGCGCCCATCTGCGGCCAGCCGATGGCGGTGCCGTACTCGCCGGCGGAGGCGTACAACTGGGACCGCGCGCCGGACGACAGCGTGGCCGGTCGCCGCAGGCGGACCTCGTCGAAGTAGCGGGAGAGGGCGGCGGTGCCCTCGGTGAGGGCGTCGCGGCGGGCACGGGCGGCCAGGAGGGCTGCCAGCGGAAGAGCCGTGGAGTCGGTCCAGACCGCGGGCGGCTCGGGAAGCTCCGCCTCCGAGAGCAGCGCGAGGTGGCGGGGTGCGGGGACTCCGTGGCCGGGCAGCAATCGCAGGGCCGTCGTCGTGGCGGCCGCGCGGAGTATGGCGCGTGCCTCCATCGAGGCGGGTGAACCTGGCATCTCTCCCCCTTCGTCGCTGCCCAGCGGGTGGAGTGCGCGCGGAGCGCAATCCGGCCGAATGTACTTCGGGTGGGTCTCGCCGACGGCGTGAGCGGGGCATGCTGTCAACAACGCGTGACAGCGTGTCGCGGCGTCGCGGACGGCCGGCGACGGGGCACGCTCGGACGAGCGCGGACTCTCGACTCCGGGCCCGGGGCTGCGCGGTGACGCGGGCGGGCTCACCCGACCCATCCGCCTCACGCGTCCCATAGGTCGCACGACACGCCGGTCGAGAATGGGTCGAAATCCGTCAGAATCCCCGTAATTCCGCGGTTCGGTTGATACTGTCGAGGCGGTCTCCCGACCACCGAGGAGGATTCCCCCCTCGTCCGCGTAACGAGAGGCGACCTACGTCGTCGCCTGGAGGACAACCACATGGCTGACAAGTCCATCACCAAGACCGAGCTCGTCGCGAGCATCGCCAGCGCGACCGGGCAGAGCCAGTCCGCCGTGTCGGGCGTGCTCGACTCCCTCTTCTCCACCGTCTCCGAGGCGGTCGCCAAGGGCAGCAAGGTTTCGATCCCCGGTTGGATCGCCTTCGAGCAGGTCGCGACGTCGGCTCGCACGGGCCGCAACCCCCAGACGGGCGAGGAGATCTCGATCCCCGCCGGCAAGCGCGTCAAGGTGACCGCGGGCTCCAAGCTGAAGGCCGCCGTCAAGTAAGACGACGTCGAACGACAGAGGGGGGATGCCACACGGCATCCCCCCTCTGTGGTTCTCTCGCGACGTAGGCTGAGGGGGTGAATCCCCGCCTGCTCCGCGTCGCGGGACCCGTCATCCTGGTCGTGGTCTCGCTGATCGCCGTCGCGGTGGGGCTCGCGTACGGAGGCGGAGCGGCTCCCACGCAGCTCGCCGACCCCGGCCCGGTCGTCCGGTGGGGCTTGCCGATCGCCACCGTCGTCGTCAACCTCGCCGCCGCCACGATGGTCGGTTCGCTGGTCCTGGCGCTGTTCGCCCTGACGGCGGGGGAGCGACCCTTCGAGATCGCCCTGGACACGGCATCCATCGGCGCCGCCGTGTTCACCGTCTCGGCGGCCACCACGGGGTATCTGACCTTCCTCAACGTCCTGAATGCGAAGCCGACGCTCGACGCGGTGTTCGGGCAGCAGCTCGGACGCTTCCTCGTCGAGAGCTCGATCGGGCAGGCGTGGCTGATCACCACCATCGCCGGCGCCGTGCTGACCGTGCTCACCTTCGCCGTCCGCTCGTGGATCCCCACGCTCGTCGTCGCGATCCTCGCCCTCGCCTCGCTCATCCCCATGGGCACGCAGGGGCACGCGGGCGAAGAGGCCAGCCACAACGCGGCCGTGACCTCGCTCGTCCTGCACATCATGGCCGCGGCCGTGTGGCTCGGCGGACTGATCCTGCTGGTGGTCGTCCGCCCCGCGATGTCGCGCGGGCACCTGCAGACCGCGCTCCTGCGCTACTCGTCGATCGCCCTCGTCGCCTTCATCGTCGTCGCGATCTCGGGAACCGTCCGCGCCTCGATCGGCCTCCTGGGCCTCCAGAACCTCTGGTCGGCCTACGGCGTCCTCGTGCTCGTCAAGGTGGGCGCGCTGATCGCCATGGGCGTCCTGGGCGCCTGGTATCGCCGTCGACTGATCTCGGGCATGGCCGACGAGCCCGGCTCCCGCCGCTTCTGGGGCGTCATCACCCTCGAGCTGGCGTTCATGGGCATCGCCAGCGGTGTCGCTGCAGCCCTCGCGCGGACACCCCCGCCGGTGCAGCCCCCGCTGGTGGGACAGACCCCGGCCGAGGTGCTGACCGGCGCGCCGCTGCCTCCCGATCTGACCATCGAGCGCTGGTTCACCGCGTGGGACGTCGATCTGCTCTGGACCCTTGTGGTCGCGTTCGGGATCTTCTTCTACCTCGCCGGCGTCTGGCGTCTGCTCCGCCGCGGCGACTCGTGGCCGATCTACCGTACGGTGCTGTGGGTCCTCGGCATGCTGAGCGTGTTCTGGGTCACGTCCGGTCCGATCAACGTGTACCAGGACTACCTGTTCAGCATGCACATGATCGGCCACATGCTGCTGTCGATGGCGATCCCGCTCATGCTCGTGGCGGGGGCCCCGGTCTCGCTCGCGGCGCGCGCCATCCGCAAGCGCACCGACGGGACGCGCGGCGGCCGCGAGTGGATCCTCTGGGCGGTGCACAACCCGGTCGCGAAGGTGCTGACCAACCCCTACGTGGCGGCGGGCCTGTTCATCGGCTCGCTCTGGTCGTTCTACTACACCGACCTGTTCCGCTGGTCGCTGTACGACCACGTCGGGCACATCTGGATGGTCGCGCACTTCCTGGTGACGGGTTACCTCTTCGTGCTGAGCCTCATCGGCATCGATCCCGTTCCGTACCGCCTGCCCTACCCCATGCGCCTGCTCGTGCTCATCGCGATCATGGCGATGCACGCCTTCTTCGGCATCGCCATCATGATGAACTCGGGTCTGATGGTCGCGGAGTGGTTCGGCGCGATGGGCAGGACCTGGGGGGCGACACCTCTTCAAGACCAGTACGTCGGCGGTGGTGTGGCCTGGTCGGTCGGCGAGATCCCCACGCTCATTCTGGCGATCGCGGTGGCCATCCAGTGGAGCCGGAGCGACGAGCGTCAGCAGCGCCGACGCGACCGTCACGTCGACCGCGTCGGCGATCTCGAGCTCGACGCGTACAACGAGGAGCTCGCTCGCCTCGCCGAGCGCGACGCCCGGGTCGCATCCCGCGGCAACTAGGCGGGTCGCGCGGGACTCAGTCGGACGATCCGCCGACGAGGATCGAGGCGGTGCCGTCCGGCAGCACCGTGATCTCGCCGTCGACGCGGAACGCGACGTCTTCTTCGACCGTGCGGACGCTGCCGTCGAAGATCGAGCGGATGTCGACGACGATGTGCGCGACGGCCTTCGCCGAGGGGATGCGCCACCCGGCGCCGTCGGGGACCACGGTCACCTCGGGTTGCTGCACGATCGACCAGGTGGGCGCGTCGTCGATGCGGTTGCGCACCGTGAAACCGAAGGGGCAGCCGGTGGGTTGCAGCACCTTCTGCTGGGCGCACGTGGTCAAGAAGTCCTCGACGCGCGACTGCACGACCGAGATGAACTCGTCGGTCGGCTGCGCCTGCACGTCGACCGGGATGCCGGCCAGCGGCGCGTCGGCGAGCACGGCGACACCGGGGGTCGCCGAGATCGCCGTGTCGACGTCGACCGAGTAGAGCCCCGGCGAGAACACCAGGAGCGGGACAGCGGACGTGGGATCGACGTCGGCCCCGTCGACCGAGACCTGTCGCTTGTCGACCTCGAACCCGTTCACGGCGAATCGCATCGATCCCTCGACCGTGAGCTTCATCACCGACAGCGGGCTGCGGGCGAACCGCCACCGGGGGAGCAGGCCCTCGTTCGTGTCGTGCTGCACCGAGAAGGTCGTCTTTCCGGCGTACCCGCCCGCGGTGTACGAGACCGTGACCTGCGTCTCGTCGCCGTCGGCGCTCTCGCCGGTGATCTCGGCATCCGTCAAGGACGTCAGGGCATCGGGGCGCAGCAACGCCTCGGATGCCGTGGCCGGCAGGCCCGCCGACTGCAGCTCGGCGGAGTCGACGGCCACGCCCGGAACCGCGAGAGCCTCCGCCGTGCGGCGCTCCTGCAGGAGCTCGAGGTAGTGCTGGACGAAGGCGCGGGGGCTGTAGAACTCGCGGTACAGCGAGGCGGCTCCCGCCCCGAGCGCGGCGATCAGCAGCACGCCGACCAGGACGATCCCGGTGATCGTGGCCGCGGGGCGTGCGCGCGCGCCGCGAACGCCTTCGGGCGTCGCGGGGCCCCCGCCTGCGGTGTCCACGCCTCCAGTGTAGGAAAAGCTCCTGTGGAGGCGCCGCGCGCGTCAGTCCATGACGAGCGATTGCACGATCGCGACCGCCGCCAGCTGACCGCCGGCGATGGCTGCGGCGAGCGAGAACAGGGGTCCCGGCAGGTGATCGGGGTGCGCCAGGTCGCCCACCGCGTAGACGTTCTCGATGCTCGTGCGCCCGAAGGGATCGGTGCGCACGGCCCCCGACTCCTGCAGCTCCACGCCGAGCCCCTCGACGAAGCCGGCCCGTGAGCTCCACGTCGGGGCGACGAACGCCCCGGCGACCTCGAGCGCCGAGCCGTCGGTGCGCTCGAGCGCGAGACCGTCGGTCGTCCCGGCGACGCGCACGAGGTCGGCGGGATCGACGAGGTGCACCTCGGATGCCACGGGCTCGAGCATGCGTCCGAGGGCTGCCGCGTGGGCGCTGCCGTTGACGATCGCCACCGGTCGGCCGGCGAACTCGTGACCGTGGCAGAACGGGCAGTTGGCGACGCGGTCGCCCCACTGCGCGGCGAGGCCGGGGATGTCGGGCAGCCGGTCGGCGACCCCCGTGGCGAGGATGACGGCGTGGGCGCGGAGGATCTCGTCGCCCACCGTGACGGTCACGGCGTCGGTCTCTCGGGCGACGGCCGAGACGGCGGCATCCCGGATCTCGACGTCGGGGTAGGCGGCGATCTCCTCCCGGCCGAGGCGGCGGAGCTCGGCGGGGTCGCGCCCGTCGTTCGTCAGCAGGTTGTGCGCGTGGCGCACGGTGCCGTTGCGGTAGTCGCCCGAGTCGAGCAGCAGGGTCCGGCGGTGCATGCGCCCGAGGGTGAGGGCCGCCTGCAGGCCCGCGGGGCCGCCTCCGATGATGATCGCGTCGTACACGATGAGCTCCTTCCGTTTGCGTTCTCGTCCATCCTGTGACTTCATGTCGACATGAAGTCAAGCGCGGCGAAGGACGGCGAGTCGATCGGCGAGGCGGCGGCGCGGTTCGGGCTCGAGACGCATGTCCTGCGGCACTGGGAGGACGCGGGACTCCTGGATCCGGCTCGGGATGCCGCGGGCCGACGCCGCTACGTCGAGGGCGACAGCGTGCGCATCGCGGTGATTTTGCGGAACAAGGCCGCGGGGCTCTCGCTCGACCAGATCCGGGTGCTGCTCGACGACGGAGCCCCCGACCGGCATCGCGTGCTCGAGGAGCACGTCGCGGAGTTGGACCGACGTGCGGCCGACATCGCCCAGGCCCGCGCCATGACCGAGCACGCCCTGCGCTGCCGCGCGCACGACATCACCGAGTGCCCGCGCTTCCGCAGCCACGTCGCCGACGTGCTGTCGGGGGAGGCGCGGTGGCTGCTCGTCCACACCGAGCCGATGGGCGGGCCCATCCCCAGCTCGCCGTCCGAGGCGACGCTCGTGGGTGAGTCAGGCCGTAAGCCGGTCGCGCTCGAAGTACCGCGCGTGGGTGCGCTGAACCGTTGCGAGTGAGTCGCTGTTGAGCGAGACGATTTCCCAGTCGTCGCTCTCGCGTGCGTCTTCCAACTCAAGACGAAGACGGAGCGCATCGCGATGGCCGGTCGAACCGGGGAAGCTGTGGACGCGACGTTCACCGCTCAGGCGGTTGTACTCGATGACGAATCCAGCCATGATCAGCCCCCCTCTTTCTCCGCGCGTTGATCGTGCAGCAGATTTCTTAGACGATCGAGATCAGAGCGGAGCTTCAGCTCGTTAGAAAGGTTCCGCTCTTCCAGTATTTCTACCCTACGGCGGGCTGCGCGGTAGTGCGCCCTGGTGCGAATCCCGTCGGGAAGTTCATCGAGAGACATCAGGAGAGTGGCGATCTCGTTGCGGTCCTTCTCGATCTGGGCAACCCTTTTCGTCGAGATCGCGCGAAGGGATAGAACGATCTGACGCTCGATCTCCCCTTCCGGCAGCGCTTCGTATCGGATACCCCGGCCGAACAGGTCGGCGGCGACCTCGTACATGTTTGCCCAGTCGCCCTGGAGGTGCGTCCGGACCTGCACTTCGACCCGAGCGTCGAGCCGCAACCACAGATGGACCGCGCGATACCCGGAATGTGGCGCACCGCGCATGTCTCGGACGCAGTCCGGAAGGGGATGTCGGAACAAGCCCGCGATGGCATTGACTACCGCATCCTGCTCGTCGAGTGTCATCTCCGCCTCGAAACGGACCCCGGCCACGTCTTGCACGCTGGGGAGAGGAGTGCGGGGGTCGCGCTGGAGCTTTTGGCGCAGGGTGTCCAGCGTCTTCGGGCGGGAGGTGATCTCGTAGGACCGACTTCCGAGGAGCGGCGTCCAATCCAACCCCCCGATCGCCGACTGGACGTATTCCGCGAGGTCGTTGTACCAGAGCATTACCTCGCCATAGGACGGGGTCGAGCCGCTGGGGGGCTCGCCTGTCCTGATCTGACGGCTCAGCCGCTTCAGCTGGTTCGCTGACCACGGCATCGGTTCCATGTACGGAGGCTAGCGGCGGCGAGTGCCGGCCCCGACGTTTTCCACAGGCCAGGCGGGCCCATCCCCAGCTCGCCGTCCGAGGCGACCCGCGCGAACTAGCATGGGCCGGTGACCACGCCGCCCCTTTCCGCCGAGCAGCAGGCGCTGTTCCGGCTGATCGAGGACACCCGCGAGCACGTCTTCGTCACCGGGCGCGCGGGCACGGGCAAGTCGACCCTCCTGCAGCACCTGGCGTGGAACACCAAGAAGCAGATCGCGGTCTGCGCACCCACGGGGGTGGCCGCGCTCAACGTCGAGGGACAGACGATCCACTCGCTGTTCCGCCTGCCGATCGGGCTCATCGCGAACGGCGATATCGACCAGAACGACGCCACGCGCAAGATCCTGAACGCCATCGACACCCTCGTGATCGACGAGATCTCGATGGTCAACGCCGACCTGATGGATGCCATCGACCGCTCGCTCCGCCAGGCGCGCGGTCGACGCTCGGAGCCGTTCGGCGGCACCCAGATCGTCATGTTCGGCGACCCGTACCAGCTGGCGCCCGTGCCGCCGCGTGGGGACGAGGCGCGCTACATCCGAGATCACTACCGCTCGTTCTGGTTCTTCGACGCGAAGGTGTGGTCGGGCGAGGCCGCCAGCGACGGTCTCATCGACATCGGCCGCCACGGGGCCGACCTGCACGTGAACGAGCTCGTCGAGATCCACCGGCAGTCCGACCCCGGGTTCAAGCAGCTGCTGAACGCCGTGCGGTACGGCCGGGTCACCGCCGAGATGGCCGGGGTGCTCAACACCGCGGGTGCGCGCACGCCCCCGCACCCGGCCGACGGCGAGCACCCGATCATCACGCTCGCGACCCGCAACGACCGCGTCAACACGATCAACCGCAAGCACCTCGATGAGCTCATCGGTCGCACGCAGACCGCGAACGCCGAGATCTCGGGCGACTTCGGGCGCGGCGAGGCGAACTACCCGGCCGAGATGGAGCTGACGCTCAAGGTCGGTGCACAGGTGATGTTCCTGCGCAACGACGGCGCGCAGTTCGGCGAGGCTCCGCGCTGGGTCAACGGCACGATCGGCACCGTGACCCGCATCGCCGGCGACAGCGTGCGCGTCGAGGTCGACGGCATCCAGCACGATGTCGAGCCGGCCGTGTGGGAGAGGTACCGCTACGCGTACGACCCGGGGACCAAGAACCTCTCGCGCGAGATCGTCGCGGAGTTCACGCAGTTCCCGCTGCGCCTGGCGTGGGCCGTGACGATCCACAAGTCTCAGGGCAAGACCTACGACCGAGCGGTCGTCGACCTCGGGGCGGGGGCCTTCGCCCCGGGGCAGACCTACGTCGCCCTCAGCCGTCTCACCTCGCTCGACGGCCTCTACCTCACGCGGCCGCTCAAGCCGAGCGACATCCGGGTCGACGAGGACGTCCGACGCTTCATGAAGCAGGCGTGGCTCTCGCGGCAGGACGCCGCGAAGGCGTGAGCCTCACGCGACCTGGTGGGCCTTCGCGCGGGTGAGGTCGGCGAACAGCTCGGTGGTGAACCGGTACGCGACGAGCACCTCGGCGATCACCCGCTCCTTCTCGCGGTCGTCCCACGGCGCGGCGTCGAGCTGTTCGCGATAGACGGTCTTGAACGCCTTGGGATCGGCGATGTCGCCGAACAGCAGGAAGCCGATGCCGTTGGTCTCGAAACCGAACCGGCGCCGCATCAGGCGGCCGATCGACGGACCGCCCGACAGATCGCCGAGCAGGCGGGTGTAGTGGTGGGCGACGAAACCGCCGGGCCAGGTGGCGGCCACGCGGCGGATACGCGACACGTAGGCCTGCGTCGTGGGAAGAGGGGCGATGCGCTCGCGCCAGTCGGCACCGATCAAGAAGGCCAGGTCGGCCTCGAGAGCGGGAAGACGCGAGAGTCGGCCTTGGAGGAACACGGATGCCACGGGATCGGTCCGCATGCGGCTCGCCGCCTCTTCGAGGGCCGCGTAGATGAACCAGTGCTGGGCGATGAGGGCGATGTAGTCGTCGCGCGTGCCGGCGCCCGTGAGCAGGTCGGTCATGAAACCGTCGCACTCGCTGGGGGAGTGCGCGTCGCTGGAACGCTCGCGCAGAGCTGTCGAGAACGGGACGACGGCGTTCATGCGGCCATCTTACGCACAGAGTTAGGTTCCCCTAACCCCTATTTCCCTCCGGGCTCGCTCGGCGTCAGCCGCGTCGTGATGCAGACGTGACGGTAACGGGGGCGCAAGCGGCCCTTTCGTTCAGGTGCCGTGTGTTTGAATCTTCGGAGCGGGCGCTTCGTCGCGCGCGGAAGTGCTGGGGGTTTCACATGCGGGCATGGCGTCGTTCCGCGGCCATCGCGATCGCGGGCGCGAGCGTGCTCGCCGTCGTCCTGAGCGGCTGCACGCCGGAAGGCTCGGTCTCGGTCAACGTCCCCGCGCAGGTCGACGCGCCGCTGCCCGAGGCGACGGTGACCGAGCTGCAGAACGCCGTGACCGCGGCCATGACCGCGACGGGCTCCACTGGCGCGATCGTGGGCGTCTGGGCGCCGTGGAGCGGCACGTGGGTGTCGGGCATGGGAACCCAGGGACCCGGCGGCGCAGAGGTCACCGCGGACCTCGGATTCCGCGCGGGCGATGTCACCGGCGCGATGACGTGCGACGTGCTCTACCGCTTGGCCGCAGACGGCAAGGCGTCGCTGAGCGATCCCGTCACCAACTGGGTCAGCAACCTCCCCGGGTACGAGGACATCACGCTCCGTCAACTCTGCGACGGCACCTCGGGCCTCGCGTCCTACACCTCGGTGCTCGACGGCCAGGTGGCGAAGAACCCCGAGCGCGTGTGGAACCCGCGCGAGCTCATGACCTACGGCATCGCGAGCCCCCGGACCAACGCCCCCGGTGTGGCCTTCTCCGACTCGGCGACCGACTACGTGCTCGCCGGTCTCGCCGCCGAGCGCATCGCCAACGAGCCGCTCTCCCAGCTCATCGCCGAGCGCGTCACCGAGCCCCTGGGCCTCGGCGCGACCGGACTCCCCGACCCCGCCCCGGCGGATCCGGCAGCGGTCTCGCTCTCGGGCTACTGGTCGCAGCAGAACGCCGAGGGCGCCTGGAACTGCACCGACCCGGGCGACTACACCGACATGTCCTCGAGCTACGGCGGCGCCGCGGCGGGAGCCGTGACGAACATCACCGATCTGGGGCGGTACGCGCAGGCGCTCGCCACGGGTGCGCTCCTGCCCGCCGGGAACGACCGATTCGCCGCCCCCGTGCCCGTCGGCGGCGATCAGCCCACGTGGTTCACCGCCGCGGGCGGCGCCTTCCAGGCGGGATCGCTCATCGGTCAGTACGGATCGACCCCGGGGTACCTGGTCGGCGCCTTCGCCGACCCGACGACGGGGATGTCCATCGCGGTCGTGCTGAACAACTCCGGCGGCAACAAGACCACGGGCGCGTGGCTGGCCTGGGAGCTCGCGGCGATCGCGTCGAAGGCTCCGGCCGCCCAGGGGCAGACGGCTCCGCAGGCGGGGCTGCCGTGGACCGCCGAGCAGATGCGTGACAACATCGCCGGCAACGCCATCTGCGCTCCTCCCGCCGGATGACCCCGCGATGACCGCGCGCGGCGGGCAGGGGTCGGCCGCCTCGCTCGTGCTCGTCGGACTGGCGTGCCAGGAGGTCGGCGCGTCGTTCGCCGTGATGCTTTTCCCCGAGACCGGACCGCTCGGCATCGTCATGCTGCGGCTGCTCTTCTCGGCCGTCCTGCTGCTCATCATCGCCCGCCCGCGTCTGCGCGGGCACACGGGCTCCGCGTGGCGCTCCGTGGTCGGTTTCGGCGTGGTGCTGGCATCCATGAACGGACTGTTCTACCTCGCATTGGAGCGGCTGCCGCTGGGCGTGACCGTGACCATCGAGGTGCTCGGGCCCCTCACGCTGTCGATCCTCACCGCGACGGGTGTCGCCCGCTGGGTGTGGGCCGGACTCGCGCTGGGCGGCGTCGTCGCCCTCGGAGCCGGAGGATGGGACCGCCTGGACGCCCTCGGCGTGCTCTTCGCGTTGGGCGCAGCGGTGAGCTGGGCCCTGTACATCCTCGCCTCGGCGCGGGTGGGTCGGGAGTTCCCGCGACTCGACGGCCTCGCGCTCGCGATGGCCGTGGGGGCCGTCATCGCCCTGCCGTTCGGCATCGCCCAGGCCGGATCGGCCCTGTTGCGCCCCGACATCCTGGCCCTCGGCGCCGCGGTCGCGCTGCTGTCGTCGACCATCCCCTACGCCCTGGAACTCGTCGCCCTCCGCCGTCTGGCGGCGTCTGCCTTCGCGATCCTGATGAGCCTCGGCCCGGCCACCGCCTCGATCGCCGGGTTCCTGCTGCTCGGTCAGCACCTGTCGTGGCTCGAGCTGGCCGGAATCGCCCTGGTGATCACGGCCAGCATCGGCGCCGTCCTCGCCGCCGCGCGCCGCAGCGCCGGGGCGCGGCATTTGGGACCGGACGCCGAAGAACCCCTCAGCGAGCCGATCGGCTGAGCGGATGCCATGACCCCGGCGACTCCGCAAGGGGTCTCTCGCGCACCCGGGCGGTGGCGAGGATGACCGGATGAGCGACGACGATCAGACGAAGAAGGATTTCGACGAGGCGGTCAACATGACCGCGAGCGAGCTGAAGAAGTGGCTCGACACCGACGAGTCGAAGTCCGTCGGCCAGAAGAAGGACGGCGGGGAGTCGACCGGGCACGAGAGCGGGCGGCACATCGTGCGCATCCTCGAGAAGAGGAAGGCCGACCTCACCGACGACGACTACGCGCACATGCGCAAGGTCGTCGGCTACGTCAAACGGCACAGCGCGCAGAAGCCGAAGGGCGACATCACCGACACCGACTGGCGGTACTCGCTCATGAACTGGGGCAACGACCCGAAGAAGTGACCCCGTAAGGACATCGTGAGGGTCGGCGCGACGGGGCCCGCGCGCATAGGCATCCGGGGTACAACGGACTCATGCCCATCATCGACAGCGCCGTGTACGTCGACGGTCACCGCATCGAGAACCCGGCCAGCCTCGACCAGACCTTCGAGTACATGGAGGCCCACGGCGGTATGGCGTGGATCGGCCTGTTGCGGCCCTCGCCCGAGGAGCTCGAGCGCGTCGCCGCCGAGTTCTCGCTGCACCCGCTCGCCGTCGAGGACGCTCTCGCCGGCCACCAGCGCGCGAAGCTCGAGCGCTACGGGGGCAACCTCTTCGCGGTGCTCCGACCCGCGCGCTACATCGACGAGACCGAGACGGTGGAGTTCGGCGAGCTCCACGTCTTCATCGGCCCCGACTACGTCGTGACCGTGCGTCACGCCGAGGTTCCCGACCTCTCGCAGGTGCGCCGAAGACTCGAGAAGAACCCCGACCTGCTCGCGCGCGGTCCCGAGGCGGTGCTCTACGCGATCCTCGACGAGGTCGTCGACCAGTACGACCCCGTGGCCCGCGGCCTGCAGAACGATGTCGACGAGATCGAGGACCAGCTGTTCGGCGAGGGCGGCGCGGATCTCACGCAGCGCATCTACGAGCTCGCGCGCGAGGTCATCCACTTCCAGCGGGCGACCGAACCCCTGCGCGACATGCTCGAAGCCCTGCTGCGCGGGGCCGACAAGTACGGCGTCGACCTCGAGCTGCAGCGCTCGCTGCGCGACGTGCTCGATCACGTACTGCGACAGTGCGAGAAGCTCACGGCGCTCCGGGCGATCCTCGACAACGCTCTCACCGTCAACGCGACGCTGGTGACGCAGCGACAGACCGAGACCTCGCTGAAGCAGAACGAAGAGGTCAAGAAGATCTCGGGGTGGGCGGCCATCCTGTTCGCGCCGTCCCTCGTGGGCGGCATCTACGGCATGAACTTCAAGAACATGCCCGAGCTCGATTGGACCTTCGGGTACCCCATGGCCCTCGCCCTGATGGCCGCCACCTCGATCGGACTGTGGTTCGCGTTCAAGCGCAAGCAGTGGCTCTGAACGCTCCCGCCGGGGCACGGCATCCGATGCGGGATGCCGACACTGCGGCGCGCTTGCTGGACAGACGCTGCGCAATTCGCACGATGGGTACGTGACCGACTCCTCCCCCCGCTCGAGCGACGCCGCAGAGCCGCCCCGCACCACCTCGACCGTGCAGCTCGAGGACGACGGGTACCACAAGCGCCTGACGTCGCGTCAGGTGCAGATGATCGCGATCGGCGGTGCGATCGGAACGGGCCTGTTCCTCGGCGCCGGCGGCCGCCTCGCGCAGGCCGGCCCCGCGATCGTGCTCTCCTACGCCGTGTGCGGGTTGTTCGCGTTCTTCATCCTCCGCGCGCTCGGCGAGCTCGTCCTGCACCGCCCCACGTCGGGGTCGTTCGTGTCGTACGCGCGCGAGTTCTTCGGTGAGAAGGCCGCGTTCGTCTCGGGCTGGTTCTACTGGATCAACTGGGCCACGACGACCATGGTCGACATCACCGCCGCCGCGCTCTACATGAACTTCTTCGGCAAGTACGTGCCGTGGATCGGCGCCGTCCCGCAGTGGGTGTGGGCGCTCGCCGCCCTCGTGACGGTCCTCGCCGTCAACCTCGTCTCGGTCAAGGTGTTCGGCGAGCTGGAGTTCTGGTTCGCGCTCATCAAGGTCGCCGCCCTCGTGGCGTTCCTGCTCGTCGGCATCTACTTCGTCGTCTTCGGCACCCCCACGGGTGCGCCCACCGGGTTCTCGCTGATCGCCGACAACGGCGGGTTCTTCCCCAACGGCATCCTGCCCGCCATCATCCTCATGCAGGGCGTGGTGTTCGCGTACGCCTCGATCGAACTGGTCGGCACCGCCGCCGGCGAGACCAAGAACCCCGAGAAGGTCATGCCCCGCGCGATCAACTCGGTGATCTTCCGCGTCGCGGTCTTCTATGTCGGCTCGGTGCTGCTGCTGTCGCTCCTGCTGCCCTTCACCGCGTACTCGAAGGACGAGAGCCCCTTCGTGACCTTCTTCGCCTCCATCGGCGTTCCCGGCGTCGACGTGATCATGAACCTCGTCGTGCTGACCGCCGCGCTGTCGTCGCTGAACGCGGGGCTGTACTCCACCGGCCGCATCCTGCGCTCGATGGCGGTCGCGGGCTCGGCGCCGAAGTTCGCCGCGCGCATGAACAAGGCGGGCGTGCCCTACGGCGGCATCGCGATCACCGCGTTCGTGGCCCTCTTCGGTGTCGTGATCAACTTCGTGGCCCCGAGCGACGCGTTCGAGACCGTGCTGAACGTCGCCGCCGTCGGCATCCTGGTCACGTGGGCGACCATCATGCTCTGCCAGATGAAGTTCAAGCGCCTCACCGACCGCGGCGAGCTGGTGCGCCCGGCCTTCCGACTGTTCTGGGCGCCGTACACGGGCTACGCGACGCTGCTGTTCCTCGCCATCGTGCTCGTGCTGGTGTTCATCGACTCGCCCGCGACCCTGCTCGTGGCCGTCATCGCGAGCATCGCCATCACGATCGGGTGGTTCGCGTGCCGCACGCGCATCGCGGAGCTGGCGGCCGAGCGCGAGGGGTACACGGGCACGGTGCCGGTGGTGCCGAGCCCCTTCCCGAAGCCGCGCGACAAGAAGGACTGAGCCCGCGCGGCACCCGCGCGCGGCGCTGCGCAACGGCCTGCGCGCCGAGCCCGCCGAGCCCGCCGGCGCGCCGGGCGCGCTGGCGATGTGAGGAGTGACCGGCGGCGCTGCAGGCCGGAGCGTCGGTGCCGATCCGCCTGGGGGCGTCACGAGAACCGGATTGGCACCCGAACAGGCCGATTCGGCGCGGATCGGACTGTTCTCGTCGCATCCCCCGTTCTCGTGGGGCGCAGCGCGGTGCCGGACCGCGTCAGCGCGCGGACCGACCGAGGTGGAACGGGCAGGACGACGGCGCATGCGCCCGGCGCACGCGTCCACCCGAGCGCGGCTTGGTCGGCATCCGTCGCCTGTTCACCTCGAGCCCGCGGCCGCTGATGCGGATGCGCGGGTCGCTGAGGACGGCGATGGATGCCGCGAGCCCGGCGATCGCGAGCTTCTCTCCGGGGCAGCGGTGGCCGGTGCGGACGTCGGCGCCGCCGTGGGGGACGAACGCGCGGATCGCCTCGTAGTCGTCGACGCCGACGAAGCGCTCGGGGGCGAAATCGGAGGGACGCTCCCACTCGCGGGTGTCGGTGTCGGTGCCGAGGATGTCGAGCACGACCCGCCCGCCCGCCGGCACGCGCTGACCGTCGAGCTCGATGTCGGTCTCGGCCCACGCGGGCAGCATCGGCACGAAGGGGGCGGTGCGGCGGATCTCCTGCGCGAAGGCCATCGCGAGCTCTCCGCCGACGAGCGTCCCGCGTTCGGTCGTCTCGGCGGCGATGCGCTCGCGCCACTCGGGGCGGTCGTGCAGTTCTTTCGCGGCGAAGGCGACGAAACGCGAGACGGCGATCATGGGCCGGAAGCTGTTCTGCAGCTCGATCCCCGCGGTCTTCGCGGAGAGGAGTTCGCCGTCCTCGTCGGGGTGGTGCGCCCACGCGTGCAGGGCCGTGTTCTCGGCGGGGCGCAGGGTGCCGGCGCGTACCGCGTCGATGAGCTCGGCAGCGTGACGGTCGGACCACCGGCGGTTGATGAGCGCGAGCGCGAACTCGGGGGAGTAGGGGACGCCGAAGCCGTCGACGATCTGCGCCTGGCGCTTCGCCCAGCGGGTCTGCGCCGACGCGGTACCGGGGATCCCGGCCCAGCGCATGATCGACCGGCCGAGGGCGCCCACCGCCGCGTCGTACGCCGAACGCTGGCCGCCGGCGACCCAGGCGTCGAGTTCGCGCTGCCACTGCCCGTCGAGCTCGGGGAGCAGGCGCTGCACCTCAACGTCGTCGTACAGCACGTCGACGAAGGTCGCCTTGCGGTGGCGGTGCTCGGCGCCGTCGAGGCTGTGCACCGATGCGTGGCCGAAGAGCGACTCCTGGATGAAGGCGGGCATGGCGCCGTGACGACGGATACGCGACTCGTCGTAGAAGAGCTCCACCCCCTCCTCGCCGCGCACGAACAGCGCCTCACGCCCGAGCAGGCGGAACGGCACGGCGCGGGCACCGCGGTCGGCCCGACGCCACAGGTGCGAGCCGAAGCCGTATCCACGGATCAGAAGAGAGAGCGAGTCATCACGGAGCAGGGCGAGGGGGGATGCCATGCCCTCACGGTTCCACGCGGAGCGACGGCCGCCGAGGGGGCGGCGCGACCGCGGGTCGGTGTGATAACCCTCAGCGCCACTGCTCCGGCGGCGTCAACGGCACGAGCGGTGGAATGGCGGGCGTCGTGCGCAGGTCGATCCGTCGGCCCTCGCGTGCCGACAGGGGGAGCGCCGTCACGATCTCGGTGACGTGCAGGGCGATCTCGCCGCTCGCCCGCCCGTGGCCCCGCACCATGTCGACGAGGCCGACCCCTCGCCCCGCCCCCACGTACCCCGCGCTCACCGGCAGGGCGACCCACCCGTCCGAGCCGACGGCGTGATGACGCACCTCGCCGTCGAAGTCGTTCGGGTCGGGGACGGCCAGCGACCCGGCTTCGCCGTGTACCTCGATCGGCGCGGCCGTGGTCCCGCCCGCGTCGAAGCTGAACGTCACGCTCGATAGGGCGCCATTCGCGTGCCGGAGGGTGCCGGTGACGTGGGTGTCGACCTCGACGGGAATGCGCTCGCCCGCCCGCGGCCCCGACCCGATCTCGCGTTCGGTCCGCCCACGCGAGACTTCTCCGCTGACCGACACGACCGGGCCGAGCAGGTGCACAAGAGAGGTCAGGTAGTACGGCCCCATGTCGAAGTGGGGCCCTCCGCCCTCGCGGTAGTAGAAGTCGGGATTCGGATGCCAATGCTCGTGGCCCGGCGAGACCCAGGTCGCGGTGGCCGCCGTCGGCCGACCGATGAGGCCGCTCTCGATGGCCGCCCGGGCCGTCTGGACCCCCGTGCCGAGCACCGTGTCGGGGGCGCTCCCGACGGCGACGCGGGCGGCCGTGGCATCCGCCATCACGCGCTCCGCGTCGGCGAGCGTCGTGGCGAGCGGCTTCTCGCCGAACACGCCTTTGCCCGCGGCGATCGCGGCGCGAGCGATCTCGGCGTGCGCGGCGGGGATGGTGAGGTTGACGACCACGTCGACGTCGTCCGCGGCGAGCAGCTCGTCGACGCCGAGCGCGCGGGCCGAGGGGAGGGCCTCGGCGACCTCGGCCGCGCGATCGGCGCGCAGGTCGGCAACGGCGACGATCCGGACGGCGGGATGGTCCCTCAGGGTGCGGAGGTATTGGTCGCTGATGACCCCGAGGCCGATCAGCCCGATGCGCGTCGGCTCGTCCACAGCAGTCCCCTTTCGATGATGGTCCGCACGTGCGGGTCGGTCAGAACGCCGGGGTCGTGACCGGGCGTCGCGACGAAGACGCGCCCCCGCCCCCATTCGCGCGTCCAGACCGCGGGGGAGACGATCGGTCGGTGCCACGGCTCCTCACCGCGCACCGGGTGCGTGGTCGTGGCCAGGACGTCGTTCAGGTCGTCGTGCAGCACCCAGTACTGCTCCGTGACGAGGGGGAAGTCGTCGATCCCGCTCGTGATTTCATGCGTTCGCCCGAGGTCGGTGATCTCGATACGGTGCTCGACGAAGGCGTCGGTCGCCGGATCGACGCGGTCGCCCGGGTCTTTCCGGGGGTGCGCGGCGAACTGCCCGCCGACCAGCTGCAGGTACGCGGCGTCGTGGCGGTACGAGTCGACGATCCCGCCGTGCCACCCGGCCAGACCCGTGCCCGCGGCCACCGCCGCGCGGAGACCTTCGATGCTCTCGGCGTCGGCCTCGCTCATCGTCACGGCCTGGACGACGAGGTCGACACCGCTCATGACATCGGCGTCGGTGTAAATGCGGGGGGACTCCTCGATCCGCACCTCGAAGCCGTTGCTCCGCAGGAACGGCAGGAACATCTCGGTCGTCTCGACGGGGTGGTGCCCGTCCCACCCGCCGCGCACGATCAGCGCCGTCCGTGACGTCATCGTCCCTCCTCCGCTCCGGATGCCGGCTCCGGCTCCCGTATCGACGCCTCACGCTACCGTCGGCCACCGACATGGCCCAGGGCCCTGCGCGAACGGGCCGAGCCCGTGGCATCCCGTCCGATAATGGAGCTGTGGAGGTCTGGGAGACGCGCGAGTGGTTCGCCGACTATCTCGAGGCACTCAACCGCCACGACCTCGAAGCGGTTCGCGGGCTGCTGCACCCCGCCGTGCGTCGTGCGCACCTTCCCGCGGGGGCGGAGGCCTGGATCGCCGACCTCGCCGAACTGTGGCACGGCTTCCCGGATTGGCAGTGGAAACGCATCCAGCTGATCGTCGAGGACGACCGTCTGGCGGTGCACCTGCGGGGCGGGGGATCGCACACGGGCTCGTTCGGCCACGTGAGCCCGACTCGGCGGCGGGTGAACATCGCGTCTTTCGCGATGTACCGTCTCGAGCGCGGCCGGATCGTCGAGGCGAGCGGCACCGACGATCCCGCGCAGATCCTTCTCGCTCTCGGCTGAGTCGGAGCGCGTGCGGTCGGGGTCTATCGCGTCGCGCGATCTGTCAAGGGCGGCCGTATGTCGGGGGGTCCGGGTACGGTCGCTCTCGCCCGTTTCCATCCCGGGTAGAAAGAGGGGCGACCATGGTGTCTCACGACCGCCCCGGCGCCGGAGTCGTGTGGGCTCGCGTCGAAGACGGCTTCCATGTCGGTAGCAGGAACGGTGTGTTCCTGGGGTACATCGACCGCCAGACCGACGGCGCGTTGCTCGCGTACGACGGTCGTTCGCGCCTCGTCGGCCGCTTCGACGCGCTCACTGCCGCCATGGCCGCCGTGACCAACGATCAGCCCCCGCAGGACGCCGAGATCACCCTCCGCGAAGTGCGGGTTCCCGCGCCTCGGTCGATCGACGGCGAGAAGGCCTCATGAGCTCCGACCTCGTCTCCATCTCCTACGTCAGCGCGGCCGCCGAGCCGTTCGACGACGACCGGCTGCACGACCTGCTCGCGCAGAGCCGCCGCTCGAATCACGAGCACGACCTCACCGGCATGCTGCTGTACCGTCGCGGACGCTTCTTCCAGGTGCTCGAGGGGCCGCAGGATGCCGTGGACGAGCTCATGACGAAGATCCGTCGCGACCCGCGTCATACCGGTGTCCGCGTGCTGCTCACGGAGCACATCGACGACCGTCGATTCACCGAGTGGACGATGGGGTACGAGCCGATCGGCACCCCCACCACTCCCGCTCCCGAGGGGTTCCGCGACACCTTCGACGATCTCGAGGCCGACGACGAGGACGCGAGCATCCGCGCCGTGCGCGAACTCACCGTGTGGTTCCGCGCCCGGACCGCGAGCGACGACTGACGCAGAGGCCCCCACGGGTCGGGCGCGGTAGCGTCGCGGGGTGACCTCCCACCCCGCAGGCTCTCGTCGACGCGCCCGCTCTGTCGCCCGCATCGCCGCCGCCGTGGGCGTGCTCGGGGTCGTGCTGTTCGCCTACGGGCTACGCATCGCCGCGGACGACCCCGGCTTCTTCGACTTCTTCGGGTACTTCACCAATCAGACGAGCAGCCTGACGGCGCTCGTGCTGATCGGCGTGGGTGCCCGGGGCGCGGCGGATCGACCCGTGCCCGTCGGGCTCGCTCTCGCGTGGGCGATCGGGGCGGCCTGCCTCATCGTGGTCGCCGTCGTCTACAACGGTCTCGTCCCGGGGACGGGATCGGCCCCACCGTGGGTGAGCACGGTGCTGCACCTCGTCTTCCCGCTGCTCGTCGTCGTCGACATCGCCACGGCTCCCGATCGTCCCCGACTCGCGTGGCGCCACCTCTGGTGGGTGCTGCCGTACCCCGTGGTGTGGGTCACGGTCGTCCTCGTGCGCGGCGCCACCGACGGATGGGTGCCCTACGGCTTCCTTCTGCCCGAGCGGGGTCTCGCCTCTCTCGTTCTGCACGTGGTCGGCATCCTGGCCCTGCTCCTGCTCGCGGCCACGGCGGTCTGGGCGCTCGGTCGTCGACCCCGACGCGCCCCGTCGTCATAGCGGCGGGTCGAGGGCGCGGAGCGCGGCATCCATCCGCTCCGCCATGTACGCGTAGCCGGTGTCGTTCGGATGCAGGCCGTCGGCGGCCATCCAGCTGTCGGACGAATCGGCGTAGTGACCATCGAGCCAGTGGCTGGCCCCCGCGATGTGGTCGGCGCCGATCCGCGCGGCGGCGTCTTCGACCCACCCCGCGATGACGTCGACCGACGCCGGGCGGTCCGCGGTGTACCAGAAGGGCTCGACGACGACGATGCGCGCGTCGGGCAGGCCCGCGCGCAAGCGCTCGAGGTCGCTGTCGATCGTTTCGCGGATGCGGTCGGCCGCGCGGTCGTAGCTGAAGTTGTCGTTCAGGCCCATCGTGACGAAGACGAGGTCGGGATCGTCCGCGATCACCTGGGAGGGGATGTCGTCGAGGCCCGGCCCCATCGAGGCGCGGCGGTTGACGAACCCCAGGCCGTTCTCGCTGCGGTTGATCTCCTGCCACCCGCGCTCGGCCGAGACGATCGTCGACCAGCGCTTGTCGTTTGCGCTCGCACCCGTGCCGCGCGTGTACGAATCGCCGTAGAACGACACGACCGGGCCGGTCGCGGCGGGGGCCGGTGCCGCGGTCGGGGCCGCGCACCCCGAGACGATGAGGAGGAAGGATGCCGCGGAGACCAGGCCGAGGAGTCGTCGCGCACGCATGACCCCATTCTCGGCGGCGATCACTGCTCGGGGGCCGGGGGAACCGATTCTGCGGAGAGGCGTTCGACGTGGCGTGCGATGCGCGCCGCACGGGTGGCCGGCGTCGCCGCCGTGACCACGGGGTGCAGGACGGAGTAGCGCTCCGCCTTCGTCAGGGCGTCGAAAGCGCGCGCCGCGTCGGGGACGGCGTCGAGCGCCGCGCGCAGATCGGCCGGCACCTCGATCGCCGCGGAGCCCTCGTACGCGCGCTCCCAGCGGCCGTCGGCGTGGGCGCGGGCGATCTCGTCGGCCCCGCGCGGGCGCATGCGGCCCTCGTCGGTGAGGCGTGCCACGTGATCGACGTTGCGTTTCGACCACACCGAGCGGGCGCGGCGCGGGGTGAAGTGCTGCCGGAAGGTGGCGGCATCCCGAGACTGCTTCCGCCCGTCGATCCACCCGCTGCAGAGGGCCTCGTCGAGGGCCTGGGCGTAAGAGAGCGACGTGGGCGAGGTCGTGCCCTTCTTGGCGAGCACCAGCCACACGCCGTCGCTGGTGTCTTCGTGGGTGTCGAGCCACGACCGCCATCGTGCGGCGTCGTCGACGATCAGTTCGGGGGCTTCAGGCACGATCGCGGTCCTTTCCGACGGCTCACCGGACCTTAGCGCGGACCCCCGACACGCGCGCCCTATCGGAGCGGGCGCCCCACGGCAACCGGCCCCCGCCGACGCGCTCGAGAGGAGATCATCGCTGAATGCGCAGTGTGACCTATGCCGGTGAGACCGTGACCACGACCGACGACGTGGCGGAGGCCCTGGTCCAGCTGACGGCGTCGATCGCCGCTGAGGGGCAGGCGGAGGCCGTGAGCATCCCGATCGTCACCGACGGCGGTGAGGAGGAGGCCGAGCTCGTCATCGGCGTCGGCAACGACGTCCTCAGCGCTCCGGCCGACTGGACGGGTGAGGAGCCCGACTTCTCGTGGGCGGCGGAAGAGCTGCGTCAGCACAAGCGCTTCCCCCAGGCGCCGGCTATCGCCGTCGAGCAGCCGAGCGAGGACGCGAACCCCGACGCGTTCTGGGACCCCGACCTCGACGGGTTCACCCGCGCCTGAGCGGGCCCGCCCCTGGTCAGGCCGTGTTCGCACGGCCGTCGGCCCCCGCACCCCGTGAGGGAGCTCGTCAAGCCCACCCCCGCTCCCGCGCTCGGACGTAGCGTGGGTCATCCGCACCGGAGGTGACCGGTTCATCGCCCCGGTGCGTGAGCCCCGGACAGTTCGGGCGGCCCGCCGTTTCGCGGTGCCGCCCGGACGCTCGTACCGGGAGGATGGGGGCATGTTGCACTCCCTCGTCACCGGTGCCTCGCGCGGGATCGGTCGGGCCATCGCCGTCGCCCTCGCTTCACGCGGCGACCGCGTCGCCGTCCACTACGGCCACGACCGCGCCGCCGCCGAAGAGACACTCGCCCTGCTCCGCGGAGACGGGCATCTGCTCGTCGGCGGCGACCTGTCCGACCCGGCGACGGCGGAGCGCGTGGTCGGCGATGTCCTCTCGGCCTTCGGACGCATCGACGTTCTGGTCAACAACGCCGCGATCGCCCCGAGCCCCGAGACCTCGCACCCGATCGCTACCGTCGACTACGCCACCTGGCATCGCACGTGGGAGCGGATGGTCGACGTCGACCTGAACGCCCCCGCGAACATGGTCTTCCTCGTCGCGCGATCCTTGATCGAGCGGGGGTTGCCGGGGTCGATCGTGAACGTCGGCTCGCGCGGCGCCTTTCGCGGCGAGCCGGAGTTCCCCGCCTACGGTGCGGCGAAGGCGGGCCTGCACGCGATGGGTCAATCCGTCGCCGTCGCTCTCGCGCCCCACGGCATCGCGGTCACGAGCGTCGCCCCCGGCTTCGTCGGTACCGACCGGCAGCAGCAGAAGCTGACCGGGGCGGAGGGTGACGGCATCCGAGATCAAAGTCCCTTCGGTCGCGTGGCCACGCCCGAAGAGGTGGCGGATGCCGTGGTGTACCTCAGCGCGCCCGGCTCGCAGTGGGCATCGGGAACGATCCTCGATCTGAACGGCGCCTCGCACCTGCGCACGTGACGGCCGGCACGAGTCAGGATCCCGCCGGACGCACTGCGGTCATGTGCTCCACGAGCGTGGCGGGAGTGCGCCTTGGCGCGGGCGACAGTGCCGTATAGACGTCGCCCCAGGTGAGCATCAGGTGCGCGCGGCTCCCCGTCGCGGCAGTCCATCGCCCGGCCTCGTCCAGCCGTTCCGCGTGATCGCGCAGCGGTGAGGCGTCGGTCATCCACACGCCCGCGCCGCTGATCTGCCACGACTCGCGCACGCGACGCGCGAACGGTCGGCTCCGCCACACCAGCCACGCCCACGGTCCGAGCCACACGGCCGCGCCGAGCGCCACGCTCCACGAGACGGAGGCGGCGTGGTGCACGAGGACGGCTGCGGCGATCCCGCAGAAGAAGCCGACGGTGGGCCAGATGACGGCGGCGTTCCAGGCGAGCCGCTCCTCGGGGGTGCCGTTCGGGGGGAGCACCCGCAGGTGCTCGACGACGAGCCCGTGTCCGCTCAGCCGTCGTTCGTACGAGCCCCAGGTGCCGCTGACGTGAGAGGGGGAGCCGGTGTTCGATCGCACGTAACGATGGTGCGCTCACCCGATTCGCCCCGCGAGGATCCTCACGATACCCATGCGGCAGGCGCAACGCGTCCGAGTCGTGCACACCGGCGAACAGCCGTCTCCACAGCTGTGGATAACTTTGTGGAAAGTGTGTGTGGAAACCGGCACCGCCTGTGCAAACAAGTGTGGATAAGCCCCGGATTCGTTAACGTGTTCGAAACTACACGCGCGTAATTTCGCGGAGTGGCGGGCCGGCGTCGGCGCTTCGCCCTGTGGAGAATCCCCGACCGGATGCCACCGCCTCGGGTCTCAGCCCATCACGCTGCCGAAGATCCTGGCGGCGCCCACAACGCACATCGCGACCCAGAACAGCGTCCACGCCAGCAACGTGTAGCCCCAGATCGCCTCACCCACGCTCATCCGACCGCGGCGGAAGCGAACACCGAGTGCCGCTCCGATGATGAGCACGATCGCGACCACGGCCGCGACGACGGGCTGCTGCCACACGACCAGCAGAGGAAGGGCGAAGATGATCGCCAGCGCCGCAGCGGTGTAGTTCACACCGGTGGACTGCGCCTGCACGACCTGCAGAGCGATGAAGGCCACCACGATGAGCGCGATCGCGACGACCTGCAGCCACCCGAGCGCCTTCACCCAGAACGGCAGACCCGGCCTCTCGATCCCCGCGGCATCCGTTCGATCTTCCGAGATCTCCGTCATGACGTCCCCCTTCGTCGGTCCCCACCCTGGCGGGTCGCGGCGACGGGGCGGGGAGGGGTTGACGTGCGGCGGCGCCGGACTACCCGAGGGTTCGCTTCACGGCAACACGAAAGCCCTCCCGGGCGGCCGATGGCCACCCGTGAGGGCTTTGAGGGGCTGACGGGAATCGTCCCCACCGCCTCTCCACGCGCCGCTGCGCAGCGCGCGGAGCCTCTGGCGGCGTGGGCCCACCCGCTGCGGGTTCGGTTCCTACGGCACCCACACAAAAGGTCCGTTCCATCGCCAAGGCGATGAACCGGACCTTTGAGGGGCTGACGGGAATCGAACCCGCGCTATCTGCTTGGGAAGCAGAAGTTCTGCCATTGAACTACAGCCCCGTGCGCCTTGCGGCGACCCGGCCAGCATAACAGCGTCCGCGCGGCATCCCTCGGCATCCGCCCCGAGATCGCATCCGCCGGCGAAACCGCATCCGTTCGTCGAGTGCGCGTTCCTGTGCGTGCGACAGCGTGCGTTCTCGGCGAACGGATACGTCCTCGCGCACCATGCGCGCGGCGAACCCGGTCACCTCGACGCGGCCCACCCGGGCAAACAGGGTGACACAGGCAGCACGGGCGCGGGCCCCGCCTCTAGGCTGGGGCCGTGCTGCTCTCCGATCGCGACATCCGGGCCGAACTCGACGCGAAGCGCCTCGGCCTCGAGCCCTTCGACCCGGCCATGATCCAGCCCTCGAGCGTCGACGTGCGTCTGGACCGGTACTTCCGGTTGTTCGACAACCACAAGTACCCCTTCATCGACCCGGCCGAGGATCAGCCCGAGCTCACCCGCCTCATCGAAGTGGAGCCCGACGAGCCGTTCATCCTTCACCCGGGGGAGTTCGCGCTCGGATCGACGTTCGAGCGCGTGAGCCTGCCCGACGACGTCGCCGCACGGCTCGAGGGCAAGTCGTCGCTCGGGCGCCTGGGGCTGCTCACGCACTCCACCGCGGGCTTCATCGACCCGGGCTTCTCGGGCCACGTCACCCTGGAGCTGTCGAACGTCGCGACGCTGCCGATCAAGCTGTGGCCCGGCATGAAGATCGGGCAGGTCTGCTACTTCCGGCTCACCTCGCCGGCCGAGAACCCCTACGGCTCCGGCCCCTACGGCAACCGCTACCAGGGGCAGCGCGGACCGACGGCCTCGCGGTCGGCGCTGAACTTCCACCGCACCGACGTCGGTTCGACCGACGCGGGGTCCGCGGGACGCTGACGAAACGACGACGCGGCGGGCTCCCGAGGGAGGTCCCGCCGCGTCGTGTTCTCGATGATCACTCGGATGCCGCGGACTCGCGCCCACGGATGAATCCGGCGTCGAAACCGCGCTCGTAGGCGCGCTCCGCTGCGCGGTGTCCGCGCTCGTGCCGGTGGCCGGGGTTGCCGTGGCGGTGCTCGCCGTGCGCGCCGGAGCCGTCCGCGGCTGCGTGGTCGCCGTCGGGTCGGTGCCCGTCGGTGTGTCCGCCGTGCCGGGGTCCGAAGCCGTGGTGGGCGTTGCCGCCGTCACCGCGTCGGTGATCGCGCTCGCCGCCGCCGAAGCGGGGGCCGCCGCGCATGCCGGGGCCGAATCCGCGGCCCGAGCCGGGGCCGAACGGGCCGTGACCGAAGCCGAATCCGCGGGGTCCCCGCGGGCCTGCCGTCTCGGCGTCCTCGTCGAGCCCGAGGGTGGCGGAGATCGCGTCGAGAGCGGCGTTGAGGCGCTCGATCTCGTCGGCCGGGACCTGGGAGAGAAGCGCCTGGCGATCGGCATCCACTCGATCGAGGATCTGACGACCCTCGTCGGTGAGCGTCCAGCCGTCGCCGGCGGGGGCGATCCATCCCCGGTCGGCGAGGGCGCTGATGCGCTTTCCGCCGCGGGCGATGCGGTCGCTGATCCACGGGGCGTCGAGGCGCCCGTCGATCACGGAGAGGACCATCACGGTCTTCGGGTGCAGGTCGCTGTCGCGTAGCTGCGCGAACAGGCGGTGGTGCAGCGCGTGGCCGACCGTCGTGAGGCGGTGGGCGAGGCTGCGGGAATCTGAGGGTGTGGGGGTGTTCATGGAGGGGTCCTTTCGTCGGCGGTCGATCCGCCATTGCATGTCATGTGACAACGAATGTACTGTGACATGCATTCCTGATGCTTGTCAAGCGACATGTAAAATCTCCCCATGTCCACCGACCCCGCCGACGAGATCGCCGCCGCCCTCGGGCGCCTGCGTGGACGACGACCGCGGCCGCCCTTCGCGGGTGACGGCCACCGCCACCCGCACGGTGAACACGGCGGCGGGCACGGGGGGCCGTGGGGGCGGGGCGCTCCGCCCTGGGTCGCCGATCCCGCGCACGGGCGCTTCGGCGGCCCCGCGCGGCTGCGCATGCTCGACGCGTTGATCGCGGCATCCGGGTCGCTGTCCGTCAGCGAGATCGGCGAAGCCGTGGGCGTCGATCAACCCCGCGCATCGCGACTCGTGCAGCAGGCGGCGCAGATGGGACTGGTCGTGCGCGAGCCCGACCCCGACGACGCCCGCCGCACGCGTGTGCGGCTCACGCCCGAGGGCGAGGGGCTCGTATCGGGATTCCGCGGACGTCGAAGGGATGCCGTGCGCTCCGCGCTCGAGTCCTTCACCGACGCCGAGCGGGTGGAGTTCGCGCGTCTGCTGGCGAAATTCGCCGACTCCTGGCCGCGCGACTGACGTCCCTCTCCCGGCGGATCAGACGATGACGGCCGGCTTCGCCTTCACCGGGATGAGCAGCAGCAGCCCCGCGCCGAGGATCAGCACGATGCCCAGGATGCCGAGACGCGTGTCGCCCGTGATGCCCACGAACAGGGCGAACAGCCCGGGAGCGAGGAACGACACGGCGCGACCCGTCGTGGCGTAGAGACCGAAGATCTCACCCTCGCGCCCCTCAGGAGCGACGCGGGCGAGGAAGGACCGGCTCGCCGACTGGACAGGGCCGACGAAGGCGCACAGGCCGAGGCCGGTGATCCAGAAGGCGGCCTGCGACGTCCCGATGAAGAGGACGGCCCCGCCGAGCACGATGAGTCCGATCAGTGAGATGACGATGACGCGCTTCGGGCCGAACCGATCGTCGAAGCGGCCCGCGACGAACGTGCTCACCCCCGCCACCACGTTCGCCGCCACCGCGAAGTACAGGACCTGCGTCGAGCTGAAGCCGAACACCTGTGCGGCGATGATCGCGCCGAAGGTGAAGACGCCGGCGAGCCCGTCGCGGAAGACGGCGCTGGCCACGAGGAAGAGCAGTACCTCCCGGCTGTCGCGCCAGAGCGAACGCAGCGTGCCCCACAACACCACGTAGGAGCGGAAGAAACCGACCCGCACCTGGCGGCTGCGGGCGGGGATCTCCGGAACGCGCAGCAGCACCGGGATCGCGAACGCACCGAACCAGAGGGCGGATGCCAAGACGGCGAGGCGGATGTTCCATCCACCCTCCTTGGTCACGGCGAGGAGCCCACCGGCATCCGGATCTCCGAAGCTCTGGATGAAGAGCACCAGCAGCAGAAGAAGCAGCACGATGCCGCCGACGTAGCCCATTCCCCAGCCGAAGCCCGAGACGCGGCCGATGTTCTCGCGGGTGGAGACCTGCGTCAGCATCGCGTAGTAGTTGACGCTCGCGAACTCGAAGAAGACGTTTCCGACCGCGATCAGGGTCGCGCCCAGCACGAGGAACCCGGGGGTGCCCTCGACGAACACCATCGCCGCCATGGCCAGCACGACGAGACCGGTGTTGATGCCGAGCCAGAGCTTGCGGCGGCCGGTTCCATCGGAGCGCTGGCCGAGCACCGGGGCGACCAGGGCCACCACGATCCCCGCGATCATCAGCGCGACACCCACCAGGCTCGCGTTGTCGGCGAGGGCGCGCACGAGGGCCGGGTCCTTGTCGTTCCCGTTCGCGGCGGCCACGATCGTCGGGTCGACGAAGAGTTGGCTGGCCAGGTAAGTGCTGAAGACGAAGGTCGTCACGACCGCGTTGAACGCCGCCGACCCCCAGTCCCAGAGGGCCCAGGCGATCACCGGTCGGCGGTCGGTGGCGGGGGCTGCGGTGGTGCCGGGGGAGGACATGTCGGTCACGCTAGGGTCCTTCGGTGAACGCCCGGTACGGCCGGGGAGGCAGCCGCGCCGTCGTCGGCGCGCGGGTTCAGGTTAGACCCCGGCCCGCGCGAGAGCGCGGAGGAGACTACCGTGGAGTCATGGCATCCGAAACCCCCGTCGACTCCGCTGAAGCCGAGACCACTCCCGAGAAGCTCACCTTCGCCGATCTGGGACTGGATGCCGCTGTGCTCAAGGCCCTGAAAGACGTGGGCTACGAGACCCCGTCCGCGATCCAGGCGGCCACGATTCCCGTGCTGCTGCAGGGCCGCGACGTCGTCGGCCTCGCCCAGACCGGAACCGGCAAGACCGCCGCCTTCGCGCTGCCGGTGCTGTCGCAGATGGAGACCGGCCACAAGAACCCGCAGGCCCTCGTGCTCGCGCCCACCCGCGAGCTCGCGCTGCAGGTGTGCGAGGCGTTCGAGAAGTACGCCGCGCACATCAAGGGCGTCTCGGTGCTCCCCGTCTACGGCGGCCAGGGCTACGGCCAGCAGCTGTCGGCCCTGCGCCGCGGCGTCGACATCGTCGTGGGCACCCCCGGCCGCATCATGGACCACCTCGACAAGGGCACCCTCGACCTGAGCGAGCTGAAGTACCTCGTGCTCGACGAGGCCGACGAGATGCTCAAGATGGGCTTCGCCGAAGACGTCGAGACGATCCTCGCCGACACCCCCTCGACCAAGCAGGTCGCGCTGTTCTCGGCGACCATGCCCGCGCAGATCCGTCGCATCTCGGCGCAGTACCTCAACGATCCCGAAGAGATCACGGTCAAGACCAAGACCGCGACCTCGACGAACATCACCCAGCGCTACCTGATCGTGTCGTACCAGCAGAAGATCGACGCCCTCACGCGCATCCTCGAGGTCGAGAACTTCGAGGGCATGATCGTCTTCACCCGCACCAAGAACGAGACCGAGACGGTCGCCGAGAAGCTGCGCGCCCGCGGTTACACGGCCGCCGCGATCAACGGCGACGTGGCTCAGGTGCAGCGCGAGCGCACGGTCAACCAGCTCAAGAGCGGCAAGCTCGACATCCTCGTCGCCACCGACGTGGCAGCGCGCGGTCTCGACGTCGACCGCATCAGCCACGTGGTCAACTACGACCTGCCCATCGACACCGAGTCGTACGTGCACCGCATCGGCCGCACGGGCCGCGCCGGGCGCACGGGAGATGCGATCAGCTTCGTCACCCCGCGCGAGCGTCGCATGCTCACCGCGATCGAGAAGGCCACGCGCCAGCCGCTGACCGAGATGTCGCTGCCGAGCGTCGACGACGTCAACGCCACGCGCCTCACCCGCTTCGACGACGCCATCACCACGGCCCTCGAGGACACCGCCGCGATCGCGACGTTCCGCGACGTGGTCGCTCACTACGTGGCGCACCACGACGTGCCCGAGGCTGACGTAGCCGCGGCCCTCGCCGTGGTCGCCCAGGGCGACACCCCGCTGCTGCTCGAGGCCGAGGCCTTCCGCCAGCAGCGGTTCGACAACGACCGCCCCGCGCGCGACTCCGGTTCTCGCGAGGGAGGATCCCGCGACGGCGGTCCGCGTCGCGACTCCTCGGGTCGCTTCGCGACGTACCGCATCGCGGTGGGTCGTCGTCAGCGCGTCGAGCCTCGTCAGATCGTCGGCGCCCTCGCGAACGAGGGTGGTCTGCGCCGCAACGACTTCGGTGCGATCCAGATCCGTCAGGACTTCTCCCTCGTCGAGCTGCCCGTCGACCTGTCGAACGACACGATCGACCGCCTCGCCGACACCCGCATCTCGGGCCAGCTGATCGACCTGCGCCTCGACCAGGGCGGCCGTTCGGCCAAGCGCAGCGACCGGCCGCAGCGCCGCGATCGCGACCGCGACTGAGTCCACGGCATCCGTTCGGCGCCCCCGTACCCCGTTGAGGGTGCGGGGGCGTCGTGCGTCGTGGGAGCGCAATCGCGCGCACCATGTCCCACTTTTGGTTGCCTGGGGTGCGTTCAGGCAGCCCTTTTTGGGACATGGTCTGCGCAGATGGGGACATGGGTGGAGGGATGCCGTGACACCGCGCTGCGCAGAAGAGCCCGGGGCCGCGCGGGGGTGGGCGCTCGGGGCGACCGAGTTAGGTGGCGTCCGGAAGTTGAGCCAATTCATATCAAGTCGCCTTGACCTCGCGAACGGGCTCCGATAACCTTGAGTCATCGCGGCTCAACCCGCGCAGAGACTTTCACCAGAACCCCGAGTGCGGCAACGGCCGCGCTCACAAGCAAGGAGACACATATGCCCCGTGCAGTGGGAATCGACCTCGGTACGACCAACTCCGTCGTGAGCGTGCTCGAGGGTGGCGAGCCCAAGGTCATCGCCAACGCCGAGGGTTTCCGTACGACCCCCTCGGTCGTCGCCTACACGAAGGACGGCGAGGTGCTCGTCGGCGAGACCGCCAAGCGCCAGGCCGTCACCAACGTCGACCGCACCATCTCCAGCGTCAAGCGCCACATGGGCACGACCTGGACGTTCGACGTCGACGGCAAGAAGTGGACGCCGCAGGAGATCTCGGCCCGCATCCTGCAGAAGCTCAAGCGCGACGCTGAGGAGTACCTGGGCGACAGCGTGACGGATGCCGTCATCACGGTGCCCGCATACTTCAACGACGCCGAGCGTCAGGCCACCAAGGAGGCCGGTGAGATCGCGGGCCTCAACGTCCTGCGCATCATCAACGAGCCCACCGCCGCGGCCCTCGCGTACGGCCTCGACAAGGGCAAGGAAGACGAGCTCATCCTGGTCTTCGACCTCGGTGGCGGAACGTTCGACGTCTCGCTGCTCGAAGTGGGCAAGGACGACGACTTCTCGACCATCCAGGTGCGCGCCACCTCCGGTGACAACCGCCTCGGCGGTGACGACTGGGACCAGCGCGTCGTCGACTACCTCATCAAGCAGTTCAAGGACACCACCGGTGTCGACGTCTCGGGCGACAAGATCGCTCTGCAGCGCCTGAAGGAAGCGGCCGAGCAGGCCAAGAAGGAGCTGTCGAGCTCGACCTCGACCTCGATCAACCTGCCCTACCTGTCGCTGACCGACTCGGGCCCCGTCTCGCTGAGCGAGAACCTCACCCGCGCGAAGTTCGAGGACCTCACCAAGGACCTCCTCGACCGCACCCGCAAGCCCTTCTCCGACGTCATCCGTGAGGCCGGCGTCAAGGTCGACGACATCGCCCACGTGGTGCTCGTCGGCGGCTCGACCCGCATGCCCGCGGTCGCCGAGCTCGTCAAGAAGGAGACGGGTAAGGATGCCAACAAGGGCGTGAACCCCGACGAGGTCGTGGCCGTGGGCGCAGCCCTGCAGGCCGGTGTCCTCAAGGGCGAGCGCAAGGACGTGCTGCTCATCGACGTCACCCCCCTGAGCCTCGGCATCGAGACCAAGGGCGGCATCATGACCAAGCTCATCGAGCGCAACACGGCGATCCCCACCAAGCGAAGCGAGACCTTCACCACCGCCGACGACAACCAGCCGTCGGTCGCGATCCAGGTCTTCCAGGGCGAGCGCGAATTCACCCGCGACAACAAGCCGCTGGGCACCTTCGAGCTCACCGGTATCGCCCCGGCTCCCCGTGGCATCCCGCAGGTCGAGGTCACCTTCGACATCGACGCGAACGGCATCGTGCACGTGTCCGCGAAGGACAAGGGCACCGGCAAGGAGCAGTCGATGACCATCACGGGCGGCTCGTCGCTCCCGAAGGAAGACATCGAGCGCATGGTGCGCGAGGCCGAAGAGAACGCGGCCGACGACAAGAAGCGCCGCGAGTCCGCCGAGACCCGCAACCAGGCCGAGACCCTGTCGTACTCGATCGACAAGCTCATCAAGGAGAACGACGACAAGCTCCCCGCCGAGGTCAAGACCGAGGTGCAGGGCGACGTCGACGCGCTCAAGACGGCTCTCGCCGGTGACGACGACGACGCGGTCAAGACCGCGTTCGACAAGCTGAACGCCAGCCAGGGCAAGCTCGGCGAAGCCATCTACGCCTCGTCGCAGGCCGCGGGCGAGCCCGCCGACCCGAACGTGGGTCAGCCGGGCAACGGCGAGACGCCGAACCCCGAGGAAGACGTCATCGACGCCGAGGTCGTCGACGACGAGCCGACCGACGAGAACAAGAAGTAAGCAGAGAACATGGCACACAAGGACGACGAACAGCCCACGGGCTCGGGCGCCGGTCCTGACGAGACGGGGCCGGAGGAGAACACCTCCGGCCCCGCGCCGTCGGGCGACCAGCCTCAGACCGAAGGGACGGATGCCGATGGTCTGACCATCGACGACATCCTCGGCGCCGAGCAGACGCCCGAGGCCGCCGCAGAGGGGGCATCATCCGACAAGGAGGCCTCGCTGCTGATCGACCTCAAGCGCCTGCAGGCCGAGTACGCCAACTACCGTCGGCGCACCGAGGAGCAGCGCGAGCGCGAGATCGAGCGCGCCAAGGGCGAGGCCGTGAAGGGCCTCCTGCCCGTCATGGACGACCTCGACCGCGCCGCCAAGCACGGCGACCTCGTCGAGGGCACCCCGCTCTCGGCGATCGGCGACAAGGTGCGCGCCGTGGCCGAGCGCCTCGGTGTGGTGTCGTACGGCGCCGTGGGCGACGTGTTCGACCCGCAGCAGCACGAGGCGATCTTCCAGGCCCCCACCCCCGGCGTGACCGAGACCACGATCCTCGAGGTCGTCGAGGTCGGCTACCGCCTCGGTTCGGTCGAACTGCGACCGGCCAAGGTCGTCGTCGCCGTGCCGGCCGAATAGGAGGACCCATGGCGAGTCAGGACTGGTTCGACAAGGACTTCTACAAAGTCCTCGGTGTCGACAAGAGCGTCAGCGCTGCCGATCTGAAGAAGACGTACCGCAAGCTCGCGCGCCAGTACCACCCCGACTCGAACCCGGGAGACGCGAAGGCCGAAGCGACCTTCAAGGAGATCAGCGAGGCCTACTCGGTGCTCAACGACCCCGAGCAGCGCGAGGAGTACGACCAGATCCGGGCCATGGGCTCGGGGGCGCGCTTCTCGGCTCCCGGGGCCGGAGCGGGCGGTGGCTTCGACGACGTCTTCAGCCGGTTCGGTCAGGGGCGGCAGGCACCGTCGGGCGGCTTCGACGACTTCTTCACGATGTTCGATCAGCAGGGCGGCGGCTTCGGCTCCGGCCGGTTCGGTCAGACGACGGGAGGGTTCCGCGGCTTCGGCGGCCCGCAGAAGGGCGCTGACGTCTCGGCCCGCACGACGCTCGACTTCGTCACCGCGGCCAAGGGTGAGACCATCACCCTCGCGGGCGAGGACAACGTGCCGTTCAAGGTGAAGATCCCCGCCGGCGTGTCCGACGGGCAGAAGATCCGGCTGCGCGGGCGCGGACGCAAGTCCCCCGACGGTGGCGAAAGCGGCGACATCGTCGTGACCGTCGCCGTGCGGCCCCACCCGGTCTTCACGCGCGACGGACTCAACCTGCGCATCACCGTGCCGGTCACCTTCACCGAGGCCGCTCTCGGTGCGACGATCGAGGTTCCGACGCTCGGCGGCGACCCCGTGCGCTTGCGCGTGGCTCCCGGCACACCCTCGGGACGCGTGTTGCGCGTCAAGGGTCGCGGGATCTCGACCACCAAGGGCACCGGCGACCTGCTCGCCGAGGTCCAGGTCGCGGTGCCCACGCATCTCGACGACGCCGCGCGCGAGGCCCTCGAGCGGTTCCACGAACTGGAGCCGAAAGAGAATCCCCGCGCCGACCTCATGGCCAAGGCGCGATAGACACACGCGCGTCGCCGAGGTTCTCGGCATCCGATACGACAGGATGCCGAGAACCCGGCACCCGCATCCGGCACGACGAAAGAGGTGAAGACGTGTCCGAGAGAGAGATCGACGAAGACGCCCCGATCTTCGCCATCGCCGCAGCCGCCGAGCTGTCGAACATGCACCCGCAGACGCTGCGGCAGTACGACCGGCTCGGCCTCGTCGTGCCCGCGCGGACTCAGGGCGGGTCGCGGCGGTACTCGAGCCGTCACGTCCAGCAGTTGCGCGAGGTCGCGCGCCTGTCGGGCGAGGGGATGAGCCTGCCGGCCATCGCGCGCCTCCTCGCGCTCGAGGAGCGCGTCCACGAGCTCGCGCGTCGCGTGAACGACCTCGAGCGTCAGCTCACGATCGAGCGGCAGTCGCGCCCCGGTGCCCGCGTCTTCGCGGCCGGGGCCACCGGTTCGGTCGTCACGCTGCGCCACGGAGCGCGCGTGCGCCGAGCCACCGACATCGTGCTGTGGCGTCCGCGCGACATGCACGCCGACTGACGCCGCCCCGCGCTGCGCGAGGTCTGTGCGCTGCGCGAGGTTCCTGGGCGTGGCGAAACGGGCCGGGATGCCGCGGGCTTCGACGGGCTCAGCTGCTCCCGGCTCAGGCCGGGTCGATCCGCAACACGGTCGGCGCCTCGCCGACCTGCAGGTCGTCGATGACTCGGATCGTGCGCGCCACGGCATCCACCTCGTCGATCACCGTGCCGAAACGCTGGCGGTCCGAGCACACCGCCGTGACGGTCACGAAGTGCGAGCCGGTGTCCCACGTGTACGTGGCGAACGGAGGCGTCTTGGGGTCGTTCGGCAGGGGCATCGCGAGCTTCTCGCCGACGCCGAGGTGCGGATTGCGGAACGACTCGGTGTCGTCGTACTGCATCGGCATCATCGCCCGGGCCGTGCGCAGCTGCGGTGTGGCCTCCTGCAGCTGCGCCATGACGACGAGCAGTTCGGGGTCGCTCTTCCAGACCCACACGAGCACGCGCCCGCCGGCGCGGCGCATGAGCAGGGGCGCCGCCTGGCTGAGGATCCACGCGAAGGCTCCACCGCCCGGGCGCGGAGCAGCGCCCGCGGCCTGATTGGCCTGGCTCAGCAGCATGCCGATCGCCGCCTTGCGGTGGCGTCGGCCGCGAAATCCGAGGGAGCCGGTCACGGGCACCCAGAGGTCGGCGGGAGCGTCGGCCTGCAGTCGAGACATGCGCTCAGCCTACGATCCGGCTCCTGAGAGGGGGATGCCGATGACCCGCGTTCGCGACGAGAGAACGCTCCCACGCGGGGAGGGGTCGCCGATGTCAGAGGTCAGTGCCAGGCTGGACTCCGCGGTCATCGCGACCGCGTCGATCTCTCGGAGGGCCTCGTGCTCGGCAAACTCCTCATCCGCTATCTCTCGCGCTATCGCTGGCTGCTGGTCGCCATCCTCCTCTTCCAGGCCGCGTCCGCGGTTGCGACGCTGTACCTGCCGCGACTGAACGCCGACATCATCAACCTCGGCGTCGCCCGGGGCGACACCGGTTTCATCTGGTCGCGCGGCGGGCTCATGCTCGTCATCTCGCTCGGCCAGATCGTGGCCTCGATCATCGCCACGTACTTCGCCGCCCGGGCCGCGATGGCCGCGGGCCGCGACATCCGCCTCGACGTGTTCGAGCGCGTGAGCGGCTTCTCCGAGCGCGAGCTGTCGCAGTTCGGCGCGGGGTCGCTGATCACCCGCAACACCAACGACGTGCAGCAGGTGCAGATGCTCGCGATGATGGGCGCCACCATGCTGGTCAGCGCCCCTCTGCTCGCCATCGGCGGCATCGTCATGGCCTTGCAGCAGGACGTCGGGCTCAGCTGGCTCATCGCGGTGGCCGTGCCCGTCCTGGTGATCGTGGCCGGGCTCATCATCGCGCGGATGGTCCCGCTGTTCCGCAGCTACCAGACCAAGCTCGACGGCGTGAACCGCGTCATGCGCGAGCAGCTCACCGGCGTGCGCGTCGTGCGCGCCTTCGTCCGCGAGCGCATCGAAGAAGAGCGCTTCCGCGAGGCGAACACCGACATCCTCGTCGTCGGCCGCAAGGTCGGTTCGCTCTTCGTGCTGCTGTTCCCCCTCGCGATGCTCGTCCTGAACGTCACGGTGGTGGGCGTCATCTGGTTCGGTGGCATCCAGGTCGACGCCGGAGGGGTCGAGATCGGCACTCTGTTCGCCTTCATCCAGTACGTGGCGCAGATCCTGGGCGGCGTGCTCATGGCCAGCTTCATGACGGTGATGATCCCGCGCGCCGCCGTCTCGGCCGAGCGCATCGGCGAGGTCCTCGACAGCCGGTCGACGCTCGAACGCCCGGCGAACCCGGTCGAGCGCCTGCCCGAGCCCGGCGCGGTGCAGTTCGACGACGTCTCGTTCGCCTACCCGGGCGCCGAGTCGCCCGTCGTCTCCGGAATCAGCTTCGCCGCACGTCCCGGTGAGACCGTCGCGATCGTGGGGTCGACGGGAGCCGGCAAGACGACGCTCGTCTCGCTGCTGCCGCGGCTCTTCGACGTGACCTCGGGAGCCGTGCGCGTCGGCGGGGTCGACGTTCGCGAGGCCGACCTGGACGTGCTCTGGAAGAGCATCGGTCTCGTGCCGCAGCGGCCGTTCCTTTTCAGCGGCACGGTGGCGTCCAACCTGCGGTTCGGCCGCGAAGAGGCCACCGATGCTGAGCTGTGGCATGCCCTCGAGATCGCGCAGGGTCGCGACTTCGTCGAAGCGATGGACGGAAAGCTCGAGGGGCGCATCGCCCAGGGCGGAACGAACGTCTCGGGCGGCCAGCGCCAACGCCTCGCCATCGCGCGGGCGATCGTCCATCGGCCGGCCGTGCTGGTCTTCGACGACTCGTTCTCGGCGCTCGACCTGAGTACCGACGCTCGATTGCGACAAGCTCTGTGGCGCGAGCTCCCCGAGGTGACCAAGATCGTCGTGGCCCAGCGCGTGTCGACCATCACGGGCGCCGACCGCATCGTGGTGCTCGAAGACGGTCGGATGGCGGGTCTGGGTACGCACGATGAGCTCCTGGCCACCAGCGCCACCTATCGCGAGATCGTCGAGTCGCAGCTGGGGGTCGAGGCATGAGCACCGTGGACGCCCTCACCGAAGAAGAACGCGCAGAGCTCGAGCTCGCCGAGCAGGCGCGGGTGAACTCCGGCAGCTGGGACAGCGTCGCGCCCGGCAAGGCGTCGAACTTCGGCCCGAGCTTCCGTCGCCTGATCGGCCTGCTCCGGCCATACGCTGCCGCTTTCGTGTTCGTGTCGATCCTCGGCGCCATCGGCGTCGTGCTCGCCGTGCTCGCCCCGCGCGTGCTCGGAGACGCGACGAACATCATCTTCGAGGGCGTCGTATCGAAGGGACTCGCGCAGCAGTTCCCCGCCGGCACCTCGCAGACCGAGGTGGTCGACGCCCTGCGGGCCGCCGGGCAGAACGACATCGCCAACATCGTCGGAGCGATGAGCACCTTCTCCGTCGGTGCGGGGGTCGACTTCGACGCCCTGCGCGTCGTGATCGTGACGGTGCTCGCGATCTACGTCGGCTCGTCGCTGCTGTCGTGGATCCAGGGGTACGTCATCAACGTCATCATGGTTCGCACGATGTGGCGCCTGCGCGAAGACGTCGAGGCCAAGATCAACCGCCTGCCGCTGTCGTACTTCGACCGCGTGCAGCGCGGAGAGCTGATCTCGCGTGTCACGAACGACATCGACAACATCACGCAGACGATGCAGCAGTCCCTTTCGAGTGCGCTGACGTCGGTGCTCACCGTGGTGGGCGTGCTCATCATGATGTTCACCATCTCGTGGCAGCTCGCTCTCGTGGCCCTCGTCTCGCTGCCGCTCATGGCGGTGATCTTCGGCGTCATCGGTCCGAAGTCGCAGAAGGCCTTCGGCGAGCAGTGGAAGAAGGTCGGCCGCCTCAACGCCCGCGTCGAGGAGTCGTTCTCGGGCCACGCGCTGGTCAAGGTCTACGGCCGCGAGAAGGATGCCCGCGAGAAGTTCGAGGCCGAGAACGAAGAGCTGTACCAGGCCAGCTTCACGGCGCAGTTCCTCTCCGGCATGATCATGCCGGGCATGATGTTCGTCGGAAACCTCACCTACGTCGGCATCGCCGTTCTCGGTGGTCTCATGGTGGCCGGGGGGCAGATCCGCCTCGGCGACGTGCAGGCCTTCATCCAGTACTCGCAGCAGTTCACCCAGCCGCTGTCGCAGCTGGGTGGCATGGCCGCGGTCGTGCAATCGGGCACCGCCTCGGCCGAGCGCGTGTTCGCCCTGCTCGACGCCGACGAGCAGGAGCCGGACTCGGCCGACGCCCCGGCGCACGTCGACGGCCGGGGAGTGATCGAGTTCGAGAACGTGCGGTTCTCGTACACGCCCGATCGCCCCCTGATCACCGACCTGTCGTTCCGCGTCGAACCCGGTCAGACGGTCGCCATCGTGGGTCCGACCGGGGCGGGTAAGACCACGCTGGTCAACTTGATCATGCGGTTCTACGAACTCGACGGCGGGCGCATTCTGCTCGACGGGCAGGACATCGCCGAACTCCGTCGCGACGACGTGCGTTCGCGCACCGGCATGGTCCTGCAGGACCCGTGGCTGTTCGCCGGATCCATCCGCGACAACATCCGCTACGGGCGCGAAAGCGCCACCGACGAAGAGATCGTCGAGGCCGCCGTCGCCACGCGCGTCGACCAGTTCGTGCACTCCCTCCCCGAGGGGTACGACACGGTGCTCGACGAAGACGCCGCCAACGTCTCCGCAGGAGAGAAGCAGCTCATCACGATCGCGCGGGCGTTCGTCGCCCGCCCCTCGGTGCTGATCCTCGACGAAGCCACGTCGTCGGTCGACACGCGCACCGAGCTGCTGCTCCAGCAGGCCATGGCCGCGTTGCGCGAGGGGCGCACCTCGTTCGTGATCGCGCACCGCCTCTCGACCATCCGCGACGCCGACCTCATCCTCGTGATGGAGCACGGCGACATCGTCGAGAAGGGCTCGCACGACGAGCTCATCGCGGTCGAGGGCGCGTACTACCGCCTCTACCGCTCGCAGTTCGAGCAGGCGACCGCCGACCTCGATGCCACCGAGGCCGAGACGTCGTCGGCCGGCGACCCGCAGCGCACCCCGACCACCGACGACGCCGTGGTGGTGTCGGCGCTGGCGGCCGCGGCATCCGAGGTCCCCGCTGCGGCCGGCACCGACGGGCCGCCGCGCCCCGCGCAGGGCGTGCCCGCGCCCGACGCGCGCCTCGACGGACAGCCGTAACGCGCCCCGCCGCGAAGCCCGCTCGGTCTCCCGCCGAGCGGGCTTTGTCGTGTCGGGGTCCACGGGGGCGCCGGCCCGGGCTCCGCACGGGCCGGCAGTGCGACACCTGTGGAGCGCCCCAGAGCCCCGAAACCCGCTCGGGTACAGTGGACGGGCGCATGCACCTGCCTCTGCGAACCGACCGCCGCATAGATAGGCCTCACCCCTCGTGACCACTCCTGCGACGCCCGCCGATCCGTCCGAGCCCGCCGCGTCGACCGACCCTTCGGCCACTCTCGAAGCGGTGCCGGCCCCCGATCGCCCCCTGCGGATCCTCATCGGCGCCGACACCTTCCTCCCCCACGTGAACGGCGCCGCGCGTTTCGCCGAGCGCCTCGCCGCCGGCCTCGTCGCTCGCGGCCACGACGTGCACGTCGCCGCCCCGAGCGTGGGCCACGGCAACGCCGGCACGGCGACCGAGGTCATCGAAGATCAGCCGATGACCATGCACCGGCTCCCGGCGTACCGCTTCCTCCCGCACGACTGGCTCACCTTCGTGCTGCCGTGGCGTTCGAAGCATTACGCCCGCATCCTGCTCGACGAGATCAAGCCCGACGTCGTGCACATCCAGTCGCACATCGTCATCGGTCGAGGCCTCGCGCGCGAGGCGCGTAAGCGCGGCATCCCCGTCATCGCGACCAACCACGTGATGGCTGAGAACATCCTCGACTTCACCACGCTCCCCGACTTCCTCGACCGCATCTTCGTGAAGCTCGCGTGGGCCGACGCCGAGCGCACGTTCAAGATGACGCGCGCGGTCACGACGCCCACGCGCAAGGCCGCGGACTTCCTCGAGTCGACGATCGACATCTCGGGGGTCATCCCGATCTCGTGCGGTATCGATCGGTCGAACTACCGCCCCGACCTCACCCCTCGCGACGCCAACCGCATCCTGTTCGTGGGGCGTCTCACGACCGAGAAGCACATCGACGTGGTGCTGAAGGCCCTTTCGCAGCTCGACCCCGCCCTCGACGTCACGTTCGACGTCGTCGGCGGTGGCGACCAGCGCGCCAAACTCGAGACCCTCGCGCAGCAGCTCGGTGTCTCCTCGCGCGTGACGTTCCACGGCCATGCGTCGGAAGAAGACCTGCGCACGCTCTACTCGCGGGCCAGCGTCTTCGCCATCGCCTCGATCGCCGAGCTGCAGTCGATCGCGACGATGGAGGCCATGGCATCCGGTCTGCCGATCGTGGCGGCGAACGCGGTGGCGCTCCCGCACCTCGTTCACGAGGGCGAGAACGGCTACCTCTTCGAGCCGGGCAACGCCGACGAGCTCGCCGCGCGCCTGACCGACGTGCTCACGGCCGCGCCCGAGGAGCGCACGCGCATGCAGCAGGCGTCGCTCGATGCGGTCGCCGTGCACGACATCAACCGGACGCTCGACACTTTCGAGGCGCTGTACCGCGGTCGGCCGCTGCCGGAGTAACCCGTGCACGTCGTGATGTTCGCCGACCAGCACCTCGAGTCGCTCGGCGGCGCGCAGGTGTCCATGCGCTTGCAGAAACGCTTCCTCGAGCGCGCGGGACACGTGGTCACGGTCGTCGCGCCGCGCCCGCACCGCGAGAGCGCCGGCGACGCGGCTTACCTCGACCTTCCGTCGATCGCGATCACCCCCGACCGCGAGTACGCCCTCACCTGGCCGGGCGTCCGGACGGATCGATTCCTGGATGCCGAGATGGGTGCGCGACTTCGCGTCGACGTCGTGCACGTGCAGGCGGACTTCTGGGGGGCGTTCATCGGTCACCGGTACGCCGCGCGCCACGGACTGCCCGTCGTGCACACGATGCACAACCGCGTCGACGTGGGGATCGAGGCGACCGCGCCCTTCCCGGGTCTCGTGCTACGGGCCCTCAACGCCTGGGCGCGGCGGGTGCTGCCCGGGGGCGCCGCCGACCGCGCCGGAGTTCGCGGGGGAGCAGTCGATTCAAGCACGTCACCCCGGGGTGCCCGCGAAGGCACGGGTCCGTCGCGCGGACCGGCCGACGGGTGGGCGTTCCTGCGTCAGCTGGCCCGACTCTCGCGGGCGGTCACGGCGCCATCGAGCCACTTCGCCCGCCGCCTCGAGGCGCACGGCGTCGCCGAGGTCGTCGACGTGATCTGGAACGGCATCGACGACGACGTGCTCGACGCCGCCCTGAGTGCCGAGGCGTCGGAACGCCGACCGGGCCGACCGCGTTTCATCTGGCTCGGACGCATGAGTCCCGAGAAGCGTCTGCTGCCGTTCCTCGAAGCGGTCATCGCGTCGGGCATCGAGGCCGAGGTCGAGATCGTCGGTGGCGGGTCGCAGCTTCGTGCCGCGCGTCGCCTGGTCGAGCGGTCGTCGCCCGCGGCGTCCATCATCTTCGCGGGGCGACTGCCGTACACCGAGACGCTCCGCCGACTCGCCGACGCCGACGCGGTGGTGCAGACCTCGATCGGCTTCGAGACGCAGGGCATGACCGTGTTCGAAGCGGCCTCGCTCGGAACCCCGGCCGTGGTGAGCGACCCCGACATCGCGGCGGAGCTGGGCTCGGGGGTGTGGGCGGTGGCGGATGCCACGGTCCCCGCCCTCGCCGAGGCGCTCCGTACCGCGGCGGCCGACATCGTCGCGGGCACTCCGGCGGTGCCCGACCCGTCGATCGCGGAACGGTTCCGTCAGTCCTCGCGGACGGCGGCGATGGTCGACGTGTACACGCGCGCGGTCGCTGAGGGGCGCTGAGCCGACGCCGCGAGAACGACGGCGGGGGCTTCGGCGACGCGCCGGGGTGTCGGCATCCCGGAACGGCGTGTCTCTCGCGCCGCCCGCCGTCGTGGTCGCGGTGCGGCCGGCCGGCGGGAGCGGACGCGGCGCGGGTCGGTGGGGATCCGGCCGTACCCGTCGGTGCGGACGAGCCACACCGTTCCGACGATGCCGGCGACGGCCAGGATGCCGAGAGCGATGAAGTAAGCCATGACCGAAAAGCTACGACTGGAGCAATCCGGCCACGAGTGGCATGATGGACGGCATCCGTCCGATTTCTGCCACACCGGAGGTTTTCATGCGATCGGTCGCCGTCGTCACCCAGCCGGGGTTCGCTCCGTTCGAGTTCGGTCTCGCGTGCGAGGCGTTCGGCCTCGACCGCGGCGATGACGACATCCCCAACTTCGACTTCCGCATCGTGGCCCCCGACCCCGGCGTGGTCCCCTCGAACATCGGGTTCTCGATCAACGTCGAGCACGGTCTCGAGGCGGCTGCCGATGTCGACATCCTCGTGCTCGCGCCCATTCCCCGGGAGCAGTGGGATGCCGTCGACCCCCGCGTGATCGAGGTCGTGCGTGCGGCGCACGAGCGCGGCGCCTGGCTGTTGAGCGTGTGCAGCGGGTCGTTCGTGCTCGCGGCATCCGGTGTTCTGGACGGAAGACGCGCGACGACCCACTGGCGCTACGCCGACACCATGGCGCGCATGTATCCCCGCATCGAGGTCGACCCCGACGTGCTCTACGTGCAGTCGGGCAGCATCATCACCAGTGCCGGGACGGCGGCCGGGCTCGACGCCTGCCTGCACCTGCTGCGCCAGGAGCTCGGCTCCGAGCTCGCCAACCGCATCGCCCGTCGCATGGTCGTCGCGCCCCAGCGCGACGGGGGGCAGGCTCAGTTCATCGCCTCGCCCATTCCGGTCGACTCCTCGCTCTCGCTCGCCCCGGTGACCGAGTGGATGCTGCAGAACCTGGATGCCGAGCTCTCGGTCGACCGGCTCGCCGCTCGCGCCCACATGTCGCCGCGCACCTTCGCTCGGCGGTTCAAGGCCGACCTGGGGGCCACACCGGCGGCGTGGCTCGCGCGCCAACGTCTGCTGCACGCCCAGCGACTGCTCGAAGAGACCGACCTCGGCCTGGACCGCATCGCGGCGGAGTGCGGGTTCGGGTCCGCGGCGGTGCTGCGACAGAACTTCGCCCGCACGATGGGGCTGACCCCGACGGCCTACCGGGCGCGGTTCTCGTGCGCGGGGGAGGCGGCATCCGGCTCCGTCGTGGCGGCGACCGCCGAGCCCGTCCCGGCCTGAGTCGCGCCGCGCGCGGGCCCGCGCGCCGCCCTCCCGCGGGGAGCCCAAGGTCCCGGCATCCATTGCTCTCCACACGCCTCACTGCTAAACTTGAGTCAACGCAACTCAAGTTTGCGAACAGACTTTCAGGAGACCACATGAACGCCACTCAACAGCCGGGGCAGGAGGACGCGCGCAGCGCCCTCGAGCAGTTCGGCATCAACCTCACCGACCGGGCCCGTCAGGGCAAGCTCGACCCCGTCATCGGGCGCGACGGCGAGATCCGTCGCGTCAGCCAGGTGCTCACCCGGCGCACCAAGAACAACCCCGTGCTCATCGGTGAACCCGGCGTCGGCAAGACCGCCGTCGTCGAGGGCCTCGCCCAGCGCATCGTCGCGGGCGACGTCGCCGAGAGCCTCAAGGACAAAGAGCTCGTCTCGCTCGACATCTCGGCCCTGGTGGCCGGTGCGATGTACCGCGGGCAGTTCGAGGAGCGCCTCAAGAGCGTCCTCAAAGAGATCACCGAGTCCGACGGTCGCATCATCACGTTCATCGACGAGCTGCACGTGCTCATGGGCGCGGGTGGCGGCGAGGGTTCGGTCGCGGCCTCGAACATGCTCAAGCCCATGCTCGCGCGCGGCGAGCTGCGCCTGATCGGTGCGACCACGCTCGACGAGTACCGCGAGTTCATCGAGAAGGATGCCGCGCTGGAACGCCGCTTCCAGCAGGTCTACGTCGGCGAGCCTTCGGTTGAGGACACCGTTGCGATCCTCCGCGGCCTCAAGGAGCGGTACGAGGCGCACCACAAGGTCGCGATCGCCGACGCGGCGCTGGTGGCCGCGGCATCCCTGTCCAACCGCTACATCCCCGCGCGTCAGCTGCCCGACAAGGCGATCGACCTGATCGACGAAGCCGCATCGCGCCTGCGCATGGAGATCGACTCGGCCCCGCTCGAGATCGACGAGCTGCGTCGCCACGTCGACCGCCTCAAGCTCGAAGAGCTCGCGCTGAAGAAAGAGAAGGACGACGCGTCGAAAGAGCGCCTCGCCACGCTCCGCGAGACCCTCGCCGCCGAGCAGGCCAAGCTCGACGACCTGCAGGCGCGGTGGGAGCGCGAGCGCGCTTCGCTCAACCGCGTCGGCGACCTGAAGACCCGGCTGGATGCCGCTCGCGTCGACGCCGAGCGCGCGCAGCGCGAGGGCAACCTCGAGCGGGCGTCGCGACTGCTGTACGCCGAGATCCCGGCGCTGGAGCGCGAGCTCATGGTCGCCGAACGCGAAGAGCCCGCGGGCGACCGCATGGTCAACGACCAGGTCACCGACGAGGACATCGCGGCCGTCATCGCGGCGTGGACGGGCATTCCGGTGGGACGCCTGCTGCAGGGAGAGACCGAGAAGCTGCTCAACCTCGAGCGCGAGCTCGGCCGGCGCCTCATCGGACAGCGGGATGCCGTGAAGGCGGTGTCCGACGCCGTTCGTCGCTCGCGCGCGGGCATCAGCGACCCGCACCGACCGGTCGGATCGTTCCTGTTCCTCGGCCCGACCGGTGTCGGCAAGACCGAGCTCGCGAAGTCGCTCGCCGACTTCCTCTTCGACGACGAGCACGCCATGGTGCGCATCGACATGTCGGAGTACGGCGAGAAGCACTCCGTCTCGCGCCTGGTCGGTGCCCCTCCGGGCTACATCGGCTACGAGCAGGGCGGCCAGCTGACCGAGGCCGTGCGCCGTCGGCCGTACTCGGTGGTGCTGCTCGACGAGGTCGAGAAGGCGCACCCCGAGGTGTTCGACGTGCTGCTGCAGGTCATGGACGACGGTCGACTGACCGACGGCCAGGGCCGCACCGTGGACTTCACCAACGTCATCCTGGTGCTCACCTCGAACCTCGGCTCGCCCATCCTCATCGACCCGACCCTGTCGATGGACACCAAGCGCGAGCAGGTGCAGGCGCTCGTCCGTCAGGCCTTCAAGCCGGAGTTCGTGAACCGTCTCGACGACATCGTGATCTTCCAGGCCCTGAGCCAGGACGACCTCGCGCAGATCGTCGAGCTCGCCGTCGACGCGCTGCACAAGCGTCTTCGCGAGCGCCGGCTGAGCCTGGCGGTCACCCCCGACGCCCGGTCGTGGCTGTCCGAGCGCGGATACGACCCGGTGTACGGCGCCCGTCCGCTGCGGCGTCTCATCCAGACCGAGATCCAGAACCGCCTCGCGATGGCGATCCTGGCGGGCTCGGTGCGCGACGGAGACGTCGTGCGGGTCGACGTGGCCAGCGACGGTGACTCGCTCATGCTCGTGAGCACCGGTCCCGCCACGGAAGAACCCGGAGACGACGACGTGATCGAGGCCGAGATCGTCGAGTAGAGCCCCGTCCAGAAGAGGGGATGCCACCACGGCATCCCCTCTTCTGGCCTACCGGCCCCGTTAGCCTGGCGCCATGACGATCGCAACGGCCGACCTGTACGACGAGCGCGGCGACGAACTCGACTCGCTCTCTCTCGCGATGATCGACCTCGGCGGGCACGTCGCCTTCGACGGACCGATCCGCACCGTCCGCTGCCACCGCGACAATGCGCTGGTCAAGAGAGTGCTCGCGACCCCCGGCGACGGAGCCGTGCTCGTGGTCGACGGCGGTGGTTCGCTCGAGTCGGCGCTCGTGGGCGACCTGATCGCCGCGTCCGCGGTCGACAACGGGTGGGCGGGGGTCATCGTGAACGGGGCGATCCGCGACCGCGCGGCGATGGCCGAGCTGCCCCTGGGGGTCAAGGCGCTCGGCTCGAACCCCCGCAAGAGCGCGAAGGACGGCGCGGGCGAGGTCGACGTGACGGTGACCATCGCGGGGGTCGTCTTCGCGCCGGGACGCCACGTGTGGGCGGACGCCGACGGGGTGCTCGTGGAGCGCTGAGCGCGCGTTCCGAGAGCCGACGCGTCCTACGCGAGAGTGACGGCGCGTCGGCGGAAGCCGCTTCGGCGCGGCCCGGGCACCTCCTCCGCCCGTCGGGCCGGGCGCCCATGAGGAACGCCGCCCGAGCGAGACACGACGCAACGGTGCGTGTCTCACTCGAGACGGCGTTCTTCGAGCGGGATGCCGGGGCTCAGTCGTCGACGAGCAGCGACTCCTCGACCGTGCGACGCTGGCGAGGGGCGAGCTCGCGCTGACGCAGGCCCTCTTCGGCCGCGTCGACGTCGCCGAGCGCGCCGACGGCGATCACGGTGACCGGGGTGAAACGCGCGTCGATGTCGAAGGCGGCGCGCAACTCGTCGGCCACGAAGCCGCCCATCTGGTGGGTCGAGAGGCCCTCGGCGTGCGCCTGCACGGTGAAGTGCGCGGCGGCCTGGCCGCTGTCGTAGAGCGCCCAGGTGCGCGCTTCGCCGTCTTCGGTCTCGGTTTCGGCGAGCACCACGAGGAGGGCGCCGGCGTCGGGTGCCCAGGCCTGGTTGAAGCCCATGAGAGCCGAGACGACCTTTTCGTGGGCGGCGGTCCCGCGGCGCGCGACGATGAAGCGCCACGGCTGGAAGTTCATGCCCGAGGGGGCCCAACGGGCGGCCTCGAGGGCGGAGCGCAGAGCGGCTTCGTCGATCGGCGTCTCGGGGTCGAAGACGCGGGTGCTCCAGCGCTCGGCGAGCACGTCGAGGATGGGAGCGTCGGTGGGGGCGGTGCGGTCGAGCGTGAGAGACATGGGTTCTCCTGAGAACGGGGACGGATGCGGGACGCCGTTGACCCGCACCATTGAACGCCGTCGCCGCGCGACGTGTTCCCGTGTGAACTTATGCGTCTCTGATGAGGAGCCGACCCTCATCCCGCGCCGCCGGGTGATGGCGGCGTGCCGCGGGATCGGTCAGTCGTTCCAGGACGACGGTCCCGCGGTGCCCGCCGGGTACTCGTCGAGAGGCACCTCGTTCTTGCGCCACGCGTCGATGACGGGCTGCACGATGCGCCAGCACTGCTCGGCCGCGTCGCCGCGGACGGCGAGCATGGCGTCTCCGTCGAGGATGCCCGAGAGCACCTCGCCGTAGGCCTTGAGGGCGCCCTCGCCGAGGTGGGTCGACAGGTTCACCCGCTCGAGGTCGAGCGGGTCGTCGGCGCCGTTGATGTTCAGGCCGAGGCTGATCGTGTCGGGGCCGAGCGAGAACACCATCTCGGAGGGCTCGCTCTCGCCGACGAAGCCGACGGGGAGGTGCCGCACGGGCTTGAACGCGACCGTGACGGCCGGGTCGCCCGCGCCGAGCGCCTTGCCGGACCGCAGCAGGATCGGAACCCCCTGCCAGCGGGCCGTGCGCACCTCGACGGTCATCTCGGCCAGGGTCTCGGTGCCCCGCGACGCGTCGACGCCCGGCTCGTCGACGTACGAGGGGAAGTGGCGGTCGCCCACATCGCCCGCGGTGTAGCGTGCGCGGCGGGAGTTCGCGACCGGGTCGTCGTCTTTGACGTGCGTCGCACGCAGGACCGCGGAGGTCGCGTCGCGCAGGTCGAGTTGATCGAGGGATGCCGGGGGCTCCATCGTGACGAACGCCATGACCTGCAGGAGGTGGCTCTGGATCATGTCGACCAGGGCGCCGGCGGCGTCGTAGTACCCGGCCCGGCCCTCGAGGCCGAGGGCCTCGGGGAAGTCGATGCGGATGGAGGCGATGTCGTCGGCCGACCAGACGCTCTCGATGATGCGGTTCGCGAAGCGCGTTCCGAGCAGGTTCAGCACGGTCGAGCGGCCGAGGAAGTGATCGATGCGGAAGACCTGGTCTTCGGGCACGAGGGTCGCCAGCTGCGTGTTGAGCGTGTGCGCGCTCGCCTCGTCGGTGCCGAACGGTTTCTCGAGGGCCAGGACCGTGCCCTCGGGGATGGTCACGTCGCTCAGCGCGAGGCAGGCCTTCTCGGTGACGGCCGGGGGCACCGCGAAGTACAGCGCGGGGCGGCCATCGGCGTCGTCGAGGAGCTTCTGCAGGTCGTCGGCCTTCGTGATGTCGGCCTGTGAGTACGTTGTGTCGGAGACCGCGGCGAACGCGGAGTCGGCATCCATCGTCTGGAAGGCCTTGCGCACGACCTCGCGCCAGTGCTCGTCGGTCCAGTCCTCCATGCCCGCCCCGTGCAGGCGCACCGATCGCTTCGGTTCGCGCGAGAGCAGCTGGCCGAGGGCCGGGAGGAGCAGTCGCGAGGTGAGGTCGCCCGAAGCGCCCAGGATGATCAGGGTGGTGTCCGCCGCCATGGGGCCACCGTAGCGCTCGGTTGCGACATCGCCGTGCCGCTTGCAGCGGGCGCATGGATGCCACTAGCGCGATGTTCGGCCATGATGTCGGCGGCACCTGCCACAATCCGAGGGTGACGACTCCGATCGAGGACTACGCGGTCCTCAGCAACTGCCGATCCGCCGCTCTCGTTTCCTCTGCCGGGAGCGTCGACTGGTTGTGCATGCCGCGGTACGACAGCGGATCGATGTTCGGTGCCCTGCTGGGTGACGAGTCCCACGGGGCGTGGTCGCTGCGTCCGGCCGATCCCGAGGCCACAGCGACAAGGCGCTACGACGGGGACACCTTCGTCCTCGTCACGCGATGGGAGACCGCTACGGGAGTCGCCGACGTCTACGACGCGATGCCGGTCGACGAGGGTGTCGAGGCGCTCATCCGCCGCGTGGTCGGGGTGTCGGGGGAGGTCGACTTCGTCAGCGAGGTGCGGCTCCGCTTCGATTACGCCCGCGCCGTGCCGTGGGTGCGCCAGGTCGGCCGCGGCGACGAGCACGCCATCCTGGCCGTCGCCGGACCCGACGCCGTCACCCTCCGGGGCCCCCGCCTCATCGCCGTCGACACCGCCCACCGCGGCCGATGGACGACGGTCGCGGGCGCGAGCATCGACTCGGTGCTGGCGTGGGGGCCGTCGTGGCAGGATCCGCCGGCGCCGTTCAACGTCGAGGCGGCGCTCGAGCGGACCCGCGAATGGTGGGCCGCGTGGGCCGACCGGGTGCAGTCGGCCGGTACGCACGCGGCACTCGTCACCCGCTCGCTCATGGTTCTCCGCGCCCTGACCCACTCCGAGACGGGCGGCATCGTCGCGGCGGCGACCACCTCGCTCCCCGAGGCGTTCGGCGGATCGCGCAACTGGGACTACCGCTACGTCTGGCTGCGCGACGCCGCCCTCACGCTGAGCGCGTACATCGATCACGGGTACCTCGACGCGGCCCACCGCTGGCGCAACTGGCTCCTGCGGGCGATCGCGGGCGATCCGGCGGACGTGCAGATCATGTACGGCATCGCGGGCGAGCGCGACCTTCCCGAGCGCGAGATCTCCGGTCTTCCCGGCTACGGGGGCGCGGCCCCCGTGCGCATCGGCAACGGCGCGGTCGATCAGTACCAGGCCGACGTCATCGGCGAGGTCATGGTGGCCCTCGAGGCGGCTCGTGACGCCGGCGTCGAAGAGACGACGTTCTCGTGGGCCCTGCAGCGTGCGCTCCTCGATCAACTGGCCGGCGAGGTCGATCGCCCCGATCTTGGCATCTGGGAGATGCGCGGCGACCCGCACTTCTTCACGCACTCGCGGGCGATGGTGTGGGCCGCGTTCGACCGTGGCATCCGGGCCGTCGAAGAGGGCGGGCGCGATGGCGACGTCGAGACCTGGCGCACGCTGCGCGACCGGGTCCGGGCCGACATCGACGCGCACGGCGTGCACGCCGGCGGGTGGTTCACCCAGCACTTCGAGACCGACGAGGTCGACGCCTCGCTGCTCGTGTTGCCGCAGGTGGGCTTCTGCGCCTACGACGATCCGCGCATGCTCGCCACCGTGGCGCGCATGGAAGAGACGCTCATGCCCGACGGCTGGCTGCTGCGGTACCGGACGACGGGTGTCGACGGTCTCACCGGCGACGAGCACCCCTTCCTCGCGTGCTCGTTCTGGCTGGTCGGCCAGTACGCCCACAGCGGGCGCCGCGACGAGGCTCTCGCTCTCATGCAGCGGCTGACCGCAGTGGCCAACGATCTCGGCCTGCTGTCCGAGGAGTTCGACCCGACGACCGGTCGACAGGCCGGGAACACCCCGCAGGCGCTCTCGCACCTCGCTCTGGTGGGCGCCGCCGACGCCCTCGACGCCACGGCGCCCGCCCGCGAGGACTGAGTCGGGCCCGGTCGCGCCGACCCGGGCCTAGAGTCGACGCATGGACGACGACGTCGAGCTGCACCGCCTGCGCGAGCGCGTGTACGGGGCCGAGGGAGCCACGGCGACGCCCGACATGATCGAGCGCCTCGCCGAGCTCGAGGAACGCGCGCGTCGCTCCGCCGTCCCCGTCACGGTCGCGGCACCCGCCCCCGTCGGAGCGCTCGATCCCACGTGGCCCTCGTCCCCCGTCGGCCCCCGGGCCGACCCCTCGACGGCCTCTGACGTCTTCGCCTCCACGCTCGGCACGTCGGCACCGGCTGGCGACGCGGACCGCACCCGCGCCACGATCCCGGATGCGGCCTCCTCGCCATCGCGCCGCCTCCTCCGCATCGTCGCGACCGTCGTCGGCGCCCTCGTCGTGCTCGGGATCGGCATCGCGATCGGGGCGAGCACGGCGCCGACCGTGGCGGCGACCCCCGACCCCGCGGCGGCGGCCCTTCCCGAACTGACGTTCCCGCAGACGGTCGAGGACGTCATCTCGGCCGAGATCCTGCGCGACAGCGGGATCGACGCCGGAAGCACGCGCTACATCGCCACGGTCAGCGACTTCCGCATCTACCTCGCCCAACCCGACGACGGGGACGGGCGCTGCATCGTGACGTTCACGTCCACCGACAACCGTCCGTGGTCGGCCGGATGCGCGAGCGGAGCGCAGGAGGGAGCCGCGATCTTCGGTGTCGACGAGGGTCTGACCGTCGCGATCGGCGACCCCGACGGTTCCGACGTCACCGGCATCCCGATCCGTCTGTCACCGAGCGTCACGGCCTACGTGGCGCAATAGCGAAGGAGAACATCATGTTCCGTCCCGATGGCGCCTTTTCGGGGTTCGCGGTCGACGACCTCGAGGCCGCTCACCGCTTCTACGCGGACACCCTCGGACTCCGGGTGGAGGTGCTCGAGGGGTCGGGGTTCCTCACGCTCCATCTGGGGTCCGGAGGGCGCGTCCTCGTCTACGGCAAGCCGCACCACGAGCCCGCGTCGTTCACCGTGCTCAACTTCCCGGTGGCCGACGTCGAGGCGGCCGTCGACGATCTGCGCTCGCGCGGCGTCGACACGAAGATCTACGACGACGCCGACTTCCCGACGGACTCGCGCGGGATCATGCGCGAGGGCGGTCCGCTGGTCGCCTGGTTCCGCGATCCGGCGGGCAACGTTCTCGCCGTCCTCGACGAGTGACCGGGTTCACCCGATCGGTGTGAGCCGGCTCCCGTCGGCCGAGAGGGTGAAGGATGCTCTGCGGTAGTCGTCGCTGAGTCCGAACGAGACGTCAGGGAGCCCCACGCTCTCGGTGAACGTGGGGCTTTCGATATCGCCGTCGCTGGTGCGCCTGATGGACACCGGCGTGCCTCCGATCGGAAGGCCGCTCTGCTCCGAGGCCTCCTGAAGGGCGGGCCACACCCGGTCGAGCGCGACGTCGCTCCACGAGAACTGCTCCTCGGCGACACGGGGCTGGCTCAGCGCGGCTCCGTCGTGGCTGACACGCCCCGCGCGGAAGTTCCACTCGTCGGTCGCCTGTTCCCCGGGTCGGATCGGGGCATCGACGATCACGGCATCCGGGGTCACGACGATCGAGACCACCTGATCGTGGCCGATCTCGGCCTGCACGGCACGCTTCGCCGTCTGCAGGGAGTCGGGGGTGCGCATGTCGGCGTTCCAGCGGCCGTCCTGCCACGCCGCGACCGTGAGCGCGATTCCGTCGCGATAGGGCAGGAGCACCACGGTCGCGGCCACGATCGTGGTCACCGCGAACAGGGCCAGGCGCCACGGCCGCCCGCGACGACCCACGCCGAGCAGGGGGCCGCTCCGGCGCCCGTTGCGGACGCGGGTTCCCGCTTCGATCGGTCGCAACTCGACCGCGGATCGGGCCGGCACGACGAGTCGCGCCCGCTCGGTGGGGGAGAGCTCGCCGTCGGCGAAGACGACCTCGGGGCCGCCGTCGAGCAGGATCACGACATCGCGCTCGAGGCCCGGCTGATACGCGGCGAGCTCGATCAGGGGGACGATCCGACGGAGGGTGGTCGCCCACGCCCCGCCGTCGAGGGCGATCACCGTGACGTCGATCTCGCACACCGGCTGGTCGTTGACGAGGGTGCCGGTCTGGCGGACCCCGTCGATGCGCGCGTGCCCGAGACGGCGAGCGTCACGGGCCGCGGTGACCGCCGCCGGCGAGGGGAGCGCGGGAGACAGGGACTTCGCGACGCCGACGAGCACGGTCGAGATGATGAAGACCGCGAGAGCGATTCCGAAGACCTCGAAACCCGTTTCCTGATCCCCGAGGGCGGCTACCGCGAGACCGCCGAGGACGGCTCCGAGCGCGAGGAAAGCGAGCAGGCGCAGCATGTCATCGAGCCTAACGGTGCCTCTTCGCGACGACGAAAAGGGCGGGTGGATGCCGAAGCCGCAGCATCCACCCGCCCGCCGACCGGACCCGAACCGGTCAGCCCCGCAGAGCCTCGCCGAGCTTGACGCGCGCCCCCATGCGCAGCAGCGAGTTGCGGTAGATGCGCGCGGCGACGCCGATCGCGAGCACGCACGAGGCCAGCAGCACGAGGAGAGAGAGCACGGGCTCCCACCACTGCGCGTCGCCGAGGTACATGCGCAGCGGCATCCCCACCGGGGCCGAGAACGGCACGTACGACATGATCGTCAGCACGACGGGGTTGTCGTTGAAGAAGATCACCAGGAAGTACGGCGCCATGATCAGCATGGTGATCGGGGTGGTCGTCGCCCCGATGTCCTCCTGGCGCGAGACCATCGCCGCGGCCGCGGCGAACAGCGCCGCGAGAAGGACGAAGCCGAACAGGAAGAAGATCGCGAACCACGCGATCGGGGCGCCGAGAGCGTCGAGCACCCCGGCCTGACCGGTGACGGCCAGTCCCACGACCGCGACGGCGGCGAGCAGAACGATCTGGGCCATCGCGAGGATCGAGTTGCCGAGCACCTTGCCCGCGAGGAGAGCCCGCACGGGGATCGCCGAGATGAGGATCTCGACCACGCGCGTCTGCTTCTCTTCCACCACGCTCTGCGCGATCGTCCCGCCGAAGGTCGTCGCCGCGATGAGGAAGACGATGCCGAAGGCCAGCGCGATGAAGTACCGCAGCACGTCGGCGGCGTTCGACCCGGGCTCGAGGCGGTCCACCGGCGGGGTGTCGCTCAGCATCTGCAGGAGCGTCGAGGGGACGCTGTCCTTCACCACGACGGTGAAGTCGAACGCCGATTCCGACGATCCCGAGACCAGGGCGGCATCCACCGTCCCCTCCGTCACGAGGGCGCGCGCGGCGTCGTCGCTGTCGGCGACCGTCACCTCGAGGCCGTCGAGACCCGACACAGCGCTCTGCGTCTGCGAGGTGACGGCGACCGGGATGCCGCTGGCGCTGGCGTTCGAGGCGGTGAAACCGCCCCAGAGCACCGACGCGAGGGCCGCGACGATGAGGATCGCGGTCGAGATGACGAAGGCCTTGCTGCGCAGCTTCGAGCCGATCTCGCGCTCGGCGACCAGCCAGATGCTGTGCAGTTCTCCCGGCGCGCGGTGGGGTGCCGCCTTCGTCGACGAGGGGGGAGGGGTGATGGTCGGAGTGCTCACTGGATGACCTCCTTGAAGATCTCGGCCAGGGTGGGGCGCTGAGGAGAGAAGCTGGCGACGTCGCCGCGGCCGACCGCGTCGCGCAGCACGCGCTGGGCGGTGAGGTCGTCGTCGGCGTCGAAGAGGGCGTATCCGCCGTCGAAGTCGATCACTTGCACCCCGGGCTCGTCGCGCAGCCACCCGGTGTCGCCGCGCGAGACCAGCTCGTAGCGGTGGGTCGCGTGCTCGGCGCGGAGGCCTTCGCGGCTCCCCTTCGCGCGGATCGTGCCGTCGGCGATGATGACGAGGTCGTCGCAGAGGCGCTCGACGACGTCGAGCTGGTGCGACGAGAACAGCACGGCCGCGCCGTCGGCGGCCTTCTCCTGCAGCACGCCGGCCACCACGTCGACCGCGAGCGGGTCGAGACCCGAGAAGGGCTCGTCGAGGATCAGCACCTCGGGCTCGTGCACGAGCGAGGCGGCGATCTGCGCGCGCTGCTGGTTGCCGAGCGAGAGCGTCTCGATGAGATCGCCAAGGCGCTCGCCGAGGCCCAGGCGCTCGAGGAGAGTCGTCGCCTTGCGGGTCGCCTCCGCCTTGCCGAAGCCGTGCAACCGAGCGAGGTAGGCGATGTGCTCGGCCACCTTCATCTTCGGGTACAGCCCGCGCTCCTCGGGCATGTAACCGAAGCGGCGCCGGTCGGCGGTGGTGACCGCCGCGCCGTTCAATTCGACGGTGCCCGCGTCCTTGCCGAGCACGCCCAGCGCGATGCGCATCGTCGTGGTCTTTCCCGCGCCGTTGCCGCCGACGAAGCCCGTGAGACGCCCGGGGGCGACGTTGAAGCCCACGCCGTCGAGCACGCGGCGTCCGCCGTAGCTCTTGGTGATGCCGTCCAGATGGAGCACGATGCATCCCTTCTTCTCGATGTCTCCCACGCTAGGGATAGGGATGCCGCGCCACCTCCGCCGTGGGGCGGTTCGTGGCTCCACCGTGAGGGGGAGGGGGTGCCGCCCGCCACGGCGCCGCCGAGGTCACCCTCGTCCGTCGAGACGACCCGGGATGACACCGGACGGTCGGTGAGCTCGCGGATCGCAGGGCGTCTTGGTGCGGGATCGGCGCTCGAGAGCGCCGGCGGTCAGGCCAGGCCGTGCCGGTGCGCCAGCACCACGGCCTGCACGCGGTCGCGCGCGCCGAGCTTCTGCAGCACGTTCGACACGTGCGTCTTCACCGTCGCCTCGCCGATGAACAGGCGCGCCGCGATCTCGGCGTTGCTGAGCGCCTCGGCGACGAGGGAGAGCACCTCGCTCTCGCGCTCGGTCAGCGGCTCGCTGAGGTGCAGCGGTTCGATGGTGGCGGAGGGAAGGGATGCCGGCACCTCGGCGTCACGCGTCGCGAAACGCTCGATGACCCGGCGGGTGACCTCGGGGGCGAGGAGGGCATCGCCGGATCCGACGATCCGGACGGCCGACACCAGCTCCTCCGGCCCCGCGTTCTTGAGGAGGAAGCCGCTGGCCCCGGCGGCCAGCGCCGCGAAGAGGTAGTCGTCGCGGTCGAAGGTCGTGACGATGAGGACGGCCGCCTCCGACGCGGGGTCGGCGGTCAGTTGTCGGGTCGCTTCGAGGCCGTCCATGTCGGGCATCTGCACGTCCATGCAGATCACGTCGGGTCGCAGACGGGCCGCGGCGGCGAGGGCCTCGACACCGGATGCCGCCTCACCCACCACGTCGATGTCGGGCTCGAGCGACAGGATCGTCCGGAATCCCGCCCGCATCATGGCGTGGTCGTCGACCAGGAGAATGCGCAGCTCAGACATTCGCCATCTCCGCCGCGGCGAGGGGCACACGTGCCCGCACGAGGTATCCGCCGCGCGAGCGCGGCCCGATCTCGATCGTCCCGCCCGAGACGGCGGCGCGCTCGCGCATGCCGAGCTGGCCGAGTCCGGGCGTTGCGGAGCCGCTGCGCCCGGTGTTCGAGATCTCGAGCTCGACGGCATCCGATTCGAACCGGAGGCGCACGTCGGCGGTGGCGTCGGGACCCGCGTGGCGGCGGGCGTTCGTCAACGCTTCCTGGGCGATGCGATAGAGATTCACCTGGACGAGGGGTGGCGGGTCGCACGCGGGTTCGCCGACGAGCGTGAAGGTCGTCGGGAGCCCTGCGGCGGTGGCGTCATCGACCAGCGACGGGATCGACGTCAGGCCATGGGTGGTGGGGGCGGTGTCGGGGGCGCCGTCCGACCCCGGCGCGCGCAGCGTCTCGAGCAGCTGGCGCAGCTCGTGAAGAGAGGTGCGCGCCGAGCTCTCGACGCTCGAGAGCGTCTCTCGAGCGGCGTCGGGGTCGCGGGTCAGGAGCGAGCGGGCGACGCCCGCCTGAACGCCCATCAGCGACACGTGATGGGCGACCACGTCGTGCAACTCGCGCGCGATGCGCACGCGGTCGAGGGCCACGGCCTGCGCCGCGGTCACTTCGCGCTCGGACTCGAGCTCCGCCGTGCGCTCTTCGAGGGCCGCGCGCTCGCGCATCTGCTGGTAGGAGCGGTCGCCGAAGTAGTAGGCGCCCCCGAAGAACAGGGCGTTCACCCCGATGGTGAGCAGTTGGTACGCGACGAAGGGTGAGAACGACCCCGCTCGGGAGAAGGCCCCCTCGACCTCGTCGCCGACGGGGAGCGTGGCCTGCTGGAACATGACGACGAACAACCACGCGAACATGCCCACGATGAGGGCGATGCGCACGATCGTCGCGCGCCGGCGGTTCGTCTCCCACGCGCCCACCGTGTACAGCGCGATGAACATGGCGATGTTGCCGGCATAGAGCTCGGGGATGCGGAAGGTCACGGCGAGGAAGTACGCGAAGGTCACGATGACCGCCGCCACCGACGGCCACCGTCGGCGGAACGCCAGCGGGATCGCGAGCACGGCGACGTAGCCGAGCGCCACGGCGAGAGAGCCCTGCTGGTCACCGTAGATGCCCGATATCGACGACAGCACCGCACTCAGCACGCCCCCGAGGAACAGCACGACCGCGAGCACGATGTCGTTGCGCTGTTGCGCGCGCGTGAGTCGTGGCATCCCTCCACGCTAGAGCCGACCGCCGACACCTGCATCCCCCGCGAGGCGGAGTCAAGAGGAGGGGGAATACAGGTTCGATCGTGATGCTTGCACGTGAATGAGTTCGGGCGCCCGGCGCCCCCGTCGTCCAGAAAGAGGATCATCGTGACCGACTACACGATCGGCTACATCGTCGGCAGCATCTCCAGCACCTCGATCAACCGCCGTCTGGCGAAGGCGCTCGAGAAGGTCGCCCCCGAGGGCGTGACGCTGAAGGAGGTCCCGATCAAGGACCTGCCCTTCTACTCGCCCGACTACGACGGCGACTTTCCCCAGGTCGCGCGTGACTTCAAGAAGGCCATCGAAGACACCGACGCCATGTTCGTCGTGACCCCCGAGTACAGCCGCTCGATCCCGGGCGTGCTCAAGAACGCCCTCGATTGGTCGGCCCGCCCCTACGGCGAGGCCTCGTTCACCGACAAGCCCACCGCCGTCATCGGCACCTCGCAGGGCGGCATCGCCACCGCCGCCGGCCAGCAGCACCTGCGCGCCGTGCTCCTGCACTACAACGCCCTCGTCCTCGGTCAGCCCGAGGGCTACATCCAGTCGACCCCCGGCCTGTTCGAAGAGGACGGCACCGTCACCGACGAGGGCACGGCCGCGTTCCTGCGCTCGATCATCGAGGCGCTCGTGACCCTCGCGAAGCGCACCGCTCCCGCCGAGGTCCCCGCAGCCTGAGGCGCCTTTCGCGACGGGGTCGGGGGTTCGCCCTCGGCCCCGTCGTCGTATCGGAGCCATCCACGTCCGTGAGCCTGTCGTCGGAGCGGGATGCAATGGTCCCCACGGCTTCGACGGGCTCAGCCCTCTACTTGCGGAATCGACGGGCCTGCGTACGCGTTTCGGGATGCCGCGGGAGCCGGCGTTCAGCCGAAGATCATCGGCAGGTCGTCCTCGTCGTCGGCGCCCGAGAGGTCGAGGTCGGCGACGACGGGCACGTGGTCGCTGGGGACCTCGCCCTTGCGCTCGTTGCGGTGGATCTCGGCGCCGTGCACCGCGTCGGCGAACGCCCGCGAGCCGAGGATGAAGTCGATGCGCAGGCCCTCGTTGCGGGGGAAGCGCAGCTGCTTGTAGTCCCAGTAGGTGTAGCCGGTGGGGATCAGCGGACGCACGACGTCGGTGAGGCCCGCGGCCTCGAAGGCGCGGAACGCCTCGCGCTCGGGCGGGGAGACGTGGGTGGTCGCGCCCTCGACGACCGTGGGGTCGCCGTTGTCGTCGTCGGTCGGGGCGATGTTGAAGTCGCCGGTCAGCGCGAGCGGCAGGTCGGGGTGGGCGGCGAGGGTGTCGGCCGTGTACTGGCGCAGCTTGTCGAGCCAGTCGAGCTTGTAGACGTAGTGCGGGTCGTCGAGCCCGCGCCCGTTGGGCACGTAGAGGCTCCACACGCGCACACCGTTGACGGTGGCCCCGATCGCGCGCGCCTCTTGCGGCAGGTCGGGGCCCTCTTTGCCTTTCTCGAACCCGGGCATGCCGGGGAAGCCGATCTCGACGTCTTCGAGGGGCTCGCGGCTCGCGATGGCGACGCCGTTCCACTGGTTCAACCCGTGCGCGACGACGTGGTACCCGGCCTCTTCGAACGCCGCGTAGGGGAACTGCTCCGTCTTGCACTTGATCTCCTGCATCGCCAGCACGTCGATGTGCTCGCGCACGCAGAACTCGACGGTGCGGGTGACGCGGGCGCGGATGGAGTTGACGTTCCAGGTGGCCAGGCGCATGGCATCCAGCCTACTTTCGGCCGCCGACATCGGCGGCCAGGGTGACCCCGGCGTTATCCGTATGGAGCACTAAACTCGGGGCCGTGACCACCGCCTCCACGCCCGAGCTCGAAGCCGACCGTCAGGCCCTCATCGGCCTCATCAAGGACGAGGCGGTGTTCCACGGCGACTTCACCCTCTCGAGCGGCAAGAAGGCGACGTACTACGTCGACATGCGCAAGCTCACCCTCGACCACCGCGCCGCTCCCGCGATCGGTCGCCTGGTGCTCGACCTGGTGAAAGACCTCGACGGCGTCGTCGCCGTCGGTGGACTCACGCTCGGCGCCGACCCCATCGCCAACGCCGTCATGCACGAGTCGGTGCACGCCGGTCGCCCGCTCGACGCGTTCGTCGTGCGCAAAGAGCCCAAGGACCACGGCCGCGGCCGCCAGATCGAGGGCGCCGATGTGAAGGGCAAGCGCGTCGTCGTCGTCGAAGACACCTCGACCACGGGCCAGTCGGCGCTCAAGGCCGTCGAGGCCCTGCGCCGCGAGGGCGCCGAGGTCGTCGCCGTCGCGGTCGTCGTCGACCGCAAGACCGGCGCTCAGGCCGCGATCGAGGCCGAGGGCCTGCAGTGGCTGGGGTCGATCGACCTCGACGACCTGGGCCTCGCCCCGCAGTAAGCCCGCCGCGCCACCGGAACAGCCTGGTGCGCCGAGAACAGGCCGATTCCACGCGAATCGTCCTGCCTCGGTGACGCGCCCTGCTCTCGTGACGCACAGGGAGTGGATGCCGACCCCTCGCCGCCCCGAACGGTGCGACGGCCGCGCTCAGGGAGCGTCGTCTCCCGGCCCGTCGAACGGGTCGCGACGACCGCTGCCGCCCCGACGCGAACGGCGCCACTGCACGATGAAGGCGACGAGTGTTCCCGCCGTGATGACGAAGGCGACGATCAGCCAGAGGGTGCGGTCGTCCATGATGTGGTCTCCTCGGGCTCAGAGTCCCGCTTCGAGGCCCTCTTCGCCGTCGGCGAGATCGGTTTCGACGGGTTCGGCGCGCACGAGTTCGGCGACCGAGCCCAGGATCTCGTCGGGGCGGAACGGGTAGCGCTCGATCTCGCGCTGGTCGCTGATGCCGGTCATGACGAGCACCGTGTGCAGGCCCGCCTCGATGCCGGCGACGATGTCGGTGTCCATGCGGTCACCGATCATGCCGGTGTTCTCGCTGTGGGCGCCGATGCGGTTGAGGGCGGAGCGGAACATCATCGGGTTGGGCTTGCCGACGATGTAGGGCTCCTTGCCCGTGGCCTTGGTGATCAGGGCCGCGATGGCTCCGGTGGCGGGCAGCACTCCCTCGGTCGAGGGGCCCGTGGCATCCGGATTCGTCGCGATGAATCGCGCGCCCCCGCGGATGAAGCGGATCGCCTTCGTGATCGCTTCGAACGAGTAGTTGCGGGTCTCGCCCACGACGACGTAGTCGGGGGTGGTCTCGGTCATGATGAAGCCCGCCTCGTGCAGGGCGGTGGTGAGCCCCGCCTCGCCGATGACGAAGGCGGAGCCGCCGGGCATCTGCGACTTCAGGAAGTCGGCCGTGGCCAGCGCCGACGTCCAGATCGACGACTCGGGGACGACGAGTCCCGATGCCCGCAGGCGGGCGCTGAGATCACGCGGGGTGTAGATCGAGTTGTTCGTCAGCACGAGGAACGGCGTGCCCTCGGAGCGCCACTGCGCGAGCAGCTCGGATGCTCCGGCGATGGGCGTGTTCTCGTGAACGAGAACGCCGTCCATGTCGGTCAGCCAGCACTCGATATCGCCTCGGGTCCGCATGGGGCCCAGCCTAGACCCAGCCACCGACACGCTCCCAGGGGCTGGTTTTCCGATGAACGAGCGCGGGCGGGCCCGACCGGAGTCGTGACCCGCCCGTCCGCGGAAGCCGACTTACTTGAAGGTGTCCTTCACGTTCTCGCCGGCCTTCTTGGCGTCGGCCTTGACCTGGTCGGCCTTACCCTCGGCGGCGAGCTTGTCGTTGTCGGTCGCGTTGCCGATCGCTTCCTTCGCCTTGCCCACGATGTCCTGAGCGGCGTTCTTGATCTTGTCGTCGAGACCCATGATCTGACTCCTTCTTGTCGTGTCGGCGTCGGCGGCGGGAGGATCTCGTCGCGACGGAGCGGGTTGCTCACAGAGGAGACGTACCCCGAGCGGGATTCGTCACGCGAGGTCGCGAAAAACTTTTCATCGGGCGGTATTCCGCCTGCGGAATGCACCCGTGACGGACGGGCTCGATCTCGTTAGGGTCGAAGGGTGACGCGAACCGAATGGGACCCCGAGAACCTCCCGAACCTCTCCGGGCGGTCCTATCTGGTCACGGGCGCCACGCGCGGGCTCGGCTTCTTCGCCTGCGAGCAGCTCGCGGGCGCCGGAGCCCACGTGCTGCTGACGGGGCGCAATCCCAACAAGATGTCCGCGGCCAAGGCAGCGATCAAGCGATCGACTCCGGATGCCAGCATCGAGACGCTGCTGCTCGACACCAGCAACATGGGCTCGGTGCGTGCCGCCGCTGCCACGGCCCGCGCGCGCGGGCGCCTCGACGGTCTGCTGCTGAACGCGGGCATCGTCCACCCGCCCAAGGAGCGCGAGACCGCCGGCGGCCACGAGTTGGTGTTCGCGACCAACGTGCTCGGACACTTCGCGCTCGCCGGCGAGCTGCTCAAGCCCCTGGCCGCCGCGCGCGGGCGCATGGTGTGGGTCGGCAGCATGTCGACCTCGCTGTGGCGCCACGTCCCCACCGACCCCGAACTGCGTGAGGGCTACTCGCCCTGGCGCGCCTACGTGCAGTCGAAGGCGGCGACGACCGCTCTGGCGCTCGAGGCGCAGAAGCGCCTGATGGCTCACGGCGTCCCGGTCCAGAGCCTCGTCGCGCACCCCGGGTACTCGACGAGCGGCCGGACCCGCGGAGTGCGCGGGGTCAACGAGCCGAGTCGTCTCACCCGCTTCCTCGACAACCTGCAGGCCCCGATCACTCAGTCCAAGGAGCAGGGGGCCTGGGCGCTCGTCCGCGCGCTCGTCGACCCTTTCGCCGAGGGCGGCTCGATGTATGGACCGGCGCTGGTCGCGCGGGGCGCTCCGCGGGTGGCGACACCCGCTCGTCGGACGCGCGGGGGAGAGCTCGGCGCCGACCTGTGGCGCGCGTGCGAGACGGCGACGCACGTGCGGTGGCCGTTCGATCGGGCTCGACGCGCGGCATCCTGAATCCGGGTCTTCGCGCGATCTCGGTGAGAGGGCTCAGCTCGCCCCGGTGACGCGTGTCAGCCATACCGAGCTCCCCGCCCCCGCGGGCAACGCGACCTCGACACCGTCCGCGCGCACGACGTCGTCGCTGAGCACCACGAGTTCATGCCCCACGTCGATGCCGTTCTCCACGAGGGCTCGCAGCAGCTCCGGATCGCGGTCGCTCACGCGTAGGACCCGACCCGAGTGCCCGGCCGGCGCCTCGGCGAGGAGCACGAAGGGTTCGCGGTGCACCGAACCGTCGGCATCCGGGATCGCGTCTCCGTGGGGATCGAAACGCGGGCGGCCGAGCCGCTCGTCGATGCCCTCGAGCAGACGGTCGCTGAGGGAGTGCTCGAGGACTTCGGCTTCGTCGTGCACCTCGTCCCACGAGTAGCCGAACTCGCGGACGAGCCACGTCTCGATGAGACGGTGGCGACGGATGACGCCCGCTGCCCGCCGTCCGCCCGCGGTCGTCAGCGACACGGGTCCGTACGGCCGGTGCGTGACGAGCCCCTGTGCGGCGAGCTTCTTGACCATCTCGGTCACGCTCGACGGCGCGAGGCTCAGCACCGCGGCGAGCTGCGAGGGCGTGATCGGATTGTCCTGCCACTCGGTGTGGTGGTAGATCGCCTTGAGATAGTCGTCGGCCACGGGCGATTCCACTCCGTCAGCCTATCCGCCGGTGAACACCAGCCACAGGAGCAGGGCGTTGAGGGCGATGAGGAAGACGGATGCCAGCACCCCGGCCGCCGTCGTCAGCCCGCGGTTGCGGTACTCGCCGAGCACGTCGGGTCGGCGGGTGAGGGCCACGAGCGGGACGAGCGCGAAGGGGATGCCGAACGACAGCACGACCTGGCTGAGGACGAGCGCGAGGGTGGGATCGACGCCGAGTCCGAGGATGACGAGCGCCGGCACGAGGGTCACGAGTCGGCGGGCGAGCAGGGGGATGCGCGCGTGCAGCAGTCCCTGCATGATCTCGGCGCCCGCGTAGGCGCCCACGGACGTCGAGGCGAGACCGCCCGCGAGCAGTCCCACCGCGAACAGGGTGGCGACGAGCGGGCCCAGTCCGTCGCGCAGGGCCGCGTAGGCGCCCTCCAGGCTGTCGGTGCCGTCGACGCCGGCGAGGTTCGCCGCGGCGAGCAGCAGGATCGCCAGGTTCACGGTGCCGGCGACGGCGAGGGCGATCGTGACGTCCCAGCGCGTCGCGCGCAGAAGACGGGGGGTCGAGATGCCCCGGGCGTGCGCGAGGGTGTCGGCGCGGCTCTGGGCGGTCGCCGACTCCGGTGCGTGGGCGTGCGCCGCGGCGATGCCGCCCGAAGGGTCGGCAAGGTCGCCGGTGGGCGCGAAACGGTCGCGGGCGAGAGCGGAGTGCGCGTAGATCGCGTGCGGCATGATCGTCGCCCCGAGGATCGAGGCCGCCAACAGCACCGAGGTGCTGCCCTCGAATCTCGGCACGAGGCCGGCGATCACCCCGGCGGGCTCGGGCGGCGCGAAGAACAGGCCGAACGTGAAGCCGACGGCGATCACGAGCAGCAGGCCGATCAGCACCGTCTCGAAGGCCCGCGCCCCGCGCCGCGTCTGCACGAGCAGCAGGCCCATCGAGATGACGCCCGTGATCGCCCCGCCCCACACGAGGGGGATGCCGAACAGCAGATGCAGCGCGACGGCACCGCCGATGACCTCGGCCACGTCGGTGGCCATCGCGACGAGCTCCGCCTGCAGCCAGTAGGCGCGTCGCGTCCACGGGCGGCGGATCCGACGGCCGAGCACCTGGGGGAGGCTCTCTCCCGTGACGATGCCGAGCTTCGCCGAGAGGTACTGGATCAGCCACGCCATGACGTTGCCGAGCACGACGACCCACACGAGCAGATAGCCGAACGTCGCGCCCGCGGTCATGTTGCTCGCGACGTTCCCCGGGTCGAGGTAGGCGACGCCGGCGACCATCGCGGGTCCGAGCAGCCAGAGAGCGCGCTGCGGCGCGCGGCGGCGGGGCACGGCATCCGCTGTTTTCGGCATCCCGAAACCGTAGCAATTTTTCGGGCAGCCGAAAAGTGCGCGCGATCGCTGAGAGCGCGGCGCACGCCCCGACCGTCCAGTGCCGTCGAGACGAGGTCGCCATCGCACCGCGGGTAGCCTGAAACGGTGACGGATGCCGAGAACCCCCCGCCGTCGCAGGGGGACGCCGCCGAGCCCCGATCGACGGATGCCGACGGCCCGGCGTCGTCGCAGGAAGCGACCCCCACGCACGGCGTGGGCCCGTGGCCCGGGGGCGCGGACGCCTGGCCCGACGACCCGCGCTACGACCGCGACCTGCTCGAGAACGGCGACACCCGCAACGTGGTCGACGAGTACCGCTACTGGAGCATGGACGCGATCGTCGCCGACCTCGACGCGAAGCGGCATCCGTTCCACGTCGCGATCGAGAACTGGCAGCACGACCTCAACATCGGGTCCATCGTGCGCAGTGCCAACGCCTTCCTCGCGGCCGAGGTGCACATCGTCGGCAAGCGCCGCTGGAACCGTCGCGGCGCCATGGTCACCGACCGGTACCAGCATGTGCGCCACCACGAAGACGTCGCCGCCTTCGCCGCCTGGGCGCGCGAGGCGGGGCTGCCGGTGATCGCGGTGGACAACGTCGAGGGGTCGATGCCCGTCGATCGCGCCGATCTTCCCGAGGCCTGCGTCCTGCTCTTCGGCCAGGAGGGGCCGGGCCTGTCCCCCGAGGCGATCGAGGCGGCCACGGCGGTCGTCGAGATCACGCAGTACGGATCGACCCGTTCGATCAACGCAGCGTCCGCCGCCGCCGTGATCATGTACGAGTGGTGCCGCCGCTGGGCGTGACCCGCGACAGTCCGCGTCGGGCGGGTGTCCGCGCGGTGCGCGCCCACCCGCGAGGCCGCCTCAGGCGGCGTCGCCCGCGCTCATCCACGACCGGCCGCGCACCCGCAGCCCGAGGGTGAGCGCCCGCGCCACCATGTAGACCCCGAAGAACGCCGCCGACAGCCACGCCAGGCCGACGGCGCCGCCGCCCGCGAACAGCGCCACGAGGATCAACGCCGGAACGTACGGCACGAGGTTCAGCAGCCCGGCGAGAGCGAGGTAGCGCGCGTCGCCGGCCCCGATCAGAACGCCGTCGAGCACGAAAACGAACCCCGCCAGCGGTTGGGCGAGCGCGAGCACGAGCAACGCGGGCTGAATGAGCGCGGCGATCTCGGCATCGCCCGTGAAGATCAGGCCGATGACGCCCGAGGCGGCCGCCAGCACCGCCCCCACCGCCACACCGAACCAGATGCCCCACGCGCTCGTGCGGGTGAGCACCCGCCCCACCGTCACGGTGTCGGCGGCACCCAGAGAACGGCCGATCAGTGCTTGAGCTGCGATCGCGAGGGCGTCGAGCGCGAACGCGGCGGTCGAGAAGATCGTGAACGCGATCTGCCAGCCGGCGAGCTCCGCCGAGCCGAGACCCGTGGCGACGGCGACCGTGGCCAGGAACGCGGCGCGCAGGCTGACCGTGCGCACGAACAGCCAGCCGCCGGAGCGCACCGTGCCGCCGAGGCTCTCCCGTTGGAAGCCGAGGGATGCCGTGTGCACCCGCGCCAGTCGGCGTGCCACGAGCACGTAGGCGCCGACCATCCCCCACTGCGCGACGACCGTGCCGATCGCGGACCCGGCGATCCCCCACCCGAAGCCGTAGATGAAGAGCGCGTTGAGGAGGGCGTTCGCGCCGAAGCCCAGGCCGGCGATCCAGAGCGGGGTGACCGTGTTCTGCATGCCGCGCAAGAGCCCGGTGGCGGCGAAGACCACGAGCATGGCCGGCAGACCCCACATCGAGATCGCGAGATAGGTGCGCGCGTTCTCGGCGACATCGGGGGCGGCGCCGAACAGATCGACGACCGCGGGCGTGACGAGCGAACCGGCCGCGGCCAGCAGCGCGCCCAGGCACAGGGCCAGCCACATGCCGTCGATCCCGACGCGCACGGCACGGCCGTACTCGCCGGCGCCGTAGCGTCGGGCCACCGCGGGAGTGGTCGAGTAGGCGAGGAACACCATGAGCCCCACGACCGTCTGCAAGACGGCGCCCGCGATGCCCAGTCCGGCGAGGGGAGCGACACCGAGGTGGCCCACCATCGCCGCGTCGACGATGAGGAACAGCGGTTCCGCGATGAGCGCGCCCAGGGCCGGCAGCGCGAGCCGCAGGATCGAGCGGTTCAGCGTCTCGGGCGGATGGGTGGTCACGGTCCGAGCCTAGAGCGGGGTCCCGACCCCGCCGCGGCGGCGCACCCGCGGCGCGGAGGGCCGTTCCGAGCCGCCGTGGATGTGTGGCACTTATCCTGTCTCCATGACCGACATCCCCCGCTCCGGTCTCGCGCTCGACGAGCTCAGCGACGAGATCCGCCCGCAGGACGACCTGTTCCGCCACGTGAACGGCAGCTGGCTCGAGCGCACCGAGATCCCCGACGACAAGGCCCGTTGGGGCTCGTTCCACCTCATCGCCGAGCAGGCCGAGGCGGACGTGCGCACCATCGTCCAGGAGTCGCAGGACGCCGAGCCGGGCAGCGAAGCCCGCAAGATCGGCGACCTGTTCGCGAGCTTCATGGACACCGACCGCATCGAGGCCGCCGGTAGCGAGCCGCTCGCCCCGCAGCTCGAGCGCGTCGACGGCGTCTCCGACATCCCCTCGCTCCTCCGGCTCATCGGCGAACTCGAGCGCGACGGGATCAGCGGCCTGCTGACCCTCTTCGTCGAGCCCGACCCGGGCGACCCGACCCGTTACGTGCCCGTCGTCTACCAGGGCGGCATCTCGCTGCCCGACGAGAGCTACTACCGCCTCGACAACTTCGCCGACACCCGCGCGGCCTACCGTGCGCACATCGAGCGCATCCTCGAGCTCGCCGGGGTCGCCGAGGCCGCGGCATCCGCCGATCGCACCTTCGCCCTCGAAACCGACATCGCCGCGCACCACTGGACGCGCGAAGACAGCCGCGACTCGGTCAAGACCTACAACCTGAAGTCGTGGGACGACACCGTCGCCCTCGCAGGCGTCGACCTCGAGCCGTGGCGCGCAGGGGTCGCCCCCGGACACGAGGAGGCGCTCGCCGAGGTCGTCGTCTATCAGCCGAGCTTCGTCGAGTCGCTCGGCGCCCTGCTCGTCGAGGAGCGCCTCGACGACTGGAAGGCGTGGCTGCGCTTCAAGATCGTGCACGCCGCCGCGGCGTTCCTCTCCGAGGCGTTCGTCGCCGAGAACTTCGCCTTCTACGGCACCCAGCTCACCGGCGTGCCGGTGAACCGCGAGCGCTGGAAGCGCGGCGTCAGCCTCGTCGAGGCGGCCCTGGGCGAAGCGATCGGCAAGGTGTACGTCGAGCGCCACTTCCAGCCCGCGGCGAAGGACGCCATGGACGGTCTCGTCGCGAACCTCATCGAGGCGTACCGGCGCTCGATCCAGGGACTGTCGTGGATGACCGACGAGACCCGCGAGCGCGCGCTCGCCAAGCTCGACACCTTCGTGCCGAAGATCGGCTACCCGGTCCGCTGGAAGGACTACTCCGAGCTCCAGATCACCGCGGACGACCTCGTCGGCAACGTCCGTCGGGCGCACGTCTGGGAGCACGACCGCCAGCTCGCCAAGGTCGGCCAGCCGATCGACCGCGACGAGTGGTACATGACCCCGCAGACGGTCAACGCGTACTACAACCCGCTCATGAACGAGATCGTGTTCCCCGCGGCGATCCTGCAGTACCCCTTCTTCGACGCCGATCGCGACGCGGCCGCCAACTACGGCGGCATCGGAGCGGTCATCGGTCACGAGATCGGCCACGGCTTCGACGACCAGGGCAGCCGCTTCGACGCCGACGGGTCGCTTCGCGACTGGTGGACGGATGCCGACCGCTCGGCGTTCGAGGAGCGCACCAAGGCCCTGATCTCCCAGTACGAGGCCCTCGTCCCGCAGGGGCTGAGCGAGGAGCACCACGTCAACGGCGCGCTCACGATCGGCGAGAACATCGGCGACCTCGGCGGGCTGGGCATCGCGATCGCCGCATACCGCCTGTTCCTCGAGAGCCAGGGCGAGACCGACCTCGACGGCCCGGTCGTCGACGGGTACACCGGCATCCAGCGGCTCCTGCTCAGCTGGGCGCAGATCTGGCAGCAGAAGGGCCGCGACGCCGAGACCATCCGCCTGCTCACGATCGACCCTCACTCGCCGAACGAGTTCCGTTGCAATCAGATCGTGCGTAACATCGACGCGTTCTACGAAGCGTTCGAGGTGACCGAGGGCGACGCCCTCTGGCTCGACGCAGACCAGCGCGTCACCATCTGGTGAGGTCGCGTTTGTTGCTCTCCTGACGCGGAAGGAGCCACGCTCGTGGGCATGCCCCCGGTTCCCGAGCCCGCCCTGCCCGATCCCGTCGGCGGGCCGGTGGAGTCGTCTCGACGCGACGCCCCGGCCCTCCGCGGGGCCGGGCGCAAGGGGCCCAAGCGACTGCCCCGCCGCGCGGCGGCGGGTCGCCGATCGTTTACGGCGACCCTGCGCTCTCTCGACGAACTCGCCGCGTCGGGCGCGAAGGTGTCGGTGCGCATCGACGACCTCGACGGGGGCTCCACCGAGGTGCTCGCCGGCGACGACTTCGTCACGCTGCCGGTCGGAGGTCTCGGCGTCGTCCCCCTGCTCATCGAAGCGGCGGCCGCGTTCGAATCGGGGCGCCTCGACCCGCTCGAGATCATCGATCGTGCATCGGTGCACGGCGCCGCACACGGCGGCGTCTGGCAGCACCTGAAAGCCCCGGCGCTGCCCCTGACCGACGTGGCCATGCTCGCCGCGTCGTCCGGCGACGCCCTCGCCGTCAACGCCCTGCTGCACCGGGTGGGTCTGCAGTCGGTGCGCGCGCGGGTCGAGCAGCTCGGGCTGCGTCGCACGGCTCTGCTCGACCGCTTCCGTGACGACCGCGGTCCCGACGACGCCCCGCATCTCGCCCTGTCGACGGCCCGCGAGATGGCCCAGGTCTTCGCGGGGCTCGTGAACTCCACCGTCGTCTCGCCCGGGGTGAGTGCCCAGGTCGCCGAATGGCTGAGCCTGAACCACGACCTCTCGCTCGTGGCATCCGCCACCGGCCTCGATCCTTTCGCGCACGAGAACGACCAGCACGGGCTGCTGTTCATCAACAAGACGGGGCGTGCCCCGGGCGTCCGCGCCGAGGCGGGCGTGCTCGGCGGGCCCCGCGCGGGGATCTCGTACGCGCTGATCGTGAACTTCGACGACCTCTCGATCGCACACCGCCTGCGCGCGCACGACGCCTTCCGCGTGCTGGGCGTCGAGCTGATGGAGTACGTGTACTGAGGCTCTCAGGTGGTGCGCACGCGCCACACGCTCCGGGAGCAGACCGCGAACACCGTCGCCACCACGATGACGGCTGCGCAGCCGAGGAGTACGCGGGGTGCTCCGAGTTCGTGCGCCAGGGGTCCCACCAGGATCTCCCCGAGGGGGACGGCCACGAACGAACCGACCATGTCGTACGAGTACACCCGCGAAAGCGCCTCGCGCGGGACCCGGGTCTGCAGCGACTGATCCCAGGCGATCGCGAAGAGCTCGATGGCGACCCCTCCGACACCGAACGCGACCACGAGCAGCGCGAGCGTCGGCTGCACCGCGAGCACCGCGACGGGGAGAGCGACGGATGCCATGCCGACGACGCCCAGCCCGAGAGCACGTCGCGGGTGCCAACGCAGGGCGATCACCGCCCCCAGTGCGAGGCCTGCGGTCTGCGCGGCGACGACGAGTCCCCACCCTCCGCGGCCGAAGGTCTCGTCCGCGACGAGGGGGCCGAGAACCGTGGTGGCTCCGACGAACGCGGCGTTGAGCACGGCGAACTGCAGCACGACGATCCAGATCCATCGACGACTCGCGAACTCCCGCCACCCCTCGCGCAGTTCGGTCCAGACCGATGCCGTCGCGTCGGGGCCCACGGCATCCGACCTCTGCGGGAGGCGCAGGCGAGTGAAGAGGATCGCCGCCACGGCGAAAGCGGCGGCGTCGATCGCGAGACCCCATCCGGGCCCGACCGCGGCGACCACGACGGCTCCGACGGAAGCGCCGGCGATGCTGCCGCCGTTCAGGCCGAGGCGCAGCAGCGCATTCGCCGGGCGCAGGAGGGAGGCCGGCACCGTGTCGGGAACGAGAGCCGCGGCGGCCGGGAGACTCACCGCCGATACCGCGCCGTTCACGACGCTGAGCGCGATGAGGATCGGGATGCCGGCCGTTCCGGTCAGCACGAGGGCGGCGATCGTGCCCTGCGTGGCGGCCGCCGCCAGGGATGACCCCACCAACACGGCTCCGCGGGGCAGGCGATCGGCGAGGACCCCGCCGAACAGCAGCATCGCCACGTTCGCGATCGAGCGCGCAGCGACCACGAGTCCCAGGTCGGCTGCCGAGCCGGTGAGATCGAGCACGGCGAAGGCGAGCGCGATCGGGGCGACGGAATTGCCCACGATCGCGGTGGTCCGGGCGGCGAGCAGCCAGCGGAACGGCGCGTGGGAGAGGGGCCCTGTCACCGCGGGCGTCGGATCGGGAAGAGCGCCGCTGTCATCGACACCGGTCGTGTGCCGGGGGTTCGCGGAGGCTGGGCTGCGGCGTGCAGAAGGGCAGACGCTTCGCCGACGTGCTGCACGATGCGGCCCCAGATCTGCGGGTCGACCCAGAGTTCGGCATCCGTGGTCAGGGCCGGCCCGTCCGTGCGTGCGCGTGCGCGGCGGCGGAGTTCGTCGACGAGCGCGGCGACGTACTCCTCTTCGCCCGCGGGCGCGCGCTCGCCCAGGTGCGCATCCGGGTCGTACCGCCGCGAAGAGCTCTCGTGGCGGTAGCGCCGCGCCTCCCCGCCGCGGAGCCGCACGACCTCGACCACGCGGATCAGTCCCGCCCGTTCGAGCACTCGCAGGTGGTAGCTCGCCGACGCCTGGGAGATGCCGAGCTCGCGACCGGCCTCGGCCGCGCTCATCGCCGCTCCCGTGAGCAGCGACAGCAACCGCAGGCGCAGGGGGTGCGCGGTCGCGCGCAGTTCGTCGATCGCTGACATCCCGCCATCGTGGCGCGCCCGTGAGCAACCGTCAAACAGCTCTTTGGGGGTTGAGCAGATGGTCCCGCACCCGACGCCCGAGCGCAATCCCTCCTTTCGAGCCCCGACCCGCTGGGACGCTGGTGGCCTCGAAACGAAAGAAGGGACCGAAGCCATGTCGGACACCACTCCCACCAACGACCCGTTCGCCGCCTCGAGCGGACCCGAGGGTCACTCCATCACCGACTGGACCGACCTTGGCCGCGAGATGTGGTCGTACCTGACCGGCCGCGGTGCCGCGGTCAACTACTCGTTCGTCGACATGACCGTCGAGGTGCCGCGCGACATCGGCCCCGACGCGCCCCGCGCGACCTGGAAGCTCAACGGCACCCTCCGCGTCACCACGAGCGACGACACCGCGGCCGGGTCCGACCCGTACCGCGGCAACTGAGGGGAGGCGCCATCATGGTGCGCCTCGACATCGACCTCGCCTTCTCGGAACACGAGCAGGACCAGGATGCCGACACCCCGCCGTTCGAGGGCACGGTCACGGCCGCGGGCACCGAGGTGCGCATCGTCGTGAGCGACCCCTCGCGGCTGCCCGGCAACGGCCGGCGGACGCTCGCCGAGCTGTCCACGGTCGCCGACGCCCTGGCATCCCGAGGTATCTCGGTGAAGCTCGAGGGACCCGAGGGCCCGATCCTTCATCTCGGCGACGTGAAGAGCAGCGTGCTGCAGCGCGCGATCACGGGGTCGAAGCACATCCGCCTCGGGTCCGTCTCGGCGGTCGCGCCGTTGCTGACGCGGCGGAACAAGGGGCAGGCGCTCACCTTCCCGATTCCGCCCGAGACACCGCTGCCCCTCGTGCCGACGGTCAATCGCACGGTGCGACGGCGCATCACGACGACCCACTACACGCCCGGTTCCGGCCGGCCGCGTCTGATCTTCGCGGTGGGCGATTCGTCGTGGGACGGCTCGCGTCCGCGGGAGTTCGACCTGTTGCCGACCAAGACGGTCATCGGTTCGGGCGAGGGGGTCGACCTGCGTCTTCCCGGTCTCGCGCCGATTCACGCCGAGATCCGCCACGAGGGCGACGACGAGTACGTCCTCTACGGCTTCGACGAGGTCGGGGGCGGCGGGGCACGCGAGCAGGGCCCCGGGCGCGACCGCGGCGGGCGCATCCTGCGCACCGGCGCGCGCATCGAGCTGGGCGGCTGGCGTCTGGCGTACTTCCGCGCGGAGTTCGCCGACCACGGACGCCCCTATGGCGGCCGCCAGGGCGGCGAGCTCTCGGATCAGCGCAAGCAGCCGCCGCGCGGCGGTTCGGGTCCGCTCAGCCGGGCGACCGACCCGGAGTGACCACGCGCGCGTGAGGGGTCGGCTTCTGTCGCTTGGCATCACCGGAGGCGACGGGAAACGACCCCTCACGCCTGCGGGCGTCGAGCGGCGCGCGGCGGCCGGGGGCCGGCATCCGGGATTCAGAAGACGATCGTGTGGTTTCCGTGGCGGATCACGCGGTCTTCGGCGTGCCAGAGCACGGCGCGCGAGAGCACCTGGCGCTCGACGTCGGCGCCGCGGCGGGCGAGCTCGGCCGAGGAGTCGGCGTGGGTCACGCGCACGGTGTCCTGCTCGATGATCGGACCCTCGTCGAGGTCGCTCGTGACGTAGTGCGAGGTCGCCCCGATGAGCTTGACGCCGCGCTGCTTGGCCTTCTTGTAGGGCTCGGCGCCGATGAAGGCAGGCAGGAACGAGTGGTGGATGTTGATCACCGGTACGCCGATCTTCTCGAGGAACTCCGGCGAGAGGATCTGCATGTAGCGCGCGAGCACGATGAAGTCGACGTTGCCGACCAGCAGTTCGAGGATGCGGGCCTCGGAGGCCGACTTGTCGGGCCCCGGCGTCGACGGGACGTGGAAGAAGGGCACCCCGAACGACCGCACGTCCTCGGCGGCCGTCGTGTGGTTCGACACGACCATGGGGATGCTGACGGGGAGGTCGCCGCGGCGGTGACGCCACAGCAGGTCGAGCAGGCAGTGGTCCTGCTTCGAGGCGAGGATCGCCATGCGCTTGGGCGTCGAGAGGTCGGTGAGCGTCCACTCGAGCTCGAAGCCGTCGCCGAGGGTCTTCGCGAGGTCGGCCTCGATCTCGGGGAACGCGGCCGAGAGGTCGGGGCGGTGGAAGACCACGCGCTGGAAGTACGCCCCGCCACGGGGATCGTCGGAGTACTGGTCGAAGGCGACGATGTTGCCGCCCTGGCGCGCGATCAGCGCCGAGACCGCGGCGATGATGCCGGGGGTGTCACTGCCGTGCACGATGAGGCAGGCGTGATCGGGCTGCAGGTGGGGGCTCGCGGAGACCATCGGACCATTATTCCGCGCGCGGGTGGCGTCGCCGACCACGCCCGGTGTCGCTTCGGGGCGTGGTTCGTGGCCCCGGGGCCACTTGTGACGCCCCGGGGCCATTTACGCCGCCCCGCGGAGGCCCGACCCCGACCCGGAATCAGACGCGCACGACGATCTTCTGCGCCGAGACGCCCGCGCGCTGGCGGTCGAGGGCATCCTGCACGGTGTCGAGGCCGTCGCCGACGACGAGCGGGGCGGGCGCGGGACGGAGCGCACCCTCGGCGAGCAGGCGCGGGACGACCTCGCCCCAGAGGCGTGGGCCCATCTCGTCGTCGCGGAGGCTGCTGCCCCAGACGAAGTTCGCGCGGATGCCGCGGCGGCGGGCGCGCAGCGTCGAACGTAGCGTGCCGAGCCCGATGCGCGTGAAGACCGGCAGCATCGCGGGGAACAGACGGCGCCGACCGACCAGTGAGTCGAGCGCGATCGGTGTGCTCGCCATGGCCAGCCGGTTCCCGCCGGTGCGGGCGAGGACGTCGATGCACGCGTCGGTCGAACCGGCCCCGAGTGCGACCGCCCCGACCACGGGGCGTCCGCCGACGGCCGCGACGAGCTCGGCCACGGCGGAGGGCGAGCGGTGGTCGACGACGGCGTCCGCTCCGAGGTCGCGCACGGTCGCCGCGTTGCGGGCGGATGCCGTGGTCACGACGTCGTAGCCGGCGGCGCGGGCCAGTTGGATGGCGTTCATGCCCACGCTCGTGGAGCCGCCCCAGATCACGACGACGCCTCGGGCGGTGTCGGGCGCCGGGTCATTCGGCATCCGGAGTCCGAGGTGCTGGGGTTGGAACAGCGCGCACGCCGCCGTGGACAGGCCCAGCGGGAAGACGGCGGCCTCCTCGTCGGAGAGGCTGTCCGGTGTGGGGGCGGTGAGGCGCTCGAGCAGGGTCGTGTACTCCTGGAACGCGCCTTCGCGCAGCGGATCCCGGCCGCGGTCGGTACCGGTCGCGAGCCCGAAGACGCGCTGACCCACGCGGAAGCGCGTGACGCCGGACCCGATCGCGACGACTTCGCCCGCGACGTCGGAGCCGAGCACGGCGGGGGTGCGCAGCCATCGGTAGGTGATGCGGCTGGTGCCCTGGATCACCCAGTCGACCGGGTTGACCGCCACCGCGCGAACGCGCACGAGCACCTCGTCGGCGGCGGGTGCCGGGGTATCGACCGTGCCGCGGATGAGGGCGGCTCGAGGCGCGGAGAGCAGGGCGGCGGCGTGCGAGGACATGGGGGACCTTTCGCGTGATGACACGGAGTGTCTTCACTATAGACGTGATGACACGTGGTGTCGTCACATAGGATCTCCGCATGGCCAGATGGGCACCCGATACCAGAGAGCGCTTGCGCGAAGCCGCGATGCAGCTCTTCGCGGAGCGCGGGTTCGACGCGACGACGGTGCCCGACATCGTCGAGCGGGCCGGGGTGACGCGGCGCACCTTCTTCCGCCATTTCGGCGACAAGCGCGAGGTGTTCTTCGGCGACGACGCGATCCCGAGGCTGGCCGCCGAGATACTCGCCGCCGCCCCGGCGGACAGCTCGCCCTTCGAGATCGCGTGGGCGGGGTTCCAGTCCCTCGCCACCGACCGCTTCGAGCCCCGCCGCGACGAGATCGCGGCGGCGCGGCGCCTCATCGAGGCCGAGCCCGCCCTGCGCGAGCGCGACCTGCAGAAACAGGCCGACCTGCGGGCGGTGTTGGTCGAGGGGTATCGCGCCCGCGGCGTGGAGCCCCTGCAAGCCCGGGTGCTCGCGGGGGTCGCGGTGGAACTGCTGCAGACGGCCCTCGAGCAGTGGGCGGCGGACGTTACGGGCACGCCCTTGCGGGCCCATCTCGAACGGGTGCGCCGCGAGATGTCGGCCGTCCTGTCCTGACGCTCGCCCGTGCGCCGGTGACGCGCCGACCACGCGCGGGGTGCGTTTCGGGGCGTCGTTCGTGGCCCCGGGGCCACTTCTGCCACCCCGGGGCCCCGTCCCGTGCCCCGGCGTCGCGGCGGGCCGCGTCGAACCCGGCGACGCGCCACCCGCTGCTCGCCGGCACCGGGGCGCGTCTCGTGCACCGGGGGGGGGGGGGGTCGGCGGACGCCCCGCTGCACGGAAGGCACCCCGCTGAGCATGCCTTGCGCACAACGCCACCCCGCCGCCGATGTCGGTGGCCGGGGCTAGCCTGGAAGACGTGACCAGCACCCTCCGCCTCGACCGGCCGGGGTGGCGTACCTGGACGCTGTGGATCGTTGGCGTTCTCGCGTACGTCGTGTCGATCATCAACCGCACCTCGCTCTCGGCGGTGGGGGTGGATGCCGCTGTGCGCTTCGGAGCCGACGCCTCGGCCCTGTCGATGTTCGCCGTCATCCAGCTCTTCGTCTACGGCGCGATGCAGATCCCGGTCGGGCTCCTGCTCGACAAGTACGGCGCGCGACCGATGATCGCGATCGGCATGGTGCTGATGGCCGCGGGTCAGCTCGTCATGGCCTCCGCGGATGCCGTGGGGATCGGCATCCTGGCCCGTGTCCTCATCGGTGCGGGCGATGCGGCGATCTTCCCGAGCGTGCTGCGCGTGATCGCGACGTGGTTCCCCGCGCAGCGGGCGCCGGTGCTCGTGCAGCTGACCGGGATCATCGGTCAGCTGGGCCAGATCGTCGCCGTGGTCCCGCTCGCCGCCCTCCTGCACGCCACGAGCTGGAGCGTCGCCTTCGGCAGCGTCGCGGGTCTCGGCCTGCTGTTCGCGGTCCTGACCTTCCTGATCATCCGCAACCGCCCGCCCGAACGCCGGTCCGACCCGGTCGACACCTCGGTCGACACGCAGACCGGCGCGATCCGCGTGGTGCGGTCGTCGCCCGACCTGCGGCAGGGTTTCCGCGAGTCGTGGGCGCACCCCGGCACGCGTCTCGGCTTCTGGTCGCACTTCGCCACTCCCTTCGCGGGCACGGCGTTCATGCTGCTGTGGGGCTTCCCCTTCCTCACCGCGGGCGAGGGCCTCGCCCCCGCCACCGCGTCTCTCGTGATGACCTCGCTCGTGCTCTTCAGCATCCTCAGCGGCCCCGTGATCGGGGCGCTGTCGAGTCGGCATCCCACCCGCCGTTCGCGCTGGCTCGTGCTGCCGACCGTGGTGTTCCAGGCCGTCATGTGGATCGTCGTGATCGTCTGGCCCGGGCCCGCGCCCGTGTGGCTGCTCGTCGTGCTGATGTTCGCGCTGTCGACCGGGGGGCCGGCGTCGATGATCGCGTTCGATCACGCGCGTACGTTCACCCCCAGTCACCGCCTCAGCACGGCGACAGGCATCGTCAACGGCGGCGGATTCCTCGCGGCCCTCCTGGCCATCCTGTTCATCGGCATCGCGATGGACGTGCAGGGTGCAGGAAGCCCCGAGACGTACTCGCTCGACGCGTTCCGTCTCGCCTTCCTGACGCAGGTGCCGCTGTGGCTCGTGGGCGGGATCGCGATCGTCATCGAGCGCGGGCGGACCATCCGTCACGTCGGCGGGGTGCTGCCGCGCTGACGCGCCCGCGCCGCGGTGCGAGACTCGAGAGCATGAGCGACATCGACATCCGGACCCTCGACACCGTCGAGGCCATCCACGAGGCCGCGGGTGTGCTCGACCGGGTCTGGGGTGAGCACGGGACCATGCCGGCGAACATCCTGCGGGCTCTCGAGCACGCCGGAAACTACGTCGTCGGCCTCTACGACGGCGACCGGATGATCGGCGCCTCGGCGGCGTTCTTCGGCCCGCCCGCCGAGAGGTCGATGCACTCGCACATCACCGGCATCGTCCCCGGATATCAGGGGCGCGGACTGGGCCGACAGCTGAAGAACCACCAGCGCGAGTGGGCGCTCGAGCGCGGCGTCGGCCGCATCACCTGGACGTTCGACCCGCTCGTCGGTCGCAACGCCCACTTCAACCTCGCGGTGCTGGGCGCGCGCGTCACCGACTACCTCGTGAACCAGTACGGCGAGATGGCCGACGCGGTGAACCGCGGCGACGAGTCCGACCGCCTGATGGTGTCGTGGGCTCTCGCCGAACCTCCCGCGCCCACCCCGACGGATGCCGGGATCTCGGCCGTCGTGCCCGTGCCCGACGACATCGAGGCCCTGCGCTCGAGCGACCCGGCGGCAGCCGCCGAGTGGCGTCGGCGCGTGCGCGACGAGCTACGGCGGCACCTGGCATCCGGTCGGCGGATCGGTGGCTTCGATCGCCGCGGGTACCTCGTCGTCGGTTGAGACGGGGCCGCATTCTCGCGCCGGGACGCGGGGGCGTCATTGCTCGGTGATCGGGGTGTCCTTCTCGGCTGCCGGGTCGCCCTGGCCCGGACCCGGCCGCACGGCCGCGTCGTCGCGGATGTCGATCCGCGTGATCCCGTCGTGCTCGCTGACGTCGAAGCGGGGAGCTGCGTCTTCCTCCGTCGCCTTCGGCGCGCTCGTCAGCTGGTCGTGACGGTTCTCTTCGAAGCTCTTCTCGTCGCTCACGGTGATCACTCCTTCTCGCCGGCCGAGCGCCAGGCGTCCGACTCCATGTGCGAGCCCGCCTGCGGGCCCATGTGCAGCATTCCGCCGTCGACGACCCAGCTGGCTCCGGTGACGTAGGCGCTCTCGCGCGAGGCGAGGAAGCGAATGACATCGGCGACCTCGTCGGGCTTTCCGGGGCGACCCAGGGGGATGCCGGGGCGGTGGGTGCGCTCGGCGTCTTCGGCCGACATGTCGTTGATGGGGGTGGCGATCTCGCCGGGCGCGACCGCGTTGGCGGTGATGCCGTACGGGCCGAGCTCGAGGGCCATCGTCTTGATGAGTCCGCCGACGCCGTGCTTGGCGGCGACGTAGGGGGCCGAGCCGACGCGCGGCTGGTGCTCGTGCACGCTCGACACGACGATCAGGCGTCCGCCGTTGCCCGCCTTCACCATGCGGCGGGCGGCGGTGTGCAGGGCGAGGAACGCCCCGTCGAGGTTGAGCGAGATGTCGGTGCGCCAGGTGTCGAAGTCGAGGTCGAGGAAGGTGCCGCCGATACCGCCTCCGGCGTTGTTGACGAACACGTCGAGGCCGCCGAGCTCGTCGGCCATGGCGTTCACAGCATCCGGAACCGTGTCGAAGTCGGTCGCGTCGAACTGCGCGACGATCGCCTTCACGCCGCGCTCGCGCACGGCCGCGGCGGTCTCTTCGGCGCCGTCCTTGTCGGAGTGGTAGGTGACGGCGACGTCCATCCCGGCGGAGGCGAGGGCGAGGGCCGTGGCCGCGCCGATGCCCGAGTCGGAGCCGGTGACGATCGCGTGGCGGGGGGTGAAGTCAGCGCTCATGCGGCCGACGCTACGCGCGGGCGGCAGCGGCATCGGCGGCCTTGCCACGGCCGGGCGCGGGCGTTACGGTCGCGGGTCGGCCGGGCGCGGAAGCCACCGGCCGACTGACGCAGGCGCGGCGGGTCGGGCAAGGGTGGCGTGCACAACTCCTGCGATTCCCCCGGCTCGGGCGCCGGTCCTCCCCCTCCGCGCCCGTTCTGCAGGAGTTGTGCCGGGGTGCCGCGACACAACGCAGGAGAATTGCTCGGCCGTCCCGGCTGCGGGGCCGTATGCCGGGGGCCGGCGTCCGCGTCTCCTGCGTTGTGCCGCCGCCCCCGCTAGCCTGCCGTCATGCCGCTGATCCGCCCCGCCGCGCCCGTGACCCTCGATGCCGTCGACCTGCGCGTGCTGCACATGCCGCTCGTGTCGCCCTTCACCACCTCGTTCGGCACCGAGACCGTGCGCGAGGTCATCATCGTCACCGCCGAGACGCCCGACGGCAGCGGCTGGGGAGAAGTGGTGACGCAGTCCGAACCGTCGTACTCGAGCGAGTACACGCAGGGCGCGTGGGACGTGCTGACCCGCTTCCTCGCCCCGGCGCTGCTCGCGCGTCGGACCGTGGCACCCGAGGAGGTCGCCGGAGCGCTGCACCACGTCGTCGGTCACCGCATGGCGAAGGCCGGTCTCGAGCTCGCGGTGATCGACGCGGCCCTGCGGGCCGAGAACCGCAGCTTCGGCGAGTACCTCGGCGCCGAGAAAGACAGGGTGCCCTCGGGCGTCTCGGTCGGCATCCAGAGCGACCCGCAGGCTCTCGTCGCGGCCGTCGGCGGCTACCTCGACGAGGGGTACGTGCGCATCAAGATCAAGATCAAGCCCGGTCGCGACATCGACGACACGGCCGCCGTCCGCGCGGCCTTCGGCGGTATTCCGCTGCAGGTCGACGCCAACTCCGCGTACACGCTTCAGGATGCCGACACCCTCGCCGAACTGGACCGCTTCGACCTGCTGCTCATCGAGCAGCCCCTGCAGGAGGACGACCTGGTCGATCACGCGACCCTGGCGAAGCGCCTGTCGACGCCCGTCTGCCTCGACGAGTCGATCGTGAGCGACAAGGCCGCCGCCGACGCCCTCGCCCTCGGGTCTGCCGCGATCATCAACATCAAGGCGGGGCGCGTGGGCGGCTACCTCGAGGCCGTCGCGATCCACGACCGCGCGCTCGCCGCGGGCGTTCCCGTGTGGTGCGGGGGCATGCTCGAGACCGGCATCGGCCGCGCGGCCAACGCGGCGCTCGCGGCCCTGCCCGGGTTCACGCTGCCGGGCGACATCTCGGCATCCGCCCGCTTCTACACCCGCGACATCGTGACCGAGCCGGCCGTGATCGAGGACGGGCACGTGCGCGTGCCGACGGGCCCGGGGCTCGGCGTCGAGATCGATGAAGCCGCGCTCGAGGAGTTCACCGTGCGTCGCGAGCGCATCACGCGGTGACGTCCGCCGGGCGGCCGGGCGGGCGCGGGCCTCTTCGATAAACTGGATGCCGCGCACTCGCGCTCGAACCCCACAGCTTTCCCGACCATTGGAGCCACCGTGGCCGAACAGTCCCGCCTCGACAAGGTCATCGCCCTCGCCCGCCATCGCGGGTTCGTCTTCCAGGCCGGTGAGATCTACGGCGGTTCGCGCTCCGCATGGGACTACGGCCCCCTCGGCACCGAGCTCAAAGAGAACATCCGTCGGCAGTGGTGGCAGACCTTCGTCCGCGGTCGCGGCGACATGGTCGGGCTCGACTCGAGCATCATCCTGCCCAAGCGCGTGTGGGAGGCCTCGGGCCACGTCGCCACCTTCACCGACCCCCTCGTGGAGTGCCTGAGCTGCCACAAGCGCTTCCGCGCCGACACCCTCATCGAGGACTTCGAGGCGCGCAAGAACCGCAAGGCCGAGAACGGCCTGGCCGACGTGCCCTGCCCCAACTGCGGCACCAAGGGGCAGTACACCGAGCCCAAGTCGTTCTCGGGCCTGGTCAAGACCTACCTCGGCGTCGTCGACGACGAGTCGGGCCTGTACTTCCTGCGCCCCGAGACCGCGCAGGGCATCTTCGTGAACTTCTCGAACGTGCTCACGGCATCGCGTCGCAAGCCCCCGTTCGGCGTGGGCCAGGTCGGCAAGGCCTTCCGCAACGAGATCACCCCCGGAAACTTCATCTTCCGGACGCGCGAGTTCGAACAGATGGAGATCGAGTACTTCACCCCGCCGGCCGAGGCGAACGAGTGGTTCGAGCACTGGGTCGAGGCCTGCTGGAACTGGTTCATCGAGCTCGGCATCGACCCCGAGAACATGAAGCGTTTCGACGTCCCTGAAGACGACCGCGCGCACTACTCGGCCGGCACGATCGACGTCGAGTACCGCTTCGGCTTCCCGGGCAAGGAGTGGGGCGAGCTCATGGGCGTCGCCAACCGCACCGACTACGACCTCAAGAGCCACTCCGAGGCGTCGGGCCAGTCGCTCACGTTCTTCGACCAGGCATCGGGCGAGAAGTACACGCCCTACGTCATCGAGCCCTCGTTCGGTCTGACGCGCGCGATGATGGCCTTCCTCGTCGACGCGTACCGCGAAGAAGAGGTGCCCAACGCCAAGGGCGGCACCGACACCCGCACGGTGCTCAAGCTCGACCCCCGCCTCGCGCCCGTCAAGGTCGCCGTGCTCCCGCTCTCGCGCAACGAGCGCCTGTCGCCGCTGGCCCGCGAGGTCGCCGACACGCTGCGCGCGGCCGGGTGGAACATCGACTTCGACGACGCGGGCGCGATCGGCCGCCGCTACCGTCGCCAGGACGAGATCGGCACCCCGTTCTGCGTCACGGTCGACTTCGACTCCCTCGACGACAACGCCGTGACCGTGCGCGACCGCGACACCATGGGCCAGGAGCGCATCGGCCTCGACGCGTTGCACGGCTACCTGGCGGAGCGCCTGCGGGGAGCCTGACCCGATTCAGCGAAGACCGGATGCCGTGGCCCGAGGCCGTGGCATCCGGTCTTCCGTCGTTGGGGATCGGGTGCCCCCCGGGCTGGGGAGGAACCGCCGCTGTGCATGACCCCGGTGCGACGGCCGGACTTCGCTAGCCTGGGTCGACGACCGACGCCGAGGGGGCACGATGACGGAAGTCGATCACGGGGGAGCAGTGTCGGGCATCGCCTGGCCCGAGCAGCCGGGGGCGCTCGTCGACACATCGCGCTGCCCGTCGTGCTTCGCACCCATCACCGTGTCGCCGTGCGCCTCGTGCGGACTCGACCTGACCGATGCGCGCACGACGCGGGTGCTCAACCTGTCGCAGCGAATCGTGGAGCTGGTCGACGAGCGCGCCGACGTCCTCATGCGGGTGCACCGCGATGCGGAGACCGCGGCTGCCCGGGCAGAAGAGGAACGGATGCCGGCTCCCCCGTCGTCCGAGCTTCACCCGGTGCTGCCGTCCCCGGTGTTTCCGTCCCCCGCGCCTCCGTCGCCGGTCGCGATGCCCCCGGGTGACTCCGTGACGGCCGAGCCCGCATCGCTCTCGACGACGGCGTCGGCGCCCGCCGCAGCCGCCGACGTGGCGTTCGCACCGCCGTCGGGGCCGACGATTCCCCCGGGGCCGCTGGTCGAGCCGAGCGCAGGCTTCCCGGCTGCGCCGCCGTTCGACGGTGGTCCTCCGGTGGAGCCGGCCGCACCCGTCCCCGCGGGGCCGGCCGCGCCCCGCCGTTCGAGCGTCCAGGTCTTCCTCCTGTCGGTCGGCGTGGTGCTTCTCGCCGTGGCTGCGGCCTTCTTCCTCACCGTCGCGTGGATCAGTGGCGGGCTCGTCCTGCGCTCCGTCATCATCGGACTCGTCACGGCGGCGATCATCGCCACCGCCTCGCTCTTGCGCCGTCGGGGCCTCGGTGCCACCTCCGAGGGCATCGCGCTGCTCGGGATCGCTTTCGTGGCCCTCGACGTCTGGGCCGTCCGAGCCAACGACCTGGGCGGGGCGGCGAGCCTCGAACCGAGCGTGTACTGGGGCGCGACGACGGTGGCCGCGGGTGCCGCGTTCGTGGGCTGGTCGCGTCTGTCGCGCCTGCGCGCCCCGCTCTCGGTCGCTGTCGCGGCCCTCGCGGTCGGGCCCGCGATGCTGGTCGCCGGTCTCTTCACGCGGGATGCGGCCCTCGGGTGGTACGCGTGGGGGCTCATCCTGCTGCTCCTGGCCCTCGCGGCCCCCTTCGCGCCGCTCCTCGCCCGGGCTCCGCGCCCGGCGTTGACGATCGAGATCGCGGTCGTCCGGGCTCTCGCCGCCGTCGGTGCGGTCGTCGCGATGACCTCCGCCCTGATCGTCGACCCGCGCAGCACGGCGACGCCCGCGGTCCTCGGCGCGGCGCTTTCCCTCGGTCTCGCTCTCCACGCCCGGTCGCTCGCGCGCCGAGGTGCCGCGCGCCTGGCGTCGACGGCCGCGGTGGCAGCGGTCGTCGTCCTCGGGCTGGGGATCGCGGGCACGATCATCCGTGCGGCCGACGCGACCCTGTCCGTCACCGTCCCGGTGCTCGTCGCCTCGGCCGTCGCGTTGGGGCTCGACGTCGCCGCGCGTCGCGCGACTCCGGGCCTCGGGCGGACGACCGTCGTCGTCGCTTCGCTGGCTGCGGCGATCTCCGCCGCTGTCGCCGCGATCCTGCCCCTGGTCGGCGCGATGGATGCCGTCGGCACCGTCCTGGGTCGGTCGATCGTCGTCTTCGGGCGCTCCGCCCTCGATCTCGATGCCCCGGATGCCGTCAGCACGGCGGCCGTGATCGCCCTCGCGGCCATCGTCGTGCTCGCCGCCGTGGTCTGGCGTCTGTCGGGATCGTGGGCGCAGCGCCGGACCCCCGTGCTGATCGCCGGGGCGGCCGTCGCCCTGCTCGCGGGACCCCAGCTGCGCGTCCTGATCCTCGTGGTCGCCTGGTACCTGGCGCTCGCCGTGGTCGCCGTCGTCGTCCTCCGCCGCCGTCGCGGCGACATCGCCCTCGCCGCGGTCGGGGGTTGCCTCGCCCTCGGCGCAGGGTGGGTGTCGTCGTTCTCCTCTCCGCTCGCCTGGGGGCTGTGCAGCGTCGTGGTCGCGGCCGTGCTCGCCGCGGTGGCCGGAGCGCATCCGAGTATCCGGGTGCCGTCCGCGATTGCGGTCGTCCTGTTCCTGACGGGGAGCGCCGTCCTCGTTCCCGGGGCGTTGCGCGCCGGAGCCGACCTCGTCGTCGACGGGGCCACCCCGACGACGGTTCCTTTCGCGATGGCATCCCTCTGTCTCGTCGCTCTCGTCGCCCCGCTCTTCCACCGGTGGGGTCTCGACGTCGCGCAACGAAGCGCCGGCGTGGTCACCGCTCTGGCGGCGATCGTGGTGGTCGCCGCCCCCGCGCTGTGGTTCCGCGCGGGCACCGCGACCGACGTGTGGATGCTCGCGTCGGCGCTGGTCGCCGCGGTCGCGTCGGCGGCCGTCCTCACGACGCCCTACCTGCCATGGCGCGTCGCGCGGCCCTTCGCGGCGGTCATGACGCCCCTGCTCGTCGCGGGCGCGGCCGGTTCCGCGCTCCGGCTGATCGACCCGCTGCCGCTGGTGACGGCCATCGTCTACGCGGCGATCGCCGTCGTCAGTGCCGCGGCGGGCCTGCGCGTGCTCCGCACCGACCCGTCCACCCGCGCCTGCCTTGACGTGGGGGCCGCGCTCGTGGCCGCTCTGTCGATCGTCGTCGTTCCCTCGCAGGGAGTCCGGTGGCTTCCGCTGCTGCTCGCGGCGGTGGCCGCTGTGCTGTGGGCGACCGACGGCGACGGCCTCTTCCGCTCTCGCGGGCCCCGCCGACACCTCATCTGGCTCGCGCTCGTCCTGGGCACCCTCGCGCTGTGGACGCGGCTGCTCTGGCAGCAGACCGAGACCGTCGAGCTCTTCACCGTGCCGGTCGGTATCGCGGTGCTCGGCATCGCGGCCGGCCATGAGCGGGCGCGGCGGGTGGGAGAGAACCGTTCCGCGGTCGTCCCAGCGGTGATCGCCGCCGCGGGGACCACCGTCGCGCTCGCTCCCAGCGCCCTCTCGGCCTCGGGCGACCTCGTCCACGTGCTGGCGGTCGCGCTCCTCTCGGCCGCGGTTCTGGTGGTCGGGGGTTGGGTGCGTCCTCCACGGACCCCCGATGAACTCCCCGTCGCGGTCGGAGCCGCGGGAGCGCTCTCGCTCGTGCTGCTCACGGTCGCACAGCTCCTCTTCTCCGTCGAGCGGGGTGGCATCGGCATCGCGGATCTCGTCGTCGTGGTGTCGGTCGTGGCGATCGGCGCTGCCGCCGTGGGCGTCGCGCGACGCCCGGCCCCGTGGGCGGCGTCGTCCGCGCGCAACGCTCTGGTCGGCGCCGCCGTGCTGCTCGCGCTCGGATCGGCCGTGCTGGTCGCCGTCGACGGCGGGCCGATCGGGCGCATGGTGATCGCCGTCGCGGTGCTCGGTGCCGTCGGTGTCGCCGCCCTGCGCGTGCGTCACCGGCTCGGGGGGATGCCGCTCGCGATCACCGCGCACTCCGGAGCGGGGCTCGTCGCCCTCATCGGCGTGGGGGCGGATGTCCGCCCGATCGAGTGGGCCACCGTGCCTCTCGCGCTCGTGTGGATCGCCGCCGCCCTCCTCGATCGCCGCCGCCCGGTCGCCCCGGCCTCGGTGCTGTTCGCCGTCGGCGGTGCGGCGGTCGGGCTCCTGCCGTCCGCGGCGATCGCCGACGCGTCGCCGGTGCGCGCGATCGGCGTGACGCTCGCGGCGGTCGCCGTGCTGGTGATCGCAGCCGTTCTTTTCCGCGGCGCGCTCGCCCCGCTGGCAACCCCGGTGATCGGCGTCGCCTCGCTCGGCCTGATCGTGGCCGCGTCGCTGCGCGCCCTGCACGAGCTCGTGACCGCCCTGTTCGACGTGTGGCTCGTCGCCGCGACCGTTCCTCTGGTGGTCGTCGGCGTTCTCCTCCACCGTCGGCGCGCGGACGTCCTGCCCGGGGTGTCGCAGGCGCTCGCGATCGCCGCTCCCGCGGTCGCGGTGGTCCTCACCGCTACCCGGCTCTCGGCCACGGGCGAGGGCCCGCTGCGTCTGATCGTCACGCTCGTCGCCGTCCTCGCCCTCGGGCTGTGGTGGCAGGGTGCGGCGGTGCGGTGGACCGCGATCGGTCTGTCGGCCGTCCTCGGCCTCTTGGCGATCGTTCTCGGCAGTGCCGATCCCGTCGAGGCGATCACGACCCCCCTCGCCGTGGCGCTCTTGATCCACGGCATCCGGACCCTCCGTCAGCGTCCCGCGGTGCGGACGTGGCCGGCGCTCGGGATCGGCCTGGCGCTCCTGCTTATCCCCTCGCTGCTGTTCGACTTTTCGAGCGGCAACGCGCTGTGGCGCGTCCTCGCGCTCGGCGTCGTCGCTCTGCTGACGCTGCTGGTCGGCGCGCGGTTCCGTTGGCAGGCCCCGGTTCTGCTCGGCGGGATCGTGCTGATCGTCCACGCCGTCGCCCAGCTCTGGCCGTGGATCGCGTCGCTCTACGAGAGCGCGTCCGGCCTCTGGTGGCTGTGGCTCGGCATCGCCGGCGTGCTCCTCATCGTGATCGCGGCGACGTACGAGCGCCGCATCCGGGAGGTGAGGGCGGTGGCCCTCGCGATCAGATCTCTTCGGTGAGGGAGCGCGTTCCTACTTCGCCTTCGCTTCTTTCGCCGCGGCCTTCGCGGCGCGCTTGTGCTCGCGCACCTTGGTGAGCGACTCCGGGCTCACGATGTCGGCCACGGAGCGGAACGAGCCCTCTTCGCCGTAGGGGGCCGAGGCCTCCCGCCAGCCGGCGCCGTCGAAGCCGCGTTGCTTGCCGAGCAGCGCGAGGAAGATCTTCGCCTTCTGCTCGCCGAAGCCCGGCAGCGCCTTCAGGCGCCTGAGCACGGTCTTGCCGTCGGGGGCGTCGCGCGTCCAGAGGTTCTCGGCCTTGCCGTCCCAGTCCTCCTCGATCGCCGCGCAGAGCGCCTGCACGCGCCCCGCCATCGATCCCGGGTAGCGATGGACGGCCGGCGACTGCGAGAACGCGGCGGCGAACGCGTCGGGGTCCTGGTGCGCGATGGCGCCGGCATCCATCGATCCGGTGCGCTCCTGGATCTTCAGCGGGCCGGCGAACGCCGTCTCCATGGCGACCTGCTGGTCGAGCAGCATGCCGATCAGCAGGGCGAGCGGGTTGCTCGACAGCAGCTCGTCCGCGGCGGGGTCGTCGGTGATGCGCAGGCTCATACGCTCATTCTCCCGCGACACCCGCAGGCGCAGCCCTCAAGCCGGGTCGGCGATCCACTTCCGAGCGAACGGCACGGCATCCATCTCGAGCAGATCCTCCGTCGCCTCGCTGATCTGCACCTCGAAGTGCGCGACGCTTCCGGGCTTCAGCCGCTTCACGAGCGACCCGTCGACGCGACGGATGACGGTCTCGCTCACCGAGGGAGCGTCGTCCTCGATGTGCAGCAGGCCCAGGGCGAACGTCGCCACCCAGCGCAGCGCATTGCCGCGGCGGGGTTCTCCCGCGACGACATAGACCTCGGATGCCGGTGTGCTCACGGCATCCATCCTGCCCGAGGACCCGGGATCAGGCGGGGAGTCAGCCCGCGTCGGCGATGTCGCGACGCGCGGGGGCGGAGGCCGCGGGCTCGGCGACCTCGATGCCGAAGAGAGCCGACAGGGCGTCGATGTACTCGTCGGCGCGGCCGGTCTCGGCGAGCTCGTGGGCGCGGGTGGTCGGGGTGTGCAGCAGCACGCCGACGAGGTGACGGAGCGCCTGCTCGGTCTGACCGCCCTCGTCGCCGCGGGCGCGCACGCGGGCGACCTCGGCGTCGAGCACGCCGAAGACGTGCGCGCGCAGGGCCACGACGGCGGGGGTGATGTTCTTGCGCTCGCCGACCGAGGCGAAGCGGCGGGCGGCGTCGCGCACGAGGTCGCGCGCGGCGTCGGTGGCCTGCAGCTCTTCGAGCGGGGCGTGCAGGCGGATGGTCTCGAGGTCGAGCAGGTCGACGCCGGGAACCGTGGCGACGTCGGGGTCGACGTTGCGGGGCAGACCCAGGTCGATCACGAGGCGACGCGCGATGTGGTCGACGGGGCAGACGCCCGCGGCCTCGTCGACCGCGGCCTCGAACGCGCCGCGACCCGCGGCGAAGGTCGCCGCGCTGAGGACGTGGTTCTCGCTGGTGGTGCAGGTGATCACGAGGTCGGAGTGGGCGACGACGCTCGGGAAGGTCTCGGCCGAGATCGCGCGCAGACCGTGCTTGGCCGAGAACTTCGCGGCCCGGCCCGAGGGCGAGTACACCGAGATGTCTTCGGCGCCCTGGTCGCGGAGGGCCGCGACCGTGGCGGCGGCGTAGGCGCCCGTGCCGACGAGCAGAACCCGCTGGGTCGACCAGTCGGTGATGCGGCTGTCGGCGAGCTCGAGGCCGAGGCGCACGAGGGAGCGTCCGGCGCGGCCGATCGCGGTGGAGTTCTTGACGCCGCGCTGCGCTTCGGAGGCGCGCTGGAACAGGCGCTCGAGTTCGGCGGAGGTGGTGCCGAGCTGGCGGGACTCGTTGAGCGCGCGGCGCACCTGACCGGCGATCTCGCCCTCGCCGACGACGACGGATTCGAGACCGGATGCCACCGAGAAGAGGTGCTCGGCCACGTCGCTGCCGCCGAGGACGGTGTACGAGCCCTCGAGCTCGCCGGCCGGGACGCCCGTGGCGGACTCGATGGCCGCGAGGGTGGCCTCGATGCCGAGGGCGACGGCCGCGGTGACGGGCTCGTCCATGTCGACGTAGGCCTCGAAGCGGTTGCAGGTCGCCACCACGACGGCGCCCTGGACGCACTCGTCGTGCTCGGCGATCAGAGGGGCGACGGGTGTCGCGGGTACGCTGAGCCGCTCGAGGAGATCGAAGGACGCGGTCTTGTGACTCGCGCTGACGCACAGCAGCACGTCCATATTCTACGCCCGGCTTCCTCGGGGTATTCCGGGTGGCCTCTCGACGTCAAGGCATCCCACGTGCTCCCGCGGGGCGGGTGGGAGGATGGATGCCATGGCCTCCCTCGACGCGCCCCTGCTCCGTGCCCTCCGTGGCGATCGCCCCGAGCGGCAGCCGGTGTGGTTCATGCGGCAGGCCGGGCGCTCCCTGCCCGAGTACCGGGAGTTGCGCGTGGGCACGCGCATGCTCGACGCGTGCCTGACCCCCGACCTCGCGGCGGAGATCACCCTCCAGCCGATCCGCCGTCACAAAGTGGACGCCGCGATCTTCTTCAGCGACATCGTCGTGCCGCTGCGTCTGGCCGGCGTCGACGTCGTGATCGAGCCCGGCCGCGGCCCGGTCTTCGCCGACCCCGTCCGCACCGCCGACGACGTGGCGCGGATCACCGCGATCGACCCCGACGACGTCGCCGCGGCGGCCGAGCCCGTGCGCGAGGCCGCCCGTCGCGTGACCGCTGAGCTCGACGAGGCCGTTCCCCTCATCGGCTTCGCCGGGGCGCCCTTCACTCTCGCCGCCTACCTGGTCGAGGGTGGGCCGAGCAAGGAGCACCTGCGGGCGCGCGGCATGATGCACGCCGACCCGGAGTCCTGGCACCGTCTGGCCGGGTGGCTGTCGAAGGTCTCGCGCGCGTTCCTCGACGCGCAGATCGACGGCGGTGCCCAGGCCGTGCAGCTCTTCGACTCGTGGGCGGGGTCGCTCTCGCCCGCCACGTTCCGCGAGTTCATCGCCCCGCATTCTCACGCCGCCCTCGAGGGGATCGAGGTCCCCCGCATCCACTTCGGCGTGGGCACGGGGGCCTTTCTCGACGACATGCGCCTGGGCGGTCTCGCCGACGCGGTGGGGGTCGACTGGCGCATGCCGCTCGACGAGGCCGCGGCGATCGTGGGCCCGGGCGTGACGCTGCAGGGAAACCTCGACCCGGCGCTGCTGGGCGCTCCGTGGCCGGTCCTGGCCGCGCACGTCGACGACGTCCTCGCCCGCGGTCGCGCGGCCCGCGCGCACATCCTCAACCTCGGGCACGGCGTGCCGCCCGACACCGACCCCGAGGTGCTGACCCGCGTCGTCGCCCGCGCTCACGGGGAGGACGCGTGAGCGAGCCCCTCGATCGTCTCGTGCGTCACGCGCACGAGACGCGGGTGATCGTCGTCGGCGGCGGGATCTCGGGTCTGGTCGCGGCGCGCGAATGCGCCAAGGTCGGCCTGAAGGTCACGGTCCTCGAGGCCTCCGAGGTGTTCGGCGGGGTCCTGCGGACCGCCGAGGTCGGCGGGATGACCCTCGACGTCGGCGCCGAGAGCTTCGCGACGCGCGGCGGAATCGTGCGCAGACTCCTCGACGAGCTCGGTCTCGCCGACGACATCGTCTCCCCCAACCCGGCCGGGGCGTGGGTCGCGGGTGTGCCGGGAGTCGGGGCGGCGCCGCTGCCGAAGGGCGGGGTGCTCGGCATCCCGGACAACCCCTTCGCCCCCGACGTGCGACGTGTCATCGGCTGGTCGGGGGCGTGGCGCGCGTACCTGGACCGCCTCCGGCCGCCGCTCACGATCGGGCACGCGCACAGCCTCGGTAAGCTCGTGCGGTCGCGGCTGGGCGCGCGTGTGCTCGACCGGCTGGTCGCACCGGTCACGAGCGGGGTCTACTCGGCCCGCCCCGACGACATCGACATCGACCTCGCGGCTCCCGGTCTGAACGCGGCTCTGACACGGACGGGCTCGCTCACGGGCGCCGTCGCCGATCTGCGTGCGAGCCGGGCGGCTGCGCGCCCCGCAGACGCTCCCGCGTCGGACGTTCCCGTCGTGTCCGGCGGGGCCTCGAAGACTCCCGCCCCCGGGGGCGCGGTCGAGGGCATCGCCGGCGGGATGTCCCGCCTCGTCGACGCTCTCGTCGCCGCCCTGGTCGAGAGCGGCGTGGAGGTGCGCACGGGCGTCGCCGCGCGGGCTCTCGAGAAGACCGACGACGGCTGGACGGTGACCACCTCGGTCGACGACGAACCGCTCGTGGCGCGCGCCGTCATCGTCGCCCTGCCCGAGGGGCCCGCCCGCGAACTGCTCGCGCCCGTGGTCCCCGGCCTCGAGGTGGGCGATCCGGCCGCCCCGGTCGTCGAGGTCGTGACCCTCGTGGTGCACGCCCCCACTCTCGACCGGGCTCCGCGCGGAACCGGCGTCCTCACCGTTCCCGGCAGCCACGTCGCGAAGGCCCTCACGCACTCCACCGCGAAATGGGACTGGGTCCGGGATGCCGCCGAGCCCGGCGTCCACGTGGTGCGCGTCTCGTTCGGTGCTCAGGGCGAAGAGCCCGCGACCGCCGCTCTCGACGACGATGCGGCGGCAGCCCTGGCCCTCTCGGAGGCCTCCGCGATGCTCGGCGTCGAGCTGTCGGCATCCGCCCTCCGGGACGCGCATCGCGTGCTATACGTGCAGTCGCAGCCCGCGGCGACCATCGGGCGGGCGGCCGAGACCGCCGCCGCGCGCGGTGCCGTACGCGCGGTTCCGGGCCTCGGGGCGACCGGCGCGTGGATCTCGGGCACGGGCCTCGCCCAGGTCATCCCCGACGCCCGCGATGAGGCCGATCGCGTGCGCAGCGACGCCCTCTGGACGAGCTGACCTCGCACTCTCTCGACCAAGTCCGCCCGGCTGTCAAGGGTGGATGCCGAGCACGGCATACATGACTACTGTGAGACTCGACCAGCACTCGTTCGAGCGTGAGGAGACCCCATGAGGGGCAAAGCAGCACTCGTCGTCGGACTCGTGGCGGGCTACGTGCTCGGCGCACGGGCAGGGCGCGACCGGTACGAGCAGATCAAGACTCAGGCCGCGAAGGTCTGGGACCAGCCCGTCGTCCAGGGACAGGTCGAGAAGGTCAAGGCCTTCGGTATCTCGGCCCTGAAGTCCGTTCCCGGCGTGGTGTGGAAGGGCGCGAAGTCGGTCACCGGTGCCGCGAGCGGCTCGGGCACCGTGCAGGAGCGCGCCGAGCGCGCCGGACGTGCCGCCAAGCAGTCGGCCCACGAGGTCGCCGACGTCGTCGAGGACTCCGTCGACGACGCCAAGCAGGCGGAGAAGTCGGCCACCACGCGGGCGCGTGCGGCCAAGAGCGGCTCCACCTCGTCCGGGAGCTGACGCATGACCACTCCGCGCGGATTCCGCGATCGTTCCGACGACAGCCTGTTCACCCTCATCGGGGACATCCCCGAACTGGTGCGCAACCTCGTCGTCGCCGAGATCAACGGCGCGAAGGCGTGGGCGCAGCGCACCGCCAAGGACGCCGGCATCGGCGCCGGGTGGTTCGTCGGTGCCTTGATCGTCGTTTTCTGGGCCATTCCCGTCTTCTTCGCTTTCGTCATCGCGGGGCTCTCGTCGTGGTGGCCGGTGTGGCTGTCCGCGCTCGTCGTGTTCGGCGTGATGATCGTCATCACCGCGATCCTGGCCCTGCTGGGGTACCTGCGTTTCAAGAAGCTCTCGAACCGCGAGAACCCGGGCAAGGCCATCTCCGAAGACGTCCGCATCGTGAAAGAGGCCCGCGATGAGTATTGATCGCCCCGTCCCCGTCCCCCGCACCGCGGTTCCCCTGGGGATCACCGACCCGGTGCAGTCGGCGCGCGCCGAGCTCAAAGCGGCGCTGGCCGCCATCGAGGTGAAGGCCAACGCCCCGCGTCGCGTCAGCGAGGCCATCGACCGGACCGTCGGCGAGGTGCGCGAGAAGGCGCAGCAGAACCCCGGGGCAGCCGCGGCTGCGGTCGCCGGCGTCGCCGCGCTCGTCGGTCTCGCCGTCTGGGGCATCGTCCGCGCCTACACGCGCTGAGACTCCGCGAAGCGGCCCGCCTCCTTCGGGGGTCGGGCCGCTTCGTCGTCGCGGGTCGGCCCGTGGTCGCGGTGTCGCGGACGCACCGGGCGGTGGCCGTGGGGTCGCCGATGCCGCCGGCGCACCTGTCGGTGGTTCGGCGGCGAGTCAACCGGTTTGGACCGCCGCCCCGACCGGACGAGACTGGAAGTATGTCCGACGACAGCTCCTCCTCCGTGTACACGCTGTGGGCGGTTTTCCGCCGCGATCCCGAGAACCCGGTCACCGCCGCCGACGCGACCGAACTCGCCGACCTCGTCTCGCTCGTCGAGGCCGACGGAGTCACCGTCCGCGGCTTCTACGACGTCAGTGGTCTGCGCGCCGACGCCGACCTCATGGTCTGGCTCCACGGCGAAGACCCCCAGGCCCTTCAGCGCGACCTGCGACGCCTGCGTCGCACCGACCTGCTGAAGAATCTCCTGCCCACGTGGAACGCCATGGGCGTGCACCGCGACGCGGAGTTCAACCGCTCGCACGTGCCCGGCTTCCTCCGCGGCATCGAGGCCCAGCAGTGGTTGTGCCTGTACCCCTTCGTCCGCAGCTACGAGTGGTACCTCCTGCCCGAGGCCGAGCGTCGCGAGATGCTCATCGAGCACGGTAAGAAGGGCTCGGCCTACAAGGGCGTCATCGCCAACACGGTCGCCTCGTTCGCCTTGGGCGACTACGAGTGGCTCCTGCCCATGGAGGCCGACGTCCTGACCGACCTCGTCGACATGATGCGCGACCTCCGCTACACCGAGGCCCGCCGCCACGTGCGCGAAGAGGTGCCGTTCTACACCGGCCGTCTGGTCACGCTCGACGAGATCCCCGAGATCCTTCAGTGAGTGCGCCTCTGCGCCTCGGCACTCGCCGCAGCACCCTGGCGATGACGCAGTCGCAGATAGTCGCCGACGCCGTGTCCGCGGCATCCGGTCGTTCCGTCGAGCTGGTGCCGATCGTCTCGGAAGGCGACGTCAACCGCGCCTCGCTGTCGCAGCTGGGCGGGCGCGGAGTCTTCGCGAACGGGCTGCGCGAGGCCCTCGCGGCGGACCGCTGCGACTTCCTCGTGCACTCGCTCAAAGACCTGCCGACGCAGCAGCCCGACGGGTTGGTGATCGCTGCGACGCCCCCTCGTGAAGATGCGCGCGACGTCGTCGTGACGCGCGAGGGTGTCGCCCTGGGGTCCCTTGCCCCGGGGTCGCGGGTCGGCACCGGTTCCCCGCGTCGTATCGCTCAGGCCCTGCGGCACAACCCGCGCCTCGACATCCGCGACATCCGCGGCAACGTCGACTCGCGTCTCGCCCGGGTGCGCGAGGGAGAATTGGATGCCGTGATCCTCGCGGCCGCGGGAATCTCGCGGCTCGGAGGAGATCTGGGCGGACTCCTCGCCGAGGAGCTCGGTCTCGCGGAGTGGCCGACCGCTCCGGGGCAGGGGGCGCTGGCGGTGGAGACGCGCGACGACATCGACCCGGACATCTTCGCGGCCCTCGCCGAGCTCGACGACGAACGCACCCGGGTGGCCATCACCGCGGAGCGCACCGTGCTCTCCGCCCTCGATGCCGGGTGCAGCGCGCCTGTCGGCACCCACGCCTCGCTCGCGGAGGGCGACCTGCGCCTGCGGGCGGTGGTCTACGCGCTCGATGGAACGCAACGGATCGGCATCGACCGGACGGTGCGTCTCGACCCGGGGTATGGTGGGGACACTACGGGCAGTGGCAATGGAGCAGATGCTGCCGACGACGGGGGACCGATCGCGCGAGCGACGCGAGCGGGCCAAGAAGCCGCGCGTCGGTTGCTCGAACGCGGGGCGGCCGACCTGGTACCACGAGAGTCGACCACATGAACGAAGGCCACCAGCACACGCCGAACCCCTCCACGGGCAGCGTGCCGAAACCTCTTGCCGGTCGTCGCGTCCTCGTCCCCCGAGGGGGCCCCTGGGGCGACGGCGTCGCGGCGAGTCTTCGACAGCTCGGAGCGGTGCCCGTCATCGCGCCGTTGATCAACTTCGCGCCGACGAACGACCAGGCGACGCTCGACCAGGCGCTCGCCGACCTGGCCGCGGGTGCCTTCGATTGGCTGACGCTCACGAGCGCCACGACGGTCGACGTGCTGTACGCCTATAAGGCGGTCATCCCCGCCGAGACGAAGGTCGCCGTCGTCGGCGAGACGACCGCGGCCGCGATGCAGGCCGTCGGGTACCACGTCGACCTCGTGCCCGAGCGGGACAACTCCGCTCAGGGTATGGCCGAGCAGATGATCGCGATCGAGACCGAGCCGCGCAAGGTGCTGACCCTGCGCAGCGAGATCGCCAAGCCGGTGCTGACGCGACTGCTCATCGAGGCCGGCCACGACGTGCGCAGCGTCGTCGCGTACCGCACGGTGGGCGTGCCGGTGACCGAGAAGATCGCCGCCGACGTGACCTCGGGCCGCATCAACGCCATCCTCGTCACCAGTGGCTCGGTCGCGGAACAGGTCGTCGATCAGTTCCCCGAGATCCCGGCATCCACCGTCATCGCCGCCATCGGCCCCCGCACCGCCAAAGACGCCAAGCGCGCCGGTCTGAGCGTCGACGTGGTGGCCGAGACCCAGACCGTCGACTCCCTCATCGAAGCCGTCGCCCGCTTCCCCCTGCACTCCGACGAATCGACCTCATGAGCTTCCCCGAGCACCGCCCGCGGCGTCTGCGCCGCACCCCCGCCGTCCGTCGTCTCGCTCGCGAGACCCACCTCGTGCCCTCGCAGCTCGTGCTGCCGATGTTCGTGCGCGAGGGGATCACCGAGCCGAGCCCGATCGGTTCGATGCCCGGCATCGTGCAGCACTCGATGGACTCCCTCCGCCGCGCGGTGGCCGAGGCCGCCGAGCAGCGCATCGGCGGCGTCATGCTCTTCGGCGTGCCCGAGGTGCGCGACGCCGTGGGCTCCGGAGCAGACGACCCGAACGGCATCCTGAACCGCGCCACCGAGGCCGTGGTGGCCGAGGTCGGCGATGCGGTGGTCGTGCAGACCGACCTGTGCCTCGATGAGTTCACCGACCACGGGCACTGCGGCGTGCTGCGCGACGACGGGGCCGTCGACAACGACGCGACCCTCGAGCGCTACACCGCCATGGGGCTCGCGCAGGCGCGTGCGGGCTCGGCGATGCTGGGGCTGTCGGGCATGATGGACGGCCAGGTCGGCGCGGTGCGCGAGGCTCTGGACGCCGAGGGCTTCACCGACACGCTGATCCTCGCCTACTCGGCGAAGTACGCCGGGGCCTTCTACGGTCCGTTCCGCGAGGCGGTCGACTCGCAGCTGAAGGGCGATCGCCGCTCGTACCAGCTCGACCCCGGCAACGGCCGCGAGGGCGTGCGCGAAGCGCTGCTCGACGTCGAAGAGGGCGCCGACGTCGTCATGGTCAAGCCGGCGCTGCCCTACCTCGACGTGCTCGCCGACGTGAAGGCCTCGGTCGACGTGCCCGTGTGGGCTTACCAGGTGTCGGGCGAATACGCGATGGTCGAGGCCGCCGCGGCCCACGGCTGGATCGACCGCCGGGGCGCGATCATGGAGAGCCTGCTCGGCATCCGTCGCGCCGGCGCCGACGCGATCCTGACCTACTGGGCGGTCGAGGCCGCCCGCTGGCTCCGCGCCGAGCTCTGAGCACTCGTCTTTTTGCGCGAGTCGCCAACTTTTGTCGCTTCGCTGTCCGCGGAAGCGACAAAACTTGGCGACTCACGCCTGCGCACTTGGGAGAATTGACGCATGACCGATCTCAACGACCAGTGGTTCGCTCGCGCCAAAGACGTCATCCCGGGCGGCGTGAACTCGCCCGTGCGCGCGTACGGCTCCGTGGGCGGCACGCCGCGGTTCGTGCAGTCGGCCTCCGGCCCGCGGATCACGGATGCCGCGGGTCGCGAATACGTCGACCTCGTCGCCTCGTGGGGTCCGGCTCTGCTCGGCCATGCGCACCCCGAGGTGGTCGGGGCGGTGCAGTCCGCGGCATCCCGTGGTCTGTCCTTCGGTGCTCCGACGGGGGCCGAGGTCGAGCTCGCCGATCTCGTCGCGCAGCGCGTGCAGGTGGGCGATCTGAAGCCGATCGAAAAGGTGCGGCTGGTGTCGACCGGCACCGAGGCGACCATGACGGCGATCCGTCTCGCGCGCGGCGTGACCGGTCGCGACCTGCTGATCAAGTTCGCCGGTCACTACCACGGTCACTCCGACGGCCTGCTGGCCGCCGCGGGTTCGGGGGTCGCGACCCTCGCCCTGCCCGGGTCGGCCGGTGTTCCCGCGCCGATCGCCGCGCAGACGCTCGTGCTGCCCTACAACGACCTCGACGCGGTGCGCGAGGTGTTCGAGGTGCACGGTGAGAACATCGCCGCGATCATCGTCGAGGCGGCATCCGCGAATATGGGCGTCGTTCCGCCGCTCCCCGGCTTCAATGCGGCGCTAGCCGACATCGCGCACAGCCACGGAGCCCTGCTGATCATGGACGAGGTGCTGACCGGATTCCGCGTGCACCCCGCCGGATTCTGGGGCCTGCAGGCGTCGCTGGGCGAGCGCTACCTGCCCGACATCCTCACCTACGGCAAGGTCATCGGCGGCGGTATGCCGCTGGCGGCCCTCGCCGGCCGCGCCGAGATCATGGACCACCTCGCGCCCCTCGGCCCGGTGTACCAGGCCGGCACGCTGTCGGGGAACCCGCTGTCGGTGGCCGCCGGCCTCGCGACGCTGCGGCTCGCGACTCCCGAGGTCTACGCGGCGGTCGACGCCGCGGCCGCTCAGGTGTCGGAGGCGCTGGACGCTGCGCTCACGGCCGAGGGCGTCGTGCACGCCGTGCCGCGCGCCGGCTCGCTGTTCGGTGTCGCGTTCCTGCCCGAGGTGCCGCTCGACTACGCTACGGCGCTCACGCAGCAGTCGTACCGGTACGCCCCGTTCTTCCACGCGATGCTGGATGCCGGTGTCTCGCTGCCCCCGAGCGTGTTCGAGGCCTGGTTCCTCACGGCGGCGCACGACGAGGTCGCGCTCGACCGCGTGCTCGAGGCGCTGCCGGTCGCGGCGAAGGCGGCCGCGGAGGCGCTGGATCCGACGCTGCTCGCGCAGTAGGGATCATCCTCGAGGGGGACACGTTTCGTCCTTTGCGATGATGCGCGGGGCAGGTGCGGCCGGAAGGCTGGAGTCATGCTCCCCGCACGCCCCGCACCGTCCGCCATCTGGCAGCTGTTCTCGAGACTCGTGGCGTGGTGGCCGACGTCGACGGCACCTCGGCGCCGTCGCGCGACCTGGCAGCCGTGCCCGCGTGGTCAGGTCTGAGATCAGCGCCACGTCCAGCTGAGGAGAGCGGAGAGTGCCCGGATGCCGGCTTCGCCCACGTCATCGCGCTCTGCAACGAGCGCGCGGACGGTGCGGTCAGCCCACGCGGCCAGGTCTGTCGCGTCGTCGCCGGGGGTGATGGCATCCATTCGTTCGATCAGGCCCTCGACGCGCGTGCGCACGGCTCGGTCGGGGACGGACTCGGGATGCCGGCCGGGGACGGCGGAGCCGTCGGCCCAGATGTAGGCGGTGAGGGCGGTGTCGAGGGTCATGGTGCGTCCTTCGCTGAGCTCACCGGGGTACCCCGCGGCTCCCTTGGCATTGTGCTGGGCGGTGGCGCCTCGTCCACCTCGCTCATGAGTTACCCGAGTTCTCTGCGGCGCGAACGTCGAGGAAGAAGAGTGGTTCGACGAATTTGCCCGGGGTGGTGATCGGTGCCGACTCGAGGGCTTGCGCCGACCTCAGTGCGTCGTTCACCAGAGTGACCAGGTCGTTGAGAGTCGGCGGGAGGTCACTGGTCGGATCGTGCTCCGCGAGTTGCTCGACGATCACCACGGGACGGCCGTCGGGGAGATTGATGCGCGCGACCTCGAGAAGGACGACTTCGGGAGGCAGGACGACCTCCTGCTCCGCGGGGTGGGCGGAGAAGGCCGCGATCTCGCGTCCTGTGCGGCTGACGATGGCGGCGATCGCGGGGCTCGAGAAGTTCTCGGTCGCGATGCGTGGGTCCTTGCTCGTGGCGGTGACGCCTCGGGTCCACCGGGCAGGTGCGAGCTGGGGGATGTACGGGAGGCCGTGGAAGACGATCCCGGTGTGAGCGGGCAACTTTTCGAGAGCGCTCAAAAACCTTCGCGCGGCTTCGGCAGCATCGGCCATCGGCGGCTCCTCCCTTTCCGTTGTGTGCTGGCGGACGTGCTTATGAACCGAGTGAACGCCGCAGGGCTTCATCCGTTTCGCGGGTGATCCGTTCGGATGCGGCTCTTTCCGCTGCGCCGAGAGGCGCACCCGGTCGGCGGCTTTTCCGAATCGAATCCAGAGCGAAGGCGCACGCGTCCGATTCCGAATCGAACCGAGCGAGTTCGGCCCACTGTCCGCGCTCCTGCGTCCCGACGGCAAACCCGGTCGATCTCTCGTTCAGGAGGACGAGAGTGCCCAGGACGGGGTCCCCGTCGCCGACGTGCGGGTAATCCGGGCTGGACACGGGAGCCGAACCGAATTCGTCTCGGAGAATGTCGCAGAGTTCTTGGAAGGTGAGGTCCTTCATGCTCGAGTCTCGACTTTCGTGCGATTCGCTCTGGGCCAGCTCTGTGTCCGACTCCCAGCGAGGGCAGTGCGTTCTAGAACGGCGAGGTCTGCGGGACCACGGTCGGCCAACGCCACGCCAGAGCGTCTACGGCGTCTGTCGAGAGACGCGGCATGATGGCCGCCAGTTTGGTGCGAACACGCCCGAGAAGCCCGTCGTCCGCGGGCGCGACCTCGTGGAACGCGATGGAGGCCGAACCACGAATGAATGCGGTCAGCACAGGGGTGAGGTCGGAGGCATCATCACCGAATCGGGCAACCACGGCTCCCAGATCATCGCTGGGTTCCGGGGAGACACCCCAGCCGGTGTAGAGCACGATCGCTTCGCTCAGCTCCGCGTCGTCGACGGCGGGTGAGCTTGTAACACCGTGTCCGGGAAAGCGCGCTTCGGCGTCACGAACGGTGACGGGGTTGCGGAACCGACTGTTCCCGGTCCACCACGTCTGGCAGTAGTCGCAGCGGTACAGGAAGTCGTCGGGCGATGTCGTGAGCACCAATTTCGGTTGCTGCTCGCGCATGGCGAGGTCGAGGCACGCCGGACATCCGAGGTCTCTCGACGGCATCAGAGCCGTCACGCCAGTTCGGTTCGGAACTTCGCAATCCCCGCCGGCTCGATGTCGAACCCGAGGTTCGAACCGGGGTTGACGACGAGGCCCTGCGTTGCCGGGGATTGCAGCAGCAGCTGGCTCCCCGACATGGCGACGACGAACGGCGCAAGGTGGGAAACGCGCTCGGCCTCCTGAGGAGACGTGAAGACGGCCATCATCGAGTGGTCGTCTTTCGGGAACAGCACGGGTTGGAAGTTCTTGAACGTCTCTCCCGGGTCCGCTCCGCTCGGAACGTAGAGCGTGCTCGCCGCGAACGTCCAGAGCACCGACTGCATGGTGAGCTGGCCCGATCGCGCTCGGGCGATCGCTGTCTCGAGCACTGAAGCCATCAGAGATCTCCTTGTGTGGCTGGCGATGAAACGGATGACCGAGACGGTGTGGGGGCGAGCCCGGTGTCACTCAATACTTCCTCACGACCTGCCATGATCCGTCCACGAGCTTGGTGAGGACGGATCCCGGAGGAACGGGCGCGCCGCCGGGATAGATCGTCTCCCGCGTCTGGTTCACGAGATACCCGGAGTCCATCACGACCGCGGTGTGTCCGTACGTCGGATCGGCGCTCGTGGGGTCGTGGTAGAAGTTCGGGTTGCCCTGCGCGTCTTCAAGCACCGGGCGGCGGAGGTCACGCGGGTCGACCGGGAAGTGAACCGCGTAGACATCGCCGCCGTTCATGTAGGCGTCGGCCGCCTGAGGCGCCATACCTGTTTCTTTCGCGGCTGCGCTCACGCTGTCGATGCGGGCAGCATCAGAGACGGGCATGGCCCAGACATCTCCGTTCGGGGCACCGAGATTGGCGTTGTCGACGTCGTAGTAGTGAACAGCGCCATCGCCGAAAAGTGACGAGTGGTAGCCGGCTGCATCCATCTCGGCGAGGTGTGAAGGAGTGAGCGCTTCGCCCGGCTGGACGTCGAGGGGCGCGCGCGGGGCTTCTGCGGAATAGCGCGGAACCCGCGGGGGTGCTTCCCCGTGGGGTGCGCGCCGCGGCACGCTTCCGAGCAGTCCAGCGCCCTTGCTCATCAGGGCCCGAAGCTCGTTGAGAAGATCCCCGAGCTTGCCGCACGAGCGCAGCAGGCCGGTGAGCTTGCCGCTGATCTTCGCTGTCCAGCTGGCGACGCGGGAGGAGACCTGCGAGATGATCCAGGGGGTGGCGATGCCGACGGTGACGACGGCTTCGGTGGCCCACGAGATGGCGGATCCGACGAGCTGGGAGAGGATGTCGCGGACGAGGTCGTGAACGACCTGGACGATGGTCGAGGCGATCTGCAGGCCGGTGGCCATGGCGCCGGCCCATTGGCCTGAGGCGCGGATGTGGGCGGCGGCGTCGGTTTGGAAGCGTCGGTAGGCGTCGATGGCTTCGCCGGCCATGTCGTCGAGGTCGCTGACGACGCGGTCGAGGTAGTCGGCGGAGCTGTTGAGCTGGTTTTGGACGTTGGTCCAGGTCTGGGAGAACCCGGCGACGGCGCCGGCGTCTCCGGTCAAGTCGTTGAACCAGCCTTTGATGGGCTCGAAGTGATCGATCAGCCAGCCGAGGCCGGCGGCGATGAGCGACCCGAGGGGATCGATGGCGGTGGCGACGGTGTCGACGACCGTGCTGAAGGCCGCAAGGCCGCCTTCGACCCAGTTGCCGGACTCGATCGCATGGGCGAGCTGCGTCCCCGAATCCAGAAGCCCCGCCCCGCTGAACGGGGTCGCCGTGTCGACGGGACCCGCGATGAGCGCGTTGCTCACAGACCCGTCTCCAACGCACGGATCGATTCGAGGACCTTCTGCTCGTACGCGTCCATATCGCTTCCGACACCCACGATCTCGGTGGCGGAGCGGCGCACCATGTCTTCGGCGGCACCGATCAACGACCGAGCGGCGTCGGCCACCATCGTCGCGGGCGGCACGAGGAACGAACACAACACCCCGAACGCCTCGGCATTCAATCCGCCCGATGACCCGGCGTCACGGGCGACGGAGATGTCGGACGCCACGGCGCTCAGCCGCGAGGCGTGCGAGCCGATCAGTTCGGAGTCGACGGCGATACGGTCGGCCATGCGCGTCAGACCCGGAAACCCATAGGCTGCGACGGCGGCTCACGATCGAGCTCACCCGCGAGGTGACCGACGATCGGTGAATCAGCGCCGAACGCAACCCGCGTGATCTCCAACGCCTGCTCACCCGCCAGCACCTGAGCGCGCCCCGCCGTCTCGACGATCAGCTGCTCCAACGCGTCAGGACGCAGTTCGTACGCGGCGTCGGCGAGGCGGATACCGGCCAGCCGTCCCGCCGCATCGACGGTCACCGTGACCTCGCGGCGCGGAGAAGTCGCCGACGCGCGAACCGCGTCGATGTCCGCCTGCACCTGCTGCGCTTGAGCTGCCCGAACCTGCGCTTCGGCCACCTGCTGCTCGATCCGAGCGATGGCCGCCTCGGCTTCACGAGAAGAGAAGAGGTCTGTCACTCGGGTGATGGTAGTCCCCGAGTCCATGACCTGGGTCAAAGATGTGAGAACTTTCATTTTCGCGCCGTTCATGCTGGCGCGCTCGGGGTGAGGCGTCTCAGCCGTCTATACGCGCTTCGGGGAACGCCGCTCGCGCGGCATCCGGCGACACGGGGTTCTGATAGCGCTGCGTTCCGATCCACCACGTCCGGCAGAAGCCACACCGATACAACAGGTCGGACGGAGACGTAGCGAGGACGAATCGCGGTTGGTACGGCTTTCCGGAGTGCGTCAGGCAGGTCTGGCATCCGAGATCCTCGTTCATGCATGGCTCCTCACCCGAGTGATCGTAACCCCGGTGTGATCAACGGTGACACCGACGGCGCGCACTCCACATCGGGTGGAAGACTGAACCAATGCTTCTCTCGCACCCCCGTGTCGTCGTGCTCGCCGGTGGAGTCGGGGGGTCGAAGTTCACCCTCGGCGTCCGTGCCGCTCTTCGCCGGCTGAGCGCTCCCGAGGCCACGGTCGTCGTCAACACGGGCGACGACCTGTGGCTCTCGGGCGTGCGGCTGCAGCCCGACGTCGATTCGATCACGTACGCCCTCGCGGGGGTGAACGACACCGAGCGCGGCTGGGGTCGGGCCGGCGACACCGAGCGCGTCAACGAAGAACTCCAGGCGTGGGGCGCGGGCTGGCCGTGGTTCACCCTCGGCGACCTCGACCTCGGCACGCACCTCGCCCGCACGGGGTGGCTGTGCGACGGCCTCACGCCGACCCAGGTGCTCGCACGCATGGCGCAGCGGTGGCCGCTCGGCATCCGGATGCTCCCCATGACCGACAGCGAGGTCGACACCCACGTGCTGCTCGAGGACGGCGGACGCATGCACTTCCAGGAGTGGTGGACGCGCCACCGCGCGAAGCTCACGCCCCGCGCCTTCGAGAACCCCGGGATCACGGATGCCGTGCCCGCCCCGGGCGTCGCCGAGGCGATCGCGGGGGCCGATGTCGTGCTGATCGCACCGTCGAACCCCGTCGTGTCGATCGGTCCGATTCTGGCGGTTCCCGGTATCCGGGATGCCGTGCGGCAGACGTCGGCGAAGGTCGTCGGCGTCTCGCCGATCATCGGCGGGCGGGTCGTGCGGGGCATGGCCGACGTGTGCCTGACCGCGGTCGGGGTCGAGACCTCCGCCGCGGCCGTGGCCCGGCACTACGGCGCGCGGTCGGCGGACGGCGTGCTCGACGCGTGGTTGCTCGCGGAGGAGGATGCGGCTGCGGACGCGGACGTCGAGGCCGCCGGGATCCGCGCGGTGGTCGCCCCGTTGTGGATGCGAGACGAGGCGACCTCGGCAGCGATCGCCGAGGCGGCACTGGGGGTCTGAAACGCGACGGTCACACTGAGCGTGGGCGGAAGCAGCAGGTCTGCGGGCCCCAATCCCCTCACCCCCCGCACAGGCTCGTACCCTCGGGCGCCGCGTCCACGACCGTCGTGGTCACGGAGCTCGAGCCGGTGGCCGTCCCCGCTGGCAAGTCGGCGACCGGATGCAGGAGAACCTGCCGTTCGCCGATGAACGCCCCGGTCTCGGGATCGATGATGATGTCCTGGCGGAAGCCACCCTCGGTCTCGTCGCGGCCAATCGCGGTGCCGGTCCGGCCGTTCAGCGTGGCCTGCTGCTCGGTGATCGTGACGCCGGGGATGAGTGCTGCGGTGTCGTAGAAGACCGAGCGCAGTTCGGCCGAAACGGTTCCCGAGCGGAGGCGATCGGCGATCCACACCAGGGCCTCTCCATCGCGCGACGGTCCGGCAGCCCCGTTGTCCTGATAGATCTTCTGGAGCAGTTGCCGTGGGTCGCGGGGGAGCGCGGCGGCGGTGTCGGCATCGAGGGTGACGACGGAGTAGCCGCTCTCGGTCTCTCCTCCCGGGAATGCTTGACGTGCGTCGTGTTCGAGGCCCCCTGCCTCAGCGGCGAACGTCTCCGAGCGGGGGCCGAACGTCTGCACGGGCTCACGCGCGCACCGAACCTCGATCCAGTCAGCTGATCGGTCGGCCGGCACCCAGAGGGCTCGCAGATCGCGTTCGAGAAACGTCGTCAGGTCGCCGTCCCGGAGGTTGCCGTCGTTCTCGCGGCGGGCCTCCTCGGCATCCGCCTCGGTGGTGCCCATGGCGGCGTACAGAGCGTCGGTGCGCACCTCGAGGTACTGTCCCGGACCGACGACGGGGTCCGTCACGCTGCGTGCCGCCGCGGCCGCTGAGCCCAGTACCGCCGCTGCGGCGGGGTCCGCACCGACGGGGGCGCCGAGGGCGCCGCCGAACACGAGCACCCCGGTGAGGGCGCAGGTTGCCGCCACAGCCGAACCGACCCAGATCCACCGCTGGCGTGGATGACGGCGAGCGGGGGGAGCGGCGGGCGCGTCGATTGCGCGTAACAGCGCGGCGCGGCCGCGGATCACGTCGTCAGGATTCCGCTCGGGAACGTCGGCCCGGACGCGGTTCAGCAGCGAGATCTCATCCACGGTGGTGCTCTCTTTCTCGGCTCGGAGCCGGGGTGATGTGCGGGGTGATCGCAGCGCGGACCTTTCGCCGCGCGCGGCTCAGACGTGAGCGGACCGTTCCCAGGGGAATGTCGAGGGCTTCGGCGATCCCCGCATAATCGAGGTCTCCGAACGTATGGAGCAGCAGCACGTCACGGTCGCCGCGTGACAGGTCGGCGAGCGCGGTGCCGAGGTGCGGGGCGAGTCCATCGGCATCCATCCGCTCCTCGGCGGTCTCGATGTCGTCGACGTGCACTCGCGCGATGTCGGCCGCGAGCATTCCTCGCCAGGCCCGGGCCTCGAGGCGCGAGTGCTTCTGCATCAGGACGGTGGCGATACCGAGGAGCCACGGGCGCGCGTCGAGGCCACCGGTGAACGAGGCCCGACGCGCGAAGGCGACGAGGAACGTCTCGGACGTCACGTCTTCGGCGAAGGCTACGCCGAGGCGTCTGCCGACGTAACGGTGCACCACGCGCTGGTGCCGGTCATAGAGATCGGCGAAGACGGCCCCGTGTGTCAGGGACCGCACGATGATGTCGCCGTCGTGGGTGCTCACACTGGGTATTGTCCGATTCGCGGAAAAGGTTCTCGATCCGCTCGTCGGACTTCGGGAATGCGGTCGAACGCTCGGATACCCAGTCCGCTCAGGCCGCTGCCGCCGCCAAGACCGCCGCCGTCCGCGGGCCCACGCCCAGCGCCACGGCCTCGGACAGCTGAGCCGCGGTGTCGACGTCGCGGTGCAGCGTCGAGTCGCGCTCGACGGCGAGGTCGGTGCAGCCGAGCAGGCGGTGTCGCGCGGCGGAGTCGGGGCCGAAGGCCGAGACCCACACCGCCCCGGCGCGGGCGGTGATGAGCGTGGAGCCGGTGCCCTCGGCATCCGGGACCAGACCTCGTTCGACGGATGCCGCGAGCTCGAGCGCGGCGTCGAGATCGGCGGGGCGCAGGGACGGGACGTCGCCCAACAGCGCGGCGCGCGGGGCGCCCACACCGGCCGCCTCGGCGCCGAGGGCGATGGCGGCGTCGAGGCCGCGGGTGTCGCCCTCGGGCACGACGTCGACGGTGCGCGAGCGACGGAACTCGGAGCGGACACCCTCGTCGTCGGTCACGACGATGACGCGCGACACCAGATCGGCGGCGGCCGCCGCAGCGATGGTGTCGAGTGCGATGGCACGCGCGAGGGCCTCGCGGTCGGTGCCGACGTCGGTGAGTCGGGTCTTGCCGACCGCGGCGGGCTTGACCGGCACGACGATCGTCCAGCCGGAGATGTCAGGAATGCTCATCGCCTCCATTGTGCGCCGGGCATCCGACATTCCCGTGCGGGGGTGGCGGGGTGCCGCGAAACGTGCAGGCCCTGCCACCCCCACCGCCTCAGGCGAACCGTTTGCGCAGGCGCGGGAGGATCTCGTCGCCGTACATGCGCAGGAACTCCTCCTGGTCGTGCCCGGGGTCGTGGAAGACGAGGTGGCGGAAGCCGAGGTCGACGTACTGCGCGATGCGCTCCACGTGCTCGTCGGGGTCGGTCGAGACGATGAAGCGCGAGGCCGCGCGCTCGATCGGCAGCTCGTTCGCGAGGCGCTGCATCTCTATCGGGTCGTGCACGCTCATCTTCTCTTCGGCGGTGAGCGCGAGCGGAGCCCAGAAGCGGGTCTTCTCCATCGCGGTGTCGTGGTCGGGGTGGTACGACACCTTCACCTCCATGAGCGTGTCGACGTCGTCGCGCGAACGGCCGGCCTTCGACAGGCCGTCGTCGAGGGCGGGCAGCAGCTTCTCGGTGTAGAGCTCGGGATCCTTGCCGCTCGTCGTGATGTAGCCCTCGGCGATGCGGCCGGCCAGGCGCGTGGCCGCGGGACCCGAGGCGCCGATGTAGATCGGTACCTTCTGCTCGGGGCGGTCGTAGATCGTGGCGTCCTTGACCGAGTAGTAGGTGCCCTTGTAGGTGACGCGCTCACCGGCCCACAGTTCGTTCATGATCGTGATGGCCTCTTTGAGGCGCTGGAAGCGCTCGGGCGGCTCGGGCCACTCGAGGCCCAGGGTCACCTCGTTGAGCGCCTCGCCGGTGCCGACGCCCAGCACGACGCGGCCCGGGTACATCACGCCGAGGGTCGCGAACACCTGCGCGATGACGCCCGGGTGGTAGCGGAACGTCGGGGTGAGCACGCTCGTACCGATGATGACGCGTTCGGTGCGCGCACCCAGGGCGCCGAGCCAGGGGAGGGCGTTGGGGGCGTGGCCGCCGTCGTGCATCCAGGGCTGCAGGTGGTCGGAGAGGAAGACGGAGTCGAAGCCGACCTCCTCGGCCAGCACGCCGAAGTCGAGCAGCTCGTTGGGCCCGAACTGCTCGCTCGAGGCCTTGTAGCCGAATCTCAGGGGAACGCTCATCTGTGACTCCTCCAGTGTCAGCTGCGCACGGGACTGTGCGCGGGTTCGAACTCCGACCCGTCGGCGCCGGTGAGGCGCTCGCGGAATGCTTGAACGGTGCCCGGCCACAGCAGGGTGAGCCGGCCCGAGCGGGCGTCGACGTACCAGTTGCGGCATCCGCCGGTCATCCAGGGGGTGGATGCCGCGGCGGCGTCGATCTCATCGGTATAGGCGGCCTCGGCCTCGGGGCGCACGCGCAGCACCCGCTCGGGGCGGCGGTCGCGTTCGGCGAGGGCGCGCACCACGTACGCGGACTGCTCTTCGGCCATGAGCACGGCGGAGTTGTGGCCGAGGCTCGCGTTGGGCCCGTTGAGCACGAAGAGGTTGGGGAAGCCGGCGACGACCGTCGACCCGAACGAGGTCATGCCCTCGGACCAGTGCTCGGCGAGGGACTCGTCGTCACCGCGCACGAGGTCGGCGTACGGCTGCTCGGCCGCGGCGAAGCCGGTCGCGAGCACGAGCACGTCGGCCTCGTACCGCTCGCCGCTCACGGCGGTCAGGGTCGATCCGTCGACCGCGGCGAGCTCCGTGGGTTCGAGGGTCACGGCATCCGACGCCACCGCCGGGTAGAACGCGTCGGAGAGCAGCACGCGCTTGCAGCCGAAGGCGTAGTCGGGGGTGAGCGCGGCGCGCAGAGCGGGATCCGTGACCTGCGCGTGCAGGTGGGCGAGGGCGGCATCGCGGGCGGCGGCGGATGCCACGGTGTCACCCGAACGCGAGGCGAAACGCTGCTCGCCCTCGGCGTAGAGCTCCGCCCTCAGGCGCGCGAGGGCACCGGGGCTGTCGGCGAGACGTTCGCGCTCGAAGACGGGGATGTCACCGCCGCCGCGGGGCACGATCCACGCCGGGGTGCGTTGGAAGAGCGTCACGTGGGCGGCGAGACGGGCGAGCTCGGGCACGAGCTGCACGGCGCTCGCCCCGGTACCCACGACGGCCACCCTCTTACCGGTGAGGTCGACGTCGTGGTTCCACCGCGCGGAGTGGAACAGCGGCCCCGCGAACGACTCGAGCCCGGGGATCGAGGGGACGAACGGCTCGGTCAGGCGACCGCACGCGAGCACGAGCGAGCGGGCGACGAGCTCTTCCGCGCCGGTATCGATGCGCCACACCGACGTCTCGGCGTCCCACGCGGCGCCCAGCATCGGGGTGCGCAACCTCAGCTTGTCGCCGAGCTCTTCGCGGGCGGCGACGTCGCGCAGGTAGTCCTGGATCTCGCCGCCCGGGGCGAAGGTGCGCGACCAGCCCGCGTTGGGGTGCGCGGCGAGGCTGTAGAGGTGCGCGGGCACGTCGCACGCGACTCCGGGGTAGGTGTTGTCGCGCCACGTTCCGCCGACGTCGGCCGCGCGCTCGAGCACGATCACGTCGTCGCGGCCGGCTCGCCGCAAGGCTCCGACCATCGCGAGGCCTGCGAAGCCCGCCCCGACCACGACGGTGTCGATGATCCTCATGCCGGGTGCCCGTCGCCGGGTCGGGGTGCGACCCGGTAGTCGGTGGTCCGCAGTCGGAACGGCCGCATGAGGCTCCGCGCGATGCGCTCGGCGGCCGCGACCGGCAGTTCGAGGCCCTGCTCGATGCCGGTGTCGGGCAGCACCCGACCGTCGTAGAGCGTGCCGCCGAGGTCGTCGCCGCCCGAGCGCAGCAGCACGGCCGCGGCCTCGCGTCCGACGCGGGTCCATGGGATCTGCACGTGCGAGATGCTCCCCGACAGCGCGAGGCGCGACACGGCGACCATCGCGCGATGCTCGTCGATCGGGCTGCGACCCTCGACCAGGGCCACGTCTGCGCCCGGAAGGGGGATCGGCACAAACTCCGCGAAGCCGCGGGTGTCGGCCTGGATCTCGCGCAGGCGTCGCAGGTGTGCGATGCGCTCCGCGGCGGTCTCGACGTGCCCGTAGAACAGCACAGAGGTCGAGCGGAAGCCCGCGCGATGCGCCGCGGTGATGCCCTCGACCCAGCGATCGATCTCGAGATCGCCGGGGGCGATGAGGGCGCGCACGCGCTCGCTGAGGAGCTTCACGCCCGTGCCGGGCACGGTGTCGACACCCGCGTCGCGCATCGCCGCGAGTGCGCCGTCGAGTCCGAATCCGCCGCGGTCGGCGAGGTCGCGCACGTCGAGCGGTCGGTACGCGTGCACGTGGATGCCGGGAGCCCCGCGCTTCACCGCCCGCACGAGGTCGAGGTAGCCCGAGGGGTCTTCGTCGGGCCGCAGCGCCCCCTGGATGCAGATTTCGGTCGCGCCGAGAGCGGCGGCATCCGCGGCGATCTCGGTGGCGTCGTCGAGGTCGAACTCTCCCGCGCCCGCCCGACCCGTGCGACGGAACCCGGTCGAGGTGAGGTTGCGGTTCTGCACGAGGGTGACGGGCTCGCCGACGGTGTAGCGGCGTGCGTCGTCGGCGGCGGCGGTGAGCTCGTCGAGCTCGGCACCGGTGGCGCGAAGCAGCCGGACCCAGTCGTCGTCGCCGAGGTCGAGAGGGGCGGATGCCGCCCGCTCGGCCAGACGCTTCACTCCGGGGTCGACGGCACTCGCGCCGGGCGTGACCACCGAGGCCGGTGCCGCCGCGGGCTTCACGTCGGCCGCGAGTCCCGTGGCATCCGCCAATGCCCGAACCGGAGCGTGCAGAGCGGGGTCGATCCAGCGCTCGGCGTCGCCCACGTATTCGGGGTGCGCGGTCAGGCGCTCGCGGAGGACGTATCCCTGCGCCGCGGTCTGGGCGGCGAGGTCGTCGATCTGCGGCCACGGACGCTCGGGGTTGACGTGGTCGGCTGTCAGGGGCGAGACGCCGCCCCAGTCGTCGATACCCGCTTCGATGAGCAGCCCCAGTTCGCGTGGGTCGGAGAGGTTCGGCGGCACCTGGATGCGCATGTCGGCGCCGAACACGAGTCGCGCGACGGCGACCGCGGCGAGGTAGTCGTGCATGTCGGCATCCGGAGCGCCCTGCATCGCCGTGCGGGGCTTCGCGCGGAAGTTCTGCACGATGACCTCTTGCACGTGACCGTGGCGATCGTCGATCTCGCGCAGGGCCACCAGTGATTCGGCGCGGTCGCGCACGGTCTCGCCGATACCGACGAGGATGCCGGTCGTGAACGGGATGCCGGCAGTCCCGGCGTCGTCGATGACCTTCAATCGCAGCGCGGGGTCTTTGTCGGGCGAGCCGAAGTGCACCTGGCCGGGCTCCTCGTAGAGGCGGCGCGAGGTGGTCTCGAGCATCATGCCCATCGAGGGCGAGACGGGGCGCAGCGCGGCGAGCTCGTCGGGGTGCATGACGCCGGGGTTCGCGTGCACGAGCATGCCGGTCTCGGCGGTGATGAGCCGGGCGATGTGCGCGACGTAGTCGATGGTCGAGGTGAAGCCGTGCTCGTCGAGCCACGCGCGGGCCTCGGGCCAGCGCTCTTCGGGGCGGTCGCCGAGGGTCAGCAGCGCCTCTTTGCAGCCCATCGCCTGCCCCTGGCGCACGACGGTGAGCACCTGCTCGGGGCTCATGTACGCGGGCTTTCGCAGCAGGGCGAGCTGGCCGGGGGTGTCGACGAACACGCAGTAGTGGCAGCGATCGCGGCAGAGGGTCGTGAGCGGCACGAAGACCTTGCGCGAGTACGTGATGACACGGGGCCGGCCGGCGTTCTCGAGCCCTTCGTCGCGCAGCACCGACGCCACGCGGAAGAGAGCGGGCAGCGGAGCGTGCAGGAGCGCCTCGGTCTCGTCGACGTCGGGGCGGTGCCCCGCCGCGATCGCGGTCAGGAGATCGTCGATCGACGCGCCTCGGGCCGGTGCGACTCGCGGCGCAACGCTGCCCGTGCTCATTGGTCAAGGCTATCCCGCGGCTCCGACATCCGGGCCGTGACGGTGGTCGGCTGCTGATCGTTGCGGTCCTGTGAGGTGAGAGGCCCGTTCGCCCCGCCCGACGCTGGCAGGATGGAACACATGGTGACCCTGCTGCTCGATTCGACGCAGCTCGAGGTCGTGCTCTCGCCGACCGAGCGTGCGCTGTCCTTCCGTAAGAGCAACATCGTCGTCCCCCGTGAGCACATCGAACGGGTGCAGCTCACCGACGACGCGTGGACGTGGATCCGGGGGGTGCCCAACCCCGGCATCAACCTCCCCGTCGCCGTCGGAGCGGGCACCTGGAAGTCCGCCGGAGGCAACGACTTCGTCATCATCCGCGGTCGCAAGCCGAGCGTCGTGATCGACCTCTCCGGACACGAGGAGTTCGAGCGCCTGGTGCTGACGACGAAGCACGGGGTCGCCCTGCTCAAGGCGCTGCGCCTCGACGTGGCATCCGAGCCCGAGAACGTCGCCGACATCGTGAGCTGATCAGCGCCGTCTACGACGTGAACTGCACCACGGTGTCCCACGCGAGCTTCACGATCAGGATCGACAGCGTCACGAGGAACACGATCCGCACGAACCCGCTGCCGCGTCGCGTCGCCATGTGAGCGCCGATGAAGCCGCCGGTGATGTTCATGGCGGCCATCGCGAGCCCGAGCACGAGAAGGATCTCGCCGTGCACCCCGTACACCGCGAGAGCGGCGAGGTTGGTGGTGAGGTTGGCGATCTTGGCGTTGACGCTCGCCTGCAAGAAGCCGTACCCCAGCACGCTCACGATGAGGATGACGAAGAACGAGCCGGTGCCCGGCCCCAGGATGCCGTCGTAGAACCCGACCGCGAGACCGATCGCCGCCGCACGCCAGGCGATGGCCGTCGCCCTGTCGTGCCGGGGCTCGTGGTGAAGGCCCATCTGCGGCTTGAACAGCGTGTAGAGCGCGACGGCGATCACCGCGACGAGGACGATCGGGGTCAGCACCTCACGAGGAACGAATCGTGAGAGCGCCGCGCCGACCGTGGAGCCCGCGTACGCCCCCGCCACCAGGGGGATCAGCAGGACGAGCTGCACACGGATCTTGCGCAGGTACACCCAGCTGGCCGACAGCGTCCCGAAGAACGACGACAACTTGTTGGTGCCGAGGATGAACGGGGTCGCGACGTCCTTCGGGACGGCGATGACCAGCGCGGGAAGCTGGATGAGACCGCCCCCGCCGACGACCGCGTCGACCCAGCCGGCGACCCCCGCGGCGATCAACAGCAGCGCGAGGGCCGCCACCGAGACGGGGAGCCACTCGGCGATCACCGGTCCATCGAGCACGGTTGATTCTCACTGACCCGGGCGGGGCGACCAAATGCACGGACGCCGCGCGTAGCGGACGCGCTCAGTCGATGTCGCGACGCCAGGTGGTGAACAGGCCGATGACCAGGAAGACGACGGCGTAGCCGAGCAGCACGAGACCGCCCGCCCCCCACTCGAGCGAACTGTTGTTCCCGGTGCCCATGGTGCCGAAGATCGTCTGTCCCACCAGCGCGTCGCTCGCGGCGCTCGGGAACCACTTGACCACATCGCCGAACCCCTCGACGAGGCCACCGATGGTGCGGACGATCGGTTCGATGAACAGCGTGACGGCGAGCACGATGACGATCGCAGCGACCTGGTTGCGGACGACCGTTCCGACGCCGATGCCGACGAGGGCCCACAGGGCGAAGGCGAGCAGCATGCGTCCGATGAGGACCCAGGTGTCGGATTGCCCGAGCTCCGAGTCGATGCCGAAGATGCTCAGCACGCCCGCCCCGGCGGCGACCGCGGCGATCGAGCCCAGGATGCCGTAGAGCAGGCCGACCATGATGCCGACGATGAACTTGCCCACGAGGACGACACCGCGACGGGGAGTCGAGAGGAAGGTCGGCGTCAGCGTCTTGTGACGGAACTCGGTGGTGACCATGAGGGTGCCGATGAGCAACGGGAAAACGTAGCCGACCGCCGTGGCGGAGCTGTAGACGAGGGCCGGAACACCCTCGCTCGACATCGCGGGGCCGTTCGCTCCGGTCAGCTCGCCGGAGGCGACGCCGCCGAACACGAACGCGAGGGCGGCGGCGGTGAAGCCGACGTAGGCGACCAGGACGATCGCGAGCACCCACCAGCCGACGGTGGTGAACTGCTTGGTGTACTCCGAGCGCGTGGCAGCGACGAGACTCATCGCGGCACCTCCTGGTCGAGGGGCTGATCGGCGGGTCGGTCCGCGGCCCGGTGGTCGTGGCCGGCGGGCGAGACGATGTCGATCACCCCGGTCGACGCGACGGCGTACGACTGCCGCGGACCCGCCCCGGGGGTCTCGGGCGCGGTGCGCACCGCGCGCGGCGGTGCCATGACCGCGACGAGGGCGGTCGAGGGTCGCGCTTCGTCGGGACCGGGTGCGTCGGAGGAGAGCGCGTCGTGGCTCACCGCGGGGGCCGGTGCGCCGGTGGGAGCCGGGAAGGCGTCGAGGTGCGTGGTGGACGGCGGCGTCTCGGCATCCGGGACGGGCTCGGCCGGGGCGGCCGCACCGGCGCTCTCGTGCACGCGCACCCCGCTGACCAGTTCGAGGAAGATGTCCTCGAGGCTCGCACCCTTGCTCTGCAGGTTCGACAGGGCGATCCCCGCACCCGCGGCGAGGCCGCCGATCTCGACGGGATCGTGGTGACGGATCGTGAAGCCGTTACGGAGCAGCTGGTACTCGATGCCGCGCTCGTCGAGCACGCGCGACAGGCCGGCGCGATCGGGCGAGTCGACCACGGTGGCGTATTCGTCGGGGTCGGCGAGGTCTTCGATGCCGCCCTGGAACACCAGGCGGCCGCGCGAGATGATCAGCAGCGCGTCGACCGTCTGCTGCACCTCGGCGAGGAGGTGCGACGAGATGAGGACCGTGCGACCCTCTTCGGCGAGGTGCCGCAGGAGCGAGCGCATCCACCGGATGCCCTCGGGATCGAGGCCGTTCGAGGGCTCGTCGAGCACGACGACACCCGGGTCGCCGAGGAGCGCCGTGGCGAGTCCGAGACGCTGGCGCATGCCGAGCGAGAAGCCGCCGACCCGTCGACCGGCGACATCGGCGAGCCCGACCAGGCCGAGGACCTCGTCGACGCGGGAGGTCTGCAGGCCCGCCGCGCGCGCGTAGACCTTGAGGTGGTTCGCGGCCGAGCGCCCGGGGTGGAAGCTCGAGGCCTCGAGGGCCGCGCCCACCGTCTGCAGCGGAGAGGTGAGCTCGCTGAAGTGCGTGCCGCCGATCGTCGCCGTGCCCGACGTGGGGCGCACGAGGCCCAGCAGCATGCGCAGCGAGGTGGTCTTGCCGGCGCCGTTGGGACCGAGGAAGCCGGTGACCTGTCCGGGTTCGATCCGGGCCGAGAGATTGTCGACGGCGGAGATCGAGCCGAAACGTTTGGTGAGCCCGGCGAGCTCCAGCACCTGTCCGTCGGGCATACGGCACCTTTCGTTCTGCGTGCGTTCTTCCCATCTTCCCCGATCCGGGGGCGAAAACACAGTCACCCACAGCCGAGGGCGCGGCGAACCGCCTGTGTAACGTGGCACCGTGCACGCACCGCGAACCGAAGACGTCAGCGCCGGCGACACCGCCGCAGACAGCGTCCTGGTCGGAGGCCGTGGCGGCCTCGGTCATCTGACGCTGAATCGCCCGCGGGCCATCAACGCCCTCGACCTCGAGATGATCCGCGCCCTCCACGTGACGCTCGATCGCTGGGAGCGCGACACCGACGTCGACGTGGTGCTCCTCGACGGGGCGGGGGAGCGCGGTTTCTGCGCCGGTGGCGACGTGCGGGCGCTGCACGAGATGGTCACGGCGGGTCGGGTCGACGAGGTGCACGCCTTCTTCCGTGAGGAGTACGCGCTCGATCACCGCATCGCGATCTCGCGCAAGCCCGTCATCGCGATCGCCGACGGCGTCTGCATGGGCGGAGGGATCGGCTTGGCCGGTCACGCGGCCATCCGCATCGTGACGGAGCGCTCGAAGCTCGCCATGCCCGAGACCCGCATCGGCTTCACCCCCGACGTGGGCGGATCGTGGCTGTTGGGGCGGGCCCCCGGCCGTCTCGGCGAATATCTGGCCCTCACGGGAGGGACGATGGATGCCGCGGACGCGGTGTACGCCGGCTTCGCCGACCACATGGTGCCCACCGCGCACCTCGAGGCGCTGTACGAGGCGCTCGAGAACCGCGCCGACCCGTCGAGTCCCACCGAGCTGGTGCTGCTGTTCGACGAGACCCCGGAACGGTCGCGGCTCGAGGACGCGCGGGAGTGGGTCGATGACGCTTTCGCCGCCGAGGACGTGCCCGGCATCGTGGATCGTCTGCGCGCGCGGCCCGAGCCCGAAGCGCGCGAGACCGCCGAGCTGCTGGCGTCGTCGGCGCCGACCGCGCTCGCCGTGACTCTCGAGGCCGTGCGTCGCGCTCGCGAGCTGCCCTCGCTGCGCGCCGCTCTCGCCCAGGAATACGGCCTGGTCATGTGGTTCGCGTTCACGCAACCCGACCTGGTCGAGGGGATTCGCGCCCAGGTGGTCGACAAGGACCGGTCGCCGTCGTGGTCTCCGGCACGCCTCGAGGACCTCCCTGCCGAGCGCGTCGCCGAAGCCTTCGCGTATGCGCCGGAGCTCGCGCTCTGGTGACAGCGCCGTCGCGTCCGCGAGATGTGACCGCGCTCCCACGTCCGCGACCTCGCCGTCCGGGCCGCACTCAGCCGCATCGGGTTAGCCTGAGAGACGCCGCGTCCTCGCGGCAGAACGGATGAACGCACGTGTTCGACAGTCCCATGTCGTCTTCGGCATACGAGGTGCTCCGGGTCGCGGCCGACATCGATGACGAGGGTCTGCGCCGCGCCTACCGCGTGCGTCTGCGCGAGACCCATCCCGACACCGGAGGCGACGCCGCCCTGTTCGTCCAGGTCCAGCGCGCCTGGGAGCTCGTCGGCACGCCCGAGGCGCGCAGCGCCTACGACCGGGGTCGCGGGACGGCTCCCGGCGAATGGGGCGGTGGGGTGCCGGCATCCGCTCCCTCCCGTCCGGCTGACACGCGGCCGCGCGCGCGATCGCACGGCCAGCCCGGCGGGTGGCGTCGCGAGCGGTATCTCGGCCTCATCCGCGAGTGGGTGGGGCGCGGCGTCGACATCGCCGACCCCTACGACCCCGCTCTCGTGCGGTCGGCCCCGCCCGAGATCCGCCACATCCTCGCCGACGCGCTCGCCGAGGAAGAGACCGCCCGGCTCGTCGCGGAGTTGGGCATGGGTTACACCGTCTGGCACGACGTGTTCGCCGATCGCGACGGACGCGACCCGGAGCAGAAGCTCGATCACCTCGTCCTCGGTCCGAGCGGCCTCTACGCCCTGCTGAGCGAGGACTTCGGCGGCCCCGTGGGGGTGCGCCGTGGCGAGATCACCGGCCCCCACGTGATCGGATCCCCCGTGACCGAGCTCGTGTCGCGCGCTCGCGTGATCGCGCGCGCGGCCGGTGTCCGTTTCAGCGGGGCGATGGTCGTGCTGCCCGACGACGCGGTGCTCGATGCGATCACCGAGCTCGGCAAAGTGCGGGGAACGCCCGTGGCGCTGGTCACGCGCAGTGCGCTCACGACCCTGTTGCGCAGAGGGATCACCGGGGGGCGCGAGGTCGGCGGCACCGAGCTGTTCGACATCCGCACGCGTCTGCAGCAGCGCGTGCGGCACGTCTGACCCGCGACACCCGCCGCGGACATGCCTAGGGTGGAGGCATGAGTACCGACGAGACCGCGGGTGCCTCGGCATCCGACGACATGAAGCGCAAGTTCAAGGAAGCGCTCGAGAAGAAGAACGGTCAGCACCGTTCGGGTCAGGCGCACCTCGACGGCCACTCCGCCGTGCAGGGAACGCACGGAGCGGTCACCAAGCGGGAGTTCCGTCGCAAGAGCGGCTGAGCCTCTCGGCCGACGTCACCTGAGGTGCCGGGGATCACGTCTCGTGCGCGAGACCCCCGGCACCTCACGCGCGTTTCAGGGGCGCGTCGAAGAACGCCAGCTCCAGCGCCATGGATCGGTCGTACGCCGTCGCCATCTCACGGCGGGTGGCGGGGGATGCCGCCCGCGCGGCGGCATCCGCGATCCTCTCGGCCTCGGCAGACGACGCGGCGAACGTCTCGTCGCCATAGGACGTGAGCCAGTCGGCGTAGGGGTGGGTGGGGCCGAAGGTGCCTCTCCAGCGGGCCCCGATGTCGGTGTAGAGCACGTAGCACGGCAGGATCGCCGCGACCAGGACCGCGTACGACCCGCCGGCTGCGGCGGCGTGCAGGTGGTCGGTGTACGCCCAGGTCGTCGGGGAGGGTTCGAGGCCCGTCGGGTCGACGTGCGACTGATGCAATGTCGCCTCCTCGGCGAGGCAGGCCACCGAGCCCGCGGCCCAGAACCGCTGTTCCTCGGCCGTGGGGGCCAGGGCGGCGGCGCGTGCGAGCACGCGGGCGTACTCGCGCAGGTACAGCAGGTCCTGGCCGAGGTACCAGGCGAAGGCGTCGCGGTCGAGATCTCCGGATGCCAGACCCCGCACGAACCCGCACTCGTCGACCTCTGCGCGGAGGGAGACGGTGGCATCCCACCGCGCGTTGCTCCACGATCGGCCGAGGTCGATGTGGGGGCACAGTTCGTGCAGGTGGTCGATGGGGCCGTTGCCTCGACCGACGTGCAGGGCTTCGGCGTGCTCCAGGGCTCCGGTGAGCCAGCGCTTCGCGCGGGTGAGGGCGTCGGGCCAGGGCAGGCCGTGCGCGGCGAGGGTCGCCATGGCCGACGACAGCGAGCAGCCGGTGCCGTGGGTGTGCGGGGTGTCGACACGGCGGCCCGGAACCTCGTGCGCACCGGTGGCGTCGACGATGGCATCCGGGCACTGTCGGCCGTCCAGGTGCCCGCCCTTGAGGAGGACCGCGGTGTCGGCCGTTGCGGCGAGCTGTTCGGCCTGGGCGACCGCGGCGTCCCATGTCATCGCGACGGGTTCGCGCACCAGTACCGCGAGTTCGGGGAGGTTGGGGGTGACGAGGTCGGCGCGGCGGCAGAGTGCGCGCACGGCGTCTTCGGCGTCCGCCTCGAGAAGGCGGTCACCGCTGGTGGCGACCATGACGGGGTCGAGGACGACGATCGGCGGTCGCGTGGCGGTGAGCCACTGGTCGACGGTGGCGATGACGTCGGTCGAGCCGAGCATGCCGATCTTCACCGCGTCGATGTCGACGTCGTCACTGACCGCGCGCAGCTGCTCCTCGAGGAAGGCCGTCGGCGGTACGTGGACGCTGCGGACCCCGCGGGTGTTCTGGGCGACCAGGGCCGTGACCGCGGCCATTCCGTAGCCGCCGAACGCGGCGATCGACTTCAGGTCGGCCTGAATGCCCGCCCCGCCGGTCGGATCGGTGCCGGCGATGCTCAGGACGCGGGGGATCACGCTCCGTCCTCCCACGCCGCGCGCAGGTGCCGGACGATCTCGCCCGGGTCGTCGGCCTCGCTGACCAGAGAGACGACGGCGACTCCCGCCGCACCGGCGCGGTGGAGGGCGGTGACGTCGTCGAGGCCGATCCCCCCGATCGCGACGCACGGGAGGGGAGTGGATGCCGCGAGCTCGCCGAACCCGTCGATGCCGAGCGGTCGCGGGTGGTCGGGTTTCGTCGAGGTGGCGCGGATGACGCCGACGCCGAGATAGTCGACCGTGTCCGTGGGCAGCGCCTTCGCCGCGGTGAGGTGCGCCGGGGTGTTCGCCGTCCATCCGATGAGGGCGTCGGGTCCGAGCAGGGCGCGCGCCGCGTCGACGGGCAGGTCGCTCTGACCGAGATGGACGCCGTCGACGCGAGCGCGGATTCCGGTGGGACCGACCGGTGCGCCCAGGCGTTCGCGCGCGGCGAGGACGATGTCGAGGCGATCGTCGATGACGAACGTGCAGCGTCCCGCGATGACGTCGGCGAGGTCGAGGGTGCGGGCGAACAGTTCTGCGCCGCTCGCGACCTTGTCGCGTAGTTGCACCACGCTCACGCCCGCGGTGACGGCCTCGTCGACGAGGTCGCGCAGGCGCACGAACGGCACGCGGTGATCGGTGACGAGGTGCAGGGACAGGTCGGCGGTCATCGTGCGACCTCGGTGTCGATGCGGACGCGTCCGTCGAGGTCGGCGGGCTGGATCGCGGCCAGTTCGTCGAGGAACGCCACCGCGAACGACCCCGGCCCTCGTGTTCGGGATGCCGCCCGCTCCGAGGCCACGGCCCAGATCGCGCTGGCGGCGCTCGCCGCATCGAACGCGGGGGCGACGGCGAGGAGGCTCGCCATCGCGGCCCCGAGCGCGCAGCCGCCGCCGGTGACCGTGGTCAGCAGGGCGCTGCCGCCGGTCACGCGCGCCGTGCGGGTGGCATCCACGATGAGGTCGGTCTCTCCCGAGACGGCGACGGTGCCGCCGGTGCGGATCGCGAGGGAGCGTGCGGCGTCGAGGGCGTCTTCGGCGGAGTCGGTGGCGTCGACCCCGCGGCCGCCGGCGCCGGCTCCCGCGAGGGCGAGGATCTCGGACGCGTTCCCGCGGATGATCGCCGGTCGGTGTTCGAGGAGCTCGTGTGCGAGGGCGGTGCGCACGGGCAGGGCGCCGACGGCGACGGGGTCGAGGACCCAGGGGGTTCCCGCGGTGACGGCCTCGCGGGCGGCATCCCTCTGCTCGCTCGTGGGGGTGCCGAGGTTGACGAGCACCCCGCCCGAGATTCCGGCGAACATCCCGGCCTCTCCGGGGATATCGCACATCGCGGGTGCCGCGCCGAGGGCGAGCAGTGCGTTTGCGGTGAAGTTCGTCACCACCGCGTTCGTGATGCACTGCGTCAGCGGGGCGGCCTCGCGCAGAGCGTCGAGGGCTGCTGCGGCGGTGCTGGGTGTGAGGGTGGACGGAGACGACGACGTGCGAACGACCATTCGCGACATCCCTTCGCTAGTACGAACTAGATCAGGTTCGACGGGTGTGTTCTCAGCCCTGGCGGGCACCCCGTGTCACTGTCTGGCACGCTAGCAGGTCGTCGGCCTCCGGATGCCGCGCTCCGGATGCCGCGCCTCAGTCGTCGCGCGAGCCCGCAGCGGCATTCTCGGAGCGGGGACCGGTCTCTTCGTCGTCTTCGAGGCGAGGGGCGATGGGGCCGCCGAGGCCGCGTCGTTCGTCGCGGCGATCGGAGCGTGAGCCCGAGCCCATACCTCCGGCGCCCCGGCTGCCGGCGGCGCCGGCCGTGCCGCCGCCCGCTCCACCGGTGCCGGTTGGGGTTGTGGCTCCGCGGCTTCCGGCCGCGGCGGCGTTCGCGCCGGTTCCGGGCGTGCCGGTGCCGCCTGTGGCACCGCCGCCCAGGGAGCCGGTGCCCGAGCGTCCGCCGAGTCCGGCACCGGTGGCCGGGGCTCCGCTCTTGCCGAGAAGTCCTCCGCTCCCGCTGATCGTGCGTCCGGCGGCTGCGGTGCCCGAGCCCATCCCCGAGCTCAACCTGCTCAGGGCGGCGGCGCCACCGCCCCCCGCGATCAGTCCGGCCGAGAGGCCCGAGCCGAGGCCCGCCCCGCCCCCGGAGATCCCGCCGGGGAAGGGGCCCCCGATCAAGCCGGAGCCGGAGACATGTCCGGGGAGGGTGCCGATGCCCGAGATCGAGCCGTCCGGCGTCGGCGGGGTGTAGTGCGAGGGAACCTGGCCGAGGTCGATGCCGGGATCATCACGGTGCGAAGTGCCGGGGTCGGGAATGAGATGCGGGGGGATGGGCGCAGGCAGTGGGGAGCCGTCGATCGAGTCGGGATTGCGTGGAACGGGGACGGGGGAGGCGTCGTTGCTGCCGAGGCCGCCAACGCGACCGGGGCTGCTCGTCCCCGTTGAGGATGGGGGTGTCTCGACTTCTCGTTGCCCTTTCGAGAACTCTTGTCCATTCTCGGAGAAGGTGGCCGCAGGGGGCGCCGGCGGCGCCATCCCGTTCATCGTCTGACTGATCGTTGTGAAATCGGCCTGTGCCTGCGCTTCGCGTCGTTGCGCAAGGATGCCATTGAAGGCCTGGACCGCGCCTTCACCAGCGAGTAACGAGATGGGGCCCAGAAAGAGCGTCGTGCCGAGTGCGGCGCCACGGACGGCGAGTTCTTGACCGGGTGAGAGCGCCCCGTCCGGGAGGGCTGCGAGCTTCTCACGCGCAGCTTGTCGGAGGCCGTTGGCCTCTTTGAGAGCGTTCGTGAGCGTTGCTTCAAGATAGGCAATCTGCCGACCGATGGTCTCCGCGCCTGCCCGAAACATCTTCTCTGCAGCGTCAGCCGCATCACCTTCAATCCCTGGAAGGTCAGCGGCGCCAGCTACGACGTCTCGCAGCGTGGCTAGCTTTTCCACCAGGTTTGCAGACTCCGGAACGCCGAACGGCTCGCCGGCATCGGCCAGGTTCGTTAGAGCCCGCTCATACTGACCGGTCATCGGTTCCCTTTCGACGGTTCATACGAGATACGAGGACGATGACGATCGTGACGACCACCCCAACCGTCACTACGATGCCGACCACGATGCCGATGACGGTCGGGAGAAGGTCCGACGACGGCGTCACCTGCGGTGCATCGTCTTCCCCGTCACGAGGTCGAGGGGGATCGGTCGAGCTAGCTGTCGGCGTTTCCGTCGTGGGGAAGCTTGACCCACGCGCTGCAGCGGCCTGAATCTGCTCGTCGGTCGGCTTCGTCCGGCCGTCGCTAAGCAGGAGGTTTTCGTCTGGATAGCTGGTGGGGTCCGTGGCGAGAAGTCGCGCGGGCCAAGCGAGCCCGTAGCCGAAACCACTCGCCGCATCGTTCACCAGATCGTGCGCCTTGTTGCCGGTGTTGCGGACAAGCCCTTGAACCAGTTGTGCAGGCGTGGCCGTCGGGTACCGCTGTTTCGCCAGCGCCAGCATTCCCGCGACGATCGGAGCGGCGAAGGAGGAACCGGAGGCCACTCCACCCGTTCCCCACCCATTTTCCTCACTGCCGACCGTCCCGAGGCGTTCTCCGGGCGCGACCACCGTGGTTCCCGAAAAAACGAAAGGTGCCCCATCCGCAGACGGGAGCTGACCTTTGTCGTCAACCGCCGAGGCGACGACAACGCCTCGATACTCGCGCAACCCTGTCGCGGACTTCGTCTCGGGATTTGGTCCCGAGCCGACCAGGATCACGCCTTTCGCGACTGCGTTGGCGATGACGTCCGAGTCGAATGACGATGTCCCGCCCGCGATGGAGCTGACGACGACGTCGGCGCCGTCCTCGATGGCGCGTTGCACCCCCAACCCCAGTGGGGTGAGCCCGCCCTCGTATTCGGCTGGGTTGCACTGATCGGAAGTGGTCTTGGTGCCGAAGCTGTAGAACTTGACTTCGGCATCAGGTGCCATCCCGCGGATCCCGTCAGGGCCCTTTCCACTCCCGATGATCTGAGCAACGACTGTCGTGCCGTGTATGGCGTCCCCAGTGGGCTCAGCCGTCGTCGGTGAGGACGATTCAGCGCACAGCGGCCGCGAGTCGACGACTAGGTGGCGACCTTCGAAGACCGGCAGCTCGGGATTGATGTTGGCATCGATGACAGCGATTTTCGCCCCTGCACCGGTCCAGCCTTCGCCGTGGATGGTCGTCATTCCATAGGCGTCGTACCACCAGTTGTCGTCGGGGGCGGCATCCGCAGCGAGCGCGGGGGTCAGGATCAGAGCTGTCGACATCGCAGCGGCGGTGACGCAGCGGACCCACCGGTTTCGCCACGGTGTCTCTCGAATCACGCGCCGAACCCCGAACGAGAATCCGACTCGGAGGCGCCGGGTGTCGGAGAAGTCGAGGAGGGGGCGGTTCGTGGAGAGTTCGCCGATCCGGGGGACGGCTGGCCGGCGATGTCGTCAATCAGTGCCGTCATCTCCCGGGCTTTGCTGTCGCTGATCTGGTCCTGATCTTGAAGCATCGCTACGGCCTGTGCGAGCGCATCGGCATTTCGCAGAGCGAACTCGCGGACTTCCTGTACTCGTGCTGCAATCTCCGCCGCAACCCTCTCGAGTTTCTTCGTGTACGCCTCGGGAGCGTCTTCCTCGCGGTTGCCGTGGACGACCGTGATGGCCGCATCACTGGGAAGGTCACCGCTCGCTCGGCGGATGCGCGAGACGTGGTAGTCGCCCACTCCGTCTTCGACGCGGATCATTCCGACCATGTCCAGGTTCCTTTCGCGCGGCACGAACGGGGATCCTGACCGTCGCTGTGAGCGTCGCCCCCCGGTTTCGCTTGCGAGTCAATGATGGCGCATCTGCCGAGTTGAGCAAACCAGTTATCCACAGCAGTCGGCCCTCCTCCCGGGCGCGATCAGTACCGCGCGGAGAACCCACCGTCGGCGTGCAGCAGCTGACCGCTGATCCAGCGGCCCTCGTCGGACAGCAGGAAAGCGGTGATGGCCGCGATGTCGCGGGGTGTCCCGAGCCGAGCCAGGGGATGGTGTGGGGCTAACCCGTCACGGGTGGTGTCATCCATTCAGCCGGTGTCTATCGGACCCGGATTCGCGACGTTGGCGGAGATGCGGCGCGAACCGAGCTCGCGTGCGGCCGAGATGACGATGCGGTCGAGAGCCCCCTTCGAGGCGCCGTACGGAAAATTGCCAGTGGTGTGATCGCATGTGAAGGCGACGATCGCGCCACCCGTGTCAGCGACCTGCCGGGCGAACGCGGCGATCAGCAGGAGGGACGCGCGGGCGTTCACGGCGATATGGCGATCGAAGCTTTCCGCGGTGGTGTCGATGATGCCGGACTCGATGTCGTGAGCGTGGCTCAGGACGAGAGCCTGGATCGGCCCGCGATCGATCGAGACGCGCTCGACGAGCTTCGTGGGGCCCGAGACGTGTGCGAGGTCGCAGGGATAGTCACCATCGGAGAGGTCGCTCGTCACGACCTCCCAGCCGTCACTTCTGAGCCGGGGCACGATGCCGGCCGCGATGCTGTTCGGTCGAGCTGCTCAGGTTACCAAGGCGAGAGGCACGGAGCTGAGCGTAGAGGGCACGGCCGACGCTCTCGTCGACGCGGGTCGGCCGCCCTGTACGCGATCGGATGTTCCCCCTGCTCCGTGCGGGTCGACAAGCGGAGCGGCTCGTGCGCGTGGACACCCAGTGAGGAGCCTCGCCACACCTGCAGTCCTGCCACGAGACCCCGCCGAACGAGCCCAGCGTGAAGCGCCCAGGCCCCACGCAGAAAGCATCCCGGGTAACAAGTCACGCGGGTTAGAACGGTGGGGGTGTGCCGTCGTCGTCGGGGTCGGGCGGGGGTGGATCGTCGGGGAGGAAGCGGACGGCGGGGGAGTAGGGGAGGGGTTCGTCGGTGTAGGTGCGGCCGGTGGGGCTGGTCCATTGGAGGATTCCGCCGGGGAGTTGTTTCACGCTCCAGCGGGTGAACTGCTTCTGGGTGTGGTGGCGTTGGCAGAGGTGGGCGAGGTTCGCGACGTGGGTGGGGCCGCCGAGGGCGTGGTCGCGGGTGTGGTCGACTTCACAGCGGATGGCGGGGACGGTGCACCCGGGCCAACGGCAGCGGCGGTCGCGGGCGCGGAGGTAGCGGTCGATGGCGGTGGTGCGGTGGTAGGTGTCGGTGTGGAGGACGGCACCGGTGACGGGGTGGGTGATGACGCGGTCCCAGGGGAGGGTGGTGGCTTCGGCGAGGCCGCGGGCGGTGGCGGCGTCGAGGGGGCCGTGCCCGATGAGGTCGGCGGGGTCGTGATGCTCGGCGGTGGGGTCGAGGATCGTGAGGGCCGGGACGACGACCTGGACGCGGGCGCGGATGGTTCCGAGGGTGCCGGGGCCGTCGTCGGTGCGGGTGGGGTCGGCTTCGGGGGCTGCGGTGAGGAGCAGGTCGGTGAGGATGTCGGCGCGGAGCTGCGCGGTGGTGCGTTCGTCGCTGGCTGCCTGGGGGTCGTCGAGGCGGGCGTCGATGAGGGCTCTGGCTTGGAGGGTGAGGCGGTCGTGGATTCCGATGGCGAGGACGGTGGGGAGGGTGGCGACGAGGTCCGACATTCCGTCGGGGCCGGTCACGATTCTCACGCATCGGGTGTCGCGGCCGCGGTGGTGGCGCTCGGTGAGGGTGGTGGGGTACAGGCGTTCGGCGAGGGCGGCGAGGCGTGAGCGGAGGCGCCCGGGGCTGAGGCCTTCTGCGGTGCTCACCGCGAGGGCGTCGAACTGTTCCCGCACCTCGACGGGGAGGGGTGAGCCGACATCGAGGATGGTGTTCACGTGGGTGCGGGTCAGGGCACCGGCCTCCCACGCCGACAACGTGTCGGGGTAGTCGTCGACGAGGGTCATCGCCCGGGTGATCTGGGTCTGCACGGTGCGGTCGGAGAGGTTCTCGGCTGCGGCGATCTCGGATGCCACCTCGCGCAGGGCGAGCTCGGCGGCGCGGGAGGACGCGCACTGTCCCGCCATGACGTCGAGGGCGAGGTGGCCGGCCTCGGCGAGGGCGCGGGTGCGGGCAGCGTCGGCTGCAGCGAGAGCCGTCCTGGCGCGGTGGACCTCGTCGACGAGCACCGACAGAACGCGGGGTCCGTCGGTGGGGTTCGTCGCGGAGGAGCCATCGTGCATGTGTGCATGCTAGCGGGGACCTCCGACATTGCGACGGGAGGAAAACCCCAGGTGGGGATAACTAATCGCGGAGTAGGCCTGTGGAGGAAGGAGGGTCCCACGGGGACCGTTTGGGCGTGAAGAACGACGGGGCAGGAGCAGCCGTGACCGGTGGTTTCGAACCTCCCAGCCACGTTGCGCGCAAGCGGGGGTTACGTCCCGCTGGCCGGCGGCTTCGACGCGCTCAGCCACCTCGCGCGCAAGCGCGGCGACCCTGCCCCCACCCACCGGCCAAACGCCAGCGAGCCGCAGCACTCATTTATCGCGCAGCGCCGCCCGCACGAACTCGACCGCATCGTCCGCGGAAACCCCGAGGCGGCGCACAGCCTCGACATATGTGCGCGCCGCACCCGCGGCGCGAGCGGAGGCCGCGTCGGCCCCCTTCACGAACGTGCCGGCACGGCCGCGCGTCTCGACGTAGCCCGCCTCCTCGAGTTCCTTGTAGGCGCGCGCGACGGTGTTCGCGGCGAGACCGAGCTCCGTCGCTAGAGCCCGAACGGGCGGCAGCCGCGTCCCCGCGACGAGCTCGCCTGCGTCGATCTGCGCGATGACCTGCGTCCGCACCTGCTCGAACGACGGCACCGACGAAGTGGCATCCACGGAGAGATCCATCGCTCAGTCGTTCAGGCCGAAGAGGTCGAGAGGGTGGGTGAGGCGCCACCAGGGGCTCGGCGGGTCGATGTCGCCGGTGAGCTTCACATCGACCGTGTCGGCGTCGACGGGACCGGTCGCGGTCAGCGTCCCCACGGTCGAGCCCGCCGTGGTGGTGTCGCCGAGGCTGAAGGACGTGGAGGTCTGCGCCGCACCGCCGTTCCACAGCACGACCGTGGCATCGGACGCTGTCACGAGATCGATGTCGGGACCCCACAGCGTCTCGGCCTTGCCGACCAGCGTCCCGGCGGGCACCGAGGGCTTCGGCTGCAGTTCCTGCTCGATGCGGGCGAAGAGGTCGCGCGCGGCCTGGTTGCGGCTGTCGGGCCCGGGCTGACCGAGCACGGCGGCGTACGCGCGCACGGTGGCGGTTCCGACGGTGATGTCTTTCGCACTGAGCAGGTTCCAGGCGTCGAGCGTGCCCGTCTTCACGCCGACCACTCCGGGGTCGGCCAGCAGAGCGTTGCCGTTCTTGAACGTGCCGGCCCCGGGCAGGGTCAACTCGGGGGTACGCACGATCTCGGCGATCACGGGATTGGCGAGCGCCCGCTCGGCGAGGGCGATGAGGGCGGAGGGAGTCGCGGTGTTTCCGGCTTCGATCCCGGTGGGGTTGACGATCGTGATGCCCTCGATGCCCCGTTCGGCGAGGTACTGGGTCGCGGCGGCCGAGAATTCGGCATCCGTTCCGAAGAGATCCGTCGACAGACGCTGCGCGTAGTTGTTGGCGGAGGCGATGAGCATGCCCTGCAGCATCTGCAGTTGGGTGAGGCTGCCGCCGGCGGGAACGTCGAGCGAGGATTCGCCCCGGGCCCGGTACTGCCAGTAATCGGCGCTGTCGGCCTGCGTGAAGCTGTAGCTCTTGCCCTGTTCTCCCGGGGCGAGGGGCAGCCGGTCGAGAACCACGAGCGCCGTGACGATCTTGGTGATGCTCGCAATCGACTCGGGAGCGCTGGCCGACGACGACAGGGTGTCGGGGACACCGTCGATCGCGATCGCCGCTTCGCCCTCGGCGGGCCACGCCGGAACCGCCGCCGCGGCGGCGATCGGCTGCACGGCCACGGGGCGGGTCGTCGGCATGACGGCGTTCAACGGCCACAGCAGCGTCGTCGCGGCGTACGCGGCGATGATCAGCACGAAAAGAAGCGTGGGGATGACCGTGCCGGGGCGAAGGATCGGCCGACGGGCGCCGGCGAGCAGGTCCGCGGAGCGGGACGTGGCACCCGAGACGACGAAAGCGGGGGCCGGGCGCGGAGCGCTCGCATCGTCGGGATCGACCCACAGCAGTGCGCCGAGCGCGACCGGAAGAGGAGTGGCGGGAGCAGATGGCTCGCCCGTCACGGCGGGGGCGTCTCGGGAGGGGGAGTCGGATGCCGCGGGCTCGGTGGCCGCGGCGGGTGCCCCGCCCGTGAGGGAATCGTTCGCCGCGGGGGTGGACGCGTCATGCGCCGCCGGCTCGGAGCGGACAGCCGGGGACGTGGCATCCGGAACCGAGAGGGCCGGGCCCAGGGCGTCCGTCGTGGACAGGGCAGGTCCGAAGTCGCCGGAGGTCGCCGCGCGGGGGGAGGAATCCTGTGCACGCAGCGCACGCCGTGAGGCCGGGGTCTGCTCGTGCACCCGCCCACGCTACCCCGCCCTATACTCTTCACGACAACCACGGGAGTCCGGTGAGCCGGGCTGAGAGGAAGCGAATCCACGCTTCGACCGTCGAACCTGATCCGGATCATGCCGGCGCAGGGAGGAGAGAAATGCACACGTCCACGTCTGCCCTCGCGAACCGCTCTTCGGTCGCCACCACGGACCGTTTCCGGTGGCGCGTCGTCGACATCGTCGTCGCCGCCGTCCTCGGCGTCGCCATCGGCCTGCTCTTCTGGGGCTGGAACACCGTCGGCGGTCTCTGGTTCACCGCGATGGACGGCCTCACCCCGGGCCTCGGCGGGATCGCCGTCGGCATCTGGCTGATCGGCGGCGTCATCGGCGGCCTCGTGATCCGCAAGCCCGGCGCGGCACTGCTCGTCGAGCTGATCGCGGCGATCGTGTCGGCGCTGATCGGCAACGTGTGGGGCGTCACCACGATCTTCTCGGGGCTGGCCCAGGGCCTCGGCGCGGAGCTGATCTTCCTCGCCTTCCTCTACCTGCGGTTCACGCTGCCCGTCGCGATGCTCGCGGGTGTGGGTGCGGGCGTCGGCGCGTGGGTGCTCGAGCTCTTCCTCACCCCCAACCTGGCCAAGTCCGTCGAGTTCAACCTCATCTACCTCGGCACCCTCGCCGTCTCGGGTGCTCTGCTGGCCGGTCTCGTCGGCTGGCTGCTCGTGCGCGCCCTCGCCGCCACCGGAGCGCTCAGCCGCTTCGCCGCGGGCCGGGAAGCGCGTCGCGACGTCTGATGACGGGCCCCGCACGCGTCGACGTCGAGGGCTGGGGCTGGCGATACGCCGGTCGTAAGCTGCCCGCCACGCGCGAGGTCGACCTCGTCATCGAGCCCGGGGAGCGCGTCCTGTTGCTCGGCGCGTCGGGGGCCGGCAAGTCGACCCTGCTCGCGGGCCTGGCGGGACTGCTCGGCGGGAGCGACGAGGGGGAGACCACCGGCCGCATCATCGTCGACGGCGCCCCGCCCGAGACGCAGCGGGGCCGCATCGGCCTGGTGCTGCAGGATCCCGAGGCGGGCATCGTGCTGTCGAAGGTCGGCGACGACATCGCCTTCGGGTGCGAGAACCTCGGCGTCCCCGCGGCGCGGATCCCCGCGCGGGTGGCCGAGGCCGTGGCATCCGTCGGTCTCGCCGTTCCCCTCGACCGCCCCACCAAGGCGCTGTCGGGCGGGCAGAAGCAACGGCTCGCCCTCGCCGGGGTGCTGGCGATGCGACCGGGACTCCTGTTGCTCGACGAACCCACGGCCAACCTCGACCCCGAGGGAGTGGCCGAGGTGCGCGTCGCCGTGGAGGGGGTCGTGGCGCGCGAAGGCACGACCCTCGTGCTCATCGAGCACCGCACGGCGGTGTGGGCCGACCTCATGACCCGGGTCGTCGTGCTCGCCCCCGGCGGCGGAGTGCTGGCCGACGGACCGCCCGAGCGCGTGTTCGCCGAGTACGGGGACGCCCTGGCCGCCGCGGGCGTGTGGGTGCCGGGCCGCCCGGTCGACCTTCCCGTACTCGCTCCGGTCTCGGCGCCGGATGCCGTGCTGCGCGCGTCCGCCCTGTCGATCGGGCGGGAGAAGGGCGCCGTCGTGGCCTCGGGGCTCGACGTCTCCCTGCCGCGCGCGGCGGGGACGGTGATCACGGGACCGAACGGCGCGGGGAAGTCGACCCTCGCGCTCACGCTCGCGGGACTGCTCCCCGAACTCGCCGGGGAGGTCGTCGCCGCCGAAGAACTCGCCGCGCGCGGGGTCCGTCGCCCGGTGCGCTGGCGATCGACCGAGCTGCTCACCCGCATCGGGACGGTGTTCCAAGAGCCCGAGCACCAGTTCCTCGCCGCGACCCTGCGCGACGAACTCGCGGTCGGCCCCCGTGCTCTGCGCATGGCGCCGGCCGAGGTCGACCGCATCGTCGACGAGCTGCTGGAGCGCCTCGATCTGGCATCCCTCGCTCTCGCCAATCCCTTCACGCTGTCGGGGGGACAGAAGAGGCGGCTGTCGGTCGCGACGGTGCTCGCGGCCTCTCCCGAGGTGATCGTGCTCGACGAGCCGACCTTCGGTCAGGACCGCCGCGGGTGGATGGAGCTCGTCGCCCTGCTCCAGCGCGAGATCGCGCGCGGGCGCACGGTGGTCGCCGTCACGCACGACGCCGACGTGGTGCGTCACCTCGGTCAGCACCGTATCCGGATGGGGGATGCCGCGTGAGCGCCGTCACCACCGAGCGTCCACGCACCGCCTGGCTCGACGGAGTGAACCCCGTCACGAAGGTCGCGATGGTGATCGGGCTGGCGGCCCCCCTGCTCGTCTCGATCGACGCCGTGAGCGCCGCGACGGCGCTGCTGCTCGAACTGCTGTGCGTGCCGCTCACGGGACTGACCTTCGCCGCGGTCCTCACGCGCCTCGTGCCCGTGATCGTCTTCGCCCCCGTCGCCGCGGTGAGCATGCTGCTCTATGCCCGGCCGGGGGGAACCGTGTACGGCACGTTCTTGTTCGCGACGGTGAGCGACGACTCGATCGCCCTCTCGCTCGCCGTGCTGGTGCGCGTGATCGCCCTGGCCCTGCCGATCATCCTGATCTTCGCCCGCACCGACCCCACCGAGCTCGCCGACGCCCTCGCACAGGTGGCGAAGCTGCCCAGCCGCTTCGTCCTGGGCGTTCTGGCCGGAGCCCGGACGGTCGGCCTGTTCGTCGACGACTGGCGCACGATGAGCCTGGCCCGGCGCGCCCGTGGACTGGGCGACCGCGGGGCCCTCCGCCGCTTCTTCTCGATGGCGTTCGTGCTGCTCGTGTTCGCCGTTCGGCGCGGCACGAAGCTCGCCACGGCGATGGAGGCGCGGGGGTTCGGCTCCGACATCGAGCGCACGTGGGCGCGCCCCTCGACTCTCTCGGGTCGGGATGCCGTGGCCCTGGCCGCCGCGCTCGCGCTCATCGCCGTCGCCCTCGGGGCCGCGGTGGTGTCGGGGGCCTTCCGGGTGGTGGGGACGTAGATCTCCGTGGAGGGTCCGCAACGCTCGGCGCGGATGGGTCACCGGGCGGCGTGGACCGGAGGCGAGAGCTCGCGCTCGCCTCAGAACACGTGCTCGAAGCAGAGCGATCGCGGCATCGTCTCGACGTAGGGCTCGTAGACGGGGATCGGCGTGAATCCCGCGGCGGCGTAGACCCGCAGCGACTCGGGCTGCATGCGACCGCTCTGCAGGATGACCCGGTGCGCACCTCCGCGCCGGGCGAGGTCGACCACGGTCGCGGTGAGCGCCGTGCCGATCCCGCGTCGACGGCCCGCGGGGACGACGATCAACCGCTTCAGCTCCCACTCCTCGCCGAGGCGGCGCAGGATCACGTGTCCGAGCGGCGTGTCGTCCGCATCGAGAGCCAGCAGCGTCGCGACGACCTGCTCGGGGTGCACGGCGAGGGCCTCTCCGCGTTTCGCCGCGACCTCGGGGGTGTCGTCGGCGTCGGCGTCGCGGTACCGCTCGTCGAGATCGGCATCCAGCGCGGCGCGCAGGGCGACCGCGCGGGGATCGTCGACGTCGACCTTCTCGATGCGGAAGTCCGGGAGATGCACCCATCGAGCCTAGGCGCACCGCGCGGCGACCACGGTGCGGGGCGAGGCCGACGCGTGCGAGACACGTCCGTAGGGAATGATCGCGGGGGTCGATCGGTTCGGACAGCGGCAGAATGAGGTCGGGGGATGCCATGGGATGGTCGTTCGGAATACTCGCGGTGAGTGTGGCCGTCGCGGGCGCCGTGATGTTCGTCGCCATGCCGCGGATCGGCACTCCCGGACCCATGACCCTGTTCCTGCGCTTCGCCGCCGTGGCCGGGGTGACGGCCGCGGGCTCCAGCGCGATGTACTTCATCTACGGCGCGGGCGGCGGCATCCTGACCCTCGTCCTCGGCGACGTGGCCATGGTGCTCGCACCGGCCCTGCTCATCGTCGCGTTGAGCGCTCTCGAAGGACGGCCCGCGCGGAGGACGTCGATCGGGATCCTCGTCCTCGCGCTGGCGGTCGCCATCGTGACCGCCACCGTGCCGCTTCCGGGATCCCTCGCCGTGAAGGCCGTCGCCGTCGCCGCGACCTGCGGCGCGTGTGCGTGGGTCGCGAGCCATTCGCGCGTCGAACCGTTCGGTCCGCTGCGCGTGATCGCACTGACGAACGCCGTCTTCGCCGTCTATTCGCTGTCGCGGGCGATCGTGGGCGTCGTCGTCGGCTGGGATTCGACGCTGTTCCGCGTGGTCTTCTCGTTCGCCCCGGCGACGGTGCTCGGGGCGGCCGCGGTCCTCGCGATCGGAGCGGCGGTCGTCCGCGTGCGTTTCGGGCCGCGCGTCGCGGCGGAGGTCGCGCCGTGTCCCGCGGGAGCGGCGGTCGTCGTGGGGGACTGGGACCTGGCATCCACGGCCTACGGCCCCGATCGCATGCGAGGCCTCGTCGCCGACCTGCGCTCCGCGGCACGCGATCTCGACCCCGGCGCCGCCGATGTGCCGCGCGGGACCGAGACCACGGTCCCCGACGCGGTCTCGGCCCTGGGCGCCCATCTGCAGACCGCGTACGGGTGGGAGCCCGAGCAGACGATCCTGCTCGTGGACGGCGCGACGACCGGCGCCGTCCGCACGCAGCCGGGGCGTCGGGCGAAGAAGAGGTGGGGCTCGGCGCGGTCCTGAGTCTCGACTACTGTGGTACTCGGTTTCAGCTTCGAAGGAGAACGCATGGATATCGCAGGAGCATCCGGCCTCGTCACCGGCGGCGCCTCGGGCCTCGGACTCGCCACCGCGCGTCGTCTGACCGAGGCGGGAGCGCGCGTCACGATCGTCGACCTGCCGACATCGAACGGGGCCGCGATCGCCGAAGAGCTCGGCGGATCGTTCGCCCCCGCCGACGTGACGGATGCCGAGCAGATCGCCGCGGCCGCCGCCCTCGCCGCCGCCGCCGGACCGCTTCGCGTCGTCGTGAACTGCGCGGGGATCGCGCCGCCCGCCAAGGTGCTCGACCGCGACGGGAACCCCTCGGCGCTCGCCGACTTCGAGCGCGTCGTCCGCGTCAACCTCGTCGGCACGTACAACGTCATCGCGCAGACCTCCGCCGTCATCGCGCAGACCGACCCCACCGGCGGCGGTGACCGCGGCGTCATCGTGAACACCGCGAGCGTCGCGGCCTTCGACGGACAGATCGGCCAACCCGCGTACTCCGCGAGCAAGGGTGGCGTGCACGCCATGACGCTCCCCATCGCCCGGGAGCTCGCCCGCCACGGCATCCGCGTCGTCACCATCGCCCCCGGGATCATGGAGACGCCGATGCTCAAAGGACTCCCGCAGGCGGCACAGGACTCGCTGGGCCAGCAGGTGCCCTACCCCTCGCGCCTCGGAGCCCCCGACGAATACGCGCGCCTCGTGCTCGCGATCGCCGACAACGGCTACCTCAACGGCGAGACCATCCGCCTCGACGGCGCGATCAGAATGGCACCGAAATGACCGACGGCATCCTGCTCCGCATCGAGAACGGGCTCGCGCGCGTCACCTTCGACCGGCCCGCCTCGCTGAACGCGATGGACTTCCCGATGGCCCGCCGCTGGCGCGAGGTCGCCCACGAGGTCACCTCCGACGCCGCGGTGGGAGCGGTGATCCTGGATGCCAACGGCCCGGCGTTCTGCGCGGGCGGCGACGTCGTGGCGATGTCGACCACGGGTGCCGCGGGAAGCGACGTGACCGAGACGGCGCACGCGATCCACGACGGCATCCGCACCTTCGCCGAGGCCCCCCTGCCGATGGTCGCCGCCGTGCAGGGCGCCGTCGCCGGCGGAGGGCTCGGGCTCATGCTCACGGCCGACTACATCGTCGCGAGCGAGAACGCGCGCTTCGTCAGCCGGTACGCCAACATCGGACTCACCCCCGACCTGGGCGTCTCGACACTGCTGCCCGCCGCGATCGGCCAGCGCCGCGCGCTGCAGCTGCTGCTGCAGGACCGCATGCTCACCGCCGCGGAGGCCCTGGACTGGGGTCTGGTGGCCGAGGTCGTGGCATCCGCAGATCTGGTGACGCGCGTCGACGAGATCGCGCGCTTCTGGCTCGAGGGGGCGACCGCGGCGTTCGGGCAGGCCACGCGCCTCGTCCGCGTGGGCGCCGCGCGCACCCTCTCCGAGAACCTCGACGACGAGGCCGCCACGATCGGCGCGGCCTTCGAGACCCCCGAAGCGCGGGCGCGGGTCGCCGCGTTCGCCGCCGCCTCCGCGAAAGGACAACGCTCGTGACGCTTTCCGGGAAGACCATCCTCATGTCGGGCGGAAGCCGCGGCATCGGCCTCGCGATCGCGCTGCGCGCGGCCCGCGACGGCGCGAACATCGCGATGCTCGCGAAGACCGACACCCCGCACCCGAAGCTCCCCGGCACGGTGCACACGGCCGCCGACGAGATCCGCGCGGCCGGCGGGCAGGCGCTGCCGATCGTGGGCGACGTGCGCGACGAGGCCTCGATCACCGAGGCCGTGATGCGCACGGTCGGCGAGTTCGGCGGTATCGACATCGTCGTCAACAACGCCAGCGTCATCGACCTCTCGGGCTCGCTCGAGCTCGCGACCAAGAAGTACGACCTCATGCAGGACGTCAACGTGCGCGGAACGTTCCTCCTCTCGCGCGCTGCGGTGCCCCCGCTGAAGGACGCCGAGAACCCGCACATCCTGTCGCTCTCGCCGCCGCTGAACGTCACGCCGAAGTGGCTCGGGGCGCACACGGGGTACAGCCTCGCGAAGTTCGGCATGACGATGGCCACCCTCGGGCTCGCGGCCGAGTTCGCCGACGCCGGCATCGCGGCCAATACACTCTGGCCGCGCACGACGATCGCGACCGCCGCCGTGCAGAACGTCATCGGCGGCGACCGGCTCATGGCCGTGTCGCGCACGCCCGAGATCTACGCCGACGCCGCCTACGAGGTGCTGATCGCGCCCGCGCGCGAGCGCACCGGGCAGACGCTCATCGTCGAAGACGTGCTGGAAGCCTCGGGCGTGACGGACTTCTCGGGGTACGCGGCCGTGCCGGGCACCCCCGACGAGGCGATGTACCCGGATATCTTCCTGGACTGACGGGGGGCGCGGGGGCAGCGGCGACGCCCCTCGCGCCTCGATAAACGCCGATCCTTTCGAGACACGCCGTGCCGCCGCGTGTCTCGGGAGGATCAGCGTTTATCGGACTGGGGCGGGGCTGAGGGGCGGGGCCCGACCTCAGATCAGGCCGAGCTCCGCGAACGCGTTGTGCACGCCGTCGTCGAGAACCGCGGTGGTCACCCGGCCGGCGAGACGCTGCAGCTCCGGCGCGGCGTTGCCCATCGCGACGGGCGTGCCGACGACCTCGAACATCTCGACGTCGTTCCAGCTGTCGCCGATGCCGATGGCATCCGTCGCCGACAGGCCCAACTGATCGAGCACCGCCGTGATCGCGGAGCCCTTGGTGACGCCGGCCTGACCGATCTCGCCGTTCGACCCGCCGGGCAGCGGGATCGAGCCCGGGATGACGTGGAAGCCCTCGCCGAGAGCGGCCGCCGCGTGCGCGACGGTGTCGGTCGACGGGCTGACGAACACGGCCTTCGCGACGGCGTCGCGGTCGACCTCGGAGACCGGCCGCGGCTCACGCCAGAGGGGCTGCTCGGGCGGCAAGCCCTCGGCTCCGAGCTCGGCGGCGCGCTTCTCATGCCGTTCGCGGCGGTACTCGGTCATCACGGGACCCATGCCGGCGCTCGCGTACACGCCCCCGTGGGTCTGGAGGAAGTAGTGGATGCCGTGAGCCTCGAAGTAGCGCTCGAGGGCTTCGACGTCGGCGCGGGGCATCGGCTGCTCGACGATCAGGGCGTCCTCGTCGGGATCGCCGCCGCGGGTCGCGTACGCGCCCCCGTTGGTGATCGCCCCGTCGAAGCCGATCGCCAGCACCTCGGGGTGGATGTCGCCCGCCGATCGCCCGGTGGAGAGCCACACGAGGTGGCCGTTCTCGCGCGCCTTCCGCACGGCGGTCACCGTCGAGGGGGCGATCACCGAACCGTGCTCGAGGATCGTGCCGTCGACGTCGAGGAAGGCGATGCGGGTCATGTGCACTCCACAGCGATCGGCGCCGAGGCGCGAATCAGGTCGGGGGATCGACGGCGGATGCCGCGTCGAGGGCCATCGATCCCGGTCTCGGGAGAACCGACGACACCGCCACGCTACTCGACCGGCCCGCGCGTGGGACGTCGCGATTCGCCATCCGGGAATCGTCGTGTAGAGTCGCCGACGGACATGTGACTGGTCATGCAGGCAGGATCCGAACGCAGTGCGAGAGCACCGCCTTCGGGTCCTTTTTTGTTGCCCGGGCGACTTCGGAGTCGACGTCGCGACGCATGTCCTTCGATCCAAGGAAGGACTTCGATGACCACTCAGGACAGCGCCCGCGCGATCCTCGAGCACGTCGGCGGAGCGGCCAATGTGGCCTCGCTCCACCACTGCTCGACCCGCCTCCGCTTCACGCTCGCCGACGACTCGCAGGCCGATGAGGCCGCCCTCAAGGCCACGCCCGGCGTCATCGGCGTGGTGCTGGGCACCCAGACCCAGGTGATCGTGGGCTCGGGCGTCAACGACTACTTCCGCGAGATCGAGAAGCTCCGCACCGGGAGCGGCACGCGCGCCGCGGCGCGCGTCGACTCCGCCGCGCCGAAGCTGACCCTCAAGCGCGCCGGGTCGGTGTTCATGGACTTCGTCGTCGGCGTCTTCACCCCGATCATCCCCGCCGTCGCCGGCGCGGGAATCTTCAAGTCGTTCCTCATCCTCGCCGTCGCGCTCGGCTGGCTGCAGACGACCGATCAGACCTATCAGGTGCTCACCGCGATCCCCGACGCGGTCTTCTTCTTCCTCCCGCTGCTGGTGACCTACACCGCCGCGAAGAAGCTCGACGTGAACATCCCGCTCGCGCTCGGCATCGTCGGCCTGCTGGTGTTCCCGACCTTCGCGGGTCTTCTCACCCAGGAGGGCGGCGTCGCACTGTTCGGTCTGGCGGTTCCCGCGATCGCGTACAACGCGCAGGTGTTCCCCCCGATCCTCGCCGTGCTGCTGCTCGCCGTCGTCGAGCGCTTCGCCCGCCGCATCAGCCCCAGCGTCATCAGCACGTTCCTCGTGCCGTTGATCTGCTTCGTCATCGTGGCGCCCGCCACGATCTTCCTGCTCGGTCCGCTCGGCTTCTTCCTGGGCACCCTGCTGACCGGGGCGATGCTGTGGCTGTACGGCACCCTTGGTTGGATCGCCGTCGCGCTGATGGCCGCCGCCCTGCCGTTCATCGTCTCGGTCGGCATGCACAAGGCGTTCATCCCGCCCACGGTGGCCACGATGGCCTCCGCGGGCAAGGAGAGCTTCTACCTCGTCGCGTCGCTCGCCCACAACCTCGCCGAGGCGGGCTCGAGCCTCGCGATCGCCGTGCGCACGAAGAACAAGACGCTGCGCGGCACCGCGATCTCGTCGGGCATCTCGGCGTTCTTCGGCATCACCGAGCCGGCGCTCTACGGTGTGACGCTGCAGAACCGCCGCGCGATCATCTCGGTCGTCATCGGAGCGTTCGTGGGTGGTTCGTACCTCGGCATCGCGGCGATCTCGGCCTTCGCCCTCGTCAGCCCGGGAGCGGCGTCCATCTCGATGTTCATCGACATGGCCAACCCCTGGAACCTGCTGCACGCGGTCATCGGCGCCGTCGTCGCCATGATCACCTCGTTCATCGTGTCGCTGGTGATCTGGAAGGACTCCGACTCGGCCACCGTGCGTCTGCTCGAGAAGCAGGCGGGCACGTCGACCCCGGTTGCGGCACGCGCCGCCGGCGAGATCGTCGCCCCCATGACGGGTGAGGTCATCGCCCTCGAGAAGGTCGACGACCCGGTGTTCTCGGGAGGCATCCTCGGACCCGGCGTCGCCATCCGCCCCACCGACGGCGAGGTGCGGGCCCCCATCACCGGCACCGTGTCGAGCCTGCTGCCCTCGCGCCACGCGCTCGGCATCCTGGGCGACAACGGCCTCGAGGTGCTCGTGCACGTGGGTCTCGACACCGTGCGCCTCGAAGGCGCGCCCTTCACCGCCCACGTCGCCCAGGGCGACCGCGTCGAGGCGGGTCAGCCCGTGCTGACCGCAGACCTCGCGGCGATCGAAGCCGCCGGACTCGACATCACGACGCCCGTCGTCGTGCTCAACGGCGACGCCTACGAGGTCGCCCCCCTCGTCACCGGACGCGTCGCCGCGGGCGCCGCTCTGCTGTCGACCGATGCGAAGGAGACCGCGAATGGGATTGCCTGACGGATTCCTCTGGGGCGGCGCACTCGCCGCCAATCAGGCCGAGGGTGCCTGGAACGAAGGGGGCCGCGGTCCCGCGGTCTCGGACGTGTCGAAGTACCGGCCGAACGTCGACCCGCGCGAGTACGCGGTGCACCACCAGCACACGCTGGAGTCCATCGCCGCCGCGATGGCCGATGACGACATCGCCTTCTTCCCCAAGCGCCGCGGCATCGACTTCTACCACCGCTACCGCGAAGACCTGGCATTGTTCGCCGAGATGGGCTTCTCGGTGCTGCGCGTGTCGATCGCCTGGTCGCGGCTGTACCCGACCGGCGAAGAGCTCGAGCCGAACGAGGAAGGCATCGCGTTCTACCTCGACCTCTTCACCGAGATGCGCCGTCTCGGCATCCGCCCCCTGGTGACCCTGTCGCACTACGACCCGCCGCTCGCGCTCGCCCTGAAGAACAACGCGTGGGTCGACCGCAGCACGATCGCCCTCTTCGAGCGCTTCTCGCGCACGTGCTTCGAGCGCTTCGGCCACCTCGTCGACCTCTGGCTGTCGTTCAACGAGATCGACGGCATCATCCGTCACCCGTTCACCTCGGGCGGCATCATCGACGAGACCGTCGAGGGTTCCCTGGAACAGGCCTGCTACACGGCGCTACACCACCAGTTCGTGGCATCCGCGTCGGTGACGAAGATGCTGCACGACATGTGGCCGGAGTCGGAGATGGGGTGCATGCTCACGATGCTCACCACCTACCCGAACACCTGCCACCCCGACGACGTCGCGGCGACCCAGGCCAAGGAACGACTGCTCTACCTGTGCACCGACGTCCAGGCCGGAGGGGCGTACCCGCGGCTGGCGCTGAAGGCGCTCGAGGCGAAGAGCATCACGATCCCCTTCGCCGAGGGCGACGTCGAGCTGCTGCGCGAGCACCCGGTCGACTACATCTCGTTCTCGTACTACATGACCCTCACCGAATCGGTGCGCCCGGATGCCGAGCGGACCCCCGGCAACACGGTGCTCGGCGTGAAGAACCCGTTCCTGCCGTCCAGCGAGTGGGGGTGGCAGATCGACCCGGTGGGCCTGCGCATCTCGCTCATCGACCTCTACGACCGCTACGGCAAGCCGCTGTTCATCGTGGAGAACGGCCTGGGCATGCGCGACGAGCTCGCGGACGACGGCCGTATCCACGACCCCTACCGCATCGACTACTTCCGTTCTCACTTCGCAGAGATGATCCGCGCGGTCGACGAGGGCGTGGAACTGCGCGGCTACACGAGCTGGGCGCCGATCGACATCATCAGCGCCTCGTCGTCGCAGATCTCGAAGAGGTACGGTTTCATCCACGTCGATCAGGACGACCTCGGAAACGGCACCGGCGAACGGCGTCGCAAGGACTCGTTCTTCTGGTACCAGAAGGTCATCGCCTCGAACGGGGCCGACCTGGCGTGACGACCGCACTCGCTGCGCGTCCGCCGGGGTCGACGGAGACACCCATGCAGATCATCAAGAAGGTGCTGAACTCCAGCGTCGTGCTCGTCGAGGACGAGCGCGGCGTGGAGCGCGTGCTGTTGGGCAAGGGCATCGGTTTCGCCGCGCGCCCGGGCGACACCGTCGCGCCGGGATCGACGGACCGGGTCTTCGTCGCGCTCGACGACGCCGATCAGCGGAACCTCGTCGAGTTGCTCGCCCAGATCCCCGGAGGCTTCGTCGAGCTCACGAGGGCGATCGTGATGGATGCCGAGAAGGTGGGCATCGAGCTCGACGCGCACATCTACCTCACGCTCACCGACCACCTGCATTTCGCGGTGGAGCGCCAGCGGCGGGGCCTGCAGGTCACCAACCGCCTGGCGTGGGAGGTGCGGACCGTCTACCCGCGCGAATACGAGGTGGGCCTTCGCGCCCTCGGACTGCTCCGCGACCGCACGGGGGTCTCGCTGCCCGACGAGGAGGCCGCCAACATCGCCTTCCACCTCGTCAACTCCGAGGTGGGACGACCGGCCGTCGACTCGATGCGCGTGGTCGGGCTCGTGTCGGACATCACGACGATCGTCACGCACTCCGGGGGAGTGACCCTGGATGCCGACGACCTCCACACCCGTCGGTTCCTCACCCACCTGCAGTTCTTCGCGGAGCGGTTGTTCAGTGACCGCCTCGCCGGTCAGGACGAAGACCTGCTCTTCGCGACCATGACGGCCAAGCACCCGCGCGCCGTCGCGACGGCCGAACGCATCCGCGCGTTCGTCCTCAAGGAGCACGAGGTGGCCATCTCCGACGAAGAGGTGGGCTACCTCGCCCTGCATATCGCTCGCGCCCAGTCGAGCTGAACACCCCGAAAGGTCCCCATGGCACAGCGCACCGCCGTCTTCGGCTCGTCCTCCGGCCTGCACTCCCGCCCCGCGGCGACTCTCGCCCGCGCGGCCGCGGCGTCGAAGCACACCGTCACCCTCGCCGCCGGTGACACCTCCGTCGACGCCCGCAGCATCCTCGCGCTGCTGCAGCTCGGCGTGAAGACGGGCGACGAGGTGGCCCTCGAGGTCGACGGTCCCGAGGCCGACCGCGTCGCCGACGAACTTCAGGCGCTGCTCGAGCAGGATCTCGACGCCGCCTGACCCGATCGCGTGAGGGGCCGCGCCGGGTGTATCCCCCGACGCCCGGCATCCCGGCCCCTCACGTGCCCTCTGGGGTCCGGCCCTTCTTCGTGGCTCGCGTGAGGGGGCGGAATCTGTCGCCTACCGCCTCACGAGGCGACACTTCGTGACCCCTCACGCGAGCCGGTACCGCGCCCAGCCGCGGTGCAGATGCGCCCGGTACCCTGGAAACCATGACCGAACAGCCCCCCGTGCGCACGACGACGCCCCGCTCGGTGCGCCCCGAGGGGGCCCCGGCCGACACCGGCATCCGCCAGGTGCGCCCGAAGACCGAAGGCTGGCAGCAGGCCAAGGACGAGACCGGTCGTCCGCTGCTGCAGTTCGCCAGCCCCAAGCGCGGCAAGCCGCCCGTGCACCTCGCCGACCTCACGCATGACGAGCGCATCGCCAAGCTCAAGGAGCTCGGCCTCCCGGGCTTCCGCGCGAAACAGCTCGAGAAGCACTACTTCACGCACTACTCGTCGGATGCCGCCGACATGACCGACCTCCCGGCATCCGGTCGCGAAGAGCTCGTCGCGGGGATGCTGCCGCCCCTGCTCACCGAGGTGCGTCGGCTCGAGACCGACCGCGGCGACACGATCAAGTTCCTCTGGAAGCTGCACGACGGCGCCCTCGTCGAGTCGGTGCTCATGCGCTACCCCGGCCGCATCACGCTGTGCGTGTCGAGCCAGGCCGGCTGCGGCATGAACTGCCCGTTCTGCGCCACCGGGCAGGCGGGGCTGACCCGCAACATGTCGGCCGCCGAGATCATCGAGCAGATCGTGCGCGCCAACGCCCTCATCGCCGCCGGCGGCCTGGGCGGCAAGAAGCGCGACGACCACTCGCTCGACCGCGTGTCGAACATCGTGTTCATGGGCATGGGTGAGCCGCTCGCCAACTACGCGCGCGTCATGCAGGCGGTGCGCGTGATGGTCGACAAGGAGCACGGCCTGGGCATGAGCGCCCGCGGCATCACCGTGTCGACCGTCGGACTCGTCCCCGCGATCAAGAAGCTTGCCGACGAGGACATCCCGGTGACCTTCGCCCTCTCGCTCCACGCCCCCGACGACCACCTGCGCGACGAGCTCATCCCGGTGAACTCCCGCTGGAAGGTCGACGAGGCCCTGGATGCCGCGCGCGCCTACTTCGACAAGACCGGGCGCCGCGTCTCGATCGAGTACGCCCTGATCAAGGACATGAACGACCACGCGTGGCGCGCCGACCTGCTGGCCGACAAGCTCAACGCGCGCGGTCGCGGCTGGGTGCACGTGAACCCCATCCCGCTGAATCCGACCCCGGGCTCGATCTGGACGGCATCCGAGGTGCCGGTGCAGAACGAGTTCGTGCGCCGTCTCAACGACGCGGGCATCCCGACGACCCTCCGCGACACCCGCGGCAAGGAGATCGACGGGGCGTGCGGTCAGCTCGTCGCGACCGAAGAAGACGAGGCGGCCGCCGAGGCGACCCCGGTCGGCTGACACCCTTCGCGGAAGCGCCCCCGGCCGAGCGGCCGGGGGCGCTTCGTGTTCACGCGGGCGACGATCACGTTTGGCGGGGCCGCCCGCATGCGTCCGAGGCCGCGATCAGGCGGCGACGGCCGTCACGACGAGGTTGTCGACGTAATGGCCGCTGGCCGGATCCCACGCCCCGGCGCACGTGACCAGCCGCAGCTGCGGCGTCGGTGTCGGTGCGTAGACCGATTCGGTGGGGAAGCTGTTCTTCTCGACGGTCTGCAGTCCGGTCACCACGAAGTCGGCCGTCGATCCGTCGGCGCGGCGGACCGACACCGTATCGCCGGGCGTCAGTCGCGGGAGGTCGTAGAAAACGGCCGGTCCGGTGGGTGAATCGACGTGGCCCGCGATGACCGCGGGACCGACCTCTCCGGGCAGGACCCCCTTCTCGTACCAGCCGACCGCGTCGTAGTCCCGGGGCGACTGGATCCACCCGTCGTCCCCTCGGTCGAGGCCGATGAGGTCGGAGTCCACCCCGATCGCCGGGATCGAGATGTGCACGGGCGGGGCCGTGTTGGCCGCCGCGGGGGTCACCGGATTCTGGAAGCCGCCCGCCGCGCCGACGCCCGGCGCCGTCGTCGCCCCGGCGCCCGTCGCACCGGGCGCGTCCGCCGCGGCCGGGTCGCCTGCGAGCGCGGGGCAGCCGTCGAGCACGTCGTCGGTGAGCATCGCCGTGGCGAGGGCCGTCCAGGCCGCACCGTAGTACGTGGGGGTGGATGCCGCGGTGTCGGCCATGCGCTGCAGATCGGCTCGCGCCTCGTCGTCGCGCCCGCTCGCGGCGAGCGCGGCCGCCCGTGCGGCGTACGCGACCGGATGCCGGTCCGAGGTGAGGGCGCCGGCTCCCGCGTCGAGCTCGGCGGGCAGCTCGTCCCCGCCGGGGAGCGCCGCGGCCACGCGCGCCGCGAGGGCGCGGTCGCCGTCATGACACGACTCGGCGAACCGGATGGTCGTGCGCGCGGCATCGTAGCCGTAGGCCGGCTCGCCCCCGCCGCCCGCGGAGCCCGCGAGCGCGACGGTGCCGTCGTCGGCGACCGTGGCCCAATTGGTCGGCAGGGTGTTGGCATCCATTAGTGCGCTCGTCACCGCTGCGCTACCCGCGGCCAGCTCCTCCCACCGGGGGTCGCCCGACGCGCGCGAGAGCACGTCGAACGCGGCCGGCGACGCGTACGAGGGGTTGTAGGCGTGGGGCGAAGCCGTGGCCCACGGTCCCGGCAGCAGGATGCGCCCGAGCGCGCTCTTTGTCGTCATCTCGTCGAGGACCGCGGCGCCGAGCGACACGCCCTGCTCGCGGAGGTCGTCGCGGTCGAAGGCGTCGCCCGCGAGCACCAGCGCGCGCGCCGCATCGAGGTCGGCGTCCGAGGCGGGCTGCTCGTCGACGACGGAGCCGTCCTTCCACTGCCACGCCAGCAGGCCGTCGTCGCGCTGCAGGTGGGTGGTCGTCCAGTCCCAGATGCTGTCGAAGCGCGACGGGTCGTCGGCGGCGACGGCGAGGAGCAGGCCGTATGCCTGCCCCTCGCTGACGGTGTCGCCGCCCTGGTCCGTGCGCACCACGCGACCGGCGTCGACGTAGGTGTCGAGGAAGGCCTCGGCCGTCGCGGTGGTGGCGTCGGCGATGTCGGGTTCCGGCTCGGTCGCGGTGCTGCACGCCGCCATCGTCAGGGCGACGACGGTGGCGACCGCGCCGACCGTCGACGCCCGGCGTGCGAACGTCATGCGCGCGCCTCGCCGCGGCGGCGCCGACGCGCCGCGATGAGCGCGACGGCGCCCAGCGCCACGGCCATCGCGCCGGCGCCCGTTGCGGCGGCACCCGTGGGCGCGGTCGTGGCGGCGGCGGTTCCGCCGCCACCGGTGTGGATGCCGCCGACCGGCATGTCGGCGAGGGTCGCGGAGTCGGTGATGGTCTGCGCCGTGAGCGCTCCCTGGGCGTCATCGAGCACGAAGAGGGTCGAGACCGACCCCGCCGGCAGGTCCACCGCCGAGGTCGCGGATTCGTCCGCGCCCGTCAGCTCCAGATCCCACGAACCGGCCGGCACCGCGGCGTAGTCGGTCGCCGACCCCGCGGGCACGTCGCGCGCGATCGGGCGCCCCTGGGCGGTGTCGACGTCCACCGTCGGCTCCACTGTCGAGGCCTGCACGACGCGTACGCGCGCCTGTCCGGCGGCGGGGGCCGAGAGGTCGTCCTCGAAGACCGTGGTCTTCAGGTCGGCGTTGCGGCCGTAGGCGGCGACCGTGAGCGGCTCGCCCTCGGCGATGTCGATCGACTGCTGCACCACCGGCTGCGTGCCGTCGGCGGCATCCGAGGGCACCATCGACACGACGTACGTGCCGTCGGCGAGGGGGATGTAGGGGCTCACGGCGCCGTAGGCGACGTCGTCGAGCTCGTAGACGACGGCCCCACCGGCGAGCGCCGTCAGCTGGACGTCGACCGACTTGGTGTCGGGGGAGAGGTGGGCGACGCGCGCCCACCCGCCGGGCGCGGTGGGGGCCGCGGAGGCGGCCGGGGCGGTGGCGACGCCGATCCCGGCGCTGAGCAGGGCGGCGGCGCCGATCGCGGCGAGCCGCGCGGGACGAAGGGAGGGAGTGACACGGAACATGGCGGTCCTTTCGTTGGGGGGAGGAGAGGATCAGGAGGTGGGACGGGGGAGCAGGTCGACCGGCTCGTCGGGTGAGAACGTGATGACCACGCCGGCGTCGCCGCGTTCGACCGAGACCGGACGCAGGGGGCCGGTCAGCGAGTCGTAGAACCGCAGCAGGGCGTCGGCCCCGGCGGCATCCCCCCGGGCGTCCTGACCGGCGAACTCGCTCACGGTGAGCTGACGGTGCACGCCCGAGGGATCGCCCTCCAGCTGCGCGATGTCGGCCACGTCGATGCGGCCCTGCGACGACAGCTGGCCGAGGGTCAGCAGGATCCGCCCGTCGACGACGCCCGAGGTGAGCAGATCCTGCTCCTCGCCGGGGACGCCGACGCCGGGGTTCTGCAGCACCTGCTGCCCGGCGACCGATCGGGCGGCGTACAGGTCGTCGTCGGCGGCCTGCGCGAGCGCCGCCTGGGCGGTGTCGACCAGGCGCACGTCGACCTTCTGCGCACCCTCTCCGAACGACGCCACCACGGCGCTGTTCTCGATAGCCTGACGCACGGTCGGGAACTCGGTCGGGAAGGTGCGCATCGAGTCGGTCGTGATGACGTAGTCGTAGTCGCGCCACCCGTCGGGGGCGAGCTGCTGCACGTCGGTGTCGGTGTCGGCCTTGTAGTACCAGACGACGTTCTCGCGCTCGAAGCCCGCGCGCACCAGGTCGACCCACATCGCGTCGTCCACGAGCATGCGGGAGTCGGCCGGTGCGTTCTGCGTCATCCACGCCTCGGCATCGCGCAGCGGACGGTCGAGATCGGCGAGGAGGAACCCGCGCAGCTGCGACGCCCACAGGGGACCCGCGGCCAGCACGGCGACGACGAGCCCGACGGCGGTGGCGACTCCGGCGAGGCGCCGCATCGCGCCCGCCGAGCGCAGGGCTTCGACGGCCACCTGACCCATTCCGGCGACGACCACCGCCGCGAACGGCAGCAGCATGATGACGTACGGCACGGGCAGGTAGCCCCCGCGGAACATGAACGCCGTCAGCGCCAGCAGAGCGATCGCCCACGGACGCAGGCGACGCACGAACAGGGCCGCGACGGCGGCCGCGAGTGCCGTGACGATGAGCACGGCGTCGAGCTGCCACCACAGTCCGACGGTGCGCGCCATGAGGCTCTCGGGGTCGAACAGCGATCCGCTGCCCTCGCGCGAGGCGAGCTGGAACGCCAGCCCGTCCCACAGGCTCACGCGCCCGGCGGCGGGGGCGACCTCGCCCTTGACCAGGGCGAAGGCGACGTACGCGAGACCGATGAGTCCCAGCACGGCCGAGGCGACCGACAGGGTGTACCGGCGCGTGGTGCGCTCCGCCCCGCGCCACATGAACCACGCCACCAACGGCAGCGCGAGCAGGTAGGTCTCCTTCGTGAGGACGGCGACGCCGAACGCGGCGGCGGCGCCGATGTACCCGGCGAGCTGGGCGCGTCGGCTCATCGCCAGCAGCAGGGCGGCGAGCAACCAGGCGGTCGCGATGTTGTCGAGGTAGACCTGACGGTGGAACTGCACCGCCAGCGGCGACAGCAGGAACAGCGCGACCGCGGCGGATGCCGTGAACCGGGCGAAGCCGATGCGGCGCACGACGAACCACAGCAGAACGGCGGCTGCGGCGGTGGCCGCGAGCATCGCCTCGCGGGCGGCGAGGACGGCGACGTCGTAGCGGTTCCAGCCGTCGGTCAGACCGACCCAGGCGGCGATCTGCATCCATCCGAGGGGCGGGTGGTCGTACCAGTATGTGTAGTGCGTGAGCTCGCCGAGGTTGCCGATGCTCCACGCCTGCGCGGTGTAGGTGCCCTCGTCGTCGATGCGCTGCGGGGAGCCGCCCAGGTTCAGCGCGTTGACCAGCAGGCCGAGGACGAGGGGAGGAAGCAGCCACAGCGCGTCGCCGAGCCGGGCGCGCCAGGGCGAGACCCGGCGGCGCAGCCCCGCGGACGCGCGGTCGGAGGGGATCGTCCCGGTGGGGACGCGGTCGATCGTCGAGGTCATCGGGTCACCTCCGCGCCGGCGCCGATGAGGTCGCGCGCGGTGGACGGGGTCGCGGTCGCGGCGTCGCGGTGGGCGCCGGTGTGCTCGGTCTTCTCCCAGCTGCCGTCACCGCGCACCTGACGCACGACGCTGCGCACGGCGGCGGCGGCGAGGAACACCTGGTAAGGCACGAGTCCCAGCACGAGGCGGACGTAGTCGCGAACGCGCACCTTCTTGCCGTAGACGCGTCCGAACTCGGTCAGTCCCGCCGCCTCGGCGACGAGGGTGATGATCGTGGGTACCAGCGGAAGGAAGGTCAGCAGCGCCACCGGTGTCGGCACCTTCACGAGAAGGATGAACACGAGCGAGATGGGGATCAGCAGTCCGGTCGCCGCCTGCAGGAACGGCATGTTCAGCAGATAGCGGGCGTACATGCGCTGGCGCAGCGTCGGCAGCGCCTTCCACTCGCCCTTGCCGAGCACCTGCAGGAAGCCCTGGTTCCAGCGCGTGCGCTGCTTGTACAGCGACTTCAGGGTCGGCGGGGTCTCCTCGCGCGTGACGTACTCGGGGTTGTAGGCGACGACGACCTTCGCGCCGTCGCTGGACAGGCGCACACCGAGCTCGCAGTCCTCGGCGAGGCACTGGTCGTCCCATCCCTTCGACCATGCGAGGCGGTCGCGGGTGACGAACACGGTGTTGCCGCCGAGGGGGATGAACTTGGAGCGGGCGTGGAAGTGCAGGCGCGAGCGGAACCAGAAGTAGTACTCCAGGACATTGCGCAGCGACCACCAGCTGGTCTCGAAGTTCATCAGCTGGACGCCGCCCTGCACGACGTCGGCACCCGTCTCCTGGAACTTCGAGTCCACGACCGTCAGCAGGCCGGGGTGCACCTCGTCCTCGGCGTCGAAGACGCCGACGACGTCACCGGTCGCGATCTGCAGGGCGCGGTTCAGCGCCTTGGGCTTGTTCTTCGGGACGCTGTCATCCACGACGACCTTGATGAGATCGGGATGCCGGGCAGCGGCCTGCCGCACCACCATCTCGGTGCCGGGGTCGTCGTGGCCGACGATGGCGATGATCTCGAAATCGGGGTGATCCTGCTGCGCGAGGCGGTCAAGCGTCTGCCCCATCACCTCTTCCTCGTGCCGCCCGGGCACGAGCAGCGTGAACCGGTGCCGCGCGGGACGCGGCGAGGAGCTGAACTGCGTGGCGCGCAGATCATCGGCGGAACGCCAGGCGTGGAGCATCCACCACAGCGTCGTCGTCGCGACGACGGTCAGGGCGAGCGCCAGGATGATGATGCCGCTGTAGCCGAGCCACTCGCCGATCGACCAGTCGGGCAGGAAACCGCCCGACACGGTCGTTCCGGGCTGGGCCGGGAGGGGGACTTCGGTGGTTCCCGTCGACCCCTGCCCGGGGGCGGGAGCGACGGGGGTGAGGAGCGGTTCGGGTGTGGGACCGGGTGCGGCGGCGGTGAGCGGGGGAACGTGCGGGAACGACAAAAGACAACCTCCAGCGTCCACGTGGACGGTTCGAGGGCGGTAAGGGGAGATGCGCGACGACCGGGGGTGAAACGTCTCGCACGGGTGATTCGGGGGTGCACGGGGGGAATGGTTTGGATGGCACAGGCGATTGCCAGGGTTCGCGCTCGTCGGCGTCGTGTTAAGGGGCATCCACCGATCGGGGGATGCCGAGTCCCCCGGGTCGTCGTTCCCGTCGGTGTCGCGCACCACCAGACTGAGGGCATGAGCGAGAACGTCGTCGAGGTTCAGGACCTGCGCAAGACCTATCGAGGGGGCCTCGAGGCACTGCGCGGGGTGTCGTTCGACATCCGCCGGGGCGAGACGTTCGCGCTGCTCGGTCCCAACGGCGCGGGCAAGAGCACGGTCATCGAGATCCTCGAGGGCTACCGCGACCGCACGAGCGGCGAGGTGCGCGTGCTCGGCATCGACCCGCACCGCGGCGGCCTCGACTGGAAGGCGCGACTCGGCATCGTGCTGCAGAACACCGGCGAAGCGCCCACGGCGAGCGTGCGGGAGCTGCTGGCGCACTTCGCCTCGTTCTACCCGCGCCCGCGCGACGTCGACGAGGTCATCGCCTCGGTCGGGCTGAGCGAGAAGGCCAAGGTCTCGGTGCGCAAGCTGTCGGGCGGGCAGCGTCGTCGCGTCGACGTGGCGCTCGGGATCGTCGGTCGACCCGACCTGCTGTTCCTCGATGAGCCGACGACCGGCTTCGACCCCGAGGTCAGACGGCACTTCTGGTACCTCATCCGCGACCTGCAGCGCGAGGGCACGACGATCCTGCTGACCACCCACTACCTCGACGAGGCAGCTGAACTCGCGGAACGCGCGGCGATCATCGTCGGCGGAGAAGTGGCATCCGTCGGTCGTATCGACGAACTCGGCGGACCGGATGCCCGTGTGCCTCTCGTGCGGTGGCGCGAGGGCGGTGAGACCCGCGAGCAGCGCACGCAGGATCCCGGAGCGGTGGTCGCCCAGCTCTACGCCCGTGTCGGCGAACCCGAGCGGCTCGAGGTCGTGCGCCCGAGCCTCGAAGACGTGTACCTCTCGTTCCTTGGCGACGAAGCGCGCCGCACGGCCGCGGCGGGAGGCACCGCGTGAGCCGCGTGCTGCGGCTGGGTGCCGCCCGTGTCGCGTTCGAGGTGCGCTCGTACTTCCGCCAGGGCGACTCGGTGTTCTTCACGTTCCTGTTCCCCGTGATGATCCTGCTGATCTTCGCCGTCGCCTTCGACGCGCAGACCTTCGGCCCGCCCGGAGACGAGGTGGATGCCGCGCAGTTCTACCTCCCCGCGATGCTCGCCGCGGGCGTGCTGCTGTCGGGCCTGCAGAACATGTCGATCGACATCGCGATGGAGCGCAGCGACGGCACGCTCAAACGCCTCGGCGGAACCCCGCTGAGTCCGGTGTCGTACTTCATCGGCAAGCTCGGGCAGGTGCTGGTGACCGGATTCCTGCAGTCGGCGCTGCTCATCGTGGTGGCCGCGGTGTTCTTCGGCGTGCCGCTGCCGACCGACCCGGAGCGCTGGCTGACCTTCGCGTGGGTGTTCCTCCTGGGCGTCACCACCTGCGCGATCCTCGGGATCGGCCTGTCGGCGCTGCCCCGCACCGGCCGGAGCGCCACGGGCGTCGTCATTCCGATCGTGCTGCTGCTGCAGTTCATCTCGGGCGTCTACATCAACTTCGCCGCCCTCCCCGAGTGGCTGCAGAACGTCGCGAGCGTCTTCCCGCTGAAGTGGCTCGCGCAGGGCTTCCGCTCTGTTTTCCTGCCCGAGAGCTTCGCGGCCGGCGAGCCGTCGGGCTCGTGGGACCACCCGCTGATCCTGCTGGTGACGGGGCTGTGGCTGGTGCTGGGACTCGCGCTCGTGCGGCTGACGTTCCGGTGGATTCGGAAGGACGCGTGATGTCGCAATTCACCGCCACCCCGGTCGCCGCCTCGGACGCGGCGGATGTCGGACTCCCCACGACGCGAGGGTGGATCGTCGCCTTCCTCGCGGCGGGAATCCTGGGTGCGGGCATCGCTGTGGCATCCGCGGTCGTCGCCGGCATCCCGTGGGCCTCGGCTGTCGCTGCGCTGACGCTTCTCGGGGCCTACACCGTGTTCATCCTGCTCGTGCTGCCCCGTCTGCTGCGGCGCGAGGCGGGGACGATGGGCGCGCTCGACGTGGTCACCATGGTGGTCACGGTGCTCGCGGTCGCGCTGTTGACCTCCCTCGTGCCGTGGCTCGCGATGCTGCAGTTCTGGGTCTTCCCGCTGCTGTGGACGCTGGCCGCGTCGACCCGCATCGCGGTGGGCGCGTGCTTCGTCTCGGCCGCGTCGATCTTCGCCGCGCTGCTGCCCTGGACCGGTGGAGGATCGTGGGCGGTCATGGCCTTCGTACAGGGCGCGTCGTTCGTCTCCGCCGTCGTGCTGGGGCTCTGGATCAGCGGGATCTCGCGGTACGGCTCCGAACGCGACGCTCTCGTCACCGAGCTGACGGCAGCGCAGAGCGAACTCGCCTCTCTGCATCACGACGCCGGCGCGATGGCCGAGCGCGAGCGCCTCACCGCCGAGATGCACGACACGATCGCGCAGAGCCTCGCGGGGACGGTCATGCTCGCACAGCGCGCCCGGCGCGAGTTGGTCGAGGGAGCTCTGTCGCCGTCTACCCTCGAGCTCGTCGAGGAGGCCGCACGGGCAGCACTCGCCGAGACCCGAGAGCTGGTCGCCGGGGGAGCCCCCGCCTCGGTCGGGGCCGGCGGACTGACTGAAGCGTTGCGCACGGTGGTCGCGCGGGCCGTCCGCGAAACGGGTCTCGACGTCGAGCTCGTGACCTCGGTCGTACCGCCGCTCGATCGCGAGGCCGAGGTGGCGCTCCTGCGGTGCGCGCAGGAGGGCCTCTCGAACGCGAGACGGCACTCCGGCGCCCGTCGCGTCGAGGTGACTCTCGCCGAGCGGCACGGCGTCGTGGAGGTCACCGTGCGCGACGACGGCGTCGGTTTCGACGCCACCGCCAGCGCGCACGGCTACGGCATCGAGGGGCTGCGTGCACGCCTGGGCGCCCTCGGCGGATCGCTCGAGGTCGACGGCACCCCGGGGGCTGCGACGGTACGCGCCGGAGTCCCTGTCAGGGCGGGACGCTCGTGATCCGCGTCGTCGTCGCGGACGACCACCCCATCGTGCGCGCGGGGCTCGTCGGCTTGTTGGACGCCGCAGACGGGATCGACGTGGTCGGAGCGGCCTCCGACGGGGTGGAGGTCGTGGACCTCGTCGAGAAGGAACGTCCCGACGTGGTGCTGATGGACATGCGGATGCCGCGCCGCGACGGCGACGAGGCGACCGCGATGCTGCGCGAGAGCGTGCCCGCGACGCGTGTCATCGTCTTGACGACCTACGAGAGCGACGACGTCATCATGCGCGCGATCGCCGCGGGGGCGAGCGGGTACCTGTTGAAGGCCGCTCCCGAAGCGGAGTTGATCGCGGGCATCCGCGCGGTCGCAGCCGGCGAGGTGGCTCTCGCGCCGAGCGTCGCCCGGGTGCTGGTGGGGCAGGCGGGGCGGGCGCCCGACATGCCGACGCTGACCCCTCGAGAGGTCGAGGTGCTCTCGCACGTCGCCGAGGGGCTGAGCAACCGCGAAATCGGCGTCCGTCTTCACCTCGGCGAGGCGACGGTCAAGACGCATCTGCTCAAGGCCTTCACAAAACTCGAGGTTGCGGATCGCACGCGCGCCGTCACGCGGGCGATGGAGCTCGGCATCCTGCGGTCGCCCTCGTGAGAGGTCGGAATCGATCGCTTCCGGCGCTTCGCGGCGACACATTCCGACCCCTCACGCCGATATCCGGATGCCGCGGCCCCGGTGTCGGTGGCCGGGTCTAGCGTGGAGGAATGGTCGCTTATCGCTATCTCGGCAACAGTGGATTCAAGATCTCGGAGATCACCCTCGGCAACTGGGTGACCCACGGCTCGCAGGTCGGTGACGACGCGGCGATCGCCACGGTGCACGCCGCCCTCGACGCCGGCATCACGACATTCGACACCGCCGACGCCTACGCCAACACGGCCGCCGAGACGGTTCTCGGCAAGGCCCTCGAGGGGCAGCGGCGCGAGTCGCTCGAGATCTTCACCAAGGTCTACTTCCCCACCGGCCCCGCTGGCCCCAACGACACCGGCCTCAGCCGCAAGCACATCATGGACTCCATCAACGGGTCGCTGACGCGCCTGGGCACCGACTACGTCGACCTCTACCAGGCGCACCGCTTCGACTACGAGACGCCGCTCGAAGAGACCTTCCAGGCCTTCGCCGACATCGTGCGCCAGGGCAAGGCGCTCTACATCGGCGTCTCGGAGTGGACGGCAGAGCAATTGCGCGACGGGCACGCGCTCGCGAAGCAGCTCGGCATCCAGCTCATCTCGAACCAGCCGCAGTACTCCATGCTGTGGCGCGTGATCGAGGGCAAGGTCGTGCCCACCAGCGAAGAGCTCGGCATCTCGCAGATCGTCTGGTCGCCGATGGCCCAGGGCGTGCTGAGCGGCAAGTACCTGCCCGGTCAGCCCGTGCCCGAGGGCTCGCGCGCGACCGACGAGAAGAGCGGCGCCACCTTCATCAAGCGGTTCCTCCGCGACGAGACCCTCGAGGCCGTGCAGCGCCTCAAGCCGATCGCCGAAGAAGCCGGACTCTCGATGCCCCAGCTCGCGATCGCGTGGGTGCTGCAGAATCCGAACATCGCGGCAGCCCTGGTGGGTGCATCGCGACCCGAACAGCTCGCGGACACCGTGAAGGCGTCGGGAGTCACTCTGGATGCCGACACCCTCGCCGCGATCGACTCGGCCCTCGGCGACGCGGTGTACTCCGACCCCGAGAACACCTACGAGGTATCGCCGAAGCAGCGCGTGGCCTGACCCGCGGACGACGGTGGGGCGGGGCTTCGGCTCCGCTCCGCCGCGTTGCGACGCGAAGAGGGGCGCTCGGCTGCGCCTCAGGCGCCGCTCAGGAGAGGGCAGGGTGGGCGTCGTACTCTGTGCGAATGTCCTTTTCCGCTCACCGGCCGGGCCGCTTCGGCTCCGATGGCCGCATCGAGTTCACAACGGACGAGGAACGCGAGCAGTATCTCGACGACATCCTCGCCGCGCAGAACGCGGCCCACCGCTCCGCCGGGGCCCAGGACCACACGTCCGAGCCGTGGGGCGCGCCGCCCGCAGACGACGAGCCCGTCGACCCGTTCGTCGTCGACGCGCGCGACGCCGAGCCGGTCGAGACCCCCCGCGACGCCGAGCCGGTCGAGACCCCCCGCGACGACGCCCCCGCCGACGACCACGACACCGTGGTGATCGACCGCGCCCAGCGCTCCCGCGCCGACGACGAGACCGCGGTGATCCCCGACGAGGTGCCCGAGCCCGCGGCATCCGTGGCCGCGGCATCCGAGCCGCGCCAGCCCCGCCTGCGCCGTCACGATCCTCGACGACCGCGTCTGTCGCTGATCCGCCGGATGGCGGTGCTCGGCGGCGCCGACAACGACGTCCTCGACGAGGTGCCCGAAGAGGTGCCGCGCTTCGTGCAGATGTTCCTCGTGCTCGCCGGAACCGCTCTGGTCTCGTCGCTGTCGATGATGTTCGCGCTGCTGACGGGAGTGCGCGTGAGCCTGTGGCTCGCCGTGCCCCTCGCGATCGTGTGGGGCCTCATCATCTTCAACCTCGACCGCTTCCTCACCTCGACGATGCGTTCGACGAAGAACATCTTCCGCCTGCTCGGCCTGGCCATGCCCCGCGTGATCATGGCGGCACTGATCGGCATCGTCGTCGCCGAGCCGCTCGTGCTGCAGGTGTTCCAGAACGACATCGTGCGCGAAGTGAACTCCACCAACGTCACACAGGCCCTCACCGACCAGGATGCCGTGACCAGCGGCCCCGAGAAGCAGGCGCTCGACGCCGCGAGCGCGCAGGTGTCGGCGCTCGAGAACCAGGCGGCGACCGGCATCGTGACCGGAACCTCGTCGACCTCGGCCGAATCCGCCGCGGCTCAGCAGAGCGTCGATCAGCTGACGCAGCAGCTCGCCGCGCAGCAGACGGTCATCGACCAGGCGCGCGCGGTGTACCAGTGCGAGCTCACGGGCCAGGGCGCCGGGACGGTTCCGGGCTGTACGGGCGTCGCCGGCAACGGCGCGAGTTCCGACGCGGCGCAGGCGCAGCTCGCTCAGGCGCAGTCGGCCTACGACTCGCTGTCGACCCAGCTCGCGCAGGCGCAATCGACCCTCGCCGCCGCGAACTCCGCCGGGGCCGAGGCCGCCGCCTCGTCGGCCGACCAGAACAAGCAGCAGGCCGAGGACCAGCTGCCCGCCGCGCGGGCGCAATACGAGTCGGCGCTCGCCGCGTACAACGCGCGGGCGTCGTCCGTCGCCGACGGCAACGCGGGAGCGGTGGGCCTGCTCAGTCAGATCACGGCCCTCGAACGCCTGTCGGACCGCGAACCGACGCTGCGCTGGGCGCACTACCTGATCGCCGCGCTCTTCTTCATGATCGAGCTGCTGCCCGTGCTCGTGAAGGTGCTCACCGGGTTCGGTGGTCCCTCTCTGTACGAGAAGGCCGAGAAGATGCGCGGTCAGATCGCCCTCGACCGCGTCTCGGCGCGGACGTTCCGCAAGCGCGCCGACATCATCGCCGATGAGGCGAACCGCGTGCCGGCCACCGTCACCTGATGGTCGTGTGGAGCGCGGGACTGCTGCTGTACCGGCTGACGCCGGAGCCGCAGGTGTTCATCGCGCACATGGGCGGACCGTTCTGGGCGAAGAAGGACGCCGGTGCCTGGTCGATCCCGAAGGGCGAGTTCGACCCCGAATCCGAGGGGGCTCTGGATGCCGCGCGCCGCGAGTTCCGCGAAGAGCTCGGCGTCGAGCCGCCCCAGGTCGAGTGGGCGGAGCTCGGCACCTTCGCGTACGCCAGCGGCAAGAAGGTGGTCGTCTTCGTGGGGGACGGCGCCGGGTTCACGGCATCCGACTTCACGTTCGGCACATTCGAGATGGCGTGGCCGCCCCGCTCCGGGAAGACGGCCTCGTTCCCCGAGGTCGACCGCGCGGAGTGGATGGCTCCGGATGCCGCGCGCGAAGCGCTCGTGAAGGGCCAGCGCCCGGCGATCGACGCCCTCGAAGCCGCGCTGGCGGAGCTGCCCGCGTCCTGACGCGTCTCGGGCAGAACGCAGGAGAAACGGCGACGGCCCCGACGCCGACCCGCGGGATTGCGGGTGCGCCGGGGCCGTTCGCGTGAGAATTTCCGGACTTCTGCACGCGCGGTCTGATCGGGCCTGCAGAGAGGTTCCGCGGCAGGTCGCGTGCAGAACTCCGGAGAGATGTCGACGGCCCCGACGCCGACCCGCGGGATTGCGGGGGCGCCGGGGCCGTCGGCGTGCGGATCTCAGGAGTTCCGCACGCGAAGCGGGGCGGATCCGGGCTCGCGGCGCCGCCAGACAGCGGCACTGCGAGCCCGAGACATCACGGACGCAGCAGGATCTTGCCGACGCGGGGAGCGTCGCTCGCGGTGACGGCCTCGACGATGTCGTCGAGACCGAAGGTGGCCGCGACCGGGAGCGTCAGGGTGCCATCGGCGAGGTAGCGCGACAGCTCGCCGAACAGGGCGCCGCGGGTCTCGGCATCCATCGTCTTGCTGACGACGCTGCCCCAGAAGCCCTTCACGGTGGCCTGGCGGAAGATGAGGTCTCCGGCGCCGAGTTCGAGTGTGCCGGCGCCCATCGATCCGAAGATCACGAGCGTGCCGTTCTCGCTCAGCAGCGACAGCACCTGGCCGGCCGCGGGGCCGCCGACCGAGTCGACGCCCGCGACGACCGTGCCGTCGCCGACGAGGGCGAGGGCCTGCTCGCGCCAGTCGTCGGCGTCGGTCGACACGACGTTGTCGATGCCCTGGGCGGCGAGCTCCTCGACGGCGCTCTGGCGGCGCACGAGACCGACGACGTTGACGCCGCGGGCTTTTGCGATCTGCGCGACCATGCGGCCGACGGCACCGTTGGCGGTGTTCTGCACGATCCAGTCGCCGGCCTTCAGGTCGAGCGAGTGCAGCAGGCTGATGGCACTGAAGGGCATCGAGACGAGCTGCGAGGCGACCTCGTCGCTCAGACCCTCGGCGACGGGGATGAGGCCCGCAGCCTTGGCGACGACCTGCTCGGCCCACACTCCGAAGGTGCCGCCGGTGGCGACGCGCTGACCGACGGTCAGGTTCTCGACGCCCTCGCCGAGCTCCTCGATGACGCCGACCGCTTCGGTGCCGGCGCGGGCGGGGAGCTCGGGCTTGAAGCCGTACGTGCCGCGGATGGTCCACAGGTCGTGATTGTGGATCGGCGACATGAGCACGCGCAGGCGCACCTCACCGGGCCCGGGGGTCGGGGTCTCGACCTCTTCGGTTCCGACGACGTCGGCCGGCTCGCCGAACTCGTGGTGGATGACTGCGCGCATGGAATGCCTCCTGTGGTTATTTTGTAACGACCGGTCTAATATAGACCTCGGGCCTGCGAATGCAACCCGGAAGACGCTGCACAGCCGAAAGACGGAGGAAGAACATGGGCCGGATGCCGAGCTTCGAGCGCTCCGCCGTCGTCGACGCCGCGCGCGACGTGTTCTGGCGGCGTGGGTACGCCGAGACGGGTATCGCCGAACTCGAGGACGCCACGGGCCTGACCCGCTCGAGCCTGTACAACGCCTTCGGCAGCAAGCGCGGACTCTTCGACGCCGTCCTCTCGGCCTACCTCGACGATGTGGTCCGCACGCGCCTGCGCCCACTGGGCGGGGGAGACCCCGGCGCCCTCGAGGCCTATGTCGACGACATGCGTTCGGCCATCGAGGCCGACGCCCCGCGCGCTCGCCTGGGGTGCCTGCTGCTCAACGCCGGCTCCTCGCCCCTCGCGAGCGACGACGCCGAGGTGCGCACGCTCGTCTCGGACTACGCGGCCGAGATGCGCGCCGCGATCCGCTCGGCGGTCGCCGACCGTCGCCCCGGCCTGACCCCGGATGCCGTGGACGCGCTCGCCGCGGTCTGCGCCTCGCTCGTGGTGGCCGGCCTCACCCTCGCGCGCGCCGATCGCGACGCGGCGCTGGGGACGCTGGCATCCATCCCCTCGACCCTGGAGTCGTGGGGGCGGAGCTGATTCCGCCGCCGCGCCCACTCGGGGGTGTGGTCAGCCCAGCTTGACGGCCGTGCCGTAAGCGACGACCTCTTGGAAGTTCTGCGCCACCTCGCTGGTGTCGAAGCGCATCGCGATCACCGCGTCGGCGCCGACGGCCTGGGCCGCCTCGACGAGACGCTGCTTCGCCTCGTCACGGCTCTCCTGCAGCTGCTGGGTGAGACCCTGCAGCTCGCCGCCGAAGATCGATTTGAGGCCGGCGCCAAACTGCACCCCGATGTTGCGAGCGCGCACGGTGAGGCCGGTCACTTCGCCATACACTTCGACGATCTGACGGCCGGGGACATCGTTCATGGTCGTGACGAGCATGCGCTCAGTGTGGCAGGTGAGGTAGCGGTGCGCGAGGGGGTGCGCGGAAGCACTTTGTGTATACCTAAGACGCATCCAGGAGCGGCATATTCGCCGTATATGGCGTAGATTGCATACACTGGAGTGATGACGGCGAGGGGGCAGCATGCGAGCGAGTGAACGCGCATATGCGACGCTCCTCGACGAGATCCAGACGGGGGTGCTTTCGCCGGGCACCGTGTTGGGCGAAGTCGACCAGTCCACCCGGCTCGGCGTCAGTCGCACCCCGCTTCGCGAGGCGCTGCGCCGGTTGGCATCCGATGGTCTCGTCGCTCACGCCTCGGCCCGCGTCACCGTCGTCGCCGGCATCGACGTCGACGACATCCGCTCCCTCTTCGATCTGCGTCGCGCGCTCGAGACCGAGGCGGCACGCCTCGCGGCCCGGCGCGGTGACCGCGGTGTTTTCCTCGACCTCGCGACCGAGTTCGCCGGCGTCAACACCGCGGACGCCGACGCGTACTACGCCCTCATTGCCCGCTTCGACTCCGCGATCGACGACGCCGTCGACAACGCCTACCTCTCCGCCGCGCTCCGGAGCGTCCGCACCCATCTCGTACGGGTGCGACGCATGGCGCGAGACAACCCCCTTCGCCTCTCGGCGTCGACGGGGGAGCATGAACTGATCGCGCGAGCGATCGGCGCCGGCGACCCCGAACTCGCCGCCCACGCCACCCACGTGCACCTGCACAACGCCCTCACCACCATCCTCGAAGCCCTCACGGAGGACCCCTCATGACGATCACCCACCACGTGCGCGTGCACCGCAGCGACGAGAACCTCGCCCGCGAGGGCCAGCTCGCCTGGGCGCTCGCGCGCGTCGCGGTCGACCCGGTGGCCGTCGACGACGACGTGACCGAGATGATCGTCAACCGCCTCATCGACAACGCCGCGGTCGCCGCAGCCTCGCTGACCCGTCAGCCCGTGAGCGCCGCGCGCCAGCAGGCGCTTGATCACGCCGTGTCGATCGGCGGAGCGGGCGCCACGGTGTTCGGCTGCGCGCTCGAGCGGCACTCCAGCCCCGAGTGGGCGGCCTGGGCCAACGGCGTGGCCGTACGCGAGCTCGACTATCACGACACCTTCCTCGCCGCGGACTACTCGCACCCCGGCGACAACATCCCGCCCGTGCTGGCCGTCGCCCAGCACATCGGTCGCGACGGCGCCGCCCTCGTGCGCGCCCTCGCCACGGCCTACGAGATCCAGATCGACCTCGTGCGCGCGATCTCGCTGCACAGGCACAAGATCGACCACGTCGCCCACCTGGGTCCCGCCGCCGCAGCCGGCATCGGCACCCTGCTCGATCTCGACCAGGAGACCATCTACCAGGCCATCGGCCAGGCCCTTCACACCACCACGGCCACGCGCCAGTCGCGCAAGGGCGAGATCTCGACGTGGAAGGCGCACGCCCCCGCCTTCGCCGGCAAGATGGCGATCGAGGCCGTCGACCGCGCGATGCGCGGCGAGACCAGTCCCTCGCCCATCTACGAAGGGGAGGACGGCGTCATCGCCTGGATGCTCGACGGCCCCGACGCCTCGTACGACGTGCCCCTGCCCGCCGAGGGAGAGAGCAAGCGCGGCATCCTCGACTCGTACACGAAGGAGCACTCCGCCGAGTACCAGGCGCAGGCGTGGATTGACCTCGCCCGACGCCTCGGCACCGAGCGCCCGGAGCTGCGCGACCCCGCCAACGTGGCATCCGTCGTGCTGCACACGAGCCACCACACGCACTACGTGATCGGTTCGGGGGCGAACGACCCGCAGAAGTACGACCCGAGCGCGTCGCGCGAGACACTCGACCACTCGATCCCGTACATCTTCGCCGTGGCCCTGCAGGACGGCGCGTGGCACCACGTCGACTCGTACACCCCCGAGCGCGCGGGCCGTGCCGACACCGTCGAGCTGTGGCACAAGGTCACCACGGCCGAAGACGCCGAGTGGACGCGCCGGTACCACTCCGAAGACCCCAACGAGAAGGCGTTCGGCGGTCGCGTCGTCATCACCCTCACCGATGGGTCGACCGTGGAGGACGAGATCGCCGTCGCCGACGCCCACCCGCTCGGCGCCCGGCCGTTCGCCCGCGAGGACTACGTGCGCAAGTTCCGCCTGCTCGCCGAGCCCGTGCTGCAGCCCGACGAGATCGAGCGCTTCCTCGAGCTCGTGCAGCGCCTGCCCGAGCTGACCCCGGCCGAGGTCATGCAGCTCTCGATCGTCGCGAAGCCGGGCGTGCTGGCCCTGGCACCCGCGCCGAAGGGGCTGTTCTGATGCTCTACGCCCAGACCACCGCGCAGCAGAAGCGTCGCGCGCTGCGCGAGAAGCTGGCATCCGAAGAACTCGTCCGGATGCCGGGAGCCTTCAACCCGCTCTCGGCTCGACTCATCGAGCGCAAGGGCTTCGAGGGCGTCTACATCTCGGGCGCGGTCATCTCGGCCGACCTCGGCCTGCCCGACATCGGACTGACCACGCTCACCGAGGTCGCCGGTCGCGGACAGCAGATCGCCCGCATGACGGAGCTGCCCGCGATCATCGACGCCGACACCGGGTTCGGCGAGCCGATGAACGTCGCGCGCACCATCCAGACCCTCGAAGACGCGGGGCTCGCGGGCACCCACATCGAAGACCAGGTCAACCCGAAGCGCTGCGGTCACCTCGACGGCAAGAGCGTGGTCGATGCCGACACCGCGATCAAGCGCATCCGCGCGGCGGTCGACGCCCGGCGCGACCCCGACTTCCTCATCATGGCCCGCACCGACGTGCGCGCCGTCGAGGGGCTCGATGCCGCGATCGACCGCGCGAAGGCCCTGGTCGACGCCGGCGCCGACGCGATCTTCCCCGAGGCGATGCGCGACCTCGGCGAGTTCGAGGCGATGCGCTCGGCGCTCGAGGTGCCGATCCTCGCGAACATGACCGAGTTCGGAAAGAGCGAGCTGTTCTCGACGCAGCAGCTGCGCGACGCCGGCGTGAACCTCGTCATCTGGCCGGTCTCGCTGCTGCGCCTCGCGATGGGCGAAGCGGGTCGGGGCCTCGACGCCCTGGCATCCGAGGGTCATCTGCGAGAGCAGCTCGGACAGATGCAGCACCGCGCCGACCTCTACGACCTCATCGACTACGAGGGCTACACCCGCTTCGACGCCGACGTGTTCGACTTCACCGTCGAGCGCTGAGGCCCCGCGTGGACAGTGAGGTGACCATGTCCCGAAATGCGCGAACCATGTCCCAAAAGTGGTCGTCTGGACAGGGCTCAGACAACCGAAATCGGGACATGAGCCCCCGTACGAACACCGCACACGACTCAAGGGAGAGACGATGACCGACATCAAGAAGGGCCTCGCCGGCATCACGGTCGACGAGACCGCCGTCAGCAAGGTGAACCCCGACACCAACAGCCTGCTCTACCGCGGATACCCCGTGCAGGAGCTCGCGGCCACGCAGTCGTTCGAGGCGGTGGCGTACCTGCTGTGGAACGGAGAGCTTCCGGATGCCGCGCAGCTCGCCGACCTGCGACGGGTCGAGCGAGCGCACCGGGCGGTGGCCGACGACGTCCGCGCCGCGATCGACCTGCTGCCCACGAGCGCCCACCCGATGGACGAGGTGCGCACCGCCGTCAGCGTCATCGGTGCTCGCGAGACGGCCGGGATCTCGAACGTGATGGATGCCGTGGGCACCCCCGAAGAGAACCTCGAGCGCAGCATCCGCCTGTGGGCGCAGCTTCCGGCCGTGGTCGCGTACGGCCAGCGCCGCCGCCGCGGCGAAGAGCTCATCGAACCGCGGGACGACCTCGACTACGCGGCGAACTTCCTGTGGATGACGTTCGGCGAGGAGGCCGACGGGGTCGTCGTCGACGCATTCAATCGCTCGATGATCCTGTACGCCGAGCACTCCTTCAACGCCTCGACCTTCACCGCGCGCGTGATCGCGTCGACCCTCAGCGACCTCTACTCCGCCGTCGTCGGCGCGATCGGCGCCCTCAAGGGCCCGCTGCATGGCGGCGCGAACGAGGCCGTGCTGCACGTGTTCACCGAGATCGGATCGGCCGAGAACGTCGGGCCGTGGCTCGACACCGCCCTCGCCGAGAAGCGCAAGATCATGGGCTTCGGCCACCGCGTCTACAAGCGGGGAGACTCGCGCGTGCCCACGATGAAGGCCGCGCTCGACACCCTGGTGGAGCACTACGACCGCCCCGACGTCGCCGCCCTCTACGACGCCCTCGAGTCGCAGTTCGTCGAGCGCAAGGGCATCTACCCGAACCTCGACTACCCCTCGGGCCCCGCCTACGACCTGATGGGCTTCGACACGCTGACCTTCACCCCGCTGTTCGTCGCGGCGCGCGTGACGGGCTGGACCGCGCACATCCGCGAGCAGCAGGCCTCGAACGCGCTGATCCGTCCGCTGTCGGAGTACGTCGGCGCCGACGAGCGGCACATCGAGGGCTACGTTCCGGATGCCGACGACCTCGAGGCCCAGGAACGCCCCGAGGAAGCCGCGGGCTGATGTCGGCGCCCAGGATCGTCCTCGTCTCGGGAGCGCGCACGCCGATCGGGTCGTTCGGCGGAGCCCTGTCGGGCGTCGACGCGTACGAGCTCGGTGCGGTCGCGGTCTCGGAGGCCCTGCGTCGCGCCGGCGTCGCGAAAGACGACGTCGACGAAGTCGTCATGGGCTGCATCGCCCAGAACGGCCCCGACGCCTACAACGCGCGCCGCGTCGCGCTCGCCGCGGGGCTGCCCACGCGCGTGCCCGCCTTCACCGTGAACCGTCTCTGCGGCTCGGGCCTGCAGGCGATCTGGTCGGCGGCGCAGGAGCTGCGCTGGGGCGGCATCGACGTGGCCGTGGCCGGTGGTGACGAGAGCATGTCGCGCACGCCCTTCCTCGAGTATGGCGCCCGCGGCAACTCGCGCCTCGGCGACCGGACCCTGCTCGACGGCACGCTCGCGATCCTCACCGACCCCTTCAGCGGCCGACACATGGGAACGACGGCCGAGGTCGTGGCATCCCGATACTCCGTCTCTCGAGAAGAGCAGGACGCGTTCGCCGTCGAGAGTCAGCGGAGAGCTGCGACGGATGCCGCGCGCGCGGCCTTCTCGGAAGAGATCGTGCCCGTCACCACCAGTGGCCGGAAGCCCGTCGAGGTGTCGGTCGACGAGCACCCGCGGCCGGGGACGACCATGGAAGCCTTGGCGGGGCTTCGACCCGCGTTCGAGAAGGACGGCTCGGTGACCGCCGGCAACTCCTCGGGCATCAACGACGGTGCCGCAGCGACGGTGCTGATGCGCGAGGACGACGTGCGCGAGCGCGGACTGACGGGCCTTGCGACCCTCGAGGCCGTGACCACCGCGGGCGTCGACCCCGAGATCATGGGCTACGCCCCGGTCGTCGCCCTGCAGCGGCTGTGGGAGCAGACGGGGCTCACCCCCGCCGACGTCGACGTGATCGAACTGAACGAGGCCTTCGCCGCTCAAGCGGTCGCGGTGATCCGCGACGGCGGTCTCGACCCGGCAAAGGTGAACCCGTACGGCGGCGCGATCGCCCTCGGCCACCCGGTCGGGGCGACGGGTGCGATCCTGACGGTGCGCGCGGCCCTCGACCTGCAGCGTCGCGACCTCGAGTACGCGGTCGTAACGATGTGCATCGGCGGTGGCCAGGCCCTGGCCGCGCTGTTGCGGCGGTACTGAGCCGCCCGCCCCGCCCCGCCCCGCCCCGCCCCCGCGCGAGTCGCCAGAATTTGTCGCCGAGGGGTAGCCCGAAGCGACAATTCTTGGCGACTCACGCGGAGTGGGCGTGTGCGGGGGCTCGGAGAGACAGGAACACGTCGACCTCGTCTTCGGAGTCGAGGGTGAAGCCGGCGCGCTCGTAGAGGCGGCGGGCGGGGCTGCCCTGCAGCACGTTCAGGCGTGTCGGGCCGTCGTGCGGTTCGGCCAGCACCTGTCCCAGCACGGCGCCGCCGACGCCGCGGCCTTGGAGAGCGGATGCCAGGTAGAAGTGCTCGATCCAGCGGCTCGCTTCGTCGGGCCGGACCGTGATGGAGCCGGCATCCGCCCCGTCGACGACGATGATGCGCGTCCACTCCGGGTGGAAGCCGTCGCGCAGGCGCTGGCGCACCCGATGTTCGTCGAAGCGGTCGAGGCGTTCGAGGTCGGCGCGCAGCACCTCGGCGCGCAGCTCGACGAGCCACTCGATGTCACCGGCGACGGCCGGGCGCAGGCGGAACTCCACCCCTGAAGCCTAGAACCGCGTGAGTCGCCATATTCTGTCGCCGGCGGGCCGGTCGAAGCGACACATTCTGGCGACTCACGCGCGGCGCGGCCCCGGGATACTGGTCGTATGAGCGTGTTCCTTCTGGGCGGCGGGCGCGATGTCGCGCGCTGCGGCGAGCTTCTGCGTCCTTTCGTCGCCGAGGCGCGAGAGCGAGCCGCGGATCGCGCGCCCGAGATCGCGCTGCTGCTCGTGCTCGAAGCCGACGACGATTCGTCGGTCGCGCGCTTCACGGCGATGCTCGAGAGCGCGGGCGCGGCAGCGGCGGAGATCCGCGTCGAGTCGATCGTCGAGGGTGAGGTCTTCGCGGCCGCGGCGCTCGAGGCCGATGCTCTGATCGTGGGCGGCGGCCTGACCCCGGCGTACCTGGACGCATTCAAAAAGATCCGGGATGCCGTGACCGACCGCGTCCGCGAGGGAGTCCCGTACGCGGGGTTCTCGGCCGGATCGGCGATCGCCGCCGGGCCCGCGCTCGTCGGCGGATACCGCGTGCGCGGCGTCGAGGTCGGCTCAGAGGATGCGGCCGAAGAGCTCGAGGAGGTCGAGGTGCGCCCGGGCCTGGGGCTTCTGGACTTCGCCGTCGACGTGCACGCCGCCCAGTGGGGGACCCTGTCGCGTCTCGTGGCCGTGATCGACGCGGGGCTCGTCGCCGAGGGCGTGGCGATCGACGAGCACACGGCCCTGGTGATGTCGGCGCAGGCGGCCCCGGCCGTCCGGGGCAGTGGGCAGGTCTGGCGCGTCGAGTCCGCGGCATCCGGAGTCCGTATCCAGGTGCTCCGCGCCTGACCGGAGCTGCCGCGTGAGTCGCCAGATTCTGTCGCTTGCGCGGGGACCGAAGCGACAGAATCTGGCGACTCGCGCGACGGGAAACGGCCCCCACCCGGAGGGGTGAGGGCCGTTCCGCTGCCCAGCGTCAGACCGTGCGGCGGCGGCGCAGTGCGAAGGCGAGACCGCCCGCGACCACGAGCATGCCGCCCGAGAGGGCGATGCCCCAGGGGCCCTGTGCCCCGGTCGCGGCGAGAGTGCCCTTGCGGGCGACCTGGATCGCGAGCGCGGGGAGCACGGTGCCGTCGGCGCGCGCGATGACGACCGTGTGCGCGCCGGGCTCGAGAGCCGCGGGTACGCTCACCCGGAAGGTCACCGTGCCCGAGGCATCGGCGGCCGGGATGCCGGTGATGATGATCGGCGTGCTGTTCAGCGTGGCCGTCAGCTGCTCGCCCGCGTTCAGCCCCGAGACGGTGACCGTGAACGATCCGCCCTGCTCGACGCGGGTCGCGCTCGCGCTCACCGTGACCGAGGTCGACGGCGACGACGTCGGTGCGCCGCCGGGCTGACCCGTGGGGCTCGTCGTCGGGGTCGGGGTCGGCGTCGGCGTGGCAGTTCCCTCGTCGACGGGCTTCGTGCCGGTCAGGTAGGCCCGACCCAGCGGCGACGGGGCGATGCTTTTCTTCGCGGTGAAGAAGTCGACGGTGGCCTGCAGGTCGATCTGACCGGAGTCGGCCTTGCTCGTGCCCTGGGCGAAGGCGGTGAAGTTGTCGCCGCCGGCCGCCAGGAACGAGTTGGTCACGACGCGGTAGGACGCCTTTTCGTCGATCGCCTTTCCGTTCAGCTGGACTGATCTGATGTGCGAGCCGGCGGCGGCGTTCGGGTCGTACTCGAAGGTGAAGCCCTTCGAGACGCCGAGCGCGAGCACCGGTCGCGCGGCACCCGAGGGCTGCCACTGCTGCTCGAGCACCTGCTTCAGCTGGGCCCCCGTGAGCGAGAGCGTCACCAGGGTGTTGCCGAAGGGCTGCACGTTCGCCGCCTCGCGGTACGACACCGAACCGTTGTCGGAACCGTACAGCAGGTCGGCGCGCAGGCCGCCGGGGTTCATGAACGCGATCTGTGCGTCCTGTCCGTTGAACGAGGGGTTCTCGCTCGCGGCCCAGAGGTAGACGTCGGCCACGGTGTTGCCGAGGGTGGAGTACGCCCCGCGGTCCTCACCACCCGTGCTGTTCTTGGCGCGGGTGATATCGGCGGTGATCGTGCCGACCTCGACCTTGCCCTTCGTGTCGGCGGTGGACTTGGCCTCGGCCACGATCTTCGCCGTCGCCGCCTGCGGATAGGCGATGTACTGCGTCACCGCGGGGTCGAGCAGCGCGCGCACACCCGGCGTGATCGAGGCGAGCGTGCCGTTCGCGTTCAGGTCGATGTCGAGCGTGCCGAGGTTCGTGCCGTACGAGCCGGTCTGGATGACCGAGCGACCGCCGATGGTGCACGAGTACTTCTGGTGCGTGTGCGCCGAGACGATCGCGTTCACATCGGCCGAGGCGCCGCGGACGACGGCGCCGAAGTCGGTCGTCTCGGTCGCGATCGTGGTGCAGTTGGTGCTCTCGGAGCCGTCGTGGACGAGGACGATGACGATGTCGGCACCCGCCGCGCGGGCGTTCTTCGCCTCGCGGTTGATGGCCTCGGTCTCGTCGCCGAACTCGATCGTGGTGATCTTCGACGGGTCGACCATGCCCGCGGTCTGGGGCGTCACGGTGCCGACGAACGCGACCTTCGTGTTGCCGACCTGCTTGATCGTGTACGGCTTCAGAGCGGGGGTCTTCGTGCCCTTGTTGTAGACGTTGGCCCCGAGGGCGAAGTCGCTGAGGGCTCCCGAGTTGTTGCCGTAAGCCGGGATGACCCGGCCGGTGAGGTCGGCGAAGCCGCGGTCGAACTCGTGGTTGCCCACCGCGCTGACATCGAGCGTCGCGGCCTTCAGTGCCTTGATCGTCGGGGTGTCCTGGTCGATGAACGACTCGAAGGCGCTCGCGCCGATGTTGTCACCCGCCGACACGAACAGCGTGTTCGGGTTCTGCTGGCGGTACTTCTCGACCGCCCCCGCGAGCACGCCGGCGCCCGCGACGCCCCCGGTCTCCTGGAGCAGGCGGCCGTGGAAGTCATTGATCGTGAGGATCTGCAGGTCGGGCGTCTTCGGCTGCGTCGGGCGGACCTCGAACACGGTGGTGGTGCCCGAGACCTCGTTGCCGGTGACCAGCAGCGGCACGCCGGTCGGCGAACGCAGGGCCGATACGAAGGCGATGCCCTCGGGGCCGAGGTCTCCGGCGGCGGCCGTCTTGACGTCGGCTGCGGCGTTGCGGTTATTGACGTAGGTGACGTACGTCGCCTTGGTCGGGTCGGTGATGTCGTAGACCATCACGCCGCCCGCGCGCTCGAGGCCGATGAAGGCGTAGGTGCGACCGTCGACCACGCCGATCGTGACGTTCTCGGGCTCGGGGCCCTTGTCGTCGCTGCGGTCGTCGACGGTGTTGTTGTCGTTCGAGACGTTGAACAGCTGCGGGGCGACCTCTTTGAGCTTCTGCTCGAACTGGTCGCCCGAGTCGAAGACGAGGGCACCCTTGGTGTCCCAGATCGAGAACGAGCGGCCGCCGTAGGCGTACAGCTCGCTGTAGCAGCCGTCGGCGGTCTTGCCGAGGTCGGTCACGACCTTCAGCCGACCGAGGTCGGTGTCGGCCGAGCGGCCGGCCAGCGGTGAGGTGGCGCAGACCGCGCCGAGGCCGTTCTTGCCGAGGTCCTTGATGCGGGCCTCGTCGGTGAACGTGCCCCACTCGCGGCCGTCGCCCTCGTTCGCGGTGACGAGGTACGTCGCCGCCTTGCCGTTGGTGGTCGCCGAGTACGACGCGATCCCGTCCGGCATGTACAGGCCCTTCAGGCCGGCGACGGTGCGGATGTTCGCGCCGTCCTTATCGCTCGGGTCGAGTCCGACGGTGCCCCAGTCCTTGTAGCCGAGGGGCAGGATGCCGGTCACCTCGGCCTTCGTGAGATCCACCGTCGCGACGGCGTTGTTCTCCTGCAGGGTGACGTAGGCCACGGTGCCGTCGGTCGTGATGTACTCCGGCTCGAGGTTGCGCGAGACGCGGTTGGTCGACAGGGGCTCGGCACCTTGGTTCGGGGCGGCGACGTCGGGGCCGAACACGCGAACCTTGGAGTCGAGCGTCTTGCTCCCGCCGGGCTCGAAGGCGCGGAAGCCCGCCGTCTTGACGGCGCTCTGCGCGGGGGCCGACAGCGCGGACGACAGCGCGATGACGCTGACCGAGCCCTCGGGGTCGACCGAGAAGTTCGCCGCCGGCTCGCCCTCGTTGGCGACGACGGCGTAGGAGCCGTCCTTCGAGAAGGTCACCATGTCGGGAAGAGCGCCGACGGTGACCTCGCCGAGCTTCGCGCTCGCGGCATCCGTCTTGTTGGCGTCGAAGAAGACGAGGTGACCGGGGTCGGTCTTCGTGGTGGCTTCGAAGGCGATGACGCCGAGGCCGTCGTCGCGGACCGCGACCGAGTTGGCGACACCGTTCGAGGAGATGTCGAACAGCTTGACCGGCTTCTTGGGGTCGCTGTTGTCGAGCACCGTCACGGTACCGGCCTGCGCGTTGACGACGAAGAGGCGGTCGCGGTAGGCCTGGACGATCTCGGCCGCGGATTCCTTGTAGACGCCGGTGTCGTAGGAGCCGACCGGAGTGACCGACAGGGCGGCACCGGCGGCGCTGTTCGAGACGGGCTGGGGGACGATCGCGGCGGAGGCCGCGGTGGCGCTCGACAGGGCGAGCGCGCACACCGCCGCGGTCGTCGCGGTGAACGCGGCGGCGCGGCGGAGGAAGGTCGAAGGCATGGCTGTGTCCTCGGGTTCGGGTGGGGGAGCGACCCGCGCGGGCGGCGCGATCTTGTGGATTTTGCCTGCAGTTCGTGACGACCCGGTGAACGGGGAGGGAACGCGCCGGCGTCGGTCCCCGATGCCTCCGGGCGGTCTTACGCTCGTCCCATGAATGAGAACGTCTCGGCGGCCGCCCCCGGCGCGCACCCCGATGAGCCCCACCGCCAGGGACTCTCCCAACGACTCAACTGGCTGCGCGCCGGCGTGCTCGGCGCCAACGACGGCATCGTCTCGACCGCCGCGGTCGTGGTCGGTGTCGCGGGCGCCACCAGCGACACCGGTCCGGTGCTCGTCGCGGGTCTCGCCGCCCTCGTCGGTGGCGCCATCTCGATGGCACTCGGTGAGTACGTCTCCGTGTCGAGCCAGCGCGACAGCGAGCACGCCCTCATCCAGAAGGAGAAGCGCGAGCTCGCCGAAGATCCCGAGGCCGAGCTCGCCGAGCTCGTGGGCATGTACGAGGCGCAGGGTCTGTCGCGCGACACCGCGACGCGCGTGGCGAACGAGCTCACGGCATCCGACGCCCTCAAGGCCCACCTCTCGGTCGAGCTGAACATCGACGCCGAAGACGTCGTGAGCCCGTGGGCCGCGGCCTTCGCCTCGGCGGTCGCCTTCACCATCGGCGCCCTCTTGCCGCTCGCGACGATCCTGCTCGCGCCGGTCGAGATCCGCGTTCCGCTCACCTTCGTCGCCGTGCTCATCGCGCTCGCGATCACGGGCTACGTCGCCGCCGTGCTCGGTGGGGCGCGGCGCGGGCGGGCGGTGCTGCGCACGGTGATCGGCGGGGCGCTCGCGCTCGCCGCGACCTACGCGGTCGGTGCGTTGTTCGGGGTCTCCGCCTCGTAGTCGGTACCTCTATCAATTAGTAGGACGTCCAGCTAATCTGAGGGGAGCGACGACGCCGTCGCCTTCCGAAGGAGAGCCGCATGGACACCACCCCTGCTCCCGCGCTCGACGCCCCGTCGACCGGCACCCTGAGTTCCGACGAGCGCGACGCCATCCTCGACGCCGTGCGCGACTTCGCCGCGACCGAGTTCGCCCCGCACACCCTCGAATGGGATGCCGAGAAGCATTTCCCCCGCGACGTGCTGCGCCGCGCGGGGGAGCTGGGTCTCGGCGGCGTCTACGTCAACGACGACGTGGGCGGCGCCGGGCTGTCGCGTGCCGACGCGGTGGCGATCTTCGACGAGCTCGCCTACGGCGATCCGACGGTCACGGCCTACATCACGATCCACAACATGGTGGCGTGGATGATCGACACGTACGGCACCGCCGCGCAGCGCGAGCGGTGGCTGCCGTCGCTGGTGGCCATGGAAGACCTCGGCGCCTACTGCCTCACCGAACCGGGTGCCGGGTCGGATGCCGCGGCCATCACCACCTCGGCCATCCGGCACGGCGAGACCTACGTGCTGACGGGGGTCAAGCAGTTCATCTCGGGCGCCGGCGAGGCGTCGGTCTACGTCGTCATGGCGCGGACCGGGGAGCCCGGAGCACGCGGGATCAGCGCCTTCATCGTTCCCGCCGACGCCGAGGGGCTGTCGTTCGGACCGAACGAGAAGAAGATGGGGTGGAACGCTCAGCCCACGCGCCCCGTGATCCTCGATGAGGTGCGCGTTCCCGCCGAGAATCTGCTCGGCGGTGAGGGGCGCGGCTTCTCGATCGCGATGAACGCCCTCAACGGCGGCCGCCTCAACATCGCCACGTGCTCGATCGGCGGGGCGCGCTGGGCGCTCGACCGTGCGATCTCGTACGTGCACGAGCGCTTCACGTTCGGCGAAGCCCTCGCCGAGAAGCAATCGGTCGTGTTCGCGGTGGCCGACATGGCGACCGAGCTCGAAGCCGCGCGACTGCTCGTGCGCGATGCGGCGACCGCGCTCGATGCGAAGGCTCCGGATGCCGCGACCCGGTGCGCCATGGCGAAGAGGTTCGCGACCGACGTCGGCTTCCGCGTCGCCAACGAATCGCTGCAGCTGCACGGCGGCTACGGCTACCTGCAGGACTACGGCATCGAGAAGGTCGTGCGCGATCTGCGCGTGCACCAGATCCTCGAGGGGACCAACGAGATCATGCGGCTCATCGTCGGCCGCAGCGTCCTCGCCGCGTGAGGTGCGCTTTTCTCGTTTTGGGGCGAATTCCGTCACTCGGGGCGTGAATTTCTCGCCTCAAACTGCAGAATGCGCCCCGAACCGGTCCGGTATTGCCGCGAAGAGCGCTGGCGCCGACGCGCCGCGGCAAGACCCCCGATCGATGTCGGTGGGGCGTGCGAGCATTCGAGGGCGGGCGAAACCGCCGCGACCATCACTCGAGACGACGGGAGTCACCATGACCGAGCCGGATGCCGGATACGAGACGATCCGCGTCGAGCAGCGGGGCCGCGTGGGGTGGATCTTCCTCGACCGGCCCGAGGCGCTGAACGCCCTCAACACGCAGTCGATGCGCGACGTGGTCGCCGCCGCCGAGGCCTTCGATTCCGACGAGGGCATCGGGGCGATCGTGGTGACCGGCAGCGAGAAGGCCTTCGCCGCGGGCGCCGACATCAAAGAGATGGAGCAGAAGTCGGGTCTCGACATGATGCTCACCGACCACTTCGGCGCGTGGGCGCGGTTCGCCGCCGTGCGCACTCCGGTGATCGCGGCGGTGTCGGGGTACGCCCTCGGCGGCGGATGCGAGCTCGCCCTCATGTGCGACGTGATCCTGGCCTCCGACCGGGCGAGGTTCGGGCAGCCCGAGGTGCAGCTGGGCGTGATCCCGGGCATGGGCGGAACGCAGCGGCTCGTGCGTGCCCTGGGGTACTACAAGGCGGCCGAGCTCGTGCTGACCGGACGCATGATCGACGCCGCCGAGGCCGAGCGTGCGGGTCTCGTCTCGCGCATCGTGCCGTCGGCCGACCTGCTCGATGAGGCCGAGAAGGTCGCGCAGACGATCGCCGAGAAGCCGCTGCCCGCGCTGTACGCGGCGAAGGCGGCGCTCGACGTCGCGCTGGAGTCGACCCTCGCCGAGGGCGTGCGGTTCGAGCGTCAGGCCTTCGCGGCCCTGTTCGACACGGCCGATCAGAAAGAGGGGATGGCGGCGTTCCGCGAGAAGCGCGCGCCGTCGTTCACGCACCGATGAGCGGGCGCGGGTGGTGGGAGCGAGTCGCGGGTGAGAACGCCCGCGGCGGTGCGCTGTCGTCCGCCCGCCCGCGCGCATCGCGGAGCGCGGCGCCAGGGATCGTGCCGGCTCAGAGCGGATCGGGCACGGGAGCCGGGTCGGCGAAGTCGCCCGCACCCTTGCGGAAGCGCGCGATGATCCGCACGAGCGCCGTCGCGTCGTCGTCGTCGAGGCCGAGGTCGGCGAACACGATGTTGAGCGCGTCCGTGGCCTCATCGACTCGATTCCGCCCCTCCTCGGTCAGCGCGAGCAACGCCGCGCGGCCGTCGGTCGGATGCGGCTCGCGCGTCACGTACCCGTCGCGCGCGAGGCGCTCGACCGTGTTCGTGACGCTCGTCGGATGCACCTGCAGGCGCGCGATGGCGCTGGCCATCGGCATCCGCCCCTCTCGCGTGAAGGCGAGCAGCCGCAGCATCTCGAAGCGCGAGAACGACAGGTCGAAGGGCTTGAGCGCGCGGTCGATCGCCGCCATGAACAGCTGGTGCGCGCGGATCACCGAGGTCACCACGGTCATGCCGTCGGCGGCGTCGTCCCAGCCGTGCGCGAGCCACTGGCGCTTCGCCTCGGCGATCGGGTCGACAGGCAGTCGTCGCGTCATCGGTCCTCCTCGCGATTCACGGTACCGCTCGCGCGGCTCGGGTACGCGGCATCCGGTCGCTTCGACGGGCTCGAGGACCTGGTCTGCGCGGTGGAGTCTCTCCGAACTCCCGCGCGTCATCCCGGTCCCGTCGACGGGCTCAGGGACCTGGCGTTCGCGGCTGGAGTCACCGACCACTATGCGCCCTGAACTCTCCCGTTGCTGCGAGGTCGCGGCATCCGCCCCCTCACCGAAGGAGCCCCGTCGATGAAGATCGTGGTCCTGGTCAAAGAAGTGCCCGACACCTGGGGTGAGCGCCGGCTCGACCTCGAGACCGGGCTCACCGACCGCGCGGGCGCTGCCGCCGTGCTCGACGAGATCGACGAGCGGGCCGTCGAGGCCGCCCTCGCCTACGCCGACGGATACACTGGCACCGAGGTCGTGGTGGTCACCATGGCGCCGGCCACCGCGACGGCGACCGTGCGCAAGGCCCTCGCGATGGGGGCGACCTCGGCCGTGCACGTGGCGGACGACACCCTGCGTGGGGCCGACCTCGTGCTCACCGCCGAGGTGCTCGCCGCGGCCATCCGGCGCACCGGATTCGATCTTGTCATCGCGGGCAACCTGTCGACCGACGGGGGAGGGGGCGTGCTGCCGGCGATGGTCGCGGAGATGCTGGGCGTGGCGCAGCTCACGGCCCTGTCGAGTCTCGACGTCTCCGACACCGCAGTGTCGGGCGATCGCGTGAGCGACGCCGGCACCATGCGAGTGTCCGCCGAACTTCCGGCCGTCGTGTCGATCACCGAGGCGATGCCCGAGGGGCGCTTCACGACCTTCAAGGGAATCATGGCGGCCAAGAAGAAGCCGTACGAGACCGTGGATGCCGCCGAACTCGGCGTCGAGGTCGAGGATTCCGCGGTCGCGCGGTACATCATGCTCTCCGTCGCCGAGAGGCCGCCGCGCGCGTCCGGCACGAAGATCGTGGACGAGGGAGATGCGGGCGAGAGACTCGCGGCCTTCCTCGTGGCCGAGGGGGTGGCGTGATGGCCACCGCTCTCGTGCTGCTCGAGGTGCTGCCTGGCGGAGCGCTGGCCGCCTCCGCTCCGGGCTTGCTCGCCGCCGCAGCGACCGTTGGAGACCCCGTCGCTCTGGTCGCCTCGACCGCCGGCTCCCTCGAGAAGGCGTCGTCCGAGGCGGCCGCGCTCGGCGCGACGCGCGTGCTCACCGCCGTCACCGACGCCGACGCCCTGACCGGTCCGGTCGTCGACGCGCTCGCCGCGGCGGTGGCGAGAGAGAATCCCGATCTGGTGCTCGCCTCGCACGCCGTCGAGTCGCGTGACGCGCTCGCGCGCCTGGCCGCGCGCCTGCGCATGCCCCTCGCCACCGACGTCGTCGGCGTCGGCCGCGACGACCTCGGTGTCGTCGCCCATCACGCGGCCTTCGGTGGGGCCTTCACCGTCGACGGGGCTCCCACCTTCGGCCCCCTCGCCGCCACGCTCCGCCCCGGCTCCGTCGAGGCACGTCTCGACGCGCGACCGCTCGTGGTCGAGAGCCTCGAGGTCGTGGCATCCGGAACTCCCCACGCCCGCGTCGAAGGGTTCGCCGAGACCGCCGTCGCCTCGTCGCGTCCCGAACTCCGCGGGGCCGCGGCGGTCGTCGCCGGCGGTCGAGGCGTGGGTTCGCGCGAGGACTTCGCGCTCGTCGAGCAGCTTGCTGACGCTCTCGGTGCCGCGGTCGGCGCCTCGCGGGCCGCGGTCGACGCGGGCTACGTGCCCGCCGCCGCCCAGGTCGGGCAGACCGGGGTCACGGTGTCGCCGCGGTTGTACGTCGCGCTCGGCATCTCGGGGGCCATCCAGCACCGCGCGGGCATGCAGACCGCGCGCACGATCGTCGCGATCGACAAGAACCCGGAAGCCCCCATCTTCGAGATCGCCGACTTCGGTATCGTCGGAGACCTGTTCACCGTCGTCCCGCAGCTCATCAGCGCGCTCGACGCCCAGAAGAAGTCCTCCCGAGAGTAGATGGCGTCCACACCCCGCACCCCGCGACGCGGGCTGCCGCGCACCCCCGGTGGGGAGCCCTGGCCGCCCGCGGCCTCGGACGCGCCCGCAGGCGGCGACGGGGCCGAGGGCACGGATGCGGGTCCGCGCGACGGATCCGCCCCCGAGGCGCCCGTGGGTGCGCATCCGGTGCAGCCGTCCGAAGCCCCTGCCTCTGCGCCGGCCACTCCTGCCTCGCCCGAGGCCGAGGCGTCGCCCGCTCCCGGGTCGCCGGCGGCCGAGGCGCCAACCGCACCTGAGCCGGCCGCGGCGGATACTCCGGCGGGCAGTGTGCGCCGCGGGCTGCCGCGCGAGCCCGGCGGGGAGCCATGGCCGCCGGCATCCGCCGTTCCGCCCATCGCAGCACATCCTGGTGCCGCATCAGCATCGGAGAAGCGCGCCGGGACAGGATCGACCGACACCGCACGCCCGATCCCGGTGAGTGGATCCGATTCGAGCGCGGATGCCGGCAACCCGGCGCCCGCGATGGCGAGCGGATCCGGCCCCGAGGCCCGGAATGCCCACGCGTCCGCTCCTGGGTCGGATGCCGCGACCCCGGTGGGCGAGGAGTCGACCGGCGTGCGTCGGGGACTCCCGCGCGAGCCCGGCGGAGCGCCCTGGCCGCAGGCATCCGCCGTTCCGCCCCCCTCCGCGCAGCCCGCCGCTGCCGAAGAGAAGAATCGCGCCGGAATCGAAGACGTCGAGCCCGCTCGTGCGATGTCGGTGAGCGCACCCGATTCCGGAGCGGATGCCGAGACACCGGCGCCCGCGACGGTGAACGGAACCGACTCCGGCGTGCAAGCCGGGACGGCGGCGCGTTCCGGCGAGACGGTGGCGGCGTCCGCCGCTTCGATCGACGCCCACGAGGTGAGCCCCGCCGCGTCGGCGACGGACGCCGTGGCATCCCCGCGCCCGCCCCTCACCGTTCCGCGAACGGTGTGGCCGGGAGCCGCGGCCCGCAACCGCGCGACGCCGCCCGCCCTCGCGCAGAAGCGTCCGACCGCCCCGCCGCGTGCCGAGGCGCAGACGCGGCTCGCCGACTTCTCACCCGTGCAGCTGCTCGGCTCGACCGCGGTGCTCGGTGTCTTCGCGCTGGCTCTCGTCGGCATCGCCGTGCTGATCGCGCGCTTCGTGCTCGCGATCGGGCCCGGGCGGGAGTTCCTCGCGGCATTCCCCGGCGAGTACCACCTGCCCGCGTCGGCGCCCGTGGGTCTTCCGGCCTGGCTGAACTGGTCGCACTTCCTCAACAGCTTCTTCCTGCTGCTGATCATCCGCACCGGGTGGCAGGTGCGGCGCGAGAAGCGACCGGCGGCGTTCTGGTCGCCGCGGAACAACAAGAAGCGGCGGATCAGCCTGGCGCTGTGGTTCCACCAGGCGCTCGACATCCTGTGGATCGCCAATGGCGTGGTCTTCGTCGTGCTGCTGTTCGTGACGGGGCAGTGGATGCGGATCGTGCCGACGTCGTGGGAGGTCTTCCCCAACGCGCTGTCGGCCGCCCTGCAGTACGCCTCTCTCGACTGGCCGACCGAGAACGGGTGGGTGAACTACAACAGCCTGCAGCAGTTGTCGTACTTCGCGATCACCTTCGTCGCCGCGCCCCTCGCGATCATCAGCGGTGTGCGCCTGTCGGGGGTGTGGCCCAAGGACGCCGAGCGGCTCAATAAGCTGTACCCGGCCGAGTGGGCGCGCAAGGTGCACTTCCCCACGATGCTCTTCTTCGTCGCGTTCATCGTCGTGCACGTCGCGCTCGTGCTGGCCACCGGGGCGCTGCGCAACCTCAACCACATGTACGCCGCGCGCGGATCGGAGGACCCCACCGCGTACACGAGCGACCCGACCGGATTGCTGATCTTCGCCGCCTCGCTCGTCGTGATGGCCGCGGCCTGGGTGGCGGCGCGGCCGGCGGTGCTCGTGCCGATCGCGCGCCTGTTCGGCGAGGTCAAGCAGCGCTGAGGCCGTCGCGGGTCGAGACCGCAGGGCCGCCGCGTCAGACGCGTCCGCGCGCCCGCAACCCCGCGGCGATGAGGTCCAGCCCCGAGGCGAAGTCGTCGTCGGCGAGTCCGCCCGCCGCGCCCGCGCGAGCCCCTGCGCTGTCGTACTGCAGGCGCTGCTGCTCGTGCCATACGAAGCCGAGTACGTAGTGCAGCACCGTGGTGGCGACCCGTCGGGCGGTCTCGTCGTCGAAGCCCTCGGCGGTCACGGTCGCCGCGAGTCGGTCGTGCGGCAGCGATGACCCCAGTCCCATGGCCAACGTGCTCGAGACCACTTCGGCGCCGTCGCGGTAGGCCAGGAGGGCCTCGCGCAGGGCGCGGGCCTCTGCCACGAGGTCGACGGAGGGGCCGGATGCCATGCGCCCGACGATCCGGTCGGACAGTTCCGCGAGCAGGGACTGCTTGTTCGGGAAGTGCCAGTAGAGGGCGCTCGCCTGCACATCGAGGGCGGTCGCGAGACGTCTCATCGTGAGGTCGGGCAGGCCGTGGTCGTCGAGGATCTGCAGCGCGGTGCGCGCGACGTCGTCAGCCGTATGCCCTCGGGGTGCCATGCGAATGAGTATAGTGAACGCCGTTCAGTGAACACCGTTCAGGAAGGTCCCTCATGACTCGCACCCTCGACGCCACCGACCTCGCCCGCGTCGCCGTCTTCGCCGCGCTCATCGCCGTGCTGGGGCTGCCCGGTAGCTTCCCGGTCTTCGGGGGCGTGCCGATCACGGCGCAGACGCTGGGCGTGATGCTCGCAGGGGCCGTGCTCGGGCCGTGGCTCGGCGCGCTCTCGGTCACCGTGCTGCTCGCGCTCGTCGCCGTGGGCCTGCCACTGCTCGCGGGCGGCCGCGGCGGGTTCGGCGTCTTTGTCGGGCCGACCGCAGGCTACGCGCTGGGATGGATCCTCGGCGCCGCTGTCATCGGTCTGATCGTGCACGCGGGCGGCCGCCGCCCGGTCGTCTGGCGCACGGCGCTGGCCATGATCACCGGGGGCGTGGTGGCGATCTACGCGATCGGCATCCCGGTTCAGAGTCTCGTGACGCGACTTCCGCTCGGCGAGACGGCCCTGTCGAGCCTCATCTTCGTTCCGGGTGACCTGCTGAAGGCCGCCATCGCGACCCTCGTCGTGATCACGCTGGTGCGCGCCTACCCGCGCGGGTTCCGCCGAACGTGGCGTGACGTCTCGCTCGAGCGGGATCGGGTCGGCGTCGCGGCGTGAGCGTGATCCGCTGCGAGCGGCTGGACGTCCGCCTCGGCGGACGCCAGGTGCTGCGCGACGTGTCGCTCGACCTGTCGGCGCGCACGATCGCCTTGATCGGTGACAACGGCTCGGGCAAGTCGACGCTCGCTCGCCTGTTCGCCGGACTCGCGCGGCGCACGGAGGGAGACCTGCGCGTGCTGGGGTGCGACCCCGACCGAGAACCCGCGGCGCTGCGCTCGAAGGTCGCGCTGGTGCTCAGCAATCCCGACGCGCAGATCATGATGCCCACCGTCGCCGAAGACGTCGCGCTGTCGTTGCGCTCGGACCGTCTCCCGCGGGCCGAGCGCGATGCCCGCGTCGCCGCCGCTCTCGGCCGATTCGGGCTCGACGGGCTCGGCGATCGCCCCGCGCACGACCTGTCGGGCGGCCAGAAGCAACTGCTCGCCCTCTGCGGCGTCTTCGTGCGCGAGCCCGCCCTGGTGATCGCCGACGAGCCGACCGCGTTCCTCGACGGGCGCAATGCGCGTCGCGTGGCCGATCACCTGCTCGCCGACTCCGGTCACGCGCTCGTGCTCGTCACGCACGACCTCGCCCTTGCCCGACGCTGCGAGAGCGCGGTGCTGATGGCGGACGGCCGGGTCTCGGCATCCGGAGCCTCTTCCGAGGTCGTGGACGCCTATGAGGAAGCGTTGGCGTGCTGAGTCTGTACGTTCCGGCGACCGGATGGCTGCACCGGATGCCGGCGGGTCCGAAGCTCGCGATGCTCGCGGTGGTCGCGGTGGCGGTGGCGGCGCTGCCGTCGACCTGGGTAACCGCGCTCGTGCTGCTGGTGCCGGTCGTGCTGTATGCCGGGAGCGGTATGGGGGTCGGACGGGGCCTCGGCGTTCTGGCGGAGGCGACGTGGGGGCTGCGGTGGGTCATCGTCGTCACCGCCGCTGGCCAGCTGCTCTTCCTCGGCCGTGAGCCCGCGGTGGCGAACACGAGCCGCGTGGTGGCGGCGCTGCTGATCGCGGGCCTCGTGCCGGTGAGCACACCGGTCTCGGCGCTGCTCGACGCGCTCGAACGCGGGCTCTCCCCGCTCGCACGGTTCGGCGTCGACCCCGGCCGCGCGGCGCTGTTGCTCACGCTGACGATCACCACGATCCCCGTTCTCGCGCGGCTCGCGTCCGAGGTGCGCGATGCCCAGCGGGCGCGTGGGCTGCGCCCGTCGCTGCTGCGGGGAGCGTTGCCGCTGCTGGTGTCGGCTCTTCGTCACGCCGACGACCTCGGCGAGGGTCTCGCCGCTCGCGGCATCCGCTGACCGCCCCCCCAGACCGCTCGCGGCGCGAGCATGTCCCACTTTCGGCTGCGTCGAAGGGCTCCAGCCAGCCAGAATCGGGACACGGTCTGCGCATTTCGGGACATGGTTCCGTCCGCCCGGCCCGCGATGGCGAGGCGCCAGGCAGTCTGACGCGCGACGGCAGCCCGCGCGCTCAGCCCGCGGCGGCCCGCCCCGCGGCGAAGCCCTCGGCGTACGCCTCGTCGGCGCCCTGGCGGAACATGTCGCGCGCGGGGTCGCGCACGATCGAGCGGGCGCCGGGCAGGTCGAGGTCGCCCACGAGGTCGGCGCGTCCGCGCACGATCGCGACCGGTCGGCGCGCGGCCTTGCCCTTGACGAGGTCGGTGGCGGCGGCGATCTCGTCGGCGACGCAGGGCAGGGTCACCACGAGGGGGCGGCCCTCGGCATCCGTCGTCCCGCGGAGGTCTTCGAACACGTGGATGCCGCCGGCTCCGATCGCGTGATCGGTCTGGCCTTCGCGCCACGCGCGCCCGAGCGTGTCGGTGACGATCACGCCCACGTGCGCTCCGGTCGCGGCCCGTAGCCCCGTGGCGAGGGCGCGGGCCGAGGCGTCGGGGTCGACCGGCAGCAGCAGCACGGTGCCTTCGGGGGTGTTGCTCGCGTCGACCCCGGCGGCGGCCGAGACGATGCCGAGCGGGTTCTCGACGATCCGCGTGACGTGCCCGGTGGGGGAGGTGCGGGATGCCACGAGACGCACGGTCTCGCGCGTGATGGCGTCTTCGCGGTCGTCGGCGCGGATGATGCGTCCCTCGGCCTTCGAGACGACCTTGCTGGTGACCACGACGATGTCGCCGTCGCGCAGGGCGCCGTCGTCGTCCGCGCGGGCAGAGACGGCATCCACGATCACCCGGACGAGGTCATCGCCCGGAGTGATCTCGCGGATGCCGTCGAGGGCCCAGATCTGCAGCACGTCAGCGGACGAAGCGCACCTCGGTGAGCTCCTCACCGAGGAAGGGTTCGGTGTGCGAGGCACCGTCGAGGGCGAAACCGTTGCGCTGGTAGAACCGGTGCGCGCGCGGGTTGTCGTCGGCGACCCACAGGTACGCGCCCTCGCCGCCGTCGATCGCGGCATCGAACAGCTGCTGGCCGATGCCGGTGCCGTGGTACGCGTCGAGCAGGTAGATGAAGTACAGCTCGCGCTCGCGGGGAGCGTCGTCGTCGCGGGCCGGACCCGAGCCGACGAAGCCGACGATCTCACCGTCGACGAGGGCCGCGTGCATGCGATAATCCTCGCCTTGGGCGGCCCAGTGGGTCCAGAGCTCGGCCATGCGACGAGGCGAGACGGCCTCGAGGGCGGCTTTGCTGATCAGGTGGTCGTAGGTCTCGTGCCAGCAGGTGGCGTGCACGCGACCGAGGGCCTCGGCATCCACATCTCTTACCGGACGGACGACGATGTCGGTTCGGGCTTCCGCAGTCATGGCGCGACTCTACGCGGGGCGTCGGCGCGGGTGAAATCGGGGCGGATCGGCCATCGGATGCGCTATGCGCCGCCGGGCCGGAGTTGTCGATGACGCACAACGACATCGCCGTTCCGTGGTCGAATCGCTACGCTCGCCCCTCGTGAACGTCCTCTGGCGCACCCTGCTGGTGCTCGCTCGTGCCCGCCGTCGCCTTCGTCGTGAAGGCCCCCTCGACCCCAACACCGTCGCGCGGATGTCCATCCGGGTGCTGCCCACCGACATCGACCTGCTGCGGCACATGAACAACGGCCGCTACCTGTCGCTCTTCGACCTCGGGCGCTGGGACCTGCTGACCCGCACGGGGCTCCTCGCGGCGATGACGAAGCAGGGCTGGTACGCGGTGGTCGCCGCCGAGACGATCACGTTCCGCCGCTCCCTCGAGCTGGGGCAGCGCTTCGAGCTCGAGACGCGGCTGATCGGCCACGACGACCGGGCGGTGTACCTCGAGCACCGCGCGCTGGTGAACGGCGAGATCTTCGCGCGCGCGATGATCCGCGCGCGCATCCTCCGTCGCACGGGCGGCACGGTCCCGCACGACGAGCTGTTCGCCGCGGTCGGGCGTCCCGAGGGCCTGCCCGACATCGAGCCGTGGGTGCACGACTGGGCGGCGGGCTCGGCCCTCCCGTCGACGAAGCGCCCGGCGCCCAGCGTCTGGGAGTGACGCGGGCTCGCCATCACATGCCGAAGCGGGCGTCGAGCCAGGCCACCTGCTTCATCCAGTGGCGGTGCCCGCCGCCCTCGTGGCCGTTGTAGGGGTACTCCTCGATGGCCGCATCGTCCGACGCGAGGGCGTGGAACGCGGCGAAGACGCCCGACGGCAGCACGACGTCGTCCATGAACGCCACCGAGAAGAACGCGGGCTGGGTGATGCGTCGGGCGAGGATCGCGCCGTCGACGTACGACAGGGTGCGCAGCACGCTCGCCGTGTCGTCGCGATGCACCGCGAGATAGCGCGTGATCTCGGTGAACGGTGCCGAGGGCGTGCGCGTGATGGCGTTGGGGAAGTCGCACAGGAAGGGCACGTCGGGCAGGACCGCCGCGACCGCGTCGCCCGCGAGGGCCGCCGCGGCGATCGAGAGCCCGCCGCCCTGGCTGCCGCCGGTGACGGCGACCCGCGAGGGATCGACCCCGGGGAGCTCGCGCACCACGTCCACCAGGCGCACGGCGTCGGTGAACAGGCGGCGGTAGTAGTAGTCGTGCGGATCCCGGATGCCGCGCGTCATGACGCCGGGGAAAGCGGCCGCGGAGCCGTGCGGGTCGGGGGTGTCGCCGACGCTCCACGTCGATCCCTGGCCGCGGGTGTCCATGATGACGTGCACGTAGCCGGCGGTCGCCCAGTTCAGACGCTCTCCCGGCAGGCCGCGGCCGCCGCCGTAACCGATGTACTCGATGACGGCGGGCAGGAGCGCGTCGCCGTGCGGGCGCACGACCCAGCCGCGGATCTCGTCGCCGTCGAAGCCGGTGAAGGTGAGGTCGGAGACGCTCAGGGCGCGCACGGGGGCGTCGATCGGGGTCAGGGTGGCGGGCCGAGCCGCAGCGCGCGCCTCGGCGATCGTGGTCTCCCAGAACGCCTCGAGATCGGCCGGTGCCTCGAGGGCGGGCCGATAGGCCCGCAGAAGCTCGATCGACATGTCGGTGAAGGTGACGGCCATGGTTCCTCCTGGTGTCCGGGGCGAACCGACAGTAGCAACGGGTGGCGTCGCCGGGGGCGGCGGCCCCCGCTCAGCGCGCGGGGATTCCGCGTCGACGGCAACAAATGTGAGGCTTCACATTCTCGCCGCCTCTCCGGTTCAACGTTGCTATATATGCTTGACAGCATTCCCAGCCGCCTCCAATATTGCGGATAGTGAGCGCTCACATTGAGATGCTCGCGTCGCGCCGGCCCCCGCCGGACACCCATCGTCGAGGAGGACGAGCATGGTGCTGTCACGACCTGTTTCCGAGGACCGGAGCCGGAGGGGAATCGTGCGACGCGCGGGCTCGCTCGTCGCGGCTGCGGCCGTCGTCCTGAGCGGCCTGGTCCCCGCCGTCGCCGCCTCGGCGGCGCCGCTGCCCACGCCGCTGGCGTCGTACGACTTCGCCGCGACGACCGGAACCACGGTCCCCGACTCCTCGGGGCACGGACACGACGCGGTCATCCGCGGCACCGGCTCGAGCGTCGACGGAGACGCCCTCTCGCTGCCGGGCGGAGCCTCGGGCTCCTCGGCCGCCTACGTCGAACTGCCCACGGGTCTCTTCGACGGCAAGAGCACCGTCACCGTCTCGGCCTGGCTGCAGGACCGCACCGGAGCGGGCAACCAGGCGGCGATGTTCTTCGGCACCACAGAGAACCTCCCCCAGCAGTACTGGCTGCTCAATCCCGCCAACCCGGCCGGTCAGGTCAAGTCGGTGCTGACGGACGGACCACGGATCGCGCAGCCCTGGACCCTCGAGCGGGGGATCGCGCCGACGGACGGAGCCCGCGGCATCCCGGGTCCCTCCGCCACCTCCGAGTGGGCGCTGTACACCACCGTGATCACCCCCACCTCGATCACCGCCTACCTCGGCGGCACCAAGATCGGCACGGTCGCCACCTCGCGATCGGTCGCCGAGTTCGGCTCGGGCCTGGTCGCCTACATCGGGCGCTCCTCGTACCCCGACCGCGTGTGGAAGGGCGGCGTCCGCGACGTCGCCGTCTTCGACAGCGCGCTCAGCGACGACGACGTCAAGGCGCTCGTCGCACAGGGCACCCCCACGAACCAGCAGGACGTGGACACCGCCGCGCAGGCCCTCTCGATCCCGGATGCCGATGACGTGCGCGGCAACGTGACGCTGCCCGCGACCGGGACGAACGGGACGACGGTGACCTGGTCGTCGTCGAACGCGCAGGTCGTGACCCCCACGGGCGAGGTCACCCGGCCCGCCACGGGATCCGCCGCCGTGACCGTGAAACTGACCGCCACGATCGCGAAGGGCTCCAGCCAGACCACTCGCGAGATCGAGCTCATCGTGCAGCCGAAGCCGGCGGCGCAGAAGCTCGAGGGCTACTTCTTCCCCTTCTTCACGGGCGAGAGCACCACCACCGACGAGGAGATCTCGTTCGCCACGAGCCGCGGGGACGACCCGAAGAACTGGCTCACCCTCAACGACGGCAAGCCCGTCCTCACGTCGGACCAGGGGGAGAAGGGCATCCGCGACCCGTTCGTCATGCGCTCGCCCGACGGGGACCGCTTCTACATGCTCTCCACCGACCTGAACATGTTCGACCTCTACAACGGCGACTTCGGCCGCGCGCAAGAGGTCGGCAGCCGCAAGCTCAACGTCTGGCAGTCCGACGACCTCACGACGTGGAGCCCCCTGCGCCAGATCACCGTCTCGAGCGAGTTCGCGGGCAACACCTGGGCGCCGGAGGCCACGTGGGACGCCGATCGCGGGGAGTACGTCGTCTACTGGGCCTCGAACCTCTACCCGAGCGCGTCCACCACGGGTCGCAAGGCGGCCGACACCTACAACCGCATGATGATGGTCACCACTCGCGACTTCGTCACCTTCAGCGAGCCGCAGCCCTGGGTCGACGTCAAGCGCGGCGCGGGCAAGGGCACCATCGACGCCACCGTCGTGCGCGACGGCGACACCTACTACCGCTTCATCAAGGACGAGGCGTCGATGACCGTGCGTCAGGAGCGCTCGAGCACGCTCACCGCCACGGTCACCGGATCGCTTCCGACCACGACGTCGACCCCCGGCTGGCAGCTCGTGAAGGAGCAGATCGGCGTCGGACAGCCCAACCCCTGGGGCGGCACGTTCACCAACGGCGAGGGTCCCACGGTGTTCGCCGACAACGCCGAGGCCGGTCACTGGTACATGCTCATCGACCAGCCGAGCTACCACGGCGGTCAGGGCTACATGATGTTCGAGACCCGCGACATCGCGTCGGGGAACTGGACCTCGGTTCTGGATGCCACCCTCCCGGCGCGCCCGCGCCACGGAACCGTCCTGCCGATCAGCGCGGCCGAGCAGCAGAGACTGCTCGCGGCGTATCCGACCGATGAGACCGCGGACTACTCGATCACTGCCGACCCGTCGAAGGACGGTGCCGCGATCGACGACGCGATGTACGGGGTGTTCTTCGAGGACATCAACAACGCCGCCGACGGCGGTCTGTACGCCGAGCTCGTGCGCAACCGCTCGTTCGAGTTCCTGCCCGTCGACAACCGGGGCTTCACGGGGATGACCGCGTGGACGCCGGTGGCCCTCGGCGGCGGCGCGGGCTCGGCGCAGCCGGTCAACGACGACAAGCGCATGAACGAACGCAACCGCACGTACCTGCAGCTCGACCTCCGCAACGGGGCCGGGACCTACGGCGTCGAGAACGCCGGCTTCGACACGGGTGTGGCCCTCACGAAAGACGAGACCTACGACGTGTCGTTCTGGGCGCGGACCACGGCGACCGGCGGAACCCCCGTCTCGCTCGTGCTGCGTTCGGCCGACGGCACCGCGCTGTCGAACCCGTTCACGGCGACCGTGGGCGGCGACGGCTGGGTGAAGTACCGCGGCTCCGTGACGGCGACGGCCACGACCGACGCGGCCCGCGTGCTCGTCCAGGCCGCCGGCACCGGGACGCTGCGCCTCGACGAGGTCTCGGTCTTCCCGCGCGACACCTTCATGGGCCGGACCAACGGTCTGCGCAAGGACGTCGCTCAGAAGATCGCCGACCTGCACCCGAAGTTCGTCCGCTTCCCGGGCGGGTGCATCGTCAACGTCAACAGCCACGCCGACTACTCGGCGGGCTCCAACTACGAGCGTGCGCGCTCGTACCAGTGGAAGGACAGCGTCGGCCCGGTCGAGACCCGTGCCACCAACGCCAACTTCTGGGGGTACAACCAGTCCCTCGGCCTCGGGTACTACGAGTACTTCCAGTTCGCCGAGGACATCGGCGCCACACCCGTCCCCGACGTCCCCGCGCTCCTGAACGGGTGCGGACAGGCGCTGCAGGCGACCGATCCGGCGCAGCTGCAGCGGCACATCCAGGACACGCTCGACCTCATCGAGTTCGCCAAGGGCGACGTGACCACGACCTGGGGGAAGCTTCGTGCCGACATGGGGCACCCCGCTCCCTTCGCCCTCGATCGCATCGAGATCGGCAACGAAGAGAACTACCCCGAGGCCTTCATGGCGAACTTCGTGAAGTTCCGGGATGCCATCGCCGCCAAGTACCCGGACATGATCCTGATCAGCAACTCGGGCCCGGACGACACCGGGGCGGTGTTCGATCAGCACTGGGCGCAGAACCGGGCCCAGAAGGTCGATATGGTCGACGAGCACTACTACAACGACCCGTCGTGGTTCCTCTCGAACAACCACCGGTACGACTCCTACGACCGTCAGGGTCCGAAGGTCTGGATCGGTGAGTACGCCTCGCTCGACAACCGCTTCGCCAACGCGCTGTCGGAGGCGGCGTACATGACCGGCCTGGAGCGCAACGCCGACGTGGTCAAGATGGCCTCGTACGCGCCGCTGCTCGCCGACACGAGCAGCACGCAGTGGCGGCCCGACCTGATCTGGTTCGATCGCGACCAGGTGTGGGGCTCGGCGAACTACGAGGTGCAGAAGCTCTTCATGAGCAACGTCGGCGACCGGGTCTTTCCGACCACGGCGGGCGGGGATCTGGCATCCACCGATCTCGCCGGCGCCGTCGGCCTGTCGACGTGGAGCACCTCGGCCCGGTACGACGACGTGAAGGTGACGACGCCCGACGGGAAGACGCTCTTCTCCGACGACTTCGCCGACAAGAACGACGACGGGTGGTCGAAGGTCTCGGGCGCCGGATCGTGGTCGGCCGCCGACGGCAGCTACGTGCAGTCCTCGACGACGGCGAACAACACGCTCGTCGCAGGCCCCGCACTGACCGCCACCGACTACGACGTCTCGCTCAAGGCCACGAAGCTCGCCGGCGCCGAGGGCTTCCTCGTCGGCTTCGGCGTGAAGGGGTCGGCCGACTACCTGTGGTGGAACCTCGGCGGGTGGGGCAACACCCGCAGCGTCGTGGAGAAGGCCGTGGGTGGGGCGAAGTCGATTGTCGCCGACACGGGCACCCCCCGCGTCGAGACCGGTCGGACCTACGACCTGCGCATCCAGGTGCGCGGCGCCCGGGTGACCCTCTTCGCCGACGGCGTGCAGCAGGGGCAGTTCACCAACACGGCGGTCGAACCGTTCGCGCAGGTCATGACGACGGACGACACCAACGGAGACGTGATCCTCAAGGTCGTCAACGCCCAGGCCAAGGCCGCGGTGACCACGGTGGATCTCGGTGGGCTCACCGTGCTCCCGACCGCGGACGTGACGACCCTGCAGGCGGCCCCGACGGCGCTGAACACGGCGACATCGACGCCCGTCGCGCCGAAGACCTCGCAGATGCCGGTCTCGAGCACCTTCACCCACTCGTTCGAGCCGTACTCGGTGACGTTCGTGCGGATGCACACGCGTCCGGCCGACACGACGGCGCCCACGGTGGCCGTGAAGACCGATCCGGTCTCGCCCGATGGAGCCGAGGGGTGGTACGTGTCCCCGCCGACGATCACGGCCACGGCGACCGACGACATCGACCAGGCACCGCGCCTCGAGGTCAGCGCCGACGGGGGGAACACCTGGGCGATGTACACCGGCGCGGTGACCCCGGCGGAGGGGACGTCGAACGTGACCTTCAAGGCCACTGACGCCTCGGGGAACGTCTCGCCCTTCGTCGCGGCGACGGTGAAGGTCGACCGCACGGCCCCGACGACGACCACGACGGTGGATGCCGCAGCCCGCACGGTCACGCTCGCCGCGAGCGACAGCGGGTCGGGAGTGGCGCGCCTGGAGTACCGCGTCGGCGACGCGGCGACCTGGACGACCGCGTCCGGAGGGCAGGCCGTTGTGAGCGTCGGTGCGGGCGCGACCACCGTGTCGTACCGGGCGGTCGATGTGGCTGGCAACATCAGCGGGACGGGATCGACCGCGGTCGGCGCGACCGCGGGAGACCCGACCCTGTCGGTCTCGGGCGACCTCGTCGCCGGGGGCGTCGTGACGGTGTCGGGAACGGGCTGGCCCGCGAACGCCGACGGGGAGCTCGAACTGCGCTCCACTCCGGTGCAGCTGGGCGCGGTCCGCACCGATGCCGGTGGGGCGTTCCTCGTGAACGTCATCCTCCCCGCGGACACCCCCGCGGGCGCGCACCGGGTGATCGCGCGTATCGGCGGGGTCGAGGCAGCGGTGGGTATCGAGGTCCGGGCCGCCGCGGGTGGCGCCGCCCCCGTCGTTCCCGCGGCTCCGAGTGCGCCGGCCGGTTCGACCCCGTCGCCGCTGGCGGTGACCGGTGGCGTGGTCTCGGGTGCGGCCCTCGCCCTCGGACTGCTCGCGGTGCTGGTCGGGGCGGCCCTGAAGCGCCGCCGCCGGGCGATCGGCTGACGCCGGGGGATGCCCCGGTCGCCACGAGCGGCCGGGGCATCCCCTCGCGGAGAGGATGAAGCCACCTCATGCTCTGTGAGTGGCGCCCGGTGATCAGATTGATGGCCATGGTGATCGCGAACGTGCCGAAGAAGACCGAGACGAGCGCGTGGCCCATGGCGATCCGGCGCGACGGCCTGGAGGAGTGTGTGGTGTCGTTCGCGCTGTGGGCCATCCCGATCGTCAGGCGGCGAATGCGGAGTCGCTGTAGGCCGGGTCTTCGTCCTGGTCAAAGTCGAAGAGATGGGCGCTGCAGCGCGTGTCGAACGTGACCGTTAGGTTGCTGAGTGTGACCGGCGCCGATGAAGTTGATAGCGAGTTTGCGGATCGATGGCGAGCCGCACTGGACGACCTAGAACGCTCCGGTGTCTTCCGAGTGACTCCGGCTGATGATGAGGAACGGATTCCCTCCTTATGGTTTCGGCTCCAAGAGGCTCGAGACGCCGGAGGGTCCGATGACGTTGTGGAGCTGGCGAGCCTGCTGAGCCAAGTCGCCTCGTTCAGCCCGCGAGCCGATGACTGGGGGCCCCATACGAGCCGATGCTCAACTTGAGTGAGGGCCGCACCGCGATGCCGAGCGATCTAATTGACTCACAGATCGACGTTCTCGTGGTCGTCTCGGGTGTGCTGCCTGACGCCTTGTTTCGTGCGCGTGTGTTTGACGTGCTGGCCATACGAAGCACGACGGGCGCAGATCGCGCGCGTTGGTATCAGGCCGAATTGAATGCTGTCATCGAAGCAACGGTCGAGGCCGGGAGGTGGCATCGGGATCGCGACATATGGGATCGAGCACTCCTGGTGGGTCGTCGCGGTGGGAAGCCGATGGCTGCCAGCCTCGACGTTCTGGCGCGAGCCCTGACCGATCATGCGTTGAGCGCAGACCTCTCTGAGTTCCCCGGTTCGGTTGCGGATCTGCTCGACAAGCACAACCTCGCGCGCGATAGGGCGGACGCGTTAGCGGAGCGAATGCGCGAACTTGCTTCGTTCGCCGAAACGGAGGCAGCGCGGGGCTATCGCGACCGCGCTGCGAGGTGGCACGAGGTAGCTGGGAACCCCGATGAAGTCTCGGTTGACCGTCTGGCAGTTGTGACCAGCCTGATCACGGAGGCTGAGGGTCTCGATGTTGGAGCGGATGCCGGTTCGCACCCGCGCTCAGGGTACCTGTACGAACGAGCGATGAAGACGCTCCGCATGATTCCTCGGAAGCGGCGGGAGACGCTTGGGGTATCCGAGCTGACGACCGAGCTGGGCAGACGCATACGGGCGGCCGGCGCAGCAACACTGGGAACGATGGGGGTGTTCGAGTCAGAGTCGGTTGACCTATCAGAGGCGCGAGACCACAGTATTGAGGCCGTGAGTGGAAAAGAAGCTCTCGAAGCGCTGAGGGCGTTCGTCAACCTCTCGTCCTTCAGCTCTCTGCAGGACGAGCGCGACCGAGCCGAGCGACTGCTCGCGGAGCATCCGCTCCAAACTCTTTTCTCGAATGTTCACTTCGCGCGCGACGGCCGAGTGATACACCGATCGGGCGGGCGGGGCGGTGAGCCAATTTATGGCGAGGACCCGGCGACCTGGCGGCAGATGATCCAGGCGTACGAGATCAGGGTTTCTTTAACGGTTCAGGGAATGCTCGCGCCTGCGTGGATGGCGCTCAGCAACGAGCACCGTTTGATGCTCGGAGACTTTGTCGCGATCACGCGTGGAAGCTCGATTGTTCCGTCGGATAGGGAGCGGCTCATAGCGCAGGCGTTGTACTACGGATACGACGGCGACTTCCTCACCGCCGCGCAGCTACTCGCCCCGCAGGTCGAGAACATCGTGAGGCTGCACCTACGCAATGCCGGACAGCAGACGAGCACTATGGATCGAGGCGTGGAGCAAGAGATTGGCCTATCCGCCTTGATGGGCCGAGATGCCGTACCCGAGATTTTCGGGGAGGACATCGCGTTCGAGATCCGGGCGTTGTTCTGTGGCCCTATCGGACCGAATCTGCGGAACGACTTCGCGCACGGGCTCGTGAGCGACGCCTCGGTTGGCTCTGTGCACGCGCTCTATTGCTGGTGGTTCGTTCTCCGCCTGGCCTTCGTCCCGTTCTGGAATCGGATACACGACACACGGACCGCCGACAGCCACGAGCCTGCGGAACGCGACCGACAGCCTGCGCACGAAAATGAGGCGGAGAGCGAGCCAGGTCTCTGATGTTCTCAGGCTCCTCGTTAGCCAGGACCTGTGCGAGCAGGAACAACGCCCTGGTTGCCGAGAGGTGACCGGGGCGTCCGTGCTCAGACGACAAGAACGTTGCCCGGCCGCCGCAAGGCGACCGGGCAACGGGGTACACCCGGAGGGGGATCAGCTCGTGAGCAGGCGCAGGCCGTAGGTCTGCAGGATCTCGTTCACGGGCTGGAAGTACGTCGTTCCGCCGGTCGAGCAGTTGCCCGAGCCTCCGGAGGTGACGCCCTGGGCCTGGTTGCCCGCGAGGAGCGAACCGCCGGAGTCGCCCGGCTCAGCGCAGACGTTCGTGCGGATCAGGCCCGAGACCGACCCCTCGGCGTAGCGCACCGTGGAGTTGAAGCCCTGGATCTGGCCGCAGTGCCAGCCGGTGGTGGAGCCCGAGCGGCAGACGGTCGCGCCGACCGCGGCCGCGGTCGAGCCCTTCACGGCGACGCTGCCACCCGCGTAGTTGGACACCGATCCGACCGGGGTGTGGTTGGGCGTGCTCACCCAGGCGTAGTCGTTGCCGGGGAACGACGAACCCTGGAAGGTGCCGTAGGTGGTGCTGTCGCCCGCGACGCCGCAGTGGCCGGCGGTGACGAACCCGCCCTGCACCGCGAAGCCCACGGAGCAGCGGCTCTGGTTGTTGATGTTGTAGGCGACACCGCCCTGGATCGTCGCGAACGTCTCGGGGGCTTGGGCTCCGGTCTCGAGACGGACGGCGCCCGCGGGGGCGTCGAGCGTGGCGACGAAGTCGGCGGCGGCCTGATCGCCGCCGGCGACCACATCGACGACGAGGTCGTTCGCCTCGACGTCAATCCACCACGAGGGGATGACGTCGGGCACGGGGCTCGACTCGATCTTCGCGGCGATCGCCTCGAGATCGTCGAGGGAGTGCTCCGCGGCGACGGGCACGGCGCCCGCATCGGCGGCGGCGGCGCGAGCGGCGTCGGTGGTCGCCGCGGCGTACACCGTGCGCGTGGACTCATCGAGCCACGTGCCCGCGAAGGCGTCGCCCGAGACGGCGGCGACCTCGTCTGCCGTGCCGACGGCATCGGCCTGGAAACGCAGGACGTCCTGCGCGCCGGCGACGTCAGTGCCGAGGTCGGCGGCCATCGCCTCGAGCAGCTGCGCGTCGACTCCGTCGACGGCCGCGTCGGGCGACGACGTGGGGGTCTGCGCCAGCGCGGGGGCGGTGGCGGCGGTGGTCAGGAACAGGCCGAGGGCGGCTGCGCCCACGACGGTTTTCGATATGCGGTTCACGTTGGAGTGACCTTCCATCCAGGGGGATAAATGGCGGGGTACCCACCGCCATACAAACACGACCCGGACGAAAAGCGAAGGAATTGCTATGAATATCTGATCGAAGTCCAACAAAAACGCTGACAGGCGCGGGCGGCCGATCCTCGGGTTGCGCGGCGGGCCGCCGAGGTGCCACGCGCGCGGTGTTTAGGCTGACGGGCATGAGCACGAACGACTCCGGCACCCCCGTTCCCGCGCTCTCCACGGACCGCCCCGGCCGTGCCGCTCGCATCGCCGGGACTCTCTCGCGCCGAACGCGGCCGACCGACTCGTCTCGCCGCGGCGCGCTGCCCACGGACCCCTCCGCGGCGGACTTCCTGGCCGCTGCTATCGACGGGATCTCGCGCCCGGAGTCCCTCACCTCGGCGGCCTCCGCGCTGCACCGCCTCGTCGACGATCTGCCGACGTCGCTCAACTGGTTCGTCCGCGGCGCTCTGCAGGTGGGCGGTGCCGTCGCCCCCGTCCTGCCCAGTCCCGCCGTGCCGATCGCGCGTCGGGCTCTGCGCGATCTCGTCTCGGCCCTCGTCCTCGACGCGCGGCCCGAGCGCCTCGGGCCGTCCCTCGAAGCTCTCGAGTCCCCGGTCGAGGTGCGCCTGGTCGGCCCCGCGGTGGTCGGCGATGCCGGGGCGCGACGCCGGCTCGACGGCATCCGATCGCTGCTCGCTCGTGAGGACGTGGGACGGATTTCGCTCGCGATCTCCGACGTCGTGGTCGCGCCGTCGCCGTGGGCCTTCGACGCCGAAGTCGAACACGCCGCCGAGCGCCTGCTGCCGGTGTTCCTCGACGCGGTCGCCGCGCGCACGCACGTGACCCTCGTCGCCGAGGGGCGCGATGACCTCGATCTCACCGTCGCCGTTCTCACCCGCGTTCTCGAGGAGCCCCGTCTGACCGGTCTGCGGGCCGGCATCCAGGTGCCGATCGCCGTCGCCGAGACGGCCGCCGCGGTCCGCGAACTGTCGGCGTGGGCGCGCGTTCGCACCTCGGCGGGCGGTGCCCGCCTGACGGTGCGGCTGAGCGACGCCGTCATCGAGACCCCGGATGCCGTGTCGGCGGCGCGTCACGGGTGGCCCGCCCCCTCGGTCACGGCGCGCGACGACGTGGACGCCGCGCTCGTGCGCGGCCTGCGCGAGGCGCTGAGCGCGCGCGGGCAGGAGGGGTTCGCGGTCGAGGTCGCCACCGCCGACCCCGAGCGCGCCGCCCTGGCGCTCGCCCTCGCGGCGGAGGCCGAGACCGAGGTCGTGCTGGCGCTGCCGCACACCACCGCCTGGCTGCCGGGGGACGGGTACGTGCAGACGGCCCCCGCCGCGCATCCCGATGACCTCGACGCCGTCGTCGCCGGCCTCGCCGCCGGATACGCGCGAGCCGTGGCCGGAGCGCCCGACCTCCCCCTCGCCGTGCCCGATCCGCCCGCCGGCGCAGACGAAGCGGACGCCGACCCCCCGGGTGCCGACGATGCACCCGAAACCGCGTCGATCGCGGCCCGGGTGCGTCGCGCTCTCGCCGCCGCCGAGCTCCCCGGGCCCGCCGCGCGCGTCGCACGGCGCGGAGTCGAGGGCGATCCGGCGATCCTGCGGGAACGCGTGGGCGACGACGCCGCCGACCCCGGGCTCACGCAGGCGGTGCTGGGCATCGCGCGAGAGGCTGCGGCATCCGGAGACACCTCCGCGCTGGGACCGGACGTGCAGCAGATGCTCTTCGGCGGCCAGTCGTTCGTCGACACGGCCGTGTTCTCGGCCCGCGAGAGCGCCGAGCTCGCCGGAGGCGCCCCCGGGTTCCGCAACGTCGCCGACACCGATCCGACCGTGCCCGCCGACCGCGCCTGGGCGGTCGCCGTCCTGGGCCGCGTGTCCGACTCGACCGCCGGCGACGCCACCGCCGCCGCCGGGCGCGTCGACGACGAGGCGGGACTCGACGCGGTGATCGACCGCGTGCGCACCGCCGCCGAGCCGTGGGGTGCGCTCGCCGCCGCGGACCGCGCCGCCGTCCTGCAGTCGGCCGCGCGCAGCCTCGAGCAGCGCCGCGCCGAGGTGATCGAAGTGCTCGCCTCGGAGGGAGGGGCGTTGCTCTCCGAAGCCGACGCCGAAGTGAGCCAGGCGGTGGATGCCGCCGCCTATTACGCGGCGACGGCGAAAGAACTCGACCGCGTCCCCGGGGCGGTGTTCGTGCCCGATCGGGTGAGCGTGGTCGCCCCCCGATGGAACGCCCCCGTCGGCCTCTGCGCCGCCGAGACGCTGGCCGCTCTCGTCGCGGGGTCCGGAGTGGTGCTGACGCCCTCGCCGCGCGCTCGTCGTGCCGGAGCCGTCGTGGCCGAGGCGCTGTGGGCCGCGGGAGTACCGCGCGACCTGCTCGCCTACGTCGACCTCAACGAAGACGCGTCCGGGCGGGCCCTGATCGCGCACCCCGGCGTCGACCGTGTGCTGCTCGCCGGCGCGCGCACCACCGCCGAACGCTTCGCCGCGTGGCGCCCCGCGCTGCCCGTGCAGGCGTTCACGGCCGGACGGAACGTCGCGATCGTCGCCCCCTCGGCCGACCTCGACGCCGCCGTGACCGACATCGTGAGCGGCGCCTTCGCGCGCGCCGGTCAGGCCGCCACGGCCGTGTCGCTCGTGATCCTCGTGGGCGCCGTCGGGCGGTCCTCGCGCTTCACCGAGCAGCTGAAGGATGCCGTCTCGTCGCTGCGCGTGGGGCCGTCCGACGACCCGCTGTCCGACATCGGCCCGCTCGTCGAAGAACCCGCGGGAGAGGTGCGGCGCGCCCTGACCGTCCTCGGTGACGGCGAGCGGTGGCTCGTGGAGCCGCGAGAGCTCGACCTCGGGCCCGAGACGGCCGGCCGGTTCTGGTCGCCCGGCGTCCGCACGGGCGTCACCGCCGGCTCCCACCTGACCCGGGCCGCGGTCGCGGCGCCGGTGCTCGGCATCCTGCACGCTCCCACCGTCACCCGCGCGATCGAGTTGCAGAACGCGATCGGATCGGGGTTCGTGGCGGGCCTCCATACCCGCGATGAGGCCGACCTCGACCTCTGGCTCGACAGCGTCGAGGCGGCCGTCCTGCGGGTGAACCGCCCCTCGACCGGAGCGGTGATCCAGCGCGAGCCGCTCGGCGGCTGGGGCGAGGCGTCCGCCGGCGACGGCGCCATGTCGGGCGGGCCGAACCGCCTCGTGACCCTCGGCTCGTGGCGCCCCTCGACGGGCGGGGCGTCGTCGTCGACCCTGCACCTGCGCGGCCTCGACTCGCGGATCACGGCGCTCATCGAGGCGGCCCAGCCCACCCTGTCGTACGAGGCGTTCGACTGGCTCCGTCGCGGAGCGCTCGCCGACGCCGTCGCGTGGGACCGCGAGTTCGGTCGCGTGCGAGACGTCTCGCGCCTGGGCGTCGAGCGCAACCTCCGTCGCTACCGGCCGGTCGACGTGGCCGTGCGTGCGACCGCCGACGCCGCGTGGCAGGCGGTCCTGCGCGTCCTCGTCGCCGCCGTCCGGTCGGGGTCGACCTTCAGCCTCAGTACGCCGGTGGGTCTGCCCGCGGCGGTCCGGCACCTGCTGGGCGAGAGCGGTGTCGCCGTGTCGGTCGAGAGCGATGCCGAGTGGCTGCAGCGCCTGGCGGGTGGCATCCCGGATGCCGCCGCCGACGACGCCGACACCCTCGTCACGGCCCCGCGACCGGGTCGCCTGCGCCTGGTCGGACCGGCCGACACGGTCGCCGCCCTGCGCACGGCCGTCGCCGAGACGGTCGGCGGGGACGTCTCGCTCACCGTGTACGCGAACGAGGTGACCACCGCGGGTCGCCTCGAGCTGCTGCCGTTCCTGCGGGAGCAGGCGGTGTCGATCGGGGCGTTCCGCTTCGGCGCGGTCGACGCGTGGAGTGCCGCGGTCATCTGAGCGGTGTCCCGTCCTCGGCGCCGCCCGGCCCGGCCGGTGCCCAGGACGCACTCGTTCGCCGAGGACGCACGTGATCGGTGCCCGTTCCGTGCGGCTTCGCCGAAGGGATGCGTCCTCGGCCGCCTGCACCGGGTTTCGAAAACGTTTAGCGTGACGCCCGCGCCGGGGTAGCGTCGTCGCAACCCCGAGGAGCACCGATGACCGCTGCCCACCTGACCGTCGACCCCCGCTTCGCGATCGGCACCGTGCGCCGACGTTTGTTCGGCGGGTTCGTCGAGCACCTCGGTCGTCACGTCTACGACGGCATCTACGAGCCGGGCCACCCGGCGGCGGATGAGCAGGGGTTCCGCACCGACGTGCTCGAGCTCGTGCGCGAGCTGGGCGTGTCGATGATCCGCTACCCCGGTGGCAACTTCGTGTCGGGGTTCCGCTGGGAGGACAGCGTCGGCCCGCGCGCGCAGCGCCCCCGCCGTCTCGACCTCGCGTGGCACTCGACCGAGACGAACGAGGTCGGCCTGCACGAGTTCGCCGACTGGCTCGACAAGGCCGGCAGCGAGCTCATGCTGGCCGTCAACCTCGGTACGCGCGGCGTTCTCGAGGCGCTCGACCTGCTCGAGTACAGCAACGTGCCCGGTGGCACCGCGCTGTCGCAGCGGAGGATCGACAACGGCCGCGCCGAGCCGTTCGACGTGCGCGTGTGGTGCCTCGGCAACGAGATGGACGGACCGTGGCAGCTCGGTCACCGCTCCGCCGACGACTACGGCACGCTCGCGGCGCAGACCGCCCGGGGCATGCGGCAGATGGACCCCTCGATCGAACTGGTCGTGTGCGGGTCGTCGGGGGCCGCGATGCCCACGTTCGGGGAGTGGGAGCGCGAGGTGCTCACCCACACCTACGACGACGTCGACATGATCTCGTGCCACGCGTACTACCAAGAGCACGACGGCGACGCGGCCTCGTTCCTCGCCTCGGCCGTCGACATGGACCGCTTCATCGAGGGGGTCGTCGCCACCGCCGACCACGTCGGCGCCGCCCGCGGCAGCGGCAAGAAGATCGACATCTCGTTCGACGAGTGGAACGTCTGGTACATCGACCGCGTCGACGCCGTGAAGCCCACTGCGATCGACGACTGGCCCATCGCGCCGCGCCTGCTCGAAGACGTGTATTCGGTCCTGGATGCCGTCGTCTTCGGCAGTCTCCTGATCTCGCTGTTGAAACACGCCGATCGCGTCGCTTCGGCCTCGCTCGCACAGCTCGTGAACGTGATCGCCCCGATCATGACCGAGCCCGGCGGCCCCGCGTGGCGCCAGACGACGTTCTTCCCCTTCGCCCTCACCTCGCACCTCGCGCGGGGCGAGGCGGTGCGTCTGCGGGTCGAGGCGCCCACGATCGACACGGCGCGGTACGGAACGGTCTCCGCGGTGGATGCCGTGGCCACCGTCGACGACGCAGCGGAAGCCGTCGCGGTGTTCCTCGTCCACCGCGGCCTCGAGCGACCGGTGGACCTCGAGATCGACGTGAGCGCCTTCGGCGAGGTCGAGGTGGTCGAGACGCACCTGCTGCACGACGACGACCCCGGGGCGTCCAACACTCTCGACGACCCCGAACGCGTGCGGCCGCGAACGGTGCAGACGCGCCTGGGGAGCGGCATCCTGTATCTGACTCTGCCGCCGGTCGCGTGGGCTGCGGTGTCGCTGCGCCGGGTCGGCTGAGTCGCGCGTCAGCGGTCGTTGCCCTTCGCGGGCGTCTCCGTGAAGGGCGACCCCCTTCGCAGCGGACCGCCGCGCCGCGCCGCTCGCTCTCGCGTGCGGGCGCGTGCGAGAATGGCACCGGCGTGCTCGGACCGACCTTTCCCCGCACGGCGCCACATCGATCCGATGAGCGCCGCACGGGTTCGAAGGGCCACCGGGCCCCAGGACAGCGTCCGCCGCACCTTTCCTCCGAGGAGCAGAGATGTCCGCTACCCCCACCGCCACCGCCGCCGAGTCCTCGACGGGCGCGCGCGTGCAGCAGCACCGCCGGTACCTCATGTGCCGCCCCGAGCACTTCACGGTGAGCTACAGCATCAACCCGTGGATGGAGCCCTCGCGGCCCACCGACACGAACCTCGCCGTGCAGCAGTGGCAGGCGCTCTACGACACCTACGTCTCGCTCGGGCATGAGATCGAGCTCATCGACCCGCTCGAGGGTCTGCCCGACATGGTCTACACGGCCAACGGCGGCTTCGTGATCGACGGCATCGCGTACGGCCCGAAGTTCCGCTTCCGCGAGCGTGCCGCCGAGGCCCCCGCGTTCATCGACTGGTTCGCGGCGAACGGCTTCGAGGTCGCCGAGCCCGTCGAGGTCAACGAGGGCGAGGGTGACTTCCTCCTCGTGGGAGACACGATCCTCGCCGGCACCGGCTTCCGCTCGACCGGTGACAGCCACCGCGAGGTCGGCGAGGTCTTCTCGCGCGAGGTCGTGTCGCTGACGCTCACCGACCCGCGGTTCTACCACCTCGACACCGCGATCTCGGTGCTCGACCCCGTCGAGGGCCCGGGCGGCGTCGAGAAGGCGAACATCGCCTACCTCCCCACCGCGTTCGACGAGAAGAGTCAGGCGATCCTCCGCGAGCGCTACCCCGACGCCATCCGGGTGGCGGATGCCGATGGCGCGGTCTTCGGCCTCAACTCGGCCAGCGACGGCAAGAACGTGATCATCTCGCCGCGCGCCGTCGGCTTCGAGGCGCAGCTGCGCGAGCGCGGCTACACCCCCGTCATGGTCGACCTCTCCGAGCTGCTGCTCGGCGGCGGCGGCATCAAGTGCTGCACCCTCGAACTGCGAGGCGGATCCCGATGAGCACCGCCGTCGACGACCTCGGCGCCCGTCTCATCGCCGAAGAGGGCGCGCACCTTGCCCACAACTACCACCCGCTGCCGGTCGTCGTCTCGCGCGCCGAGGGCGTGTGGGTCACCGACGTCGAGGGCAAGCGCTACCTCGACCTGCTCTCGGCGTACTCCGCGCTGAACTTCGGCCACGGCCACCCGGCGATCCTCGCGGCCGCGCGCGAGCAGCTCGACCGCTTGACGCTCACCAGCCGCGCGTACCATAACGACCGTCTCGGGCCCTTCGCCACGGCGCTCGCGCAGCTCTGCGGCAAAGACACCGTGCTGCCGATGAACACCGGTGCCGAGGCCGTCGAGACCGGCATCAAGGTCGCACGCGCGTGGGGCTACCGCACCAAGGGCATCGCCCCGGATGCCGCGACCATCATCGTCGCGAACGGCAACTTCCACGGCCGCACGACCACGATCGTCGGCTTCAGCGACGACCCCACGGCACACGACGACTTCGGTCCGTACGCTCCGGGCTTCGTGCACGTGCCGTACGGTGACGCGGATGCCATCGCCGCCGCGATCGATGAGAACACCGCCGCGGTGCTGCTCGAGCCCATCCAGGGCGAGGCCGGCGTCGTCATCCCGCCCGAGGGGTTCCTGCAGCGTGTGCGCGAGATCTGCACGGCGAACAACGTGCTGTTCATCGCCGACGAGATCCAGTCGGGCCTCGGACGCGTGGGCGAGACCTTCGCCTGCGACCGCGAGGGCGTCGTGCCCGACGTGTACCTGCTCGGCAAGGCGCTGGGCGGCGGCATCCTGCCCGTGTCGGCCGTCGTCGCGGACGACGACGTGCTCGGCGTCATCCACGCCGGTGAGCACGGGTCGACCTTCGGGGGAAACCCGCTGGCTGCGGCCGTGGGTCTGCGGGTCGTCGAGATGCTGGCATCCGGAGAATTCCAGACCCGCGCGAAGGCGCTGGGGGCGCACCTCGAGGCGTCTCTGCAGACGCTCGTCGGCCACGGCGTCACCGCCGTGCGCATAGCGGGTCTGTGGGCCGGCGTCGACATCGACCCGTCGTACGGCACGGGTCGCGAGGTCGCCGAGAAGCTGCTTACTCGCGGCGTGCTCGTGAAGGACACGCACGGTCAGACCATCCGCATCGCCCCACCGCTGACGATCCGCGCGACCGAGCTCGACTGGGCCGTCGAGCAGATCCGGCACGTGCTCGCGGGCTGAGCGCTCCCCGCTCCACACCCGCGTGAGGTGCCAAGAATTGTCGCTTCGGAGACGACCCAAGCGACAAAATTTGGCACCTCACGCGAGGGGGCTCAGGCCACCGACACCGTGCGCTGATCCCAGCCCGTCGCGCCGTCGGGGGCGGGGGCCGCGGTCGCGCTCGTCTGGGTCTCGCCGGTGGCCGACACCGCGCGGCAGCGGATGACGTGCGAGCCGCTCTCGGCGTTCCACGGCAGGCTCCACTGCACCCACGTGTCAGCCGAGATCGCCGTCGCGATCGTCGCCTTCTGCCAGGGCCCGTCGTCGACCTGCACCTCGACACCCGAGACGCCGACGTGGGTCTGCCACGCGACCCCGGCGATGACCGTGTCGCCCGCGGCGACCTGCGCGCCCGAGCGGGGCACGTCGATGCGCGACTGCAGCTTCACGGGTCCGCGCTCCGACCAGCCGCGCGAGGTCCAGTAGCCCTCGGCGCGGTCGAAACGGGTGACCTCGAGCTCGCTGACCCACTTGGTCGCCGAGACGTAGCCGTACAGACCGGGCACCACCATGCGCACGGGGAAGCCGTGCTCGATCGGCAGCGGTTCGCCGTTCATGCCGATCGCGAGGAGCGCGTCGCGGTCGTCGGTGAGGGCCTCGAGGGGGCTGGATGCCGTGAACCCGTCGACCGAGCGCGAGAGCACCATGTCGGCCTCGGCGGTCGGTTTCGCGCGGACGAGGATGTCGCGGATGGGCACGCCGAGCCAGCGCGCGGTGCCGATGAGGGAGCCGCCCACCTCGTTCGAGACGCACACGAGGGTCGCGACGGTCTCCTGCTGGGGGAGGGCGACCAGGTCGTCCCACCGCAGCACGACCTCCTGCTCGACGAGACCGTGCACGCGCAGGGTCCAGGTCGAGGGGTCCACCTGGGGCACGACGAGCGCGGTGTCGATGCGGTAGAAGTCCGAGGCGGGCGTGATCACCGACGCGAGCCCGTCGATGCCGAGGTCGGCGGCGGCGGGAACCGTCGTCGTGGTGGCCGGCGTGGGCAGACGCAGCGCCGCTCGGATCGCGCTCACCGCTCGCGCACCCCCGCTCAGCGCGAAGGACCCGGCGGTGGCCATCACCCCGGCCAGCACGGCCACGCCCGAGAGGGCGAGCACACTGCGGCGCGAGACGCCGTCGTCGGCGGGGGACTGCGCGGAACGCCGGCGGAGCCGGGCGACCAACAGCCCGGTCACCAGAGCGGCTGCCACCCCCGCCACGAGCGAGGGCAGGGGCGACAGCGTCCCGGCATCCGCCCGCGTCATCGAGACGATCGCGCCGATCACACCCAGTGCGACGAGGACGACTCGTCCCCACGGGGCTTTCCGGCGCTCGAGCACGCCGGCGACCCCGGCGATGATCAGCAGCAGGACCGCGATCCCGACGAGCAGGGCGGCCTTGTCGCCCGTGCCGAACAGGTCGATCGCCAGGTTCTTGGCCCAGGCCGGAGCGAGGTCGATCATGCCGCCGCCGATGACCGCGAAGGGGCTCGCTGTGGGCGACACGATCGCCGCGGCGAGCTCGCCGAGGCCGGCGCCGAACACGGTGGCGGCGATCGACGCGACGATCGCCGCGAGGTCGCGGCGGCGGGAAGATGCGGGGGTCACGAAGGGAGCCTAGAGAGCGCCGGGCGCTCGGGCGCCGGGCGCGCGGTATTCACAGCCAACCGGCATCCGTCGCTCCGCTTGTGCGGGATGGACCCCCGTGTCAAGGATCTGTCGGTTTCTTCCCGTCGTCCGCACGCTGTCGCGGTGAACCACCGCGGCCAGCCGGCATCCCCCCTCCTTCTGTCTGACGACGCCCCCTGTCTTGATGAGGTCCGTGCGGCTCTCCGGCGGATGGATGCCGACGGTGCCTCCGCCACCGACGTCGCTGCCACACTCGCCTGGGCGACGAGCCTCGTCCCGCCGCGTTCGCTCGGTGCGACCTGGGAGCTGCTCGCGTCGGTCGCTGCGCGCGATGTCGCGGTCGCCCGCGTGCTCGAGCCGCACCTCGACGCCCTGTCGATCCTCGCCGAAGCCACCCGCGAGGGGATCGACGTCGACCTCGAACCGGGTGGGTCGTGGGGTGTCTTCGCCGCGGAGGGATCGGGCATGCGCCTCGAGGCACGGCACCACGACGGCGTCTGGATGCTGCACGGCTCCAAGCCCTGGTGCTCCCTCGCCGCCGACCTGGACCGCGCTCTCGTAACCGCGTGGGTCGATGACGAACGCCGGCAGCTCTTCGCGCTCGACCTGCGAGACCCGGCCGTGAGGGTGCGGACCGGTCCCTGGCACGCGCGCGGGCTCGAGCGGGTCGTCAGTGCCCCGATCGACGTCGATGGAGCGGTCGCGGTCCCCGTGGGCGAGCCCGGCTGGTATCTCCGTCGACCCGGCTTCGCGCACGGTGGGGTCGGGGTGGCCGCGTGCTGGTGGGGCGGAGCCCTGCCGCTCCGCGGCGCGCTGCGCGAGGCCGCCGCGTCCGACCGAGCGGACCAGCTTTCGCGCGTGCACCTCGCTCGCGCCGACACCGCGCTCTGGGTCGCCCGCACCGTGTTGCGCGAGACGGCGGCGGTCTTCGGTGCGGGGGGTTCGGCATCCGAGGGTCTGCGTGCCACCCGCGCCCGCACGGTCGTCGCGAAGGCCGTCGAGACGACCCTCGCCGAAGCCGCGCACGCCCTCGGGCCGCTGCCCCTCGTCGCGGATGAGGCGCACGCGCGACGCGTCGCCGATCTGCAGATCTACCTGCGCCAGCACCACGGCGAGCGCGATATCGCGAGAATCGGCGCCGACATCGCGACGGGAGCGGGCACGTGGTGAGCTTCGACCATCGCGAACCCGGGACCGACGAGCGCGTCTGGGCGGACGCCCTCCGCCGCGACTCGCCATCTCTCGATCTGGACGTCGACCACCTGATCGTTGTCGCCGCGCACCCCGACGACGAGAGCCTGGGAGCGGCGGGGCTGATCACGACCGCGGTCGCACGCGGCATCCGGATCGACCTCCTCGTCGTCACCGACGGCGAAGGCTCTCACCCCGAGTCGCCGACGCACAGCCCCGCCACTCTCGCCCTGCTCCGCCGCCGAGAACTCGTCGACGCCGCACGCATCGTGGGGCTGGTGGCCGACCCGGTCTTCCTCGGTCTGCCCGACGGCGGGACGGACGAGCATCGGGATGCCATCGCCGAGGCGCTCCGCGAAGCGATCGACGCCGCGGCGGGCCGGCGCGTGCTGGTGGTGTCGCCCTGGCGAGGAGACGGGCACCGCGACCACCGGGTCGTCGGAGAGATCGTCGAGCAGGTCTGCGCCGCGCGCGGCGTGCGATCGCGCGCCTTCCCGATCTGGCTGTGGCACTGGGGCGGCCCCGACGACGTGCCGTGGGATCGCGTCGAGCACCTCGCCCTCGAGCCTCGTGCGCGCGCCCTCAAGACCCGCGCTCTCCACGCGCATCGCAGTCAGCTCGAGCCGCTGTCGGCCGCTCCGGGCGACGAAGCCATGATCCACGCGCGCGTGCACGCCCACTTCGTCCGCGATGAGGAGGTCTTCATCGCTCCGGAGGAGCCCTCGACCCCGGCGGGCAGCGTCGGCCGCGAGTACTTCGACGACATGTACGCCCGGCACGAGGACCCCTGGGGCTTCGACTCGCGCTGGTACGAAGAGCGCAAGCGCGCCGTCCTCCTCGCGGCTCTCCCGAGGCGCACGTATCGCTCGACGCTCGAGGCCGGGTGCTCCACGGGTGCTCTGACCGCGCAGCTGGCCGACCGGAGCGACCGGGTGCTCGCCGTCGACCTCGCGCCCGCCGCCCTCGATCGCGCGCGGGCGCGGCTCGCGGGGCGCGAGAACGTCGAGTTCCGCCTCGCGACGCTGCCCGCGGCGTGGCCCGAGGGGGAGTTCGAGCTGGTGGTGGTGTCGGAGGTGGCGTACTACTGGGCGGGGGCAGACCTGGATCGCGGGCTCACGGCGGCCGTCGCCTCGCTGAGCGCCGGCGGCCACCTGGTCGCGTGCCATTGGCGGCATCCCGTCGCCGAGTACCCGCGCACCGGCGACGAGGTGCACGACGCGCTCGCCGCGCGACCCGACCTGGTGCGCCTCGCGCGGCACGAGGAGCAGGACTTCGTGCTCGAGGTGTACGCGCATCCGGGCGCTCTTTCGGTGGCGGCCGAGTCGGGGCTCGTCCCGTGAGGGCCCTGGCCGTGGTCATTCCGGCGCACGACGAGGAGGCTCTGATCGGTCGATGCCTGGCATCGGTCACCCGGGCGGTGTCGCTCGCGCGCGAGAGCGAACCCGACCTCGACATCGCGGTCGTCGTCGTGCTCGACGCGTGCGGCGACACCACCGCCACCCAGGTTCGGCGCTGGCCCGTCGAGGCGGTCGAGATCGCGGCACGTCGCGTGGGCACCGCCCGTCGGATCGGCGTCGCGCACGCGCTGAGGCGGCTCACCGCCGGTGCCGACGACACGTGGATCGCGATGACGGATGCCGACACCGTTGTGCCCCCGAACTGGATCACGCACCAACTCGACCTCGCCGACGCCGGGGTCGACCTCGTGCTGGGAACGGTCCGCCCCGACTTCGCCGACCTCAGCGCCCGACACGTCGCGTACTGGCGTGCCACCCATCACCGGGGCAGACCTCCCGGAAACGTCCACGGAGCCAATCTGGGCGTGCGGGCGAGCACGTACGCCCGGGCGGGTGGCATCCCGGATCTCGTCGAGCACGAGGACGTGGCCCTCGTCCGCGCGGCACGCACCCTCGGTGCGCGGGAGCGGGCGAGCGACGTGCACGAGGTCGAGACCTCGGGCCGTTTCACCGGCCGCACGCCCGCGGGATACGCCGCGTTCCTCGCGCGCGTGCACGCCTGGGTCGACGCTCCACCGCTGGCGGCTCCCGGCGCCTGACCCACCGGGTGGGGGTTCGTCAACCACCTCCGCCGCTCCGCACCTTCGCCGCAGACTAGCCATCCCCCGGAACGAGAGGCATCACCATGAAGGCACTGACCTGGCAGGGCAAGCGCAACGTGAGCGTCGAGGAGGTTCCCGACCCCGAGATCCTCGAGCCCACCGACGCGATCGTGAAGATCACCTCGACGGCGATCTGCGGCTCCGACCTGCACCTCTACGAACTGTTCGGACCGTTCATCGACAAGGGCGACGTGCTCGGCCACGAGCCGATGGGCGTGGTCGTCGAGGTCGGCTCGGCCGTGACGAACCTCGCCGTCGGCGACCGGATCGTCGTGCCCTTCAACATCTCGTGCGGCCACTGCTTCATGTGCCGCCGCGGACTGCAGTCGCAGTGCGAGACGACGCAGGTGCGCGAGTACGGCAGCGGTGCCGCGCTGTTCGGTTACACCAAGCTCTACGGGCAGGTGCCGGGCGGGCAGGCCGAGTACCTCCGCGTGCCGCTGGCCGACTACAACCACATCCGCGTCGGCGACGACCTGCCCGACGACCGCTACCTCTTCCTCAGCGACATCGTGCCCACCGCCTGGCAGGGCGTGCAATACGCGAACGTGCCCGAGGGTGGGACGCTCGCCGTCATGGGCCTCGGCCCCGTCGGGCAGTTTGCGGCCCGCATCGGCGTGCACCTCGGCTACCGGGTCCTCGCGATCGAGCCCGAGCCCGAGCGCCGCGCGATGGCCGAGCGCCACGGCGTGCTCACCTACGACCTGACCGACACGGTGGTCGACGAACTCGTCGATCTCACCGAGGGGCGCGGGGCGGATGGAGTGGTGGATGCCGTGGGCATGGAAGCCCACGGGAACGGCGGCATCAAGCTGGCTCAGAACGCCGTCGGGCTGCTCCCCGACGCCCTCGCGCAGAAGCTCATGGACAAGGCCGGACTCGACCGCCTCGCCGCTGTCTACGCCTCGATCGACCTCGTCCGCCGCGGCGGCACCGTCTCGCTCAGCGGTGTGTACGCCGGCGAGGCTGACGTGCTGCCGATGAAGACGATGTTCGACAAGCAGCTGAATCTGCGCATGGGCCAGTGCAACGTCAAGCGCTGGATCGACGACCTGCTGCCGCTCGTCGAAGACTCCGCCGACCCGCTCGGCGTGATGGACCTGGTCACGCACCACGCCCCCCTCGAAGACGCCCCCGGCCTGTACGAGACCTTCCAGAAGAAGGAAGACGGCTGCATCAAGGTCGTGCTGCGCCCCGGCGCCTGAGCCGCGCCGCACCCGCGTGAGTCGCCAAGATCTGTCGCCAGGGGACCCGCCCAAGCGACGAATTCTGGCGACTCACGCAAGACGGAGGCGGGGAAACGTGTCCGCAACACGGTGCTGGGTAAAGTCGTCGCATGGGTGACCTGTTCGACGGTTACGGCTCCACGCTGGCGCCGCGCAAGACCGCATCCGGCATCCCGGCGTTCGACGAGATGTTCGGCGTTCCGGCGAGTCCCGGAGAAGCCGCCCCCTCGCGCGAGGCGTACCGGGAGCTGTACCAAACGCTCGCGCAGATGACGCAGGAGGAACTGCGCGGGCGCACCGAGTCGCTCGCGAGTTCGTACCTCGCGCAGGGCGTGACCTTCGACTTCGCGGGGGAGGAACGTCCCTTCCCCCTGGATGCCGTCCCCCGGGTCATCGCGTACGACGAGTGGTCGCGCATCGAGGCCGGCGTGAAGCAGCGGGTCAAGGCGCTCGAGGCGTTCCTCGACGACGCCTACGGCAATCAGCACTGCGTGCGCGACGGCATCCTGCCCGCGGGGCTCATCTCGTCGTCGCAGTACTTCTACCGCCAGGCGGCCGGCATCCGCAGCGCGAACGGCGTGCGCATCCAGGTGTCGGGCATCGACCTGATCCGCGACGAGCACGGCGAGATGCGCGTGCTCGAAGACAACGTGCGCGTGCCCTCGGGCGTCTCGTACGTCATCTCGAACCGCCGCGTCATGGCGCAGACGCTGCCCGAACTGTTCGTGTCGATGCGCGTGCGCCCCGTCGGGGACTACCCGAACAAGCTGCTCGCCGCGCTCAAGGCGTCGGCCCCGCCCGGGATCGACGAGCCCAACATCGTCGTGCTCACCCCCGGCGTCTACAACTCCGCGTACTTCGAGCACACGCTGCTCGCGCGTCTGATGGGCGTCGAGCTCGTCGAGGGGCGCGACCTGCTGTGCATCGGCGGCAAGGTGTTCATGCGCACGACCCGCGGCCCGCAGCGCGTCGATGTGATCTACCGCCGCGTCGACGACGACTTCCTCGACCCGCTGCAGTTCCGCGCCGACTCGATGCTCGGGGCGCCCGGGCTCATGCTCGCCGCACGCCTGGGCAACGTCACCATCGCCAACGCGGTGGGCAACGGCGTCGCCGACGACAAGCTGCTGTACACGTACGTGCCCGACCTCATCCGGTACTACCTCGCCGAAGAGCCGATCCTCAAGAACGTCGACACCTGGCGTCTCGAGGATCCCGGTGCCCTCGAAGAAGTGCTCGACCGTCTGCCCGAGCTCGTGGTGAAGCCGGTCGACGGCTCGGGCGGCAAGGGGCTCGTCGTGGGTCCCGATGCCTCGCCCGCCGAGCTCGATGCGCTGCGCAAGCGTCTCACGGCCGACCCGCGCGGCTGGATCGCCCAGCCCGTGGTCATGCTCTCGACCATCCCGACGCTCGTCGAAGACGGCATGCGTCCGCGTCACGCCGACCTCCGCCCCTTCGCGGTCAACGACGGCGACGACATCTGGGTGCTGCCTGGTGGCCTGACCCGCGTGGCGCTGCCGGAGGGCCAGCTCGTGGTCAACTCCAGCCAGGGCGGCGGCTCGAAGGACACGTGGATCGTCGGCGGCTCGGCCCCCTCGCACGTCGAGTACGGCCAGGGCAACGGCGTCTCGGGACTCGTCGCCGACCAGGCCGCGGTCACCGAGTCGATCCCGATCATCTACGACGGACAGCCCGCTCCCTCGACCTCACCGCGCGATCCGCGCCCGGGCGGAGGGCCCTCGGGCAAGGAGCAGCAGGAGCAACAGCAGCAGGATGCCGCCGTGCAGCACGGTCCGCAGGCCGAGCAGCAGCAGCAGGCGCGGGAGACGGGGCCATGCTGAGCCGCATCGCAGAATCGCTGTTCTGGATCGGCCGCTACATCGAGCGCAGCGACGGCACCGCCCGCATCCTCGACGTGCACCTCCAGCTGCTGCTGGAGGACCCGTGGATCGACGAGGACACCGCGTGCCGCTCGCTGCTCAGCGTCATGGGGTCGGCGTGGCCCGAGAACGTCGACACCGTCCGCCGCGACGACGTGCTCGCTCGCCTCGCGGTGGATCGGATGAACCCGTCGAGCATCGCGTACTCGATCACCGCGGCTCGCGAGAACGCCCGGCGCGCTCGCGAGATCGTGTCGACGGAACTGTGGGAGATCCTCAACACCACGAACGCCCGGATGCCGCGGCGCCTGCAGACCGACAAGGTCCACGAGTTCTTCCAGTGGACGCGCGAGCGGGCGGCGCTGGCCATCGGCATCGTCGATTCATCGACCAACCGCGACGAGGCCTGGCAGTTCTTCACCCTCGGTCGGAGCATCGAGCGCACGGACATGACCGCGCGACTGCTGGCCACCCGCTCGCTCACCGAGGTGTCGGGCCCGTCGTGGACGACGATCCTGCGTTCGTGCGGCGCGTACGAGGCCTACCTGCGCACCTATCGCGGCATGCCGAGCGCCCGTAACGCGGCGGAGTTCCTGTTGCTCGACCGCCTCTTTCCGCGCTCGATCATCTACTCGATCCAACGCGCCGAGGACTGCATGAGCGCGATCGACCCCCGCGCCGATCGCGTCGGGCACTCGAACACGGTGCTGCGGGCTCTCGGTCAGATCCGCAACGATCTGGAGTACCGCCCGGTCAGCGACATCCTGGCCGAGCTGCCCGAGCACATGCAGCGGGTGCAGACGGTCACACGCGAGGCGTCGGAAGCGATCCGCTCGCGCTTCTTCCCCACACAGGCCGAACCGTCGTGGATCGGAGAGATCTCATGACGGATGCCGTGACCGCCGTCCGTGCGAAGACCTCGGGAGGTCGGCGATGAAACGCCTGCGCATCGAGCACCAGACCGGGTTCGTCTACCCCGGCGACGTCGTCGCCTCGTACAACGAAGCCCGCATGCTGCCGCATTCGACCGACAGCCAGTTCGTGCTGAGCTCGTCGCTCGACATCGAGCCGTCGACCTCGGTCAATCAGTACGTCGACTACTTCGGCACGCGCGTGGCGGCCTTCGACGTGTTGTCGCCGCACGGCGCGCTGACCATCACCGCGCGTTCGCTGGTCGAGGTGCGCCCGCGGCCCATCGAGCACGCCGACATCACCTGGGAGCAGCTCGCGGCGGAGGCGGCGCGGTCGATCTCGACGGTCGAGCAGCTGACCCAGACGCGGCGCACGACCCCGCACGCCGAGGTCGCCGAGCTCGCGCGCGCGATCGCCGCCCAGCACGACCGGCCCGGGCCCGCGGCGCACGCGATCGCCGAGGCCATCGGGAACGCGATCGACTACATGCAGGGAGTGACCGGCGTGCACTCCACGGCGGTCGACGCCTGGGAAGCGCGAAAGGGCGTGTGCCAGGACATCGCGCACATCGCGATCGGGGCCCTGCGCGAAGTCGGCATCCCGGCCCGCTACGTGTCGGGGTACCTGCACCCGAAGCCCTCCGCCGAGGTCGGCGAAGCGGTGACCGGGGAGTCCCACGCCTGGGTGGAGTGGTTCGCCGGTGACTGGCAGGGGTTCGACCCGACGAACAACATCGAGATCGGCGACCGTCACGTGCTGGTCGGTCGCGGCCGCGACTACAACGACGTCCCGCCGCTGCGCGGCGTGTACGCCGGTCCCGGCAAGAGCAACCTCAAGGTGAAGGTCACGATCACGCGCGAGACCTGACTCCGGTCAGTCGGATGCCGCGGCGCCCGGCCTTCTTCGTCGCGTCGTGCCTCTCGCTCGCGGTGATCGTGTGTCGGGAGTGGAACGCCCGAGCAGTCGACGACATCGAAGGATGCCGGCGCACTGACCCTGGTCGTGGGGCCCTCTCGAGCGTACGATGTGGTCAGACCACATGAAAGAGAGATCCCCCATGGTTCAGCGTCAGCTGCCGAAGGTCGGCGAGCTCCTCGAGCTCATGCAGTTCAAGAAGCCCGAGCTCGACGCGCGCAAGCGCCGCCTCGACGCCGCGCTCACGATCGCGGACCTCCGCACGATCGCCAAGCGCCGCACGCCCAAGGCCGCGTTCGACTACACCGACGGCGCCGCCGAGGGCGAACTGTCGCTCGACCGCGCCCGCCGCGCGTTCGAAGACGTCGAGTTCCACCCCGACATCCTGCGCCCCGCCGCCGACGTCGACACCTCGTGCCAGATCCTCGGCGGTCCCTCGGCCCTGCCCTTCGGCATCGCGCCCACGGGTTTCACGCGTCTCATGCAGACCGAGGGTGAAACGGCCGGTGCCTCCGCGGCCGCGGCCGCCGGCATCCCGTTCACGCTCTCGACCCTCGGCACCACCTCGATCGAGGGCGTGAAGGCCGCGAACCCCGTCGGTCGCAATTGGTTCCAGCTCTACGTCATGAAGGACCGCTCGATCTCGTACGGGCTCGTCGAGCGCGCGGCGAAGGCGGGCTTCGACACCCTGCAGTTCACCGTCGACACCCCCATCGCCGGCGCGCGCCTGCGCGACAAGCGCAACGGCTTCTCGATCCCGCCGCAGCTGACGGTCGGCACGATCGTCAACGCGATCCCGCGCCCCTGGTGGTGGATCGACTTCCTCACCACCCCCAAGCTCGAGTTCGCCTCGCTCAGCACCACCGGCGGCACCGTCGGCGAGCTGCTGAACGCCGCGATGGACCCCACGATCAGCTACGACGACCTCGACGTGATCCGCGGCATGTGGCCCGGCAAGATCGTCGTCAAGGGCGTGCAGAACGTGACGGATGCCGCACGCTTGGTCGACCAGGGCGTCGACGGCATCGTGCTCTCCAACCACGGCGGGCGCCAGCTCGACCGCGCGCCCATTCCCTTCCACCTGCTGCCGAAGGTCGTGCGCGAGGTCGGCAAGGACGCCACGGTCATGGTCGACACCGGCATCATGAACGGCGCCGACATCGTGGCATCCATCGCCCTCGGCGCGACCTTCACCCTCATCGGCCGTGCCTACCTCTACGGCCTCATGGCCGGCGGGCGGCAGGGCGTCGACCGCACGATCGCGATCCTGCGCAGCGAGATCGAGCGCACGATGACCCTGCTGGGCGTCTCGTCGCTCGACGAGCTCGAGCCCCGCCACGTCACGCAGCTCACGCGGCTCGTACCGGTGACCGATCAGGCGGTCGACGTGCGGGTGTGACGCCCGCTGCGCACCCTCGGTGGTCCGCGCATCCTCAGCCGAAGAGGGCGGGATGCCGCTGAGGTCGTGCGGATCGCTGAAGATCTGCGAGGGCGAGACCCCCGTCACCGACAGAACGGCCGTCCGAATCCGAACAGCACGCCGCCGACGGCGACGCCCTCGTCCGACTCCGTCGACCACTGTTCGCCCACGTTCGTGCGTACGGTCACCCGATCTGTGCGGAACAGCGAGTACGACCCGTCGGCGGGCACCCTCGCGGCCCGGAACCGCGGGGGGATGTCGGCGATCACGACGCGTCCGTCGACCAGCAGGTCGAAGCTGCGGGGCTCCCACCCCTCGTACGCCCAGGTCACCACCGCTCCGCCGTCGTTGTCGCAGCCGAGCGCCGACGGGCCGGTGACACGGCCGGCGGTGACGGTTCCGGATGCCGCGGACTCCTCGCTGAACGAGGCCGCGGCCGGGGTGCTCACGGCCACCGCCGCCGTCGCGAGGGCGACCGCGAAACCGAGGCCGCGGGTGAACAGGCGTGCCCTCGTCGGTCGCGCGCGCACAGCCCGACGGGTCGGCGGGGCGCCCTCCGAGGGTGGCGACGGCTCGTCGGGACCGTTGTCGACCCCGCGGCGGAGGGCCATCGCGAGGCAGAGGGCGAATCCGGCCGCGACGACCGCGAGCGGAGCGACCTGGCCGGTGCGTACCCAGACGAGCGGCAGCCCGATCACGGGCACCCGCAGCACCCCGACACCGAGGACGGCATCGGGGTGCAGCGGGGTCGAGTCGGCGGCGGGGTTGGCATCGCCCTTCGTGACGAGTTCGCCCTCGGCGCTGATCTGGGCGACGCGGTGCAGGCGCAGGCGGTCCCCCCGGTCGGGATCGGTCGCGAGCACGACCCGTCCGGGCAGGAGGGCCTCCCGCGGAACGGGTCGCGACACCACGATGTCGCCCGCCTCGATGGCCGGCGACATCGACGCCGTCATCACGGTGGTGGGCATCCACCCCAGGGCGGCCGGGGCCGCTGCCCAGAACGCCAACGTCAGAACCAGCGTCACGACCGCCCGCGCCGTCGCCACCCCCGCGACGAGGACGATGCGACGGGAACGCATGGACTCAGCTGTTCTGTGCTTCCCAGACGAACGAGGTCGAGGCGGTTCCGCCCTGGACCGCGTTCGGCGCGTCGTCGGCGAGCGTCCACGTGATGCGGAACGTCCGCGTCTCGCTCGCGCCTCCGGCCGGACTCCAGGTGGCCGCGCCCGAACCGTACGAGGAGTGCGCGCCGGTGAAGCCCGAGAGACGCCCGTCGAACACCGTGCTCTGCGGGATGAATCCATCGCAGGTGCCGAAGCCTGCGCCGGTCCCCTGCTCGACGCGGAGGATCAGGTGATCGGCCAGGCCCGCGGTGCCCGCCACGTCGTCGGCGTACAGGCGCACCTGCGAGGCCAGGCTTCCGGTCGAGGTGACGGCGATGCAGTTCGTCTCGCCGTCACCGGGCTTGGCGTTGCCCGCGGTGAACAAGGCGCGGCCGGCGTCGTCGTCGTCGAGTTGGACCGTGCCCGCCCGCCAACTGTTCTGCTGGTTCGACGCGGTGTCGGAGAAGGCGGCGTACGAACTCGTCGACACCAGGACGCCGGCCGCGATGAAGGCGGCGGGTACGGCGATCGCGGTGGCGATTCGAGAGGAACGGCGTGTGAATTTCGACATGATGAATCTCCCCACGAGATCAGTAAGCGAATCAGACACCCGCACGATAGGGGAGCGGCTGGGTCCTCTCGCGCAGCGGCTTTCGGCTTGACAGGCCCCCCGGGGATATGGCATCCATTCGAGTGAATGGACTAGTCGGTTCGCGCCTCGCTGTTCTCGCGCCGACGCGCGGCCGCCCCGAGCGTCAGCGTCGAGGCGAGCCCCAGGGTGAGGAATGCGGCGGCGGTGAAGGCCGCTGCTTTCGTGCCGTCGCTGAACGCCGCGCGGGCGTTGACCGCGAGATCCCGGGTCTCGGGCGACGCATCGAGGCCCGCGATCGCCGCTCCGGCGCTGTCGACCACCTGTGAGACCACCTGGTCGCGCTCGGCCGCGGCGATGCCGCGATCGTCGAGAGTGGATGCCAACACCCCCGCCGTGGTCGAGAACAGCACGGTGCCGAGGATGGCGACGCCGAGCGCCGCTCCGAGCTGTCGCGACGTCGATTGGGTGCCGGAGGCCTGGCCGCTCGCGGACGGCGGGACGTCGGCCAGGACCACGCCCGTGAGCTGCGCCGTCGCCAGGCCCACGCCGAGCCCGTACACGAAGAGGAAGGGGATGAGCGGGCCCCAGACGGCATCCGGCCCGATGGTGAAGGCGACGCCGGCGACGCCGATGATTTCGGCGAGAAGCCCGCCGCGCACGATCCAGACCGGAGCGACCTTGCCGCTGAGGGCGCCAGCGACCCCGCTGGCCACGAACGACCCGATCGCCAGCGCGAGCAGCAGCAGACCTGTCTGCAGAGCGTCGAAGCCCACGACGAACTGCAGCCAGAGGGGGAGGGCGAGGATGATGCCGAACTCACCCAGAGACACGACGGCCGCGGCGATGTTGCCGTTGCGGAACGAGGTGATCCGGAACAGATCGAAGGCCAGAAGCGTCGAGCGACCGTGACGCTGGCGACGAAGGCCCCACGCGATGAACGCGACCAGGGCGACCACGGCCACCGCGAAGGCGATCGGCACGGGCGAGATCGGAAGCGGCCAGCTCCAGTCGCCGATCGAGGGGGCGGTCGCGACCGTCCACCATCCGTAGGTGCGCCCCTCGATGAGTCCGAACACGAGCGGGGCCATGGTGAGCACCGAGAGCAGGGCTCCGACTCCGTCGATGCGCTCGGCCCGATCGCTGCGCGATTCGGCGACCGTGAGGGCGACGCCGATCACGATGACGACGCCGAGCGGGATGTTGATCCCGAAGGCCCATCGCCACGAGAAGGCCGTGGTCAGCCAGCCGCCGAGCAGGGGGCCGACGGCCGCCATGCCGCCGATCGTCGAGCCCCAGACGGCGAAGGCGATGCCGCGCTCGCGGCCGCGGAAGGTGGCGTTGATGATCGACAGGGTCGTCGGCAGGATCATCGCACCCCCGACTCCCTGGACCAGGCGCGACAGGATCAGCACCCCTCCGGTGGGGACCGTGGCCGCGGCGATCGAGGCGCCCGCGAAGATGATCACGCCGAGCAGCATGAGGCGGCGTCGCCCGAACCGGTCGGCGAGGCTGCCGAAGACGAGGAGGAAGGACGCGAAGACGAGGGTGTAGGCCTCTTGGACCCACTGCACCTCGGTCGACGAGATCTTGAGTTCTTCGACGATCGAGGGCACGGCGACATTGACGATCGTCGAGTCGACGATGATCAGCGACACGGCGATGCTGATGAAGACGAGCCCCGCCCAGCGGCGCCCTGCCTGTGTTCCGTTCATGTCGCTAGCTTATCTAGCTAAATGCATCGACGGGAGGGGTTGCGCGCGCGACGATGACCGCCTCCGGCGAACGCGGGGCGCGGGATCTCGAATCGGGCGGTCGCCCTCAGCCGCCGTGACGCGGGCGAGGTGTCGCTCGCGGTGAGCGTTCGCCCGGGGGCAACGGGATCGGCGTGGTTCCGGCGATCTCGTCGCTGAAGTCCTCGGGTTCGGGCGCGATCGTGGTGATCGGACGCGTCTCATCGAGCGTGAGGCGGAACCGCTTCGTCTCGTGCCGGTGCAGGCGGCCCGACAGTGCCGTCCAGGTCGCGCCGATGCCGCACGCGATGACCGCCACGACGGCGGCGAGGGCGATCGCCACGCGCGGGCCGAACTCCGCCGCCACCGCGCCCACGATCGGCGCTCCCACGGGCGTCCCTCCGAGAAGGATCGCCATGTACAACGCCAGGACCCGACCGCGCAGGACGGGATCGGTCGTCGTCTGGACGTACCCGTTCGCCGTCGTGAGCGTCGTGACCACGCAGAACCCCGTCAAGACCAGGGTGGCCGCGTACGCCCCGTAACTGGGGGCGAAGACGGAGAGAGTGGATGCCACGGCGAAGCCGCCGGAGCCGACGATCACGACCCGCATCCGGGCGCGTTCCCGCCGCGCGGCGAGAAGCGCACCCGCGAGCGAGCCGATGGCGACGAACGAGCTCAGGAGCCCGAAGCCATCTGCACCGCGGCCGAACTCGAGCGCCATCGTCGACGCGAAGATGGGGAAGTTCATGCCGAAGGCCCCGAGCAGGAACACCATCACGAAGATGACGACGAGGTCGGGTCGACGGGCGACGTAGCGGAAGCCGTCGGCCAGTCGCGCCGGGCCGCCGCGGCGGTGGCGCGCCACCAGTTCGTGCGGCCTCATCACGAAGAGCGCCGCCAGCATGGCGACGAAGGTGATCGCGTTGACGAGGAACACCCATCCGGTGCCCACGATCACGATCATCACGCCGGCGGCGGCGGGGCCGATCAGGCGGGCCATGTTGAAGGACGCGGCGTTGAGCGCGACGGCATTGGACGCGTTCTCTTGGGACACGAGGTCGGACACGAAGGCCTGGCGCGCCGGGTTGTCGAAGGCCGTGACCACGCCGAGGGCCAGTGCGAACCCGAACATCAGCGGCAGCGTCATCGCTCCGCTGAGCAGCAGGACGCCGAGCGTCACGGCCAGCAGTAGCAGAGCGCTCTGCGTGCACATGATGAGCTTGCGGCGGTCGAAGCGGTCGGCGACCCAACCGGTGACGCTCACCAGCAGGAGCGGGGGAGCGAACTGGAGGGCCATCGTGACGCCCATGGCCGCGGCGTCGTTGTCGGTCAGTTGGGTGAGGACGACCCAGTTCTGGGCCGTGGACTGCATCCAGGCGCCGACGTTGGAGACGAGGGCTCCGATGAACCAGACGCGGTAGTTGAAGATCGACAGCGACCGGAACATCGACGTGCTCATCTGTCGGCCACCTTCCTCATGATCGTCGTCGCGCGAGCGAGAACCTGTCTTTCTTCGGCGGAGAGCTCGGCGAGGGCCTCTTCGACGAAGGCGTCTCGTCGGCGGACCGTCTCGTCGACGATCCGGCGCCCCAGGTCGGTGAGATCGATGGTCACGCGACGTCGATCGACCTCGTCGGGGATGCGGGTCAGGTAGCCCGCGTCCTCGAGCAGGGACACCGTGCGGTTCATCGAGGGTGCTGTGACACGCTCACGGTCGGCCAACTGACCGAGCGTGTGCGCGCCGTGAACGGTAAGAGCGGCGAGGACGGCGAACTGCCCGTCGCTCATGGTGTCGACGGCGCGCTGCGCCCGGAGGCGGCGCGCGAGCCGGAATGTCGCCATCCGCAGCTCGGACGCCGCCGCACTGTGGTCAGAACTCAGGTCGGTGAGGGGGGATTCGTCGACGCGATCATTCATGTTCCTATGGACCAGGGTAGCTCATTAGCCTTGCTAAGGGAATGGTCGGGCGCGGTCGCCGAGCGGGCCACAGCCCTAGACTCCCCCCATGCCCGAGTTCGACGACGCCTACGGCATCCGCATCGTCTACGACGTGTACGAGGCGATCGAGCCCCGCGCCGTCGTGCAGCTGCTGCACGGGGTGGGCGAGCACGCGGGCCGCTACGGTGCCCTCATCGAGGCCCTCGTCGGCGCGGGCTACACCGTCTACGCCGACGACCATCGCGGCCACGGCCGCACGGGGATGGGCCAGTGGGGAGGCGACCACGGCAAGCTCGGGCGTCTCGGGCCCGGCGGTCTCGGCGCCGCCCGCGACGCGGTGTGGACCCTCTCGCAGCGCATCCGCGAGGAGCACCCCGACCTGCCGCTCGTGCTGCTCGGGCACTCGTGGGGCTCGTTCCTCGCGCAGATGCTGCTCGATCGGCATCCGGATGCCTATGACGCCGTCGTTCTGAGTGGCTCGGCCCTGCGGTGGCCGGGCTCTTTGAACGCGGGTGACCTGAACGCTCCGTGGAAGCACCTCGGCGGTTCCGGAATGCAGTGGCTCTCGAGCGACGAGCAGGTGGGACGCGACTTCGTCGCCGATCCCCTGACGACGTCGACGCCCCTCGCGCGCCTGTTCGGCCCCCTCGAGACGCTGAAGCTGCTGGGACGTCCGCGACGCGACCTCGGACGCGACGTCCCGATGCTGCTGATGGTGGGGCGCGACGACACGGTGGGCGGCCCCCGCAGTGTGCACCGCCTCGCCGACGCCTACCGGCGGCGGTCGGGCCTGACGGATGTGACGACCCTGGTGTATCCCGGGGCGCGGCACGAGATCTTCGCCGAGCGCGAGCAGGCCGCGGTGCGCGCCGATCTGCTGGCCTGGCTCGACAAGCGGATCGCGTCTCGCGTCTGACCGCGCGGGCTGTTCGCCGTCGTTCGCACTCGTTCGAACACGTTAAATAACAAAAACACCCATGAACTAACACGTCGTGATCTAAGCGTTACGCTCGCGAATTGACCTCGTCGCGCTGACCGGCGAAGCTGATGTCGCCGAAAGCGGGATATACCGCCTCGAACGGGCCACCTGGTCCCTCATTGCCGAGGAAAGCGCACACCGACGTGACGACTCTAGATACACAAAAGATAACAAAAGCAAACAAAAGCCCACGGCGACACGCTCGACCCGAGAGGCTCGGCAACGGGATGTTCGCCGTGCTGCTGGTGGTGCCGGGCATGGCGCTCATGGCGGTCGTCGTCGCGTATCCCCTCGTCTCGGCGCTGGTCACCGCGTTCTTCAAGCAGAGCCTCGTGCTGCCCGGGCGCGAGTTCGTCGGCTTCCAGAACATCGTCGACGTGCTGCAGGACGACTTCCTGCGACTGCTCGGGCAGACGCTCGTCTTCACCCTGGGCACGACCATCGCCCCCTTCGTGATCGGCTTCGCCCTCGCCCTCGCCCTGAACACGCAGATCCGCGGATCGAAGGTCTTCCGCGGCCTGATGCTCATCCCCTGGCTCGTGCCCGGCGTCGTGGTGTCGTTCCTGTGGATGTGGATCTTCAACGCCAACTACGGCGTCATGAACGCGATTCTCGAACCGCTCGGGGTCTCGCCCCAGGCATGGCTCGCGCAGCCGGGCACCGCGATGTTCGCCGTGATCGTCGCGAAGACCTGGCAGTCCTTCCCGTGGATGATGGTCATGCTCCTCGCGGGCCTGCAGACCGTGCCGCGCGAGCTGCACGAAGCCGCCGAGATGGATGGCGCGGGCACGGTCCGCCGCTTCTTCTCTATCACCGTCCCGCAGATCGGCGGGATCATCGGCCTGGTGCTGCTGCTGGAGTTCATCTGGAACTTCCAGCACTTCGACATCATCTACGTGCTCACCGGCGGCGGCCCCGCCGGCTCCACCGAGACCTTTGCCACCTCGGTGTACGAGACCGCCTTCCACGGCTTCGACCTCGGCCGCGCCGGAGCGCTCGGTCTGCTGTGGCTCGTCCTGCTGATGGCGCTCGTCGTCGTCTACGTCCGATTCTCCGAGAGGAGTGAGAAGCGATGACCAGCACCGCCCTCCCCACCGTCGCCCCCGCACCCGAGGCCCCGCCCGTGGTCGTCGAGGCTCCCGCGCGTCGCCGCCGGCGCCCGAGCTCGGGCCTGCGCTCCGATCGTCCGGGCGTACGCCTCGCGTCGTGGGCCGCGCTGATCGTGTGCGGCGGGTTCGCCCTGCTGCCGGTCTACTGGCTGCTCGCGACCTCGCTCACGCCTCGAGACCAGGTGTTCTCGTACCCGCCGAAGCTGTTCCCCACCGAGATCACCTTCGACGCGTACATCTCGCTGACCTCCAACCCGCAGCTGTTCACCTACCTGCAGAACAGCGTCATCGTCTCGGTCATCACCGCCCTGCTCTCGGTGATCGTGTCGGCGTACATGGGGTACTCGTTCTCGAAGTTCCGCTACCGCGGTCGCCGGCAGCTGATGTACTTCGTGCTGGCCTCGCAGATGTTCCCCCAGGCCCTGCTGTTGGTCACGCTTTACAGCGTGTTCAGCGCCTACGGCCTGCTCAACACCTACACCGCGCTCGTGCTGTCGTTCACGACCTTCACGCTGCCGCTGTGCGTCTGGATGCTGAAGGGCTTCTTCGACACCATCCCCGACGAGCTCATCGAGGCCGCCCGTGTCGACGGTGCCTCGCGGCTGCGCACCATCCACTCGATCGTGCTGCCGCTGGCGGCCCCCGGGCTCGTCGCGGCCGGACTGTTCGCTTTCGTCCGCGGCTGGAACGACTTCATCTTCGCCCTGACGCTCGCCGGTCCCGACAAGCAGACGCTCCCGCCCGGACTCGTCAACACCTACGTCGGCGAGGCGGCCACCGCCTGGCCCGAACTCATGGCGGCATCGCTCGTGGTGTCGCTCCCCGTGGCCGTGGCGTTCATGCTGCTGCAGCGGTACCTCGTCAGCGGTATGACGGCCGGCGCCGTCAAGGGCTGACCCCGACTTCTCTCTCTGCTCGCCCTGTCAAGGAGGACACCTATGTCTACGTCTCTGCCCAACCCGCTCATCACGCGCCGACGCGCCCTGCAGTTTCTCGGCATCGGTGCCGCGGCCGCCGCCCTCGCCGGATGCGCCCCGACGGCCAGCGGCGGACCCGCCGCCGGGGCAGCCGGCTTGAACGGCGCCGATCCGACCGACTTCTCGTTCGCCTCGTGGTCGCTCACCGAGGAGTCGGCCAAGCCCGCCCTCGAGGGCACGTTGTCGTCATACGAGAAGGCCAAGGGCGTCGCGGTCAAGCGCACCGCCTTCCCGTACAACGAGTACATCAATCAGCTCATGCTGCAGGTGACCGGCGGGCAGTTCACCGGCGCCGCGCACGTCGACGTCGCATGGCTCGGCAGTCTCGCGGCCACCGGAAAGCTGCAGGACGTCTCGGCGTTGGCATCCGGCCGCGGATACACCTCCTCGGCTCTGCAGGCGGCCACGTTCGACGGCGTGCAGTACGCCCTGCCCTGGACCATCGGCGCGATCGGCCTGATCGCCAACTCCGAGACCCTCGGGAAGGCGGGCCTGTCGGCCGACGCGTTCCCGACGACGGTCGATGAGTTCGAAAAGGCCCTCGTCTCGCTGAAGGGGCTCGGCGGAGGACTCATCCCCTACGCCGCCTCGACCAAGGCAGCGCAGCTGAAGGACATCCTCATCTGGATGCAGACCTTCGGCAGCCCGCTCGTCGACGGCGACACCATCACGATCGGCGATGACGCCAGCGTCGAGGCCGTCGCCTGGTACAAGGGCCTCTACGATCAGGGCCTCATCGCCGCCGACGTCGACCGCTTCGACGCCCGCAGCCTGTTTGCCCAGGGACGAGCCGCGATGTACGACGACGCCCCGGTGGGCCGCGGAGCGGTCACCAAGGAGTCGCCGGATGCGAACCTCGCCACCAAACTCGCGCCGGTGTCGCGTCCCGTGCTGAAGAAGGGCGACACCCCGCGCGCCCTCGTCTGGGGCGGCGCGATCGCGGTCGTCAACGGCACCGGTGCTGCGACCGCGGGCGACTTCGCCCAGTACGCCACGAGCGACCTCGACGCCATCCTCGCCGACTACGCGATGCGCGGTCTGCCGCCCGCGACGACCGAGGCGCTGTCGTCGTCGGAGGTCGCCTCCGACGCTTTCGGCGCCCAGTTCAGCGAGCGCATCACCGCGACCGCGAGCTCGAACCCGCTGTGGAAGTTCACCGCCTACTCGCAGATCGAGTCGGCGATCGCCGATCGCGTGCAGGCCGTCCTGATCGGGTCCGCCTCGCCGAAGGACGCCATGAAGCAGGCCGGCGAGGCCGCGCAGAAGCTGGTCGGTTGAGATGAGGATCCTCCGCGGGGGGAGCGCGGTCGCCGTCGCGGCGCTCGCCCTCGGGCTCGTCGTCGCGCCCTCGGCATCGGCGACGGTGAGCTCTGCGACAACCGTCGAGGAGCTCCCCTTCGCCGTCGACTCATCGAACCAGGCAGCGTGGTGGAACCCCCTCGACGTGGTCGGCGAGACGACGTTCTTCGCCTTCAACGCCCCGGCCGCCCAGGCTGCTCGACACGAGGTGCACCTCGCCTCTCGCTCCGCGGACGGTGCGTGGACCGAAGGGTGCCTCCGGGCTTCGGCGCAGACGGCGTGCGTCACCTTCGTGGACGACAACGGTCACAACCAACCGTCCATCGTCGTCGACGGCGACGGGATCATCCACGCCTTCGTCTCGATGCACAACGAGCAGTGGAACTACTTCCGCTCCGACACCGCGGGCGACGTCCGCACGATGGTCGACCGGACCTCGACCATGCCCGACCTCGACGTCGACATCACCTACCCGGTCACGGCGCGCGGAGCCGACGGTGACGCCTGGGTGCTGGTGCGGACCGGCACGGACGCCGACGGGGCACGGGAGGGCGTGCTGTATCGCTACGACCGCGCTGCCGATGCGTGGACGCGAGAGACGACGATCGCCGCGGCGAAGGGGTATTCCTTCTACCCCGACGACCTCGAGGTGTCGCCCGACGGTCGGGTCCACGTGCTGTGGGAGTGGGGTCCGTTCCCCGCCGACCCGGCGCGGCATCTCGGCTCGTACGCCGTCTACGACCCCGCGACGGGGTCGCTCACGGACGCCGCGGGCACCACGCTGGTCGCTCCGATCACCCCCGCCGCGGCGGGATCGGTCGTCTGGCGCCCCTTCGTGCCCGGCGAAAGCATCCGCAGCTACACCCCCGCGGTGCAGTCGGCCAAGCTCGCCCTCGACGGTTCTGCTCTCGCGGGCGTCGCCTACCGCTTCGTCGAGGCGGATCGCTCGGCCTACGACGCGCATTTCGTACGGTGGGACGGCTCGGGATGGATCGATGAGAAGGTCCTCGACACCTCGGTCCTCGGCGACGGCGTCGCCACCTCGGCAGCGGTCGACGTGACCCGGGCGGGGACGAGGACTCGGCTCTACAGCGTCGTCACCGCTCAGATCTGCGGCGAGATGCGCAGCCGTGCCGTCGTCGCCGAACGCGATGATGCCGCGTCGTCGTGGACCTTCGCCGGCATCGGCGAATCGCGCCTCGGGCAGCAGCGTCTGCGCGTCCAGACGCGGCCGACCGACGACGCCGACATCGTGTACCTCTCGGCGCCGGCCGCGGCTCCCGCCCGGCTCGCGCGGGCGGTCGTCCCGCGCGACGCCGCAGTGGGGCCCGCCACCTCCCTCTCGGCCCTCGTCGCCGACCTCCGCGATGACCCGGGAGGGGTCAACGTGGCTCTCGGTGCCACGGCGACAGCCTCGTCGAGCCTGCGGTCCGACACGGGCCCATCCCTCGCCGTCGACGGCGTCTGCAGCGACGCCAGCCGGTGGATCTCGGCGGCGGGTGATTCCACTCCGTGGATCTCGGTGGACTTCGCTGCGGCGGCGCTCGACGAGGTGCGCGTGCGGAGCGGCTACAGCGCGGACACGGGTTCGGCGGCCGTCCTCCGTTCGTTCGAAGTGCAGGTGCACACCGCGGCGGGCTGGACGAGCATCGGTTCCGTCGCCGGGAACACGCAACGGCTGGTGAGCATCGCGGTCACGGGAGTGGTCGCGGACGGGGTGCGCCTGCTGATCAGCGACCCCTCGGCATCCACCACCGACGTCGCGCGGGTCTTCGAGATCGAGGCGATCGCCGTGGACTGAGCCCATCGACCTCCCCTCGCACGACACTCGGACGCCCCGCGTTCCCAGGAAGGACACCCGCAGTATGCGTTCACACACGGCCGACTACGACGTGGTCGTCGTCGGCGGTGGGCTCTCCGGAGTCGCCGCCGCCATCGCCGCAGCCCGGCTCGACCGACGCGTCGCCCTCATCAACAACCGACCGGTGCTGGGCGGGAACTCCTCGTCGGAGGTCCGCGTCTGGGTGTGCGGGGCGACCGCGCACGGCAATCAACGCTGGGCCCGCGAGAACGGGATCATCGGTGAGCTGTACCTCGAGAACCAGTACCGCAATCCCGACGGGAACCCCATCCACTGGGACGACGTCGTGCTGGATGCCGTGCGCGCCGAGCCGAACATCTCGCTGTACCTCAACACCGATGTCCGCGACGTGGTCGCCACCGGCCCCGAGGGGGCGCGTCGCATCGAGTCGGTGACGGGGTGGACCATGGGAGCCGAGACCGAGACGCGCTTCGTCGCCCCGGTCTTCCTCGACTGCACCGGTGATGGACTCGTCGGTCACCTCGCCGGGGCGCGGGCGCGGCTCGGCAAGGAATCGCGCGGAGAGTTCGACGAGGACTGGGCGCCGGAAGAGGCCGAGCGCACTTTTCTCGGCTCGACGCTGCTGTTCTACACGAAGGACGTGGGGCACCCGGTGCGCTTCGTCGCCCCCGCCTCGGCGAAGTCGATCCTCGAGACCCCGATCCCGTCATCGCGCATCATCCGCAGCGGCGACAGCGGTGCGCACTACTGGTGGATCGAGTGGGGCGGTGAGCTCGACATCGTCCACGACAACGAGCGCATCCGCGACGAGCTGCGCTCGGTGATTCTGGGCATCTGGGACCACATCAAGAACTCGGGCGAGTTCGACGCCGAGAACCTCGATCTCGAGTGGATCGGCAACGTGCCCGGCAAGCGCGAGTACCGCCGCCTCGTCGGCGACTACACGCTGCACCAGCGCGACGTGATCGAACAGACGCGATTCGACGACGGCGTGGCCTTCGGCGGCTGGTCGATCGACCTCCACCCGAAGGAGGGCATGTACGCGACCGGTGCGGGCGCCGTTCAACGTTTCTCGAACGGGGTCTTCGAGATTCCGTTCCGTGCGCTCTACTCCGCAGACGTCGAGAACCTCCTGATGGCCGGGCGCGACATCTCCGCCACGCACATCGCCTTCGGGGCCGCGCGCGTGATGGCCACCTGCGCGGCGATGGGCGAGGCGGCCGGGACCGCGGCATCCCTCATCCTCGCCCGTCGCACGACCCCGCGGGGGCTCTACGAGAACCACCGCGAGGAGCTCCGTCAGCTCCTGCTGCGTCAGGACGCCCCGCTGATCGGCGTCGTCGATGCCGATCCGACGAACCTCGCCCTCTCCGCCCGCATCACGGCCTCGGGCGTGCGAGCGGGACTCGGCCCGAGTGACATCGCGGTCGCCCGTCCGCATCCGCTCACCGACGATGTCGGCATCGTCGTTCCCGTTCACCCGCGTCTCGACGGGTTCGAGGTGCGTCTCGCCGCCGAGCAGGACGTGGACCTCGAGGTCGAGGTGTGGTCGACGGGGCTCGCGCAGAACGTCGTGCCCGAACATCTCGAGCATGCCGTCACGGTGACCGTGGCCGCGGGAGAAGCGAGGTGGGTGCACGCTCCGGTGCGCTGGGAACCCGAGACTCCGGCGAACGCCGTCATCGTCGTCCGCGCCCAGCCCGGGGTCACCCTCTTCGTGACGGACGAGCTGCCTCCCGGCGTTCTGACTCTGGTGCACACGTCGGACGCCGACGATCAGAACGTGCAGGTGAGCCTCGACGAGCTGCTGGTGCAGTGGCCGACGAAGCCGTTGCGGGGGCGGTCGGTCCAGTTCCGCGTTCCCACCGCATCGGAGGCGCTGGCGCCGGAGCGCGCGGTCGGTGGATACCAGCGCCCCTTCGGCGGACCGAACCTGTGGGCCTCGGCACCGTTGACCACGGAAGACGCGTGGCTGCGGCTCGATTGGGACCGGCCCGTCGTCGCGCGCGAGATCGTGCTGGTCTTCGACGACGATCCCGACATCGAGCTGAACACCCTTCACCATCACCGCGATCCGCACCTCGTGATGCCCTCGCTCGTCGGCACGTACCGGGTCGAGGTCCAGGTGGCCGGGTCCGAGGAGTGGACCGAGGTCGCGACCGTGGCGGACAACCGTCGCCGCCGGCGCAGCCACCCGCTTCCCCCCGGAATGGGCGCGATCGACGCCGCCCGCGTGGTCGTGACGGAGACCCACGGCGCTCCGGAGGCTCGCATCGTGGCCTTCCGCGTCCAGGAGTGACATGCCACGCGATACCGTAGCCCCCAGAACAGACCGCTCGGCGGTGCGCGCGAGCGCCGCCCGGTCCTCGACGAGGAGTCCCGCCATGACCGACACGCCTTCGGCCACGCGGCGGATCTCGCCGCTCTCGCGCCGACAGCGCACCGGGATCATCGCGCTCGCCGTGCCCAATCTCGAGGAGCCCTACTTCGCCGAACTCACGACCCTGCTGGCGCGCGGGGCCGAGGCGCGCGGGTTGTCGATCCTCATCCAGCAGACCGAGGGCGACCATCAGCGCGAGATCGACGTCGCGAACGGGGTGGGGCTCCCCGAGACCGACGGCCTCATCCACATCCCGCGGTCTCTGACGGTCGGGGACCTCACCCGACGTACGGATCCGGGACCGCTCGTGCTCCTCGGTGAGCACATCGCGGTCAGCCCCTTCACGCACGTCTCGATCGACAACCGCCGCACGGCTGACCTGGCGACCGCGCATCTCGCCGACGCCGGGTGCCGCCGGGTCGCGTTCCTCGGACCTCGCGTGTCACGTCCCTCGGATGCCGCCGACCAGCGTTTCGCCGGGTACCGCGACGCCGTGTCGCGCCTGGGTCTGGCCGACGACCCGGAGCTCATCGTCTCGGTCGACGCGTTCACCTCCGAGGAGGGTGCGGCAGCGTTGGGCCGATTGCACGCCTCGGGCGTCGCGTACGACGGCGTGGTGTGCTCCAACGACTCCGTCGCTTTCGGCGTGCTCGCGGCTCTGCACGAGCGCGGGCGGGCGGTGCCGAGCGACGTCGCGGTGATCGGCATCGACAACGTGCACGCCGCGCAGTTCTCGGTCCCTGCGCTCTCGTCGGTGGCTCCCGACGATCACGGGATCGTCGAAGCGGCGTTCACCGAGCTCGAGCGTCAGATGGCGGCTCGACCCGGCGCGGACGTTCCGGTGCGACACATCGTGGTGGATGCCACGGTGATCGCACGGGCGAGTACGGCGCGGTGAGCCCGACTCTCGCCGTCCGTTCCCCGCGCGGGGGCGGGCGGGTCTCAGTCGTCGCCGTGGGCGGCCACCCACAGCTCGGTGACGTGCGCGCGCAGCGTCTCTTCGGCGTCGGGTGCGAGTCCCTCGTCGGTGACCACCAGGTCGACCTCGTGCAGATCCACGATGGTGGTGAGCCCCACGGCTCCCCATTTCGTGTGGTCGGCGAGGACGACCGCTCGGCCCCCCGCCGCGACGAGGGCGCGATTGGTCTCGGCTTCGAGCAGGTTCGAGGTCGTCAGCCCCGCTGTGAGGTCCATGCCGCGCACACCGAGGAAGACGATGTCGCAGTGCAGATGCTCGAGGGACGCGACAGCGACCGGGCCGACCAGTGCGTCGGCGGGAGTGCGGACGCCGCCGGTGAGCACCACCGTCTGCGTGTAGGGCTCGTCCGCCCTATCGGGGCGGGCGAACACGTCGGCGACGGGCAGGGAGTTCGTCACGATCGTCAGGTCGTCGATGCCGCGGAGCTCGCGCGCGAGAGCCCACGTCGTGGAGCCTCCGCTCAGTCCCACCGCCATGCCCGGCTCGACGAGCTCGGCCGCGCGGCGGGCGATGGCCCTCTTGCCGTCTCCGTTGCGGCGGGACTGCGTGGCGAAGTCACGGGATGCTGCGACTCCGGGCTGCGGCGTGCGAGCGCCCCCGCGGACCTTGTCGACGCGGCCGTCGGCCGCCAGCACGTCGAGATCGCGCCGGATGGTCATCTCGCTGACGCCGAGGGTCTCGGCCAGATCGGGGACCGCGGCGGCTCCCCGTCGGCGAACCTCGGCCAGGAGGCGGGATCGGCGTTCGGCGGCGAGCACGATCGCTCCTCTCGTTCGGGCCTCCAGTCTTCCACGGCGGCCCGCTCGTGAACGGCGTCATCGCCGATCCCGCGGGGGAGGGCGATTACGGCTTCGAGCTGCCGGCCCTTCGCGCGGTGCCCCCGGTCGCTCCGCCCGTCGGTTTCGCCGAGCGCTGGGAAGCCTGGGCGGCGGCGGCAGCCGGGGTCGACCCCGCTCCGAGGATGACACCCCTCGGGCCCGCGGGCGGGCGGTCGCTCTTCCTCGTCGATCACACCGTCGCCGACGGTCTGCGCGTGCGCGGGTGGTTCGCGACGGCGGTGGGCGGGATGCCGCCGCGGGTGGGGATCGTCCACGGTCACGGCTACGGCGGGCGCGAGGCTCCCGACTTCGATCGCGTCCCGGACGATGCGGCGGTCTTCTTCCCCGTCGCGAGAGGACAAGGGTCGCTCAACGCCGGACTCGGCGCACCGACGCCCGCCGACGGGCACGTGCTCCACGGCATCCACTCGATCGACGAGTACGTTCTCGGCCGATGCGCCGTCGATCTCTGGCATGCCGGGTCGGCGCTGAGAGCTCTGGCCGGACCGATCCCGCTGTACTACGTGGGCGAGAGCTTCGGCGGCGGGATCGGGGCGCTCGCTCTTCCGTGGGATGACCGTTTCGTGGGGGCGACGCTGATCGTGCCGAGTTTCGGCCAGTACGACCTGCGCCTGCGCCTGCCGTGCGAAGGCAGCGGCGAGCGTGTGCGGGCTCACGTCGGGGCCCACCCTGCGTCGCGCGAGGTCCTGCGCTTCTTCGATGCGTCCACGGCGGCGACCTTCGTCCGCGTGCCGGTGCGCGTGGAATGCGCCTTACGCGACCGTCATGTTCCCCCGCCCGGGCAGTTCGCCGTCGCCAACGCGATCGACGAGGCGCCGGGTGCCGAACTGGAGCTCGACGTGCAGCCCTACGGCCATCGCGAGTACCGCGGACTCGACGCCGTCCGCTCGCGGGCATTCGCCGCGACCCACGCGCACATCGACCGGGTGCTCTCGCGAGCGTCCGCGGAGAAGGAGAACCCGTGACCCAGTTCGACCTGCCGCTCGCCGACCTCGAGGCCTTCCGCCCGCCGCGAGAGGAGCCCGCCGACTTCGACGCCTTCTGGGCCGAGACGCTCGGCGAGGCAAGGGCGGCGTCGTGGCCCGCGGGCTTCACCCCGCTCGACACCGACGACACCGGTGTGACCGGTGTCGAGGTCGACGATGTCGTCTTCGCGGGGTTCGCGGGACACGCGGTGCGCGCGTGGCTCCTGCGCCCGCGCGGGGCTTCGGGGCCTCTGCCGTGCGTCGTGCAGTACATCGGCTACAACTCCGGTCGCGGCCTCGCCCACCAGCACACGCTGCTGCCCTCCGCGGGGTTCGCGGTGATGGTCATGGACACGCGGGGGCAGAGCAGCGGCGCGCTGCCCGGGGCGACCTCCGACCCCGTGGGCGGAGCGCCGCATGTCGCCGGTCGCGTGACCGAGGGCCTCGACGACCCGTCCCACTCCTATTACCGCCGTGTCTTCTGCGATGCGGTGCTCGCGATCGATGCGGTCCGGTCGCACCCGGCGATCGATGCGACGCGCGTCAGCGTGTGGGGCGGGAGCCAGGGCGGGGGCATCGCGCTCGCCGCAGCGGCGTTGAGCGAGGGGCTCTGGTTCGCCGCGATCGACTTCCCGTTCCTCAGTGCGATGCGTCGGGCGGTCGCCATTACCGACGCCGCCCCCTACAGCGAGATCATCGCGTACCTGCAGACTCGGCGCGGCGAGGAAGAGGCGGTGTTCCGCTCTCTCTCGTACCTCGACGGCGTCAACTTCGCCGCGCGAGCGAGGGTTCCCGCCCTCTTCTCGGTGGGACTGCGCGATGCCGTGTGCCCACCGTCGACCGTCTATGCGGCGTACAACCATTACGTGGGCGAGAAGAGCATTCGCGTCTACCCGTGGAACGGACACGAAGGAGGAGGCCCGGTGCACCAGCTCGAGGTGCTGCGGGCTCTCGCCGCGCGCGGCTGAGCGGACCCACCGTGCGTCCCGCCGAGTCGACGACGAATATTGCTCTTTAATCCGACATCTTTTGGTTGCCTTACCGCAAAAGCCGCACTACTGTCGGAAGGACCAGGTCACCTCGACGACGAGTCCCCCACCACCCCCGGGTCGCCCTCCATCCCCCTCGGAGCGCCCCTCTCGAACGCCTCCGCCCCCACGGAGTCGTGCCGTCGTGCGTACCCGGTATTCGACGTCCCTCAACGAAGAACGGACCCCCGCGTGAACACTTCGGACACCCGCCGCACCGCCGACGTCGGCGCCTGGTTCATCGGCGCTCGCGGCTCGCTCGCGACCACGGCCACCCTTGGCATCCACGCCCTCGCCCTGGGCGTCGCGACGCCCGTCGGCCTCACGACCGAGACCGACGCGGTGCGCGTCGACGAGTTCCCCGCGATCGCCGACATCGTCGTGGGCGGACACGACATCTCGTCGACCCCGCTCGAGGAGCGCGCGCGTCAGCTCGCCGCCGGCGGGATGTTCCCCGTGGCCCTCGTCGACGCGGTGGCCGAGCGCCTGCGCGAGACCGAGCAGAACCTCCGCCCCGTCCCCACGATGACGGCGACCCAGCAGGACGAGATCGACCTGCTCGCGGCCGACATCGCCGACTTCCGCGACCGTCACGACCTGCGCGAGGTCGTCGTCATCGACGTCTCGTCCACCGAGCCCCTTCCGCCGTACCACCCCGGATTCGAAGACGACGCCCTCCTGCAGGCGGCCCTCACGACCCCGGGTGCGCGGGTCCTTCCGCCCAGCTCGCGCGCCGCCCTCGCCGCCATCGCGGCCGGAGCCGCCTACGCCGCCTTCACCCCCTCGGCATCCCTCAACCTCCCCGTCCTGCGCGAGCGCGCCGAACGCGCGGGCATCGCGTACGCGGGGCAGGATGGCAAGACCGGCGAGACGCTGCTGCGGACGGTGCTGGCGCCGATGTTCACCGCCCGCGGGTTCCGGGTGCAGTCCTGGGCCGGCACCAACCTCCTCGGCGGCGGCGACGGCGCGACCCTGGCCGACCCCGAGGCCGTCCGCTCCAAGCTGGTCTCGAAGAACCGCGGTCTGCACGCTCTCGTCGGCGACGACGTCGTCACCCCGCTGCACATCGACAACGTGCCCGACCTCGGCGACGTCAAGACCGCGTGGGACCACGTCAGCGCGGCAGGGTTCCTCGGCAGTCGCGTCACGCTGCAGACCACCTGGAGCGCCTACGACTCCGCCCTCGCGGCGCCCCTCGTCATCGACCTCGTCCGAGCGCTGTCTCTCGCGACCCGCGCGGGCCACGCGGGGGTCGTCACCGCCCTCGGCTGCTTCTTCAAGGATCCGTGGGGGAGCGACGTCCACGGCTTCGGCGAGCAGACCGCCCAGTTCGTCTCGTGGGTGCACGAGACTGCAGCCGCCGTCTCGGCAGCCCGGGTCGCCGCACCGTGACCCGGGTCGCGGACTACCTCGACCTCGTCCGCGCCCCCGCCTCGCTCACCGTCCTCGGCGATGCTCTCGTCGGGGCGTTGAGCGCGCGCGGGGCGGGCGGCGACGGTCCCCTGCGCGGGGGCGCGCTCGCGGCCGCGTCCGTCTGCCTGTACAGCGCCGGGATGGCGCTGAACGACTGGGCGGATGCCGACCTCGATGCGCTCGAGCGCCCCGAGCGCCCCATCCCCTCGGGGCGGATCAGCCGCGACCGCGCGCTCGCGGTGGGCGTGGGTCTCACCGCCCTCGGGGTGGGCGCGGCGTTCGCGGCCGGTCGCCGCTCGGGTCTGGTGTCGGTCGCGCTCGCCGGAGCCCTGTGCGCCTACGACACCGTGTTCAAGCCGACGGCGGCCGGTCCGGTCGTCATGGCCGTCTGCCGCGGGCTCGACGTGATGATGGGTGCCGCCGGGCCGGGGTGGCGCTCGGCCCTGGTCCCCGCGGGTGCGGTCGCCGCCCACACGGTCGCCGTCACCGCGATCTCACGGGGCGAGGTCGACGGGTCGACGGCGACCACCGGTCGCGTCGCCGTGGGCACGAGCGTCGCCGTGGCGGCATCCGGTCTACTCGGACGCTCGAACCGCTCCGCCGCCGTGCTCGGGGGAGCGCGCTACCTCGCCGCGGTCCTGCCCGGCCAGCTCGCGGTCGCTCGTGATCCCGGGGCGGCTCAGGCACGTGACGCCACCCGCGCGGGCATCGGCGCCGTCGTCCCCCTGCAGTCCGCCCTCGCCGCCCGGGCGGGCTCGCCGCTGGCGACCGTGGCCCTCGTGGGCATCGAGATTCTCGGCCGCGTGCTCGGCCGCCGCCGTTCGACGGGAGACATCACATGAACTGGACCTGGGGATACGGCACCAACGGTTTCACCGACCACCCGCTGCCCTCCGCCCTCGACGTGCTGCAGCATCACGGGTACGGCGCCGTCGCCCTTACCCTCGGCCACCCCCACCTCGACCCCTTCGCCTCCGACTGGCGCGAACAGAGCGAGGCGCTCGCCGCGGACCTCCGCCGCCGGGGGCTGCGGGTGGTCGTCGAGACGGGCGCCCGCTACCTGCTCGACCCCCTGCGCAAGCATCGGCCGACCCTCGTCGATCGCGACGCCGCGTCGCGCATGGCCTTCCTGCGGCGGGCGGTCGAGATCGCCGCGATCCTGGACGCCGAGTGCGTCTCGCTGTGGAGCGGGGTCGTGCCCGACGACGTCTCGACCGATCAGGCGCGCGTGCTGCTCGAGGAACGCCTCGTCGAGCTCGCCGCGTTCGCCGCGGACGCGGGCGTCACCCTCGCCCTCGAGCCCGAGCCGGGGATGCTGGTCGAGACCGTGGCCGACGCCCTCGCGCTCCGCGCCCGGCTCGGCCACCCCGCGAACCTCGGCCTCACGGTTGACCTCGGTCACTGCGTGGTGGTCGAGCCCGACGGGGTGGTGGGTGCTCTGCGAGCGGCGGGCCCCCTGCTGCGCAATGTGCAGGCCGACGACATGCTCCCCACCGCGCACGAGCACCTTCCGTTCGGGGAGGGCGAGCTCGACCTGGATGCCGCCCTCTCGACGCTGCGCGAGATCGACTACCGCGGCGTGATCGCGGTGGAGTTGCCGCGGCACGCGCACGCGGCCCCCGAGCTCGCGGCGTCGAGCATGGCGGCGCTGGTCGCGGCGGGGGAGCGCTCGGTCATCGCCCCGACGCGGAGCGCGGTCGAAACCCCGTCCTGCGGGGACGGTCGGCCCCTCCACCCCTGGACCGCCCTCGCCGTCGAGCAGGTGCGCGCGGATGCCGCCCGCGCCGCGCGCCTGTTCGCCGCGGCGGGTCGCGAGGTGGGGCGGGACCCCTCTCGGCCGCGCCGTTCGCCCCGACCGCCGACGACGTCGCCCGCGCCGCTCTCATCGCGGCCCTGGCCGACAGCGGGGCCGACCCGGCCGTGGCGGTCGCGCTGTACCGCCGCGGCGACGACGCCGAGCGCCGCGGGGTGCTGCGCGGCCTCGACGCGATCATCGCGCCCACCGCCGCCTGGCGCGACGCCGGTCTGGAGCTCGTCGCGGACGCCCTCCGCGCCAACGACACCCGGCTCGTCGCCGCGGCCCTTGGGGCCTTCGCCGCCGATCACCTCGACGACCACGCGTGGCGTCACGGCGTGCTGAAGTGCGTGTTCCTCGGCATCCCCCTCTCGGTCGTCGACGCCCTCGACGCCCGCGCCGACGACGAGCTCGCCGCGATGGCGGAGCGCTTCGCCGCCGAGCGTCGTGCCGCCGGCCGTTCCGTGCCGGACGACCTCTCCTTCCTCCGTGCTCGCGAAAGGGCCTGACATGCGCATCTTCGACCCCCACATCCACATGTCCGCCCGCACGACCGACGACTACGAGGCGATGTACGACGCGGGCGTGCGCGCCCTGGTGGAGCCGGCGTTCTGGCTCGGCCAGCCGCGCACGAGCGTGGGGTCGTTCCTCGACTACTTCGACGCGCTGATCGGGTGGGAGAGGTTCCGTGCGGCGCAGTTCGGCATCCGCCACCACTGCACGATCGCGCTGAACCCGAAAGAGGCGAACGACGCGCGCTGCCGCGAGGTCATGGCCGAGCTGCCGACGTACCTCGCCAAGGACGGGGTCGTCGCGGTCGGTGAGACCGGCTACGACTCGATGACCCCCGAAGAAGACGAGATCCTGCGCCAACACCTCGCGCTCGGCATCGAGTTCGACCTCCCCGTGCTCGTCCACACCCCGCATCGCGACAAGACCGTGGGCACGCGGCGCACGCTCGACGTGGTGGCCGAGTCCGGCATCCCGATGAAGCGCGTGCTCGTCGACCACCTCAACGAGACCTGCGTCGACGCGGTCGCCGACAGCGGCGCCTGGATGGGCTTCTCGATCTATCCCGACACCAAGATGGACGAGCAGCGCGTCGTCGCCATCATGCAGCGCATCGGGCTCGACCGCGTCATCGTGAACTCCGCGGCCGACTGGGGCCGCTCCGACCCGCTGAAGACGGCGAAGACCGGTCTGGCCATGCTCGACGCGGGGTTCAGCGACGACGACGTCGACCGGATCCTCTGGCGCAACCCGCGCGACTTCTACGCGCAGAGCGGCCGCGTGAACACCGACCCGATCGACGGTTTCGCTCCCGCGAGCCAGGGGCCCGAGCTGTTCGCCGGCAACTCCGTGCTGCGCGGTATGGCATCGCGCCAGGGGGCGTGAGGGTGGAGCTGTCGTACTGCACCAACGTCCACCCCGCCGAAGACCTGCCCGGCATCGTCCGCCAGCTCGACGAGCACGCCGGTCCCGTCCGGCGGGCGGCGGGCCTCGAGCGACTCGGCGTCGGACTGTGGATGCCGGTGGGCGTGGCATCCCTCCTCTCCGACGACCCGCGGGCCCGGGGTGTCCTCGCCGACGCCCTCGCGCGAAACGGGCTGGAGCTGCGCACGGTCAACGCCTTCCCGTACCGCGGGTTCCACGACGACGTCGTCAAGCTCGCGGTGTACCGCCCCGACTGGACCACGCGCGAGCGCCGGGAGTACACGCTCGACTGCGCGCGCGCCCTCGCGGCGCTTCTTCCCGCCGGGGCCGAGGGCAGCATCTCGACGCTCCCGCTGGGATGGAGGAAGGGGTGGGATGCCGCGGCCGACCGCGCCGCGGAGGAACACCTCGCCGGACTCGTCGAGGGCCTCGCCGCGCTGGAGCGCGAGACGGGACGCATCGTCCGCGTGGCGATCGAACCCGAGCCCGGCTGCATCCTCGACGACGTCGCCGACGTGGTGGCCTGGCTCGGCGCCCGCCCGCACCTGACCGCCGAGGGCCGCCTCGGGCTGTGCCTGGACACCTGCCACCTCGCGGTGTCGTTCGCCGACCCCGCCGGAGCGGTCGCCGCGGCCGCCGCCGCCGGCATCCGCATCGTCAAGGTGCAGGCCTCGGTCGCGCTCGAGGTGCCCGACCCCGCCGACCCCCGCACGGCGGACGCGCTCCGGCCCTTCGCCGAGGAACGCTACGTCCACCAGGTGCGCGAGGCCGGTGGTCGACGCTCCGCCGACGACCTCCCCGAGGTGCTCGACGCCGCCGCGCCGTGGCCGACCGACCGCGCCTGGCGCGTGCACGTCCACATCCCCCTGCACGCGCGTCCCGCAGCCCCCCTCCGCGCCACGACCGAGGTGCTGCTCGCCGCGGTTGACGCGGTCCTCGAGACGCCCGACGGCGGTGACGCCCACCTCGATATCGAGACCTACACCTGGTCGGTGCTGCCCGAAGAGCTGCAGCCCGAAACGCTCGTCGGCGGGATCGCGGCCGAACTGCGCTGGGCGCACGCGCACCTGCCGCGCGCTGTCGCCGGGGTGCCGGCATCCGGAATCGACGAAAGGAGCCTGGTATGAGCAAGGTCCTGCTGCTGGACATCGTGGGGCTCACCCCGCGCGCACTCGCCGCGATGCCCCGACTCACCGCGCTCGGCCGCGCCGGCGGGCACCTGGGGCTCGACACGATCCTCCCTGCCGTCACGTGCAGCGTGCAGTCGACGATGCTGACCGGTCTCGCCCCGCGCGAGCACGGGATCGTCGGCAACGGTTGGCACTTTCGCGGCCTCGGCGACCCCCTGCTGTGGCGCCAGCACAACAAACTCGTCGCCGGCGAGAAGGTCTGGGAGACCGCGCGGCGCTCCCGCCCCGAGCTGACCACGGCCAACCTCGGCTGGTGGTTCGCGATGGGGGCGACGACCGACATCACCGTGACCCCGCGTCCGATCTACCACGCCGACGGGCGCAAGAGCCCCGACGCGTACGTCCGCCCCGCGGCCCTGCACGACCAGCTGGTCGGAGCGCTCGGCGAGTTCCCCCTGTTCCAGTACTGGGGCCCGACCGCGACGATCCAGAGCAGCGCGTGGCTCGCCGAAGCGACGCGCGGCGTGATCACCGAGCGGTGGGGTCCGGCGCCCGACCTGGCGATGGCCTACCTGCCGCACCTCGACTACGACCTTCAACGCTTCGGTCCGAACGGCCCCGAGGCCGCGCACGCGGCGCGCGAGCTCGACGACGCGATCGCCCCCCTGCTGACCGACGCGCTCGAGCGCGGGTACAGCGTCGTGGCGGTGTCGGAGTACGGCATCGAGCAGGCCTCGCGTCCCGTCGACGTCAACCGCGCCCTGCGCCGCGAGGGACTGCTCGAGGTGTACGTGCAGGACGGCCGCGAACAACTCGACCCGTGGACCTCGCGCGCGTTCGCCGTGGCCGACCATCAGATCGCTCACGTGTACGTTCCGGATGCCGCCGACCTCCCCCGCGTGACGGCGCTGCTGCGCGGACTCGAGGGTGTCGACGAGGTTCTCGACCGCGACGCGCAGGCGCGGTACGGCCTGGACCACGAGCGCTCCGGCGAACTGGTGGTGGTGGCCGAGCCCGGCGCCTGGTTCACCTACTACTTCTGGCTCGACGACGAGCGCGCCCCGGAGTACGCGCGGGGCGTCGACATCCACCGCAAGCCCGGATACGACCCCGCCGAGCTGTTCTTCGACCCCGCCGACCGTCTCGCCAAGGCCAAGGCGGGCGCGAACCTCGTGAAGAAGAAGCTGGGCCTGCGCTATGCGATGAGCACGGTGCCGCTCGACCCCTCGTGCGTCCGCGGGACGCACGGCCGCCTGTCGTCGTCGCGGCGCGACGGACCGATGCTCGTCACGAGCGACGCCGGCCTGCTGCCCGACGCCGAGTCGCTGCCCGCCGCGGGCGTCCGCGACCTGGTGCTGCGCGGCCTGGGCGTCTGACCCGGCGGGACACAACGCAGGAGTGGCGGACGCGAGCCCCGGTCCCGCGCCCGCCAGAGGCGGTATCGCCGGGGCGGATCTCCTGCGTCGTGGCCGCTCGCCCGCGGTGGGAGGACGTTCGGGCCGACCGTATAGCTCGGAGCCCGTCGACGGCGACCCCGCATCGCGGCTGCGGGCACAACGCAGGAGTTTCCGTCCCCATCCGCCCGCCGTGCGGCCAGAACGGTATCGCGCGACCGGATCTCCTGCGTCGTGTCGCGGGGAGCGAGGGCGCTTCGGCGCCCCCTCAGGCCCCGCCCGGGCAGACGGAAGGGCCGGATGCCTCGGCATCCGGCCCTTCCGTTCGCTTCCGACCGATCCCCCCGGATCAGCGCTGGCTGAACGCCGCGTCGAACGCCGCCCCGGAGGGCTCGTACGACGACAGCTTCCGCACGAATCCGAGCGCCTCGGGCGCTCCGACCAGGCGGTCCATGCCCGCGTCCTCCCACTCGACCGACAGCGGCCCGTCGTAGCCGATGCCGTTGAGCATGCGGAAGGCGTCCTCCCACGGCACATCGCCGTGCCCGGTCGAGATGAAGTCCCACCCGCGTCGCGGGTCGGCCCACGGCAGGTGCGACGACAGGCGTCCGTTGCGGCCGTTGCCGAGACGCTTCTTCGTGTCCTTGCAGTGCACGTGGAAGATCTTGTCCTGGAAGTCCCACAGGAACGCGACCGGATCGATGTCCTGCCACACCATGTGCGAGGGATCCCAGTTCAACCCGAACGCCTCGCGGTGCCCGATGGCCTCGAGAGCGCGCTTCGTCGTCCAGTAGTCGTAGGCGATCTCGGAGGGGTGCACCTCGTGGGCGAAACGCACGCCGACCTCGTCGAACACGTCGAGGATCGGGTTCCAGCGGTCCGCGAAGTCCTGGTATCCGGCATCCACCATCTGCTCGGTGGCGGGCGGGAACATCGCGACGTACTTCCAGATGCTCGAGCCGGTGAAGCCCGTGACCGTCTTGACGCCCAGCTTCGCGGCGAGGCGCGCGGTGTTCTTCAGCTCTTCGGCGGCGCGCTGACGCACGCCCTCGGGGTCGCCGTCGCCCCACACCCGGTCCGACACGATGTCGCGGTGACGCTGGTCGATGGGGTCGTCGCAGACGACCTGTCCCTTGAGGTGGTTCGAGATGGTCCACACCTTCAGGCCGTTGCGCTCGAGCACGTCGAGCTTGCCCTGCACGTAGGCCTCGTCGTCCCAGCGCCAAGGGTCGAGGTGGTCCCCCCAGCAGGCGATCTCGAGGCCGTCGTAGCCCCACTCGCCGGCGAGACGGGCCACCTCCTCGAAGGGGAGGTCGGCCCACTGGCCGGTGAAGAGGGTGATCGGTCGCGTCATCGCGGCGTCCTTTCGTCGGTGCGGTTCCGGGATCGGATTCAGGATGCCGCGAACGCGCGGCCCCCGGAAGAAGCGGTGGCCAGGTCGGCATCGACGCCGGTCCAGACGCCGTCGGCCTCGGAGCTGCGCGCGACGGCGTCGAGCACCTCCTGCACGTGCAGGCCGTCGGCGAACGAGGGGGTCGGGGCGGCTCCGGCGGCGACGGCCTCGACGAAGTCCTTCGCCTGGTGCGAGAAGCCGTGCTCGTAGCCGAGCATGTGACCGGTGGGCCACCACGCGGCGACGTACGGGTGCTCGGGTTCGGTGACGAGGATCCGACGGAAGCCCTGCTCGGCGGCGGGGAGCGTGGCGTCGTAGAACTGCAGTTCGTTCGGGCTCTCGAGGTCGAACGACAGCGAGCCGAGAGATCCGGCGATCTCGATCCGCAGGGCGTTCTTGCGGCCGAGGCGGAAGCGCGAGGCCTCGAACGAGGCGAGGGCGCCGCTCTCGAGGCGACCGGTGAAGAGGGCGAGGTCGTCGACGGTGACGGCCCCGCGTTCGGTGCCCGCGGAACCGGAGAGCCCGGACGAGGAGGCGAGGACGGGACGCTCGTCGACGATCGTCTCGAGGATGCCGGCGACGCGGCTCACGCGCTGCCCGGTGATGAACTCGGTGAGGTCGACGGCGTGGGCGCCGATGTCGCCGAGGGCGCCGGATCCGGCGCGGTCCTTCTGCAGGCGCCACGTGAGCGGGGCCTCGGCGTCGCTCAGCCAGTCCTGGAGGTATTCGGCGCGCACCTGGCGGATGTCGCCGAGGCGGCCCGCGGCGACGAGGTCGCGGGCGAAGGTCGTGGCGGGAAGACGCCGGTACGTGAAGCCGACCATCGAGCGGATGCCGCTGTCCGCGGCGGACGAGGCGGCCTCGGCCATGCGCCGGGCCTCGTCGACGGTGTTGGCGAGGGGCTTCTCGCACAGGACGTGCTTGCCGGCGGCGAGGGCGGCGATCGCGATCTCGGCGTGCGAATCGCCGGGGGTGACGATGTCGACGACGTCGATGTCGGAGCGGTGGATGACCTCGCGCCAATCCGTCGCGCTCTCCTGCCAGCCCCAGGTCTCGGCGGCGGCCTGCGTGCGGGCCGCGTCGCGCCCGACGAGCAGGCTCATCTCGGGGGCGAGGGGGAGGTCGAAGAAACGAGGGGCGACGCGCCATCCCTGGGAATGCGCGGCGCCCATGAATCCCGCACCGATCATGGCGATGCGAAGGGGCTGGGTCACGATTGAGGTCTTTCTGTGGGGGACGGGGGACGGGGCGCCCGCGACGAACGCGGACGCCCCGGACCGGGTCAGGACTGGAACGAGAGGTCGATGAAGGACGCGACGTTGTCCTTCGTCACCACGGGGGCGTCCAACACGATGCGGTTGGGGACGCTGGGCGTGATGAGGTCACCGGCGGTCTTGCCCTGCGCGATCAGGCGCGCCAGGGCGATGCCGTCGGCGGCCTGCGTCGACGGGTAGATGACCGTGGCCTTCAGGACGCTGTCGTCGGCCTGGATGGACTCCATCGCGTTCCGGCTGCCCGCGCCGCCGACCATGATGAACTCGTCGCGGCCGGCTGCCGTGATGGCGGCGAGCACGCCGATGCCCTGGTCGTCGTCGTGGTTCCAGATGGCGTCGATCTTCGGGTTCGCCGACAGCAGCTGCGAGGTCGAGGCCTCGCCGCCCTGGACGGTGAAGTCCGCGGCGACGCGGGGTCCGACCTTCAGGCCGCAGTCCGACAGGGCGTCGGCGAAGCCCGCCGAGCGGTCCTGCGTGAGCGGCAGGGAGTCGATGCCCGCGATCTCGCCGACGACGGCACTGCTGTTGCCCTCGAGCTGCGAGCAGATGTACGTGCCGGCGCTGACGCCCATGCCGTAGTTGTCGCCCAGGATGGTCGAGCGGGCGGCGAAGGGGCTCGAGAACTCGCGGTCGACGTTGATCACGGGGATGCCCGCGTTCATCGCCTTGATCGCGACCTCGGTGAGGGCGGCGCCGTCGCTCGGCAGGAGCACGATGGCGTCGACGCCGTCGTTGATGAAGGTCTCGACGGCCGCGATCTGCGCGTTGACGTCGTTCGTTCCCTCGGCGACCTTGAGGTCGACGTCGGGGAAGCTCTCGGCGGCGGCGAGCGCACCCGAGTTGATGGCGCCGAGCCACCCGTGGTCGGCGGCGGGGCCCGAGAACCCGATGGTGACGGTGTCACCGGCGGCGGCGTTCTCTTCGGTCGTGGTGCCCTGGTCGACCACGTTCTGGCTGTCGCCGCCCGAGCCGGTGCAGCCGGCGAGAAGGCCGACCGAGGCGACGACGGCGATACCGGTCAGGACGAGTCGCGAACGCGACTTCCACTGTGAGCGCATGTTTCCTCCTTGAAATGTGATGCAGCTGGGGTCATCGCGGCCCCGGGTCATTCCGGAAGGAAGGGTCCACTCTGACGTGGCTCACGCTAGCAGAAGTGTCGGTTGATTGAGCATCTTTTGTTTTTTAAGCCGCATAAGTCGGTGCTCGCGCTGATTCCGACAGCAGAGCGCTCGCGCGCATGCGGGAGGCGGCTTCCCGGCGCGGCGCCGAATTCGGGTCGCGCGACGGTGAGGCGGCGTGTTATGTTCGCCGCGTGATCAAAGTTGACCATCAGTCGTCATTACTCACCGTCCGAGGCGTGACCAAGTCCTTCGCCGGCGTCCGCGCCCTGCGCGGTGTCGATCTCGACATCGTCGCCGGTGAGGTGCACTGCGTGTTGGGCCAGAACGGCGCGGGCAAGTCGACTCTCATCAAGACCCTCGCCGGAGTGCACCGCCCCGACGAGGGAGAGATCGTGTGGCTCGGCGAGAACGTCGAGATCGCCGACCCCGATGCGGCCATCGACCTCGGCATCGCGACGATGTACCAGGAGCTCGACGTCGTCGACGGCCTCACGATCGCCGAGAACATCTTCCTCGGGCACGAGCTCGCGCGCGGTGGCTTCACGCAGCGCGCCGAAGCCGCCCGGCAGACCCGCGAGCTGCTGCGCCGTCTCGGACACGCCAACCTCTCTCCGAACACCGAGGTCGGCTCGCTCAGCGCCGCCAACAAGCAGATCGTCAGCATGGCGCGCGCGCTGTCGCACGACATCAAGCTGATCATCATGGACGAGCCCTCGGCCGTCCTCGACACCGAAGAGGTCAAGAACCTCTTCGCCGTCGTGCGCGAGCTCACCGCCGCGGGCATCGCCGTCGTCTACATCACGCACCGCCTCGAAGAGATCCGCGAGATCGGCGACCGCATCACCGTCCTGAAGGACGGGCGGACCACCGCGGTCGGTCTCTCCGCCGCCGACACCCCGAAGGCCGAACTCATCCGGCTCATGACCGGGCGCGAGGTGGCCAACGTCTTCCCCGAGCGTGTGCCCGTGGCATCCGATGCCCCTGTCGTGCTCGACGTGCAGGGACTCGGGCTCGACGGGGTCTTCTCCGACGTGTCGTTCTCGGTGCGCGCCGGTGAGGTGGTGGGGCTCGCCGGACTCGTCGGCTCGGGTCGATCCGAGATCCTCGAGACGGTCTACGGAGCGCGACGCTCGAACGCCGGCTCCGTGCGCGTCCGTGACAGGGTGCTTCCCCGCGGGTCGGTCCGCGCCGCCGTCGGCGCGGGCATCGGTCTGTCGCCCGAGGAGCGCAAGAGCCAGGGGCTCGTGCTCGACGAGCCGATCTTCGTCAACATCGCGCTGGCCTCGATGAAGCGCTTCGCCAAGGGCGGGTTCCTCGACGACCGCGCCGCACGCAAGGTCGCCCGCGAACAGATCGACGCCTTCGAGCTGCGCCCGGCCGATCCCGATCGTCCCGCGCGCACCCTGTCCGGCGGCAACCAGCAGAAGATCCTGCTCGCCCGCTGGCTCGTGCACGGCACCGAGGTGCTGCTGCTCGACGAACCCACCCGCGGCGTCGACGTCGGCGCCCGCGCCGAGATCTACGCCCTCATCCGCGATCTCGCCGCCGCAGGCAACGCGGTCGTCGTCGTCTCGAGCGAGATCGAAGAGGTCCTCGGCCTCGCCGATGTCGTCCTCGTCGTCGCCGACGGTCGCATCCTGAGCACCCTCCCCTCCCACCAGATCGACGAGCACGGCGTGCTCGATCTCGTCATGAAAGGATCCGCCGCGTGAGCGAGCCGACCACCCCGACCCGTGCACGCACGGTCCCCACCGAGACCGGGGCCGTCGCGGCTACCGCTCCCGAGCCCGCCTGGCGCCGCTTCCTCTCCGGATCGGCCGGCCGCAACATCGGCCTCGTCGTCGCGCTGCTGGTCATCGTCATCGTCGGCGCCATCACCGCGCCCGGGTCGTTCACGAGCGTCGACAACCTGCTCGTCATCCTCCGCCAGGCCTCGATCATCGGTGTCATCAGCATCGGCATGACCCTCGTGATCATCGCGGGCGGCATCGACCTGTCGGTCGGCTCTGTCATGGGCCTCGCCTCCGTGGTTGCGACCCTCGCCGCCGTGCAGGATCTCGCCGACAACCTGCACTGGAGCGTCATGGTCGTCATCGCCCTCGCGGTGGGCGTGGGCGCCGGCCTCATCAACGGCATCGTCATCGCGTACGGCAACGTCGTGGCCTTCATGGCGACCCTCGCCATGCTCGTCGGCGCGCGCGGCCTGGCCGAGATCCTGGCCGAGCGTCGCACGCTCGTCGTGCAGGACCGCGGCTTCATCACCTTCATGAACGCCGACATCCTCGGCGTCGACATCCTGATCTGGATCTTCGCCATCGTGGCGGCCCTCGGCTGGGTGCTGTTGAACCGCACCACCTTCGGGCGTCGCACCGTGGCCGTCGGCGGCAACCGCGAGGCCGCGCGCCTGGCGGGCATCGACGTGCGTCGGCACACGATGTGGCTGTACGCGATCACGGGTCTGTGCGCCGGTATCGCGGCCGTCATGATCCTCGGCCGCACGACGGCGGGCACCTCGACCCACGGTCAGCTGTACGAGTTGGACGCCATCGCCGCGGTCGTGGTGGGCGGCACGCTCCTCGTCGGCGGCCGAGGGACGATCACCGGTACGGTGTTCGGCGTCCTCATCTTCGCGACGTTGTCGAACGTGTTCATCCAGAACAATCTCTCGTCTTCCGTACAGGCGGTGGCGAAAGGTGTCATCATCGTGGTCGCGGTGCTCCTGCAGCAGCGCTTCTCCCGTCCTCCGGGACGGGGCTGACGACCCCTTATGCCGACGGCGGCTGCGTGATTCGCGTAGTCGCCGTCGGTATGTGGATGGAATGCATTGCTACTAATGGTGTACTGAGGGCGTGAAGAGGATGACGACAGATTCCGTGCAGTCGGTCAACGGCGTGAGCCAGTTGTTCCAGCTGCTGCGAGACGGCGTACCGCGTACGCGAGCGGAGCTGGCCAAGTCGACCGGCCTCGCCCGATCGACGGTCGCCGTGCGCGTCGACGAACTCATGCGCATGGGCCTCATCACCCCCGTCGCCGACGCGGTGTCCACCGGCGGACGGCCGCCGTCGCAGTTCGCGATCAACCCCGCGGCCAAGGTCGTCGTCGCCGTCGACCTCGGTGCCTCGCACGCGACGGTCGCGATCGCCGACCTCACCGGCAAGGTGCTCAGCGAGCGCACCGGCGACATCGACATCGCCACGGGTCCCGAGCCCGTGCTCACCTGGCTCGTCGAGACCGCGACGGCGCTGCTCTCCGAGTCGGGCCGCTCCACCTCCGACGTGGCCGCGATGGGCATCGGCGTCCCCGGCCCCGTCGAGCACTCCACCGGACAGCCGGTGAACCCCCCGATCATGCCCGGCTGGGATCGCTTCGACATCCCCGGCTGGATCTACCAGCACATGCCGGTTCCCGTCCTCGTCGACAACGACGTCAACATCATGGCGCTGGGCGAGCGCAGCATCGCCTGGCCCGCCGTCGACCACTTCATGTTCGTGAAGGTCGCCACCGGCATCGGCACCGGCATCATCTCCGACGGTCACCTGCAGCGCGGAGCCCAGGGCATCGCCGGCGACATCGGTCACGTCCAGGTCGCGCGCGGCGCCGACATCCCGTGCCAGTGCGGCAATCGCGGATGCCTCGAGGCCTTGGCATCCGGTCCCGCGATCGCGCGCGCGCTGCGCGCGCAGGGCATCGACGCGCACACCGGCTCCGACGTGGTCGACCTCGTCAAGCGCGGCAACATCGACGCGATCCAGGCCGTGCGCCAGGCGGGTCGTGACATCGGCGAGGTGCTCACGACGTGCGTGAGCCTGATGAACCCCTCGGTGATCGCGATCGGCGGGTCCATGGCGCGCGTGGGCGAGCATCTCATCGCGGGCGTTCGCGAGGTCGTGTACACGCGCTCCACGCCGCTGGCCACCGAGTACCTCTCGATCGTCCAGTCGGTCGCCGCCGAGAAGGCCGCCGTGATCGGCGCGAGCATGCTCGCGGTCGAGCACGCCCTCGCCCCCGAATCGCTGAACGCCGCGTTCCTCCGCGCCTGACCCGCGACGGGTCGCTGCCGCCGCACAACTCCTGCAGATCGGACGGTTCCGCGCCGTCGGTGAGCCGCGGGCGCGCGATATGAAGGAGTTGTGCCCCCGTGCCGGGGTTCCCGATGGGGCCGGCCGGCGGGGCCGCTGCGCCATGCCGGGGCGGTGGCGCGTGCACAACTCCTGCAGATGGGCGTGTTCTGCGCCCTCGGTGGGCCGCAGTCGCGCGATGCGCAGGAGTTGTGCACCCGAGTCGGGGTTGTCGGTCCGGCGGGTGGGTGGTGAACCGGTCCGGCGCGTACGGCGGCGGATCGTTTCCCCGACAGGCCGATTCCGGATGCCGGGACCCTGGCGCGTCGTGAATCCCCCGCGGCCGTGCCCGGTGCGTCGCCGGTCCCTCCCGTGGCAGGACGCAGGACATCTGGCGGCGGCGGGCCACCGGGCCGGGCGAAGAGGCCCCGAACGGGTCGATGTTCCTGCGTTGTGGCCGGGGCAGGCCAGGCCGGGGCGGGCCAGGCCGGGGCAGGCCGGGCGTGCGCGGGCCCGGGAGGCGGGCCGGACCAGCGCACGAGGAACGCCCGCAGTGCACGAGCACGGCGGACGTCGTCGATCGCTCGCGGCGCGGAGTGTCCCTCTCCACGCCGCGAGCGGGTCTCAGGGCGACCGGCGCGAGGCGCGGGTCGGGGCGGGGGAGAGAGCCTCGGGGACTCCCCCCGTGTCGGCCACGCCGCCGGCGGGCACCGGCTCGCGCTCGGCGGCCGCACCCGTCGCGGCGCCGGGCCCAGCGGCATCCGTCCCGTCGGCATCCGTCCCCTCGGCAGCTGATCCGGATCCGTCGGCATCTGCCCGCGCGGCAGCCACGGCGGCGGCGATCTCCCGGGCGTGGGCCGCTCGACGGCGTCGGGCGGCGATGACGCGCCAGGCCACGAGCAGGGCGACCACGGCGAGGATCGCGAGCGCCGTCCACGGCACGGCGGCCGTGGCGGCCGCGCCCTGCGACACGAGGGGGTCGAGGGCCGACGGCTCCGCGCCGGCCAGTGTGCGCGAGACGACCTGCGAGGTGGCGGTGACGTCGGCTGACAGCAGCACGAGGGGGACGACGCCGGCGACCTCGACGGTGCGTTTCAGCGAGCTGCCGGGGAGCAGCTCGGGGGCGTCGTCGGCCGCGGTCACGCGCGCCCAGCCGAACGGCCCGCCGAGGGCGACCTCGACGTTCGGGTCGAGACGCGTGTTGCCGGTGTTGGTCAGGGTGTAGCCCACGGTCGCGGATCCCGTCTCGGCGGGGTTCGTGGTGCCGTGGTAGTCGACGACGACGTCGCCGATCGCGAGGGAGGGGGCGAGGTCGCCCTGCACGCGGAGGTGTACACGCGAGCCCAGGCGACGTTCGGTGACGGTGCCGTTGTCGGCCGTGACGAGCATGGATGCCACGATGCCGGCCGCGTAGTCGCCCGGGGCGGCGTCGGCGGGCACGGTGACGGTGAAGGGGACCTCGGCGCTCGCGCCGCTGTCGAGGGTGAGTTCGGGGGATGCGATCGAGACCCAGCTGCCGAGGTCGGTGGATTCCGCGCCCCCGGCGAGGATGTCGAGGGCTCCGTCGTCGGTGAGGAAGCCGTCGGCGGCGTACACGCGCAGGGTGATCGGCTGGGGGCTGCGGTTCGCGACGTACAGGGCGTCGCCGACCGTGCCGCCGGGCATCAGGTCGTAGGCGTAGTTGGGCCGGTCGCGCCCTTGCGCGGTGTCGGCGGGTTTCACGCTCCACGTGACCGTGGTGTCGGGGGAGGGGGCGGCTTCCGCGGAGGCGGCGAGGGGCGTTCCCAGCAGCAGCGCGAGGCCGGCGAGGAAGGCGAGGAGGAGTCGGAGGGGACGGGGAGTGGTCTTCGCCTGGGACATGGGCGTGGCTTTCGTGTGGAAGGGATCCCGTCGGGGCCGCGCTCTCGAGGGGCGCGACCCCGACGGGGAGGGGGTCAGCTGAGGGCGGTCAGCGTCACGGTCGCGGTGTAGGTGCCGCGGGGGGTCTCGAGCGGGAGCTTGAGATCCAGGTCGGCGCCCACGAGCGAGCTACCCCGCTCGTGGCCGTCGTTCGCCTGCGCGAGGGTGCGGGCGACCGAGAGGCCCTGGCCGCTGTCGAAGCCCGAGGGCACGGGGGCCCCGGCGACGGCGCCGCCCTGCGTCTCGAGCACCTCGGGCGTCCAGCCGAGGTACGTGCTCGACACCTCCTGGCCGTCGGCGGCGAAGTTCGACACCTGCGCGGTCAGGGACCAGCCGGGGTTGCCGGCCCGGGTGTCCTGGACGCGGATCGGGACGATCTCGCCCGCTGCTGCGTAGTGGTCGAGGTTCTCGGTCGCCACTCCGAGGTCGACGAGGCGCGAGGTGCCCTCGATCGACCAGGTGAGTTCGCCCGAACCCTGGCCGGGGACGGTCACCGCGATCGACTGGTCGCCCGCGGGAGGGGCGGTCGGAGCCTCACCCGTGTAGTCGCCGGTGGTCGAGCCGGCGCGCACGCCCGCGCCGAACGCCGCCGCCGGGGTGTTCCCGTCGAGGGCGAGAGCGCCGTACACGGTGGTGTTCGCCACGCGCAGGTTCGCGGTGTTCCCGGTGAGCGAGAGGCCCCCTCCGATCGAGTTGGCGAAGGCGTCGGAGCCGCCGTCGGCCGTCGCGCCGATCAGCACGTCGCGCGAGCTGCCGCTCACGGTGACGTCGCCCTTGACGACGGCGCCGGTCATCGACACGCCCCAGCCCGAGCCGTCAATCGACACGTCCGCACCGACCGACGTGCGCACGACGTCGACGTAGGTGGCCTGCTGCGTGAGCAGCGAGCCCGAGATCGCGCTGTCGACGACCTCGACGTCGATGCCGCCGGCTTCCACCGAGCCCCCGACCTTGAGGTCGTTGACGTAGAGGAAGCCCACGGTGGTGTCGGCGGAGTAGGCGCTGACGTCGCCGGCGACGCTCGTGCCGTCGAGCGAGACGCCGTAGGCGTCGGTGGCGACGACGTCTCCGGTGACCGTGACCGAGGTGGCATCCAGCCAACCGCCCGCCTCGACGACGATGTCGCCCTCGACGGTCGCGCCGCCGAGGACGCAGTCCGCCCCTCCCGGGACGATGAGGTTGCCCGAGACGGTCTGGCTGCCCAGGTCGTCGGTGCAGGTGAGGTCGGCCGCGTACGCGGGGACCGCGACCACGCTGCCCCCGATGACGAGGAGGCCGACGATGGTCAGTTTCGTGATTCTGTTCATCAGTTCTTCCTCGTCGCTCAGCCGCGCAGGGCTGCGATGTTGTCGTAGCTGCGGTCGGCGTTCGCGAGCGAGTTCCCGGGGTTGACCGGCACCGTGGAGGCGTTGTCCTGCTCGAACATGCCGAAGCGCTGGCCGCGGTCGCGCAGCTGCGACAGGAACGCCGTGTAGTCGATGTTCCCGGCGCCGAACTCGACGATGTCGTAGCCGTTTGCACTGTTCGGATTGAGCGCGCCGTCCTTCAGATGGAGGATCGGGAACCGCCGGGGGTCGCGCTTGATGTAGTCGATCGGCTCGAAACCGGGGTACAGGTGCTTTCCGACGTGCGCCCAGTAGACGTCCATCTCGAAGAACACCGTCTCGGGGTTGAGGTTCTCCCAGTACAGGTCGTACACGCGCTCGTTGGTGTCGGTGGTGAAGCCCCACTCCTGCGCGTGGTTGTGCAGGTAGAGCTTGATGCCCGCGGCGCGACCCTTCTCGCCCATCTGGTTCCACGTGCCGATGGCCTGCATCCACGGATCCTTGGCGAGGGGACCGCCGTAGCCTCCGGCGATGGGGCCGCCCTGGCCCAGGTGCGGCATGCCCAGCACGTGGGCGATGTCGAGCTGCTGGTCGATGTTGGCCGGGGTGAGGTTGACGTGCGCGCCGGTCGCGCGCAGGCCGTTGTCATCGAGCAACTGGCGGATCTCCTGCGGCGTGATCGCGCCGACGTTGCCCTGGGTGTAGCCCGCGAACTCGATCTCGGAGTAACCGATACGGGCCAGCTCCTCGAACACCGCGCGGAAGCCCAGCGAGCTGACCTTGTCGCGGACGGTGAAGAGCTGGATGCCGATGCGGTTGACGGGGACGAGACGCTTCCCGGCGCTGACCGGGGGAGCGGCCGCCGCGGCGCGGGCGCCGAAGGCCGTGGAGGCGGAGGCTGCGGCGGGCATGGCGGCGGCGCCGATGCCGACGGCGACGGATGACGCCGCCAGGGCCTTGAGCAGCGTGCGCCGGCTCATGGGCCGATCCGGCACCGTGGGGTGCGCGTGGTCGTGGTGGTGACTCATGACTCTCCTTCGAGGTGGGTCCGCCCCGGGGTCGGGGACGACCGTGAGGGTGGTGGGGGCCGCGGTACGCGACCCCCACCGGGGTGTTACTTCTTGACGGTCAGGTTCGCGCTGCCGCTGCTCTTCGCGATTCCGGTCGAACCGGTGTACGACGCCTGCACCTGGTAGGCGCCCTCCGCGCTGAGCTTGGGCAGGGTCACCTGGACGGTGCCGTCTGCGCCGAGCGTGCCGGTGAGGGTGGCGACGACCGCGTTGTTGCGACGGATGGTCACCGTGGCATCACCGGTCGGGACGATGCCCGTCGACGAGGCCACCTGGACCGTGGCGGTGGCCGCCACGGCGGGCTTGACCGGCGTTGGCGAGACGGCGACAGAGGTCGTCGACTTCGCCTGCGAGACCGTGAGACGACCGATGCCGGCCGACCCCTTGAACGTCTCGTCGGCTCCGTAGGTGGCCCGCAGGGTGTGCGTGCCGACCGGGAGGTCCGCCGGGAGGGCGACGACGGCGTTGCCGTCGGCGTCCAGGGTCGCGCGACCGAGCTCGGTGTCGCCGACCGTGAGCACGACCTCGCCCGTGGGGGCGCCGCCCTCTCCGCGCACCGACACCGTCAGGTCGCCCGGGGCGCCGTAGGTGACTCGCGGGGAGCCGAGCGAGACGAGCGTGCGGGTGTCGACCGTCGGCTCGTTGGGAGCGTCGAGGTCGATCGTGAACGACACCGAACCGAGCTCCGACACGTTGCCACCGGTGTCGGTGGCGCGGTAGCGGATGTCGTAGGCGCCGTCCTGATCGAACGTCACCCCGTACTGCTGGTTCGCCGCGAGGTTCACCCAGGTCGCGCCGTTGTCGCGCGAGTACTGGACGCTCGCGAGCGTGCCGTTGTCGGCGGCCTGCACCGAGAAGCGGACCGGCTCGTTGAACACGCCGCCGACACCCGTCGGGGTGGCGGGGGCCAGCGTGTGCGCGACGGTGGGGGGCGTGACGTCTCCGACGCCGTCGCCGACCATGGTCAGCGCGTCGACGGCCAGCTCGTCGGCCGAGGTGACGTAGAGCGCTCCGGTGCCCTCGGGGGCCTCGAAGGCGATTTCGACGTCCTGCCAGCCGTTACCCGCCGGGATGGTGGCGGTCGCGAAGGGCTCGGCGTCGGCCGCTCCCCAGCGCAGCTGGACCTCGCCGGCGCCGCTGGCACGGACCACGGCCCCGTCGATCCCGGCGAAGTTCACCGGGTCGAAGGCGAGGTAGTCGCCCGATCCCAGACCGCGGATGGCGTTGCCGCCCGAGGCGTCGGTGTCGGCGTAGGTGGTGACGCCCTCGCGACGGATCGCGTGCTCGGCCTGCTGCAGCTTCGGGTTCAGGCGAACGGTCGCCTCACCCGTGGCCGCCGGCAGTCCGTTGGCGCCGGCGTCGGTGTACGTGACCACGACCGCGCCGTAGAGCAGGGCACCGGGGCCGTGCTCGGGCGAGTTCGGATCGGTGCGGAAGACGCCCGTGCAGCCCGTGCCCGAGACCTCGGGGTGGGCGTGCTCGTCGTGGCCGAGACCGTAGGTCCACGTCACGCGCGAGCATTCCGTGGCGTCGCCGTCCTCGGCATCCGTCGTCGTGACCTGGAACGGGATCGCCTGACCCCAGTCGAAGAACGCGCCGTTGCCGGGGAAGGCCACGGTCACCTCGGGCGCCTGGTTGCCGACCGAGATGGTCTGCGAGGTCAGACCGAAGCGTCCGCCCGGGTCGGACACGCGCAGTCGGGCGCTGTAGTTGCCCAGCTCCGTGTAGGTGAACGACGTGGTCGCACCGGTCGCATCGTAGGTGCCGTCACCGTCGAAGTCCCACTCGTAGGTGAGGGCGTCTCCGTCGGGGTCGGTCGAGGTCGACGCGTCGAACGCCACCGTCAGGGGAGCCTGCGACGACGAGGTGGGGGTTGCGGTGAAACGCGCCTGGGGCGACTTGTTGCCGGCGACGTAGTCGATGCGGTACAGACCGGCATCGGGGTTCGCGCGGAAGAAGCCGTCACCGTAGTCGAGCACGTACATCGAGCCGTCGGGGCCGATCTCCATGTCCATGGGGTTGTCGTGCGGCGGCTGGCCCAGGGTGCTGAGCGCCGCGTTCGGAAGGAAGTCCTCGATGTCGCTGACCTCGAAGGTGTCCCAGTCGAGCGTGAACGCGGCGATGTAGTCCTGCGAGAACTCGCCCATGAACGCCTTGCGGTCCCAGTGCTGCGGGAGCTTCGTGGGCGAGGGGTTGGTCTCGTCGTAGTGGTAGACGGGTCCGCCCATGGGGCCCTGGCCGGTACCGGCGCCGAAGTTCACCAGCTCGTCCCACGGCTGGTCGCCGGGGTTGTCGCCGTACCAGAGGGTCGCGGGCTGCGCGGGCGGAAGGTCGGTGAGACCGGTGTTCCACCGCGACTCGTTCTTGAGGTTCTGCGGGTCGAAGAACGCACCCGGCGTCGCCGTGGCGAAGTCCCAGTCGTTGTAGGCCTGGTTGTCGGCGTGGACGTAGGGCCACCCGGCGTTCTGGGGCTCGTCGAGGCTGATGGCGTTCCACTCCACCAGACCCATGGGCCCGCGGCCCGCGGTCTCGGCGACGGCCTTCGTGGCGTCGGGGCCGTAGTCGCCCCACGACAGCGAGTTGGTCTCGATGTCGACCTCGATGCGGAACGGGTTGCGCACGCCCATCACGAAGATCTCGGGGCGGGTGAGTTCGGTTCCGGGGGCGAAGAGGTTGCCCTCGGGGATCGTGTAGGAGCCGTCGTCCTCGACGTGGATGCGCAGGATCTTGCCGCGCAGGTCGTTGGTGTTGCCGGCGCCGCGGCGCGAGTCGAATCCGGGGTTGTAGCCGGGGGCGTCGTTGTTCGGCGCGAAGCCGTTCGCTCCCGGAGTGGATGCCGGGGTGTTGTCGCCCGTGCTCAGGTAGAGATTGCCGTCGGCGTCGAATCCGATGTCGGCGCCGACGTGGCAGCACTGCCCGCGCTGGACCTCGACATCGAGGACGACCTGCTCGCTCGCGAGGTCGAGGGAGTCCCCGTTCCACTGGAAGCGGGCGAGGCGGTTCACGCCGACCCACTGGTCCCAGTAGGACTCATCGGCCCCCGCTGGGAGGGTGTTGGGGGAGTTGCCCGCCGGGGTGTCGGCGACGCCGTCACCGTCGGCGTCGCGCGGGGAGTAGACGAGGTACACCCAGTTGTTCTCGGCGAAATCCGGGTCGAGGGCGACCGTCTGCAGGCCGTCCTCGGAGTTGGCGTAGACGTCGAGGGTGTTGATGACGCGCGTGACGCCGGTCGCGGGATCGGTCAGGCGCACGTCGCCGTTGCGGGCGGTGTGCAGGACGCGCTTGTCGGGGAGGACGGCGAGGTCGATGGGCTCGCCCACGTCCTTGGTGAGCAGGACGCGCTCGTAGTTGCTCCAGTCGAGGGCGCCGCCGTCTTCGCCGGTGTCGCCGGGGTCGGGGGTACCGGGGTCGGTGGGGTCGCCGTGGTCGCCCCCGGGGTCTGTCGTGCCGTGGTCGTGCCCGTCGTGCGCGAAGGCCGGGACGGGGGCGGCGGCGATGGCGCCCAGGCCCAGTGCGGTGGCCGCGAGGACCGCCGTCAACCGGGACCGGACGACCGGATGCCGAGAAGTAGAGTTCATCGTGAAACAGCTCCTGTGAATGCGTTCGAGTTGTTTTCACCGGGTCGCCACACAGTCGGTCTCAACGACTGATCGTGGCGGCCCGGGCTCTTCGTGCGGTGGCGGTCGGCCACGCGCGGTGTCTGCTCCTTACTCTTCGTCGAGTGGGAGGGGTCGCCGATCACCGCCTCTCAGGGCGGTTCGTGGGGCGAGCCTCGGGGGGATGAGGTGTCCGATTGTGGGGGACGTCGCTCGTCGTCATCCTGACGGATGTTTTTCCATAGGTCAATCAAAAGTTGCGTAATGCTCACACAACAAAAGTGCGCTCGACGCGAGCCTTGTGGTTTCCATTCGTCGCGGGCTAGCATCGCCGCACGGTGCGTCTCGCGCCGATCCCCCACCCGTCGGTGAAGGCGCCGACACGGCCGAGGAGGCCTCATGCTCCATGGACTGACCGGATGGCACCTGCTGATCGTCCTGGCGGTGATCGTCCTCCTCTTCGGGGCCGCGAAGCTGCCGGCTCTGGCTCAGAGCGTGGGTAAATCGGCCCGCCTGTTCAAGGGCGAGCTGAAAGCGATGAAGGACGACGACGCGACGCCCCTCGCCGAATCGGCCACGCCCGCGGCTCCCGAAGCCCGTGCCTCGGCGGTCGTCGCCGACCCGCCCCCGACCCGCTGACCCCCCGCGTTCCGATGGTCGGCCCCCGCCGCCCCCGAGCGGGGGAGTAGCCCGTGTTCTTCGGCCTCACCATCGAGAAGATGATCCTCATCGGCGTCATCGCGGCGCTCATCATCGGTCCCGAGCGGCTTCCCGCCGCGGCGGAGTCTCTGCGGCGCGCCCTCATCCGTGCGCGCGGCTTCGCGAAGACCGCCCAGGAGCGGGTGCGTGACGAGCTCGGCTCCGAGGGGGCCGACGTCGACTGGCAACGACTCGACCCCCGCCAGTACGACCCGCGCCGCATCATCCGGGAGGCTCTGCTCGCCGATCCGGAGCCGACCGTCGCGCCGCGCGCCGCTTCGACGGACGCCGACGGCCCGACCCCCGCCGCCGCTCGTCAGGCGGAGTCGGGACCCGGGGACGCGCCCGCCGCCCGCGCCGACACCGACCGCAACACCGACAGCACGCGCCGCACAGCCGCGTAGGCGAGAGCGTCGGGGCGGGCCAGGGCGTCCACGTGACGCACGAGGGTGAGATCGGCGAGGGGGCGCAGCACGAGTCCGTCGACAGCGAGCGGGGTCGTCGTGGTCCGGGGCAGGACGGCCACCGCCGCGCCCGCGCGGACGATCTCGGCCGTCACCGAGAACTCGTTGATGCGGTGGGCGACCTCGAGAGGGCGTCCGACGTGCGCCGACAGGTGATCGAGGACCCCGGCGAGGGGGAAGCCGGCGTGCACCGAAACCCATCTCTCGTCGACGAGGTCGGACGCACGCAGCTCGGAGCGTCGAGCGAGCGGGTGGTCCGCGGCGAGCGCGATGTCGAGGGGCTCCTCGAGCAGCGGCACCGTCACCACGCGGTCCGCGGGCCACGGCTCGTCGTGGGCGAGGCGGTGGGCGATGACGAGGTCGTGGTCGGCGGTCAGCCCGGGAAAGTCGCGGTGCGCGACGTCGGCGTCGGCGAAGTGCAGGGGCGGAGAGCCGTCGAGTTCGCGCAGGAGGGGCCCGAAGAGCGTGAGGGCGGCGCTGTGGAAGGCCGAGACGCGCACCGGGCGATCGCTCGCGTCGAGAAAGGCGCCGACGGCCTCTCGCGCGCCCACGAGGGCCTCGTCGACCCGCGTTCCCGCCGCGGCGAGGGCTTCGCCGGCCGGTGTGAGGGCGAGGGCCCGCCCGAGGCGCCGCGTGAGGGGAACGGGAACGTGGGCCTGCAGGGCGGCCAGCTGCTGCGAGACCGCGGAGGCCGACACGTGCTGCGCCGCCGCGACGGCGGCGACGCTCCCCCGGTCACGGAGTTCGCGCAACACGCGCAGGTGAGCCACATCCATAAGTCAGAACTTACGCCACCGTGAAGAACATGCCGCTTGTTCTTCCGCGTGATCGCGAGGGATCGTGAGGGAGTGACCCGCCGCGCTCCCGAGATCCTCGTCGACGTCCTCCTCATCGCCGTCGCCGCGATATGGGGGGCGAGCTTCCTCGCCGCGAAAGAACTGGTCGCCGAGACGGGGGTCGCCTCGGGCATCGCCCTGCGCTTCGTCGTCGCGGCGAGTGCTCTCGGCATCCTGTGTCTTCTTCGTCGGGAGCGGATGCCGCGCGGTCGCGGTCTCGTGATCGCCGCGCTCCTCGGCTGCTCGCAGGCGGCGGTGATCGGGCTCGAGACCGCGGGTGTGCACCTGACCTCGGCGACCAACGCGGGCCTGCTCATCAGTCTGGCCCTCGTCTTCACCCCGGTGCTGGAGAGCATCGCGGCGCGCTCGTGGCTCCCGCGGTCGTACTTCGTCGCGGCCGGGGCCGCGGTCGCCGGGGTCGCCCTGCTCGTCTCGGGAGGGGGCCTGCGGGCCCCCAACCCGGGGGATGCGCTCGTCATCGCGGCGGCGGTCGTCCGCGCCGTGCACGTCACCGCGAGCGGGCACCTCACCCGCGGGCGAGAGGACAGCACCCTCACAGTCGTGTTCGTGCAGCTCGTCGTGTGCGCTCTCGCCTCGACGGCCGTGGCCGGCGCCGATCTTGCGCCCGCGATGGCGGGGCTCTCGGCGGCCGGCTGGGTCGACGTGATCTTCCTCGGCCTGCTGTGCTCGGTGTTCGCCTTCGTGGTTCAGCTATGGGCGGTGCGGCGCACCTCGGCGACCCGCGCGAGCATCCTGATGGGCACGGAGCCGGTCTGGGCCCTCGCCGTGGGCGTGGCGATCGGGGGTGAAGTCGTCGGTCTTCCCGGACTCGCCGGCGCCGCGCTCATCATCGCCGCGTCGTACGCGGGACAGGCGATCGAGCGTCGGCACCGCCGCTCGCGCGCGGAGGCGAGCGGCGGCGCCGACGGCGAAGCGGTCAGCTCCGGTCCGCGGTCGGTCGCCGCCACCGACCCCAGACCGTCGCCGTGAGCCCCGCCGCCACCAACGCGACGGCGAGGAGGACCGAGGCGATCTCGCCTCCGGTGACCGGCAGCCCTCCCCCGGGGGATCCGGGGCCGGTGCCGGGCGGCGGCGAGCAGTCGACGGTGCAGGTGGCGGTCGGGAGGGGAGTGATCTCGACGGTGACGCCCACGCCGTCGTCGGCGACGGCCATGGGGACGAAGAGCAGCTCGCTCATGAGACCTCCACCGCCTCGCGCCGACCCTCTTCGCGAGCGCGGGCCACGAGATCGTCGAGGCGCTGGCGGGATCGACGACGACCCGACGCGACGGCCGCGACGATGAGGGCGACGCCGACCGCGGCGGCGAGGTGCACCCACGGAACCGCCCACACCGTCACGCTGCGCGTCACGGGAGCTGCGGCGAGCGTCGAGTCGGGCACCGCGGCATCCACCGTCACGTCCTTCGTCAGCACGAACAGCGGCCACGCGGGCTGGGGATCGGAGCGCACGTCCCGAGACTCGCCGGGCAGCAGCACTCCGCGCTCCGTCGTCGTCGCCTCGGCCGCGTCGCTCACGGCGAGGGCGGTGTTCCCGGTGTTCTCCGCCGTGTAGGCGTAGGTGATCGACCCCGGTGCGAAGAGGTTCCACGACGGGGTGTATTCCGCGCGGACCTCGCCGACGCCCACCGACGGGGCCAGCTGCCCGGTCACGCGGGTCGACACGCGGAAGCCGACGCGACTGTCGACACCGACCCTCGTCCCGTCTGCTCCCGCGGAGGTGGATCGGACGGATGCCGAGACCCCGGCCGCGTGGTCTCCGGGGGTGACGTTCTGCGGCACGGCGATCTCGAACGACACGACCCGCGTCTCGTTGGGCGCGAGCGTGACCGTCGGTTCGACCGTGATCCACGTGCCGGCGTCGGTCGAGGTGCGGTCGGCGGGGAGCATCGTGAAGCGCCCCGTCTCGGTGTAGTAGCCGTCCGCGGCGCTCAGGGCGAAGGTCGCCTCTCGCTCGCTGAAGTTCTTCACGGCGAGGTGCTCGGTGACGCGTTGACCCGGGTCGAGTTCGACCTGCATCACGCGGCGGCCGTCCGGCCCCGCGGCCGAGGCCGGGGTGACCGACCAGGTGACCGCGGAGTCGGCGGCGTCGTCGGCCAGGGCGGGCGGGGCCGCCGCGAGGGCGATCGCGGCCACGAAGACACCCGCCATGCCGGCGGATGCTCCGCGCGCGAGCGCCACCCTCATCTCGGGGCTCACCCCTCGAGCAGGGTCAGGGTGATGGTGGCCGAGTACGCCCCGGGTGCCACGGTGGCCGGCGTCTTCAGCAGCAGGCCGGCGGTGGCGGAGTACGATCCGCCCGCGGCATCCACTGCGCTGTCGACGTTGGCGAGGAGCTCGGCGTCGACGAAGCCACCCGTGCCGGGGTCGACGGCGTCTCCGGGGGCGACCACCTGCGACCCGCCCGCGGGGTTGCCCGAGACGATGTCGGGGTACCAGCCGAAGCTGTCCGCCGACGAGATCGCGGGCTGGCCGGCGCTGCCGGTGAAGTCGCTGATCGCTCCCATGACGTACCAGAACGATTCCGGGTCGATGTTCTCGGCGAGACGGGTGTCGGTGACGGTGACCGTGGGCAGGGTGCCCGCGAAGGTGCGGTCGGTGCCGGACGCCTCGCCTTCGGTCAGCGTGGTCGCATCGTCCGCGACGGTGAGGGCGAGGACGCCGGGCTCCGCCGCGGGGGCGATCTCGACCTGCACGTCGATGCTGTCCTCGTCGGCGGCGAAGGCGCTGCCACCGCCCGCGGCGGCGAGGATGCCGACCCCGAGGGCGGCGACTCCGATGCGGGCCGAGAGGCCGCGACGGGAGGTGAAGGACATGAGTGCTCCGTTCTTCCACCGGGGGTCGGTGGAGTCGTCGGCGGGCGCCGGCGGGTGGTCGGGACGAGCGGCGAGGCGCCGATCGGCGAACGAGGGATGCCGTCGTTTCGGGCGGGCGCGGCGGACTCGGGGGAGCCTCGTGGCGGCGCTGTCACGGGTCGGTTCTGCGGGTTCGTTGCGACAGTAGTGCGGCTTCGGTGAGTCGTCAAGCAAAAGATGACTGATCGTCGGAATGGCGAGAGTCGGCGAATTTTCCGCGCTTTACCGGGATATTCGGCCGCAGTGGCCCAGGCAAAGGTTCTCGAAGGCGTCTCTGACTCGTTCCTGCGAGCAGTTATTAACGCAAATTAGTCAAGTTTTGTAGACGTATCGACAAAAGACTCCTACAGTGACCACGGTCGAGGGCGACCTGTGCGATCCGAGCGGTCGACGCCGCCCCCGCCGCTGATCCGAAGGAGCAATGATGCCCGTACCCGCTGTCTTGTCCGGCCCCCGCCGGCGCAGCACCCGTGTCGCGAGGACCCTCGCGGCCGGTCTCCTGGGCGGAGCACTCGTGGCCACAGGAGCGATCCTGCCCGCCGGTGCCGCCGTCGCCCCCGCCGTCAACACCCCGGCGGACCTGCCCAAGCAAGAACCGGGTGTGACGCTTCGCACCTACTCCACCCCGCCCCTCACCGAGCTCTGCACGCTGAAGTCGGGCCAGACCCCGAACGTCGACAAGCTCATGTCGACGATCGACTGGCGCACCGACGAGCAGTTCGGCGCGGGCGACAACTTCATCACGCACGCCCTGGCCAACCTCACCGTCAGCACGCCCGGTCAGTACGCCTTCCGCCTGACGAGCGACGACGGCTCGCGCCTCACCCTCGACGGCACGCAGCTGATCGACAACGACGGACTGCACGGAGCGGAATCCGTCGAGGGCACCGTCACGCTCGACGTGGGAGTCCACGACCTGTTCGTCGAGATGTTCGAGGCCACCAACGGCCAGCAGCTCACCGTCGAATGGAAGGTCCCGGGCTCCTCGAGCTTCACCGTCATCCCCAACAGCGTGCTCAGCACCGAGGCGGGTGTCGTGCGCGTCACCGCCCCCGGGACGAAGTACTGCGAGGGCAGCACCGACTCCGCCGGCGACGGTCTGCGCCTGGATGCCGTGAACCCCAACTACACGCTCGTGAACCTGCGCCCCGAGGGCTTCAACCCCAAGGTGTCGGGCCTGGCCTTCCTCGGCAACGGCGATCTCGCGGTGCTGACCACCGGCTCGGTCAACTCCGGGGGATGGGACACCTCGACCCCCGGCAAGGTCTTCGTGCTGAAGGGCGCCCAGGCGGCCGACGGACCCGAGGACGTCACCGTCGTCGAGGCGGCCGGCGGTCTGCTGAACCCGATGGGCATCGACGTCATCGACGACAAGATCTACGTCTCGGAGCGCTACCAGCTCACCGAGCTCAGCGACACGAACGGCGACGGCTCGTACGAGACGAAGCGCAAGGTCGCCGAGTACCCCTCGGGCAACAACTTCCACGAGTTCGCCTTCGGCCTGATCCACGACGAGAAGAACTTCTACGTCAACCTCTCGGTCGCGATCGACAACGGCGGGGCGACCACCAACCCGCAGCCGGCGAAGAACCGCGGCACCTCGGTCAAGATCGACCGCGCCACCGGGGCGATCAGCTACGTCGCCGGCGGTCTGCGGACCCCCAACGGCGTGGCCTTCGGTCCCGAGAACGAACTCTTCGCGATGGATAACCAGGGTGCCTGGCTGCCCGCGAACAAGCTCGTCAACGTCAAGCAGGATCGCTTCTTCAACCACTACACGAACCCTGCGGGCCCGTTCGATCAGAATCCCGTCACGCCTCCCGTCGTGTGGATCCCGCAGAACGAGATCGGCAACTCCCCGAGCACGCCCATCATGCTGAAGGACGGTCCCTTCGCGGGACAGATGATCTTCGGCGACGTCACCTACGGCGGCCTGCAGCGCGCCTTCCTCGAGAAGGTGGACGGCGAGTTCCAGGGCGCGGTCTTCCGCCACTCCGCGGGCTTCGAGGTCGGCGTCAACCGCGTCATCGAGGGCCCCGACACGTCGCTGTACATCGGCGGCACCGGCGAAGGCGGCAACTGGGGCGAGGCGGGCAAGCTCACCTACGGCCTGCAGAAGCTCGTCCCGAACACCACGCAGAACGCCTTCGACATGAAATCCATGAAGGTCGTCGAGGGCGGATTCGAGATCGAGTACACCGAGCCCCTCTCCGACGAGACGCTGGCGAACCTCGCCTCGGCGTACCGGGCCGAGCAGTGGCGCTACCTGCCCACCTCCACCTACGGCGGACCCAAGGTCGACGAGGAGATCCTCTCGCTCACCGGCGCGACGGCATCCGCCGACCGCAAGACGGTCACGGTGTCGTTCGACGGTCTGAAGCAGGGTCGCGTCGTGCACCTGCGCTCGCCGCAGCCGTTCGCCGCCGCCAGCGGCGACACGCTGTGGAGCACCGAGGCCTGGTACACGCTCAACTCGCTGCCGGGCTACGTCTCGCCGGCCGATCAGGGCTGGTACGAGGCCGAGGAGGCCCGCCTGATCGGTGGCGCCAAGTTCGACGCCGAGCACAGCGGTTACTCCGGAGCCGGCTTCGCCGGTGGCATGTGGCAGGCGGGGTCGGCGTTCGAGTTCACGGTGAACGCCGAGACCGCGGGCACCGTCCCGGTCAACGTGCGCTACTCCAACGGCCCCAATCCGGCCCCCGGCACCAAGGACGTGAACCTCTACGTCAACGGTCAGAACCTCGGGAAGTGGGATTTCCCCTCGACGGGGGACTGGAAGACCTGGGCGACGATGACGCGGGACATGCCGCTGGTGGCCGGGGCGAACACGATCGCCCTGAAGTACGAGTCGGGTAACAAGGGCAACATCAACGTTGACGTCCTCTCGCTCGGTGCGGCCGACATCTGTGCTCCCGCGCAGGTCGAGGACGGCTACCGCCCGCTCTTCGACGGCACGCTCGAGAGCCTGAACGCCGGGTGGCGCATGGCCGGCCCCGGCGGCTTCGGTCGACAGAACGACTGCAGCATCCGCGGCGAAGGCGGCATGGGCCTGCTCTGGCACAAGGCGCAGGAGCTGAACGAGTACAGCCTCAAGCTGGACTGGAAGCTCATCGCCGATCACAACGGCGGCGTCTTCGTCGGGTTCCCCGACCCGAAGAACGACCCGTGGATCGCGGTCAACCAGGGCTACGAGATCCAGATCGACGCGTCCGACGCCGCCGATCGCACCACCGGTGCGATCTACACCTTCCAGGGTGCGGATGCCGACGCGGTGAAGGCCTCGCTCAAGCCCGTCGGCCAGTGGAACGCGTACGAGATCGTCGTGAAGGGGCAGACCATCAAGATCTTCCTCAACGGCACGCTGGTGAACGACTTCACCAGCACCGATCCCGCTCGCGACCTCTCGCAGGGCTTCATCGGCCTGCAGAACCACGGTGGTGGGGAGGCGGTGTCGTACCGCAATGTCCGCGTCAAGGACATCGACGAGCCGGCCCCCCTCGCGGTGACCGCCTCGGCCGAGGTCAAGTGCCTGGCCAAGAAGGCGTCGGTGACGGCCCGCGCGACCAACACCGACACGGTACCGGTCGACGTGACGCTCACGACGGCGTGGGGCGAGCGGGTCATCCCCGCCGTCCAGCCCGGGGCGACGGTGTTCCACACCTTCACCACCCGCGCCGCGTCCGTCCCCGCGGGCGAGGCGACGGTGACCGCGACCGGCGACGGTCGCACCGGCGGGGCCACGGCCTCGTACGCAGCCAAGAGCTGCGGCTGATCCCCCCAGCGCCTCCGGCGGCGGACTCGCGTCCGTCGCCGGAGGCGCTCCCTCATGTCCCAGAGGTCCCCATGCTCTCCTCCCTCGGCCGCCGCATGAGCCGGCACCGCCTTCTCGTCCTCCTCGCCTGGTCCGTGCTCGTCGTCGTCGGCGGGGCCCTCGCCGGTGACGCCTTCGACCGCACCGTCTCGGTCGCCGACGCCCCGGCCGGCAGTGAGTCCTTACGCGCCACCGAACGCCTCGACGCCCTCGACCCCGAGGGGGAGATCATCACCGCCGTCGTCCGCGGCGAGGACTTCTTCTCCCCGACGCTGCGCGACAGCGCGACCGCCGTCATGGCCTCGGTCCGCGCCGTCCCCGGGGTCGCCGAGGTGACCGACGCCTACACCGCGGGTGGAGCCATCGGTGACGACGGCCGCTCGTCTCTGGTCGTCGTCGAACTCGCGCTCGGTCTCACCGGCGACGAGGCCGTCGCCACGGCATCCGTCGTCTCCGACCTTCTCCACGGGATCGACGCGCCCGAGGTCCTCGTCGGCGGACCCCTCCTGGCCGAAGAGGCCTTCGTCGATCGGGCGACCACCGACGCGGCGATCGGCGAGGGCGTCGCGATCCTCGTCCTCGTCGTGCTGCTCACCCTCGCGCTCGGCTCGCTGCGCATCGCCCTCGTCCCCGTCGTCGCCGCTCTCGCCGCGATCGCCCCGACGCTCGCGATCCTGGGTCTGCTCGCCCGCGTCGTCGACGTCAACGAGTTCGCGGTGAACGTCGTCACGATCCTGGGCCTCGGCCTCGCCGTCGACTACAGCCTTCTCGTGGTGCTGCGCCTCCGCGAGGAACGCACCGCCGATCCCACCGCGCCCCTCGACGAGCTCGTCGCCCGTGCCGTCTCGGGGGCCGGCCGCGCGGTCCTCGTGTCGGGTCTCGCCGTGGCCGTGGCCCTGCTCGGCATCCTGATCCTCGGCGACCCCCTGCTCTCGGGGATGGCGCTCGGCGGTGCGGTCGTCGTCGCGGTCGCCACCCTCGCGGGCCTGACGCTCGTGCCGGCCGCGCTGTCGCTCCTGCATCGCGCGCTCCCGTCCGCCGGGGCGCGCACGTGGGCGCGCCCCTGGGCGGGCCGGGCGTCGCGCGAGGGACTGCTGGCCCGCTCGACCCGTCTGGCCCAGCGCCGACCGGGGATCGTCGCCGTCTCGACCGCGGCGGTGATGCTGCTGCTCGCCGCTCCCGTGGCATCCCTCGCGCTCGACGACTCCGACATCCGCTCCCTTCCCGCCGCGGCCGAAGAACGACGCGCGTACGAGGCGACGACGACCGGCTTCACCGGGATCGGGATCGAGCCCGTCACGGTCGTGCTCGACGGATCGATCCAGGATGCCGCCGTCACCGGGGTCCTCGACGGGATCGCGGCCCTGCCCGACGTCGCCGACGCCGACGTGGTGCAGGGGCTGCCGCCCGAGATCACCGCGGTCGCCTTCACCCCCGTCGGCGACAGCGCCACGGGAGACGCGGCGCGGCGACTCGTGACCGCGGTGCGCGGTCTCGCGACGCCGGTCCCCCTCGAGGTCACGGGGCCCGCCGCCTCGCTCATCGACACGCGCGATCACCTGGCCGCGCGCCTGCCGTGGGCCCTGGTGATCGTCGCCGCGGCGAGCTTCGCCCTGCTCTTCGCGCTCACCCGCTCGCTCGTGGTCCCCCTGAAGGCGATCCTGCTCGCCGGCCTCACGGTGGCCTCGACCCTGGGCGTGCTCACCGCCGTCTTCGGGTGGGGCTGGGGCGCCCCTCTGCTCGGGTTCGAGCCCCGCGGCACGCTCGATGTGACCACTCCCTTGCTGATCGGGCTCCTCGCCTTCGGGCTCACGATGGACTACGAGGTGTTCCTGTTGTCGCGCATCACCGAGGGCTGGCGCGCGCGAGGGCGCTCCGCCGACCCGCGTACGGCGAACGCCGAGGCCGTGCGCCACGGCATCACCCGCACCGGCCCCGTCGTGACGCTGGCCGCGGCGGCGATCTGCGTCGTCTTCGTCGGCTTCGCGTTCGGCGAGCTGGTCGCGATGAAAGAGATCGGGGTGGGCATGGTGATCGCGGTGGTCCTCGATGTCACCGTCGTCCGCGGGCTCCTCCTCCCCGCGCTCATGACGCTCCTCGGTCGCGCGAACTGGTGGCCGAACGCGCGTCGCCCGATCCCGGTGCCCGCCGCGTCGACGCCCACCGTCGATCGCCGCGTGCCCGTGCGGTCGTAGGCTGGAGAGATGCACGGCGAGTACAAGGTCCCCGGCGGGAAGCTGGTCGTCGTCGACCTCGAAGAGCGCGAGGGCCGTATCCACGGCTTCCACCTCGCGGGCGACTTCTTCCTCGAGCCCGACGACGCCCTCGACGACATCGACGCGGCCGTCAACGGCCTCGCGGTGGAGTCCGACGTCCCCACGATCGCCGCGGCCATCCGCGCGGCCCTCCCCGAGGGGGCCCAGCTGCTCGGCTTCACGCCCGAATCGGTGGCGACCGCGATCCGCCGCGCCCTGGTCACCGCGCCGGGATGGGCCGACTTCGAGTGGGAGGTCGTCCACGACGGCCCCGTCTCGCCGCGCATGAACCTCGCGCTCGACGAGGTTCTCACCACGCGCGTGGGCGCGGGGCTGCGCACACCCACCCTGCGCCTGTGGGAGTGGGACGAGAGTGCCGTCGTCATCGGCTCGTTCCAGTCGCTGCGCAACGAGGTCGACCCCGCGGGGGCGGCGAAGCACGGATTCGACGTCGTGCGCCGCATCTCGGGCGGGGGCGCCATGATGATGGCAGCGAACTCGATCGTCACGTACTCGCTGTACGTGCCGGCATCCCTCGTCGCCGGTATGACGTTCGCCGACTCGTACGCGTTCCTCGACGACTGGGTGCTGCAGGCGCTGCGCTCGCTCGGCATCGACGCGGTGTACCAGCCGCTCAACGACATCGCGGGTCCCCACGGCAAGATCGGCGGGGCCGCCCAGAAGCGCCTCGCCAACGGCGGCGTGCTGCACCACGCCACCCTCAGCTACGACATGGACGGTCAGGTGCTCACCGAGGTGCTCCGCATCGGCCGCGAGAAGCTCAGCGACAAGGGGACCGTGTCGGCCGCCAAGCGCGTCGACCCCCTGCGTAGCCAGACCGGTCTGCCTCGCGCCGAGGTCATCGAACGGTTCATCCAGACCTTCACCACGCTCTACGGGGCGACGCCCGGGCACATCAGCGACGAGGAGTACGCCGAGGCCCAGGCTCTGGTCGACTCGAAGTTCGCCACCGACGCGTGGCTGCAGCGCGTCCCGTGAGCGCCGAGAACCTCGCCGACGCTCCCGCACCGGGTGGCGTCGAGATCCACCACGCCGACAATCTCACCGTCACGCCGCGCTACCCCGACGGCTCCTTCGCTCTCGTCTACCTCGACCCGCCCTTCAACACGGGGCGCACCCGCTCGAAGGCCGTGGAGTCCGCGACGCGCAAGGCGCCGGTGGACGAGACTCCGGATGCCGCCGCGCCCGATGCCGTGGCATCCGTCGACGATCCGAACATGCTCGACTTCCCCGAAGAGGAGCCGCCCCCGCCTCCCGTGGTGCAGCGCGGCTTCCACGGCCGGGAGTACGCGCGCCTGCGCGGCGACCTGCGCACCTACGACGACCGGTTCGACGACTACTGGGGCTTCCTCGAGCCGCGGCTCGTCGAGGCCTGGCGCCTGCTCGCCGACGACGGCACGCTCTATCTGCACCTCGACTACCGCGAGGTGCACTACGCCAAGGTCATGTGCGACGCGCTCTTCGGTCGCGACCACTTCTTGAACGAGCTGATCTGGGCCTACGACTACGGCGCCAAGACCAAGCGCCGCTGGCCCACCAAGCACGAGACGATCCTCGTGTACGTCAAGAACCCGTCGGCGTACTTCTTCGACTCCGATGCCGTGGACCGCGAGCCCTACATGGCCCCGGGGCTCGTCACGGCCGAGAAGGCCGCGCGCGGCAAGATGCCCACCGACGTCTGGTGGCACACGATCGTGCCGACCACGGGCCGCGAGAAGACCGGTTATCCGACGCAGAAGCCCGAGGGGGTGCTGCGTCGCATGGTGCAGGCGTCTTCGCGCCCCGGCGATCGGGTTCTCGACATGTTCGCCGGCAGTGGCACGCTCGGCGCCGTCGCCGCCCCTCTGGGACGGAACTCGGTGCTCATCGACGACAACGCCGACGCGGTGGCCGTGATGCACAAGCGCCTCGAGCCGTACGCGGACTGAGCGCGACGCGGCTGGCGCGATCGGGGGTGTGGGGCGGTGTTCTCCCGCCCCGAGCGCAAAATCCCGCCCCGAACCCCCGGCCCGCATCCGGCTCCGTGAGAAGCCCGCCCAGATGTCGGCGGTCGCACCTAGGGTGAAGCCATGGACTTCGGCATCTTCGTTCCGCAGGGCTGGCGCTTCGACCTCGTGGGGATCGACCCCGCGGAGCACTGGCGGGTGATGAACTCCCTCGCCCAGAGCGCCGACGACGGCCCGTGGACGTCGCTGTGGGTGTACGACCACTTCCACACCACCCCCGTCCCGAGCACCGAGGCCACGCACGAGGCGTGGACGCTCATGGCCGCCTTCGCCGCCGCGACCGACCGCGTGCGCCTCGGCCAGATGTGCACGTGCATGGGCTACCGCAACCCCGCCTACCTCGCGAAGGTCGCGGCCACGGTCGACGCGATCTCGGGCGGTCGCGCCGAGATGGGCATCGGCGGCGGCTGGTACGAGCACGAGTGGAAGGCCTACGGCTACGGCTTCCCGCCCATCGCCGAGCGCCTCGGGCGCCTGCGCGAGGGCGTCGAGATCATGCACCAGGCCTGGACCACGGGCGAGGCGACCCTGTCGGGGAAGTACTACGAGGTCGATGGCGCGATCGTGCAGCCGAAGCCCCTGCAGCCGGGCGGCATCCCGCTCTGGATCGCCGGCGGCGGCGAGAAGGTCACGCTCAAGATCGCGGCGAAGTACGCCTCGTACACGAACTTCGGCGGCTCGCTCGAGGAGTTCGACCACAAGTCCGAGGTGCTGCGCGGGCACTGCGAGTCCCTCGGCCGCGACGCGTCCGAGATCACCCGCTCGACGAACTTCAACACGATCGTCGCCGAGACCGAGGCCGAGGCCTCCGACCGCTTGGCCGCGGTGGTCGCGCGCCTGCGTCCGCACGTCGGAGATGAGCGGGCGGATGCCATCGAGGCCGACTACCGCTCGTCCGACGCCTTCGGCACCCCCGAGCAGATCGTCGAGCGCCTGCGAGAGCGCGCCGACCACGGCCTCGGCTACGCGATCCACTACTTCCCCGAGGCCGCCTACGACACCTCGGGAATCTCCCTCTTCGAGCGCGAGGTCATCCCGCACCTCTGATCGGCGGCGCGGCGGCCCCGCGCGCCTCGCGCGTGAGTCGCCAGAATGTGTCGCTTCTCCCGCCCGTGAAGCGACAATTCTTGGCGACTCGCGCGCGTGCGCGGGCGGGCGCCAGGTTCAGACCAGAGGCGCGACGTCGGCGTACGCGTCGGTCTCGACGGCGGGGGCGGATGCCGCGGTGCCGAACACCCGCGCACGCCGGGTCGTGGCATCCCACGTCGGCCACCCCGGATCACCGTCGCGCGCGAACGCGACCGCCGCGGCGTGCATCTCGGCGGCCAGAGCGGGTGGGGGAGTCTCGCCCGCGATGCGGTCGACGCCCTCGGCGTCGAGGTGGTCGAACCAGAACGGCACGTCGAGGCAGTGGCAGGCGACGCCGATCGAAGGCACGGGCGATGCCCACGCGAAACGGTAGAGCCAGGTCGCGGCGTCGCCGCGCGCCCGGGCGGTCCTGTGCACCGTCGCGCGGATGACCCGATCGGTGACGTATCCGCCGAGCAGGGCCGCGGCCCCGCGCCGTCGGGTGCGCTCGAGATACGCGCGTCGCCGCGATCGCCGCAGACCGAGCACGGCCAGGGCGAGAGGGACCGGCACCACTCGGAGGGCGCCCGCGAACCGGCCGGTCAGGCCCGTGAACTCGTCGTCCGTCGACCCGATGACGAGGGGGATGCCGGCCCCGACACCGTCGGCGAGAGCCTCGAGCGGATGCCGGGGCAGCACGTCCGTGTCGATCACCGGCCCCAGCGGCAAGCCGTCGTCGAGCAGCGTCGCGAGCGACGACAGCGCCCGGACCAGGTGCGGCGTGAGGGCGCTCTTCTGCGCCGCGAGAATCCGCTCCTCGGGCACCGACGCGAAGCCGTCGCGGTCGGCGTGGATCCCGATGCGGGCGGCGACCCGGTCGGCGAAACGCCTGGCCGCCTCGAGCGGGACCGCGCCGATCGCGGGCGAGATCGCCATCGCGGCGTGGAAGAGGCCGGAGGCCGCGGGGCTCGACAACAGCGCGAGCACCGACCCTCCGCCCGCCGACTGCCCGGCCACCGTCACTCGGGTCGGGTCGCCGCCGAACGCGCGGATCTCGTCGCGCACCCACTCCAGCGCCGCGATCTGGTCGCGCAGACCCCGGTTGGCGGGAGTGCCGTCGATGAGACCGAAGCCGTCGAAGCCGATCCGGTACGAGATCACCACGGTGATCACCCCGTCCCGCGCGAACGCATCGCCGTCGTACCAGCGGCTCGCGGGCGAGCCCGAGGTGAAACCACCCCCGTGGATCCACACGAGCACCGGCAGAGCGGCATCCGGACCGATGTCCACCGTGGCGAACACGTTGACGTTCAGCGTGGCGTCTCCCGGCACGCTCGGCTCGGGGATGAGGGTGATCCCCGCGTCGCCCCGCTGCGCCGTGGCGCCGTACGCGGTGGCATCGCGCTCGCCCTCCCACGCCTCCACCGGCACGGGAGCGGCGAAGCGCAGTGCCCCGACCGGAGCCTGAGCGAACGGGATGCCGAGGAACACGGCGGCGGCACCCCGCCGGAATCCGCGGACGGCCCCCTTCGAGGTCACGGCGAGGGGAGTGGCATCCATCCCCTCATCCTGCCGCGCCACCCGCACGAGGGGTCGAAAAGTGTCGCCTCGGCGTGCCCGGAAGCGACAGATCTCGACCCTCACACGCGCACGCGTGCTCCGTCCTCACGGCGCAGCACGGGCAGCGGAGGGTGGGTCACGCGTCGCGGCGCGCGCCCTCCGAGGGGGTCACCGTGAAGATGTTCGGGGCGCGGAAATCGGATGCCGCGAACGCGGCGCGCACGGCCGCCGTCGCCGCCGGGACGAGTCCGGTGGGGACCAGTGCGATGGCCGCTCCGCCGAAACCGCCGCCCGTCATGCGAGCACCGAGGGCGCCGTTCGCGAGCGTCGTCTCGACGGCGAGATCGAGCTCGGGCACCGAGATCTCGAAGTCGTCGCGCATCGACGCGTGCGAGGCGACCAGCAGGTCGCCGATCGCGGAGGGGCCGTCGGCGTCGAGGGCGGCCACGGTGTCGAGCACGCGCTGGTTCTCGGTGATGACGTGGCGGACGCGGCGGAAGGTCACGTCGTCGAGGATCTCCTCGGCGCGCGGCAGGTCGTCGACCGTGAGATCGCGCAGCGATCCGACGCCGAACGCCGCCGCTCCCCGCTCGCAGGCCTCGCGACGCTCGCGATAGCCACCGGTCGAGTGGGTGTGCTCGACGAGGGTGTCGGTCACGAGGATCGAGAGCCCCGCGTCGGCGAAGCCGAGGGCGACGGCGCGCGTCTCGAGGGTGCGGCAGTCGAGGAAGGTCGCGGCATCCGCCACACCCAGCATCGACGCCATCTGGTCCATGATCCCGGTGGGAGCGCCCACGGCGTCGTTCTCGGCGACGCGGCCGACCCGCGCGAGAGCGACCTTGTCGAGGCCGGCGGCCCACACGTCGTTCAAGGCGGAGGCCACGGCCCCCTCGATCGCGGCGGACGACGACAGGCCGGCACCCACCGGCACGTCGGAGGCCAGGGCGATGTCGACGCCGCGGGTCACGGCATCCGGAGCCGCCCGACGCAGTGCCCACGCCACACCCAGGGGATAGCCCGCCCAGTCGAGGCCGCCGGCGGCGATCCGCGCGTCGAGCTCCGAGAGCGGGACCTCGACCGCGGCGTCGGCGAACGTCGAGCGCACGCGGATCACGTCGTCGGAGCGGACGGCCACGGCGGCCGCGGTGCGCTGGGCGATCGCGAAGGGGAAGACGAAGCCCTCGTTGTAGTCGGTGTGCTCGCCGATGAGGTTGGCGCGGCCAGGGGCCGACCAGACTCCGACCTCGGGGGTGTCGGTGAGGGTGGCGAGAAGGGCGCGGGCGTCGTCGACGGCGGTCATGCCGTCACCTCCGGAACGGTGTCGAGGGCGGCGCGCAGGCGTTCGGCCTGCGACTCGGGGGTCACGTCGCCGATCCAGGCGCCCATGGCGGCCTCGGATCCGGCGAGGTATTTCAGCTTGTCGGCGGCGCGACGCGGAGAGGTGATCTGCAGGTTGAGGCGCACGGCATCGCGGCCTCGCCCGACCGGCGCCTGGTGCCAGGCGGCGATGTAGGGCGTGGGGGTGTCGTACAGGGCGTCGATCCCCCGCAGCAGGCGCAGGTAGAACGGAGCGAGCTCGTCGCGCTCGGCGGCGGTCGTCTCGGCGAGGTCGGCGACGTGACGGTGCGGCAGCACGTGCACCTCGACGGGCCAGCGGGCAGCGAACGGGACGAACGCCGTCCAGTGCTCGCCCCGCAGGACGACGCGCTCGCCGGCCTGTTCGAACCCGAGGATGCGCTGGAACAGGTCGTTCGAGCTGCGCGCGATCGTGTCGAGCAGGCGGTGCGTGCGCGGGGTCACGTACGGGTAGGCGTAGATCTGCCCGTGCGGGTGGGGGAGGGTGACACCGATCTCCTGCCCCCGGTTCTCGAAGGGGAACACCTGGCGGATGCCGGGAAGAGCCGACAGTGCCGCGGTGCGATCGGCCCAGGCTTCGATGACGGTGCGGGCGCGCGTGCGCGAGAGCGAGCCGAACGACCCCTCGTGCTGGGGGCTGAAGCACACGACCTCGCAGCGGCCCACCGAGGTGCGGGTGCGGCCGAGGCCGAGATGCTCGAGGTCGTCGTCGCTGCGGGGTGGGTCGACGGCGGCCGGGGCGTCGCCGATCGCCGCGTCGAGGGCGGGTCCGAACGAGGGTGACTTGTTCTCGAAGACCGCCACGTCGTAGAGCGAGGGGATCTCGGACGGGTTCGTCGGCGTCTGCGGCGAGAGCGGGTCGAGGTGCGCCGGCGGCAGGAACGCGCGGTTCTGACGATTGGATGCCACGGTGATCCAGTCGCCGGTCAGCACGTCCTGACGCATGGTGGCGGTGGCGGGACGCGGGTCGAGCCTGCGGGCGTCGATCGCGCGCTCGGCGCCGAGCGTGGTGCCGGGATCGTCGAAGTACATCAGTTCGCGGCCGTCGGCCAGGTGCGTCGTCCGCTTGACGACGCCGGCGCCAAGGGGCACGACGGAGGAGCTGTCCGTGTTCACGATAACACGCTACATCTGGGGCGTGATATCGTCAACACGGAGGGGGCGTGATGCGCGTATCCATGGCCGATGTGGCCGAGAAGGCCGGCGTTTCGACGCAGACGGTGTCGCGCGTCGCCAACGGAAGCCCCCGCGTCGACCCCGCCACCCGGGCGCGCGTCGAGAAGGCCATGGCCGACCTCGGGTACCGCATGCACCGGGCCGCTCGGGCCCTGCGCACGGGGCAGACATCCACGATCGGCCTGGTCGTGTCGACCCTCGCCTCGGTCGGCAACTCCCGCATGCTGCAAGCGATCTCCGAGGCCGCCGCCGCCCGCGACTACGCGCTCGCCGTGGTGACCGTCGGGGAACGCGGCATCCGCGACGCCTTCGCCCGGCTCCGCTCGCAGGGCGTCGACGGCGCCGTCGTGCTGAACGAGGCGACCGAGCTCGCGCGCGACGCGGCGCCTCCCGCCGATCTGCACCTCGTCGTGGTGGACTCTCCGCCGGACGAGCGCTTCTCGATCGTGCAGTCCGACCATGCCGGGGGAGCGCGCGCCGCGACGGAGTATCTCCTCTCCCTCGGGCACTCGACGGTGCATCACATCGCCGGGCCCGCGCGCTCCTTCGCGGCGACCGAGCGCGAGCGCGGCTGGCGCGAGGCCCTCGCCCACGCCGGAGCCGTGGTGCCCGAGCCGGCCCGGGGGGATTGGACCTCGGCATCCGGTCACTCGGCCGTCAGCGGTCTCGGCGGCGCCCGCGCGATCTTCGTGGCGAACGACCAGATGGCGCTCGGCGCCCTGCGCGCCCTCGCCGACGCGGGTCGGCGGGTGCCCGAAGACGTCGCCGTCGTCGGCTTCGACGACATCGTGGATGCCGCGGAGTTCCGCCCGCCGTTGACCACCGTGCGCCAGGACTTCGACGCGCTCGGTCGTCGCGCCGTGGCCGCCCTCGTCGCGGCGATCAAGGGTGGGGAGCCGATCGTCGAGTCGGTCCCCGCGGCGCTCGTGGTGCGCGCGAGCAGCGCCGCGCGCTGATCCGGCAGCGGTGGTACACCGAAGTCCTCGCTCGGGCTCGCCGTGCCCGCCGTCGACTGACACTCCGTCGGCCTCCTCCGCCCCCGCTGCCCGCGGCTCCGGCGCGGTTCGGCGCACCGTCCATGAGGTCCTCGCGCCGTCGCGCCTGGCGTCGACACCACGTGGTTTGGGGCGAATTCCGGCATTCGGGGCGGAAAATACACGCCCCGAACGACATAGTGCGCCCCAAACCGCGCCCTCACCCCGCCTCCGAACCACCCGAGCCCGGCGGCATCCGGAAACGAAGAACGCCCGCGGATGCCGAAGCATCCGCGGGCGCCTCTCGTGGGGAGAGCCTTCTACTTCTTCACGGGGATCGACTGCGACTCGAGTGCGCCGATCGTGGCGTCCTGACCCTTCTGGAGGGCGTCGGCGAGGGTGCCGCTCCCGCTGACCGCGGCCTTGAAGCCGTCCGAGACGTCGGCGTAGGTCTTGGTCATGGTCGGACCCCAGGTGAAGTCAGGGGTGACCTCGGTGGCCGCCTTCGCGAAGACGTCGTAGATCTTCTGGCCGCCGTAGAAGTCGACGCCCTTCGCGAGCGAGGGGAGCTTGAGACCCTCGGTCGTGGCCGGGTAGATGTTGGCCTCTTCGTTCAGGGCGGTGAGCGCCTCCTGCGACGTGTTCAGCCACAGCGCGAACTTCGTGGCCTCGTAGGCGTGCGTGCTGCCCTTGAGGACGGCGATCGACGAGCCGCCCCAGTTGCCCGAGACCGCGTCCCCGGCCTTCCACTGCGGGAGGTCGGCGACGGCCCAGCCGCCGGCGGTGTCGGGAGCGCCGCTCGAGATCGAGTTGGCACCCCACACGGCGGAGTTCCACGTCCACACCTTGCTGGAGTTGTAGGCGTTGTTCCACTCGTCGGTCCACGCCGGGTACGTCGAGACGAGGTCCTGGTCGATGAGCGACTGCCAGTAGTCGGCGACCTTCTTCGAAGCGGGGTCGGTCAGCGAGACCGTCCAGCCGTCGGAGTCGTTGCCGAACCACTGTCCACCGGCCTGCCAGACGAAGCCGGCGAACTGGTTGATGTCGGACTGCGAGAAGTTCGTGATGTACCCGCCGAGTGCGCGGACCTTCTTGGCCGCCTCGGTGTACTCGTCCCACGTGGTGGGGATCGCGATCCCGTTCGCCGCGAACAGGTCCTTGCGGTAGAACAGCGCCATCGGGCCGATGTCCTGCGGGATGCCGTAGACGGCGTTGTCCTGGCCGAGAGTGGCCTGGTTCCACGCCCACCCGACGAACTGGTTTTTCGCGGCCATCACGTCGGCGCAGCCCGCGATGTTCTCGACGCCGTCCTGCACGAGGAAGTTGGGGAGGGCGTCGTACTCGATCTGGCCGAGGTCGGGCGCGTTGCCGGCCGCGATCTGGTTGAAGAAGTTCTGGTAGGTGCCGTTGTTGCCGTTGGGGCCGGTCTGCACCTTCACCTGGATGTCGGGGTTCGCCGAGTTCCACATGTCGACGACCTTCTCGATGCCCGGGATCCACGAGGTGAACTCGAGCGTGACGGGTCCGTCCGAGGGGGCGCAGTCGGCCGCGGCCGCGGCGCCCGAGCCGGCGCTGTCGCCGCTTCCGCCGCCGGCGCAACCGGCCAGCAGGAGAGCCGACAGGGCGACGCCCGCGGTCGCCGTGAGGATTCTGTTCTTCATGGAATGCCTTTCTCTGGGTGCCCGGGTGGGCCATTCCGCCCGGGGTGAGGGGCGGCCTGAGCCGCCGAGGGTTTACTTCAGGGCGCCGGTCCCGAGACCGTTGCGCCAGAAGCGCTGGAGGAGCAGGAAGATGACGATGAGGGGGATGACCGACAGCAGGGCGCCGATCAGCACGAGACCGCGGAGCTCCGGGATCTGGTTCAGCTGGTTGTTCCAGCCGTAGAGACCGAACACCACCGGGAAGAGCTCTTCGCTGCGCAGCATGATCAGCGGCAGGAAGAAGTTGTTCCAGATCGCGACGAACTGGAAGAGGAACATCGTCACCAGGGCGGGGCTCATGAGGCGCAGGCTCACGGTGAAGAAGGTCCGGATCTCGCCCGCGCCGTCGAGACGACTGGCCTCCAGCAACTCGTCGGGCACCGACGAGGCGGCGAAGATGCGCGCCAGGTACACCCCGAACGGGCTGACCAACGACGGCAGGAACACGGCCCAGAAGGTGTTCGTGAGCTGCACCTGGCTGAAGATGAGGAACAGCGGCAGGGCCAGGGCGGTCGCGGGGACGAGCACGCCGCCGAGGACGACGTCGAAGATGACCTCGCGGCCCGGGAAGCGGTACTTCGCCAGCGCGTATCCGGCCATCGCCGCCAGCAGCGTCGCGACCGCGCCGCCGAGACCGGCGTAGAGCAGCGAGTTGCCCAGCCAGCGCAGGAAGATCCCGTCACGGTAGGCGAACAGGTCGCCGATGTTCGAGAACAGCCGCATGTCGGCGAACCACAGCGGGTTCGTGGTGAGGATGTCGCCGGTGCTCTTGCTCGAGGCGACCAGCAGCCACCACAGCGGCAGCAGGAAGTAGACCGTGAACACGGCCATGATGAGCATCGCCGAGGTGCGCGAGACCAGCGGCTCGCGGATGGCGCGCGAGCGCGGGGAGTCCGAGCGCGGAGCGCCGGAACGGCCGACGCGGGGGCGGGAGGTGGTGACGGCGCTCATGCGTTGCCCTTCTTCTGCATCCACTTCATGAACCCGAACGACAGCACGAAGGTGGTGACGGCGAGCACCACGGAGAAGGCCGCGGCGAGGTTGGAGTTGGGGATGGATGCCGTGGCGTAGACGGTCATGTTCGGGGTGAAGGTGCTGGTGACGGCCGAGCTGAACGAGCGGAACACCTGGGGCTCGGCGAGCAGCTGCAGGGTGCCGATGATCGAGAAGATCGCGGTCATCACGATCGCGGGCCGCACGAGGGGGATCTTGATGGACCACGCGATGCGGAACTGCCCGGCGCCGTCGAGGCGGGCCGCCTCGTAGATCTCGCTGGGGATCGACAGCAGCGACGAGTAGATGATCAGCATGTTGTAGCCGACGTAGACCCACGTCACGACGTTCGCGATCGACCACAGCACGAGGTCGGCGCCGAGGAAGTCGACCTTCTCGGTGAGGGCGGTGAAGGGCGACAGGTTGGGCGAGAACAGCGAGCCCCACATGATCGCGGCGATGACACCCGGAACGGCGTACGGAACGAAGAAGGCGAGCCGGAAGAAGCGCTTGCCCTTCAGCAGCGGCGAGTCCAGCAGCAGGGCGAACAGCAGAGCGAGTCCGAGCATGATCGGCACCTGCACGACGCCGAAGGCGAGCATGCGCAGCATCGAGGTCCAGAACGCCTCGTTCTGGAACACGAGCGCGTACTGCGAGAGCCCGCCGAAGACGAGCTCGGCTTTGCCGAACGTGCCTTCGCGCCGCACCACGAGCAGCGACTGCCCGATGGCGAAGATGATCGGCAGCACGTAGAAGAGCGCGAACAGGATGCCGAAGGGGGCGAGCAGGATCGCGATGGAGCCCTTGTGCAGCACGCGCGGGCGGCGGCGGGGGCGCGGGGCCCCGGTCGCGCTCGCGCGCTTCGTGCCCGTCGGGGCGGGGGCGGTGGTGGTCACGAGGCCTCCTCGATGATGCGGACGGCACCGCCGGCGACGGCGACCGAGCCGTCGATGGCTTCGCCGCTGATCGCGTCGCGGCCGTGCGCTGCGATCTCGACGGTGTCGGTGGTGTGGTTGATGACGAACAGGAACGCGCGCTCGGCGTCGGCGCGGCGGACCACCTCGACCCCGGGGCGGGTGTCGACGGTGCGGATGCCGGCGGCCTCGGCCGCGCGGGAGAGCAGTGCGCGGTAGGCCGACGGGTCGGGGAGGGTCGCGAGGTACCAGGCGTGGCCGTCGCCCACCGCGCGGCGGGTGCGGGCGGGGAGTCCCGCGGCCGGGCCGTCGCTGAAACGGGCGTCGACCTCGGCGTCGACGGCGCGCAGGCGCTCCGACCACACGGTGCCGGTCGAGCCGTCGTCGAGGGTGACCGACTGCGCCGGGCCGAGGGGCGAGAACTCCTCCGACACGATGCCGAGCAGGTCGCGGAACGCGCCGGGGTACCCGCCCAGACGGACGCGGTCGTCCTGGTCGACGATGCCGCTGGCGAAGGTGATCACGGCGGTGCCGCCGTCCTCGACGAAGCGCGCGATCGCGGCGGCGTCGGCGTCGCGCACGAGGTGCAGCGCGGGCACGATGACGAGGCGGTAGTCCGAGAGGTCGGCGGAGGCCGAGACGACGTCGGTGGAGATGCCGGCCGTGACCAGGGCGGCGTGCGCGGCGTGCACCTGGTCGAGATAGCGCAGGTCTTCGCTGGGGCGCCCCTCGTTCTCGAGCGACCACCAGCTCTCCCAGTCGAACAGGACGGCGGCGTCCGACGCCACGCGCGTTCCGGCGATCGGCTGCAACGAACGCAGCGTCCGGCCGACCTCGAGCACGCTCCGCCACTGGGCGGTGTCGGTGCCCGCGTGGGGGAGCAGCGCCGAGTGGAACTTCTCGGCGCCCTGTGCAGACGCGCGCCACTGGAAGAAGCAGATGCCGTCGGCTCCGCGCGCCACGTGCGAGACGACGTTGCGCAGCAGCTCGCCCTCGCCCTTGGCGAGGTTGTGCGGCTGCCAGTTGACCGCGCCCGTCGAGGTCTCCATGAGCAGCCAGGGTGTGCCGCTCGCCAGGCCGCGGGTGAGGTCGGCCGCGAACGACAGCTCGGCGAGCGGGTCGGGGAGGCGCCGGTCGAGGTAGTGGTCGTTGGCGATGACGTCCATCTCGCCGGCCCACGAGAAGTAGTCGAGAGCGCGGATGTGCGCCGTCACCATGAAGTTGGTGGTGACGGGGGCGGTGCTGCGCTCGCGGATCACGCGCGCCTCGGCGCGGTACAGCTCGAGCTGCTGGTCGGACGAGAAACGCTGGAAGTCGAGCAGCTGTGCGGGGTTGCGCAGCGACAGTGCGGCCATCGGCGGGAGGATCTGGTCCCACGCGCTGTAGCGCTGGCTCCAGAACGAGGTGCCCCAGGCCGTGTTGAGGGCGGCCACCGTGCCGTAGCGGGCCTCGAGCCACTCGCGGAACGCGACGGCGCTGGCGTCGCAGAAGCAGAGGGCGTTGTGGCATCCGAGTTCGTTCGAGACGTGCCACATGGCCAGGGCGGGGTGATCGGCGTAGCGCTCGACGACGCGGCGGCTGAGCTCCGCGGCGTACCCGCGAAAGACGGGGGAGCTGGGGCAGTAGGCCTGTCGACCGCCCGGGAAGCGGCGTGTGCCGTCCTCGGCCACGGGAAGGATCTCGGGATGCCGCGTGGTCACCCAGGGCGCGGGGGAGGCGGTCGCGGTTCCGAGGTTGACCCGGATGCCGTGCGCGTGGGCGAGGTCCATGACCTCGTCGAGCTCGTCGAAGGTCCAGACGCCGGGGGCGGGGTTGATCCACGACCACCCGAAGATGTTGACGGCGACGAGTCCGACGCCCGCTTCGACCATGAGCCGCATGTCGTCGTCCCAGACGGCGCGGTCCCACTGCTCGGGGTTGTAGTCGCAGCCGAAGACGAGACCTTCGCGGGTCAGGGCCGACAGAGCGTCGCCCGTGCGGGTCAGATCGGCCGAACGATCGCTTTCGCGATCGAGCGGGGCCAGATGTTCGACGGCAAGCATCCGGGAGGCGCTCCTTTGCGGGGTTCTGTGAACGTGCACACATTTGCCCGCCGGTTCTTCCCGACAGAATGTGTGAACGTGCACATACTGACACGGTGTCGCGCGGTCGTCAACTTCCGCGGCCCGATAGGGTGAGGAGCATGACGCCTCCTCCGCCCGGGCGCCGGCGCAGCACCGTGCACGACGTCGCCAAGGTCGCGGGGGTCTCGCGGGGCACCGTGAGCCGCGTTCTCAACGGCGGCTACGTCTCGGACCACGCCCGCGAGGCCATCCAGGCGGCCATTCGCGAGGTGGGCTACGTGCCCAACAACGCCGCCCGGAATCTCGTGCGCCAGCGCACGCAGGCGGTCGGATTCATCGTCCACGAACCGCACTCGCTGTTCCTCGAAGACCCCAACATCGGTGGAATCATGCTCGGGGCCAACACCGCCCTGTCGAACGCCGACTACCAGATGGTGTGCGTCGTGGTCGATACGGACCGCGACACCGAAAGGGTCGCGCGCTACCTCAGTGGTGGCTTCGTCGACGGGGCGGTCATCGTCTCGGCGAGACACCACGACCCGATCACCGACGTCGTCGAACGACTCGGGCTCCCTGTCGCCTACGTGGGCCACCCTCCCGGCATCCGTCGCCCCTGGGTCGGCATCGACAACCTCGGCGCCGCCCGGGCCATCACCGAACGCGTGCGCGCATCGGGACGCCGTCGCATCGGCATGATCGCCGCGGCCCTCGACCGCGACTCCGGCAGCGACCGGCTCGCGGGCTTCCGTGAGGCGCTCGGCGAGGACTTCGACGAGTCGCTGGTCGAGCCGGTGCCGCTCTACGCCTTCGCCGACGGCGAGGCGGGGATGCGACGCCTGCTCGAGCGCGCTCCCGACATCGACGCGGTGTTCGGAGCTTCGGATGCCTTGGCCGCCGGCGCCGTGCAGGCCCTTCGCGCGGCCGGTCGCCGCGTGCCCGACGACGTCGGCGTGGTCGGCTTCGACGACAGTGCGTGGGCGGTGCGCACCGATCCGCCGCTCACCACGATCGACCAGCCCGCAGAGGGACTGGGTGCCGCGGCCGCCGAGGCCGTGCTGCTGCAGCTCTCGGGCGGGGTGGCCGATGCCGGCGGCATCCTGCTCGACGCCCCGATCGTCTGGCGCGCCTCGGTCTAGAGGCGCTCGCCGCCGCCGTCGGTCGCGGTTCTCCGGTTCGGGGCGCGATCGTCCGTTCGGGGCGTGACATTCCCGCCCCGAACGCCGGAATTCGCCCCAAACGCCGCGACCTCACGTGCCGGTCGATGTCTTGCGTCTGGGGCGAGATCTGCAGCTTGGGGCGTGAATGTTCTGCCCCAAACGGAAGTACGCGCCCCAAACCGGCCGCGTGCCGGGCGTCAGCGCTCCTCGTGCCAGCCCTCGTCGAGGATGCGGAAGCCCGCCTCGATCGTGGCCTCGGAGTCGTCGTTCTCGAAGGCGAGGATCTGCAGTTGCAGGACCATCCGCGCGTACACGCGCACCGGGGCATCCGGTGTCTCACGCCCCGTGGTCTCGGCGATCGCCTGGGCGAGGGCGTCTTCGTGACGGACCCACATGCGCGCGGCGTACTCGCGAAGCGCGGGGGTGTCGGAGATGAGTGCCATGAACCGCCGGCGGTTGTCGCCGGTCGGGTCGAAGGCCAGGCCGAAGAGCTCGCGGCGATAGAGGTCTCTCAGTGCCTGCGACACCGAGGTTCCCGGGGTGCGGTCGCGCACCGCGCCGACGAGCAGGTCGCGCTGGGCGTCGTCCTCGTCGAAGACGAGAGCTTCCTTCTGCGGGAAGTGCGCGAACACCGTCGTCGGTGACACGTCGGCGGCCTCGGCGACCTCGCGGATGCTGACCTCGTCGAAGCCGCGCTCCACGAACAGGATCGTCGCCGCGTCCGAGATGGCCTTGCGGGTTGCCGCTTTCTTGCGCTCGCGGCGGCCGATCGTCTCGCTCATAGCCCCACAATACCGGGACGACTCTGAAATCGTGTTGACAACAAAACTGGTACGAGTACAGTTACGGCGTGACTTCACTTTCGCTCTCTCCTCAGTCGGGCCGCCGCGCCTGGGTCATGCTCGTCGTCATCACGACGCTGACCACCGCCGGCATGACCGTCGTGCTCCCCGTCCTGCCCTTCGTCGTGCTCCGCTACGTGTCGAACCCGGCCGATCTGGCCGTCTGGGTCGGCATCCTCGAGACGGTCAATGCGCTCTGCGCGTTCCTCGTCGCCCCCTTCCTCGGCCGCATCTCCGACCGCTTCGGTCGCCGACCGGTGATCATCGTCGCCGGGTTCGGCGCCGCCCTCGGGTTCCTGCTCTTCGGCGTCGGCGGGGCGATCTGGGTGCTGCTGCTCGGCCGCATCGTGCAGGGCGTCACCGCCGGCGACCTCCCCGCCCTCTTCGCCTACCTCGCCGACATCACCCCGCCCGACAAGCGCGCGCGTCGCTTCGGCGTGCTCGGCGCGACCGCGGGTATCGGCACGATGGTCGGCCCCGCCCTCGGCGGCACCCTCGCCGCGATCGACGTCGATCTGCCCGTCTTCGTCACCGCCGGCCTCGCGCTGACGGTCGCGATCCTCAGCATCTTCCTGCTGCCCGAGAGCCTCGCGCCCAGCAAGCGCATCACCTCGCTCGACCTGCGGGCGGTGCACCCGTTCGCGGTGTTCCGCGGGGTGTTCCGCCGGCCCGAGCTGCGCGGGCTCATGATCGGCCTGATCCTCGTGGGGCTGCCGTTCGGCTTCTTCGTCAACAACTTCAGCGTGCTCGCGCTCGACGCGATCTCGTGGACCCCCACCGCGATCGGCCTGCTCACCGCGTGCGTCGGCATCATCGACATCGCGATCCAGGGCGTGCTGCTCGGCTTCCTGCTGCCGCGCATCGGCGAGCGGGGCGTCGTGGTCAGCGGCATCGTCACCCAGGCGGTCGGGCTGGTCGCCCTCGCCGGGGTGGCGTCGCTGCTCGCCCAGCCGTGGCTGTTCATCGTCGGCGCCCTGACGCTCGCGGCGGGCCAGGGTGCGGCTCAGGCGACCATGGACGGTCTGCTCTCCAATGCCGTCGGAGACGACGAGCAGGGCTGGATCGCCGGGGCCGCGCAATCCCTCAACGCCGCGGTCGGAACGGTCGCCCCGCTGGTGGCGGGCCTGCTCTACGCCCATGTCGCCCACGCCGCGCCGTACGTGCTGGGAGCCGTGCTCATGGTCGCCGCCGCCGTCGTCATCGGCCGGACGCGCTTCACCAGTCCCTCGCTCAAAGCGAAGGTTCCGGATGCCTCGGAGCCCGTACTCGCGTCGGAGTGACGCGACGCCGTGGGTCAGCGCAGAGCGAGACTCGCGGCGTCGCGCACCGTGCGCAACGGCGAGGCCGCCACCCAAACGACGGTGAGTGCCACTCCGACACACCCCACGGCGATACCGGCCCGGGCCCCCAGCGCCTCGCCAGCGAGACCGCCGAGGCCTGCACCGATCGCGACGACGCCGTACGAGATCCATCGAACGGTCGCGTTCACCCGCCCGAGCAGCTCATCGGGTGTACGCAACTGCCGAAGTGTGAGGGCGACGACGCTCGAGAGGGAGGTGCCGGCGCCGTTGATGACGAAGACCGCGACGAGCGCGGCGACGATCACGGGTGTCGACCACATGGCATCCACGAAGGGGATGGCCGCGAGCACGAGGCTCTCCGCGCCCGCGCAGGCGACGAGCACGGGTCCGACGCCGAAGCGCCGCGCACTCGCCGGGGCGGCGGTGGCGCCGATCACTGCTCCCACCGCGCCGAGGCTGAAGATGAGGCCGAGGTGGCCCGCCGTGAGGCCGAGCTCGCGCACGGCGTACACGAGCAGCAACACGGTGATCCACTGCGCGAAGAGGTTGTAGATCGCTGAAAAACCCACGAGCGAGACGAGGTAGCGGTCTCCACGGACGTAACGAAGTCCCTCTCGCAGCTGTGCGAGAGCGCCGCGCCGCTCACGGATCGGGCCGTGCTCCGATGAGCGGATGCCGAGCAGCGCGGCGGCTGAGACGACATAGGTGACGGCTTGGGCCAGGAGCGCCCAGGGTGCGGTGAGGGTCTGCACGAGCCACCCGCCGAGCCCGGGTCCCCCGACCTGAGCCGCCGAGGCCGTGGCCTGGAGCCGCCCGTTCGCCCTCTCGAGCTCGTCCCGTGCCACGACGGCGGGGAGGAAGGACTGGTAGGCCACCTCGAAGGCGACGGTGAAGGATCCGATCACGAAGATGAGCCCCAGGAGCGCGGGGAGGGTGAGGGCGCCCGTTACAGCGACGACGACGAGAGCGATGAGGAGGGCGGCGCGCGCGAGATCGGCGATGACGAGGACGGGGCGCCGCCGCTGCCGGTCGACGAAGACGCCGAGAGGAAGAGCGAGCAGCAGGAACGGGAGCCAGCGCGCGACGCCCACGAGCCCGGCCTCCACCGCCGTCGCATGCAGGACGACGACGGCGAGGAGCGGGACGGCGAGGTCTCCGACCTGGCTGCCCACGGCCGAGGTCGTCTGCGCCAACCAGAACCGGCGGAAATCGCGGCCAAGTTCCTTTCTAATGGGCGTAACGTGATTCACGCGTTACAGACTGACGTCCAGACTGTAACGCGTCAATGCTTTCTCAGCCATTAAAATGTGCGGTATGGGCACGACGACGTATCCCCGTGTCGGCGGCCATCCCGCCTTCGACCTCGTCGACACGGTGCACTGGCGACTCGACGACACCCGCGCCATCGACACGCTGGCCGACTTCGACGCCGTCCTCGACTGGTGCGCCGAGATCGACCTCATCGACCGCGGCGCCGTCGCTTCCACCGCACCCGACGTGGCTGCGGCGGAGCACGCCGCGATCATCGCGCTGCGAGAAGCCGTCTACGAGGCCGTTTTCGAAGACTCTCCGGATGCCGCGGCCCTCATCGCCCGCGAGCACATCGAAGCCCTGAGTCGCTCGAGCCTCGAGCGCGACGACGGCCGGTGGCGCTGGCATCCGCCCGCCGATCCGACCGGTCCGCGCACGGCGATCGCTTTCCTTGCCCATGACCTCCTGACCAGCGACCTTCGGAGCGCGCGCCGCTGCGGCGATGAGGCGTGCGGCTGGGTGTATCTCGACACTTCTCCGCGTCACAACCGCATCTGGTGCACCGCCGCGGGGTGCGGCAATCGCAACCGCGTGAAGCGACACCACGCGCGATCGCGTACCTGAAGCGGGTCTCGTTTCAGGCGCCGTCGCCCCAGGGCATCGGACGCTCGGGGTCGCGCGAGCTGTCGTCGGGGATGTGGGGGAGGGCCTCGCCGCCCGCGCGGATGCAGAGCCAGCGCAGTTCGCGGTCGCTGTCCGGGACCGCGCGCCACGTGCGCCACACGTTCTGCCCGACCCGCACGACGCTGCCGGGGCCGACGTCGACCACGTCATCGTCGAGGCCCATCTGACCGCGCCCCTCGAGGAACACGTACAGCTCCTCGACGCGGGTGTGCGTGTGCCAGTATCCGGCCTCCTCGCCGGGGGCGAGGGCGTTCGCGGTCATGCCGATGAACTGCATCGTCAGCTCGTGGTCGACCACGCGGCGCCCGTCGCGCGAGCGGGCGGGGACGAAGCCGCCGAAGTGGTCGCGCCAGGCGTCGAGCCCGCCGATCTCGGTGATCTCGTAGTCGCTCATCGGGTCTCGCTCTCGGGGTCGGTCAGCTGCCAGCCGTCGTCGGTGCGGCGGTAGATCGTGCGCAGGTGCCTGCGGTCGGGGGAGCCCTGCCAGAACTCCACGCGGTCGGCGACCAGGCGCCACAGCACCCACTCGCCCGGGCCGGTGCCGTCGCGGGCGGCGGCCGAGCGCGCGGCGAGATCCGCCACCGACTCCTCGGCCGAGGCCTCCACCACGCGCCCGCGCACGCGAACGCTGCGCAGCACCGCCGGCCACCAGAAGGTCAGCGCCGCGGCGGGATGTGCGGCCAGCTGCGCCGCTTTCGCGGAGGCCCGTGGCCCGGCGAAAGCCCACCCGTCGGGCCCGAGGTCTTTGAGGATCAGCGTGCGGGCGTCCGGGACGCCGTGGGCATCGACCGTCGAGAGCGTGGCACCGTGCGCCTCGGCCACGCCGGCGTCGACGGCCTGCCGGATCCACCGCTCGAAGAGCTCCTCCGGCTGGTCGGGAAGGGGCTCGGCATCCGGGGTCGGTGGGGCGCCGGTGAGGGAGGGGAGCGAGCGGAGCCACGTGGCCATCGTCATGCCCCCCATCCTGCTCCCTCTTCTTTCGCGTGAGGCGCCAAGAAGTGTCGCCCACGGGTGCCGCCAAGCGACACATCTTGGCGCCTCACGCGCGGGGAGAGCGGGGTGCGGCGCGCGGGCGGGCGGGCGGGCGCGCGGCGTCACCAGAACAGGGGATGCCACAAGAACAGGCCGATCCGCGCGGGACCGGCCTGTTCTCGGCGCACGCGCCTGTTCTCGTGACGCGTTACTCCTCGAGCTGACCGAGCGACGGCTCCGCGACGAAGCGCGCGACCGGCTCGACGGCGTGCTCCAGCTCGAGGACGACGATCTCGTTCGCCCCCGCGCGCATCGCGGGGCCGGGCACGTACAGCGTGTTCTGAGGGACGTTGTTCCAGTAGCGGCCGAGGAAGAAGCCGTTGACGAAGGCGTATCCCTTGCCCCACGAGGTGGTGTCGAGGAACAGGTCGACGGGGGCGTGGAGCTCGAACGACCCGCGCAGCAGAGCGCGTCCAACAGTGCCCGTGCCGCTTCCCGCGGCGGTCTCGAGGGCGACCGGGGTCGCGGTCCACCCGGTGAGCGCCTCGCCGTTGAGCGTCACGGAGCCGACGAGCCCCTTCGCCTCGCCGAGGCGGTCGGCGTAGTTCACCCGGCCCTGGTCCTCGACGAGGACGGTGAGCCGTGCGCCCGCGGGGATCGTGAGTGCGCGCTCGTGCAGAGCCCGCGACAGTCGACCCACCGGGGTCCCGTCCACGTGCACCCACGCGAGGTCGCGGATCTCGTCGAAGACGAGGGCCGCGGGCCCGGCGAACGCGGGGAGGTCGACGTCATAGCGGACGAGGGGACCGAGGTGGGCGATCTGCTCGAAGCTCGGCGGGTCGTCGGCGATGGCGGCCGCGTTGAGGGGCGGCATCCAATCGCCCTCGCCCGAGAGGGCGACCTCAAGGGCGGGGGCGTCGGGCCGGGGGCCGGGGACCTGCTCGGGGACGGGCGCGTACTTGGCGATGACCTCGCGGAACGCGTGGAACTTCGCTGTGGGGTGTCCCGACTCGTCGATCGGGGCGTCGTAGTCGTACGAGGTGACGATGGGGTCGTAGCGGCCCTTGTCGTTCGCCCCGTTCGTCGTGCCGAAGTTCGTGCCGCCGTGCACCATGTAGATGTTCACCGAGGCCCCGGCGGCGAGCAGCACGTCGAGGTCGTGGGCGGATGCCGCGGGGTCGGTCGTGTGGTGGATGCTGCCCCACCAGTCGAACCAGCCGTCCCAGAACTCGCTGCACATCAGCGGTCCGGTGGGCTGGTGCTCGCGGAGGGTGGCGAGCCGTTCCTCGGAGCGCGAACCGAACGAGCCGGTGAGGTGCAGCCCGGGAAGGCTGCCGGCCTCGAGCATCCACGGCATCGGCTGGTCGACGGTGGTCAGCGGCACCGTGATGCCGGCCGCCTCGGTCACGCGGACGAGCTCGCGCAGGTAGGTCTTGTCGGAGCCGTAGGCGCCGTACTCGTTCTCGATCTGCACGAGCACGACGTTGCCGCCGCGGTCGATCTGGCGCGGGGCCACGATCTCGTACACGCGGCGGAGGTACCCCGACACCGCCTCGACGAACTGGGGTTCTGAGCGACGGATGCCGATGCCCGGCGTCGAGGTCAGCCACACGGGCAGTCCGCCGTTGTGCCACTCCGCACAGATGTAGGGGCCGGGTCGCACGATCGCGTGCAGGCCCTCGGCGGCGATGAGGTCGAGGAAGCGGCCCAGGTCGTTCCAGCCCGTGGCATCCCACTCACCGCGCACCGGCTCGTGCGCGTTCCATGCGACGTAGGTCTCGATGGTGTTGAGGCCCATCGCCTTCGCCGTCCGGATGCGGTCGGCCCAGTGCTCAGGGTGGATGCGGAAGTAGTGCAGGGTGCCGGAGATGACCTGGTGGGGCTTCCCGTCGAGCAGGAAGTCGGTCTCGCCGATGGAGAAAGTCGTCACGGTGTCTTTCGGTATCAGTCGTTGAGGCGCGCGGTCAGGCGCACCCAGGCGAGGGCGGGGAGGGTGAAGCGCAGGATGCCGTCGGAGCCGGCCTCGACCGCGAGGGCAGCCGGTGCGACGGGCTCGCCGTCGGCGGAGTTGGTGGTGTGTCGGTCTCCGCCCTCGGGGACGGTGACGATCACGGCCTCGACGTCGGAGACGCGGCCGAGATCCAGCTCGACCGGGGTCGCCGACTCGAGGTCGCGGTGGGCGAGGAACACCGAGACGGTGTCGCCGTCCACGGTCGCGACCGTGTCGACGGCGTCGACGCGCCCGTGGCGAGCGGTGTCGATCGTGGCACCCTCGACGTGGGGGACGACGACGCGACCGGATGCCGCCTTCGCGGTGAGGGCGAAGGGATGGAAGGTGGTCTGGCGCCAGGCGACCCCGCCACCGGGCTCGGTGCGGATGGGGGCGATGACGTTCACCAGCTGGGCGAGGTTGGCCATCGACACGCGGTCGGAGCGGCGGATGAGAGTGATGAGGAGAGATCCGACGACGACCGCGTCGGTGACGGTGTAGTCGTCCTCGATCAGGCGCGGTGCGATGGGCCAGTCGCCCGTGAAGACGCGCGGCTTGTCGACCTCGTTCCACCGCGTCTGGTTCCAGACGTTCCACTCGTCGACGCTGATGCCGACCGGACGCCCGTCAGGGGTTGTCGCCCCGACCTCGTCGATGATGTCGGCGACCTCGCCGATGTAGCGATCGAGGGCCGCGCCGCTGGCGAGGAAGCTCGCGGGGTCGGCGGGGTCCTCCTCGTAGTACGCGTGCACGGAGATGTGGTCGATGAGGCCTGCGGTGTGACGGAGCACCGTGCGCTCCCACGCGCCGAAGGTCGGCATCTCGTGGTTCGAGCTGCCCGCGGCCACGAGCTCGACCGTCGGGTCGATGAAGCGCATCATGCGCGCCGTTTCGGCCGAGAGGCGACCGTACTCGTCGGCGGTCTTGTGGCCGATCTGCCAGGGACCGTCCATCTCGTTGCCCAGGCACCACAGGCGGATGCCGAAGGGGTCTTCCCGGCCGTTCTCGCGCCGGCGATCGCTCAGGGCGGTGCCCGAGGGGTGGTTCGCGTACTCGAGCAGGTCGGCCGCCTCGGCGACGCCGCGCGTGCCGAGGTTCACGGCCTCCATGACCTCGAGGCCCGCGGCATCCGCCCATTCGGCGAACTCGTGCAGACCCACCTGATTGGTCTCGGTGCTGTGCCAGGCGGCATCCAGCCGGACCGGACGCTGCGAGCGAGCGCCCACGCCGTCCTCCCAGCGGTAGCCCGACACGAAGTTGCCGCCGGGATAGCGCACGACGGTGGCGCCCAGCTCGCGGACGAGCTCGAGCACGTCGGCGCGGAAACCCTCGGGGTTCGCGGTGTCGTGGCCGGGGGAGTGGATGCCGTCGTACACGCAACGGCCCATGTGCTCGACGAACGAGCCGAACAAGCGGCGGGGGACGGCGGCTCCGACCGCGGTGCGGTCGACGACGATGCGGGTGGGGGAGGTCATTCGGGTCTCTCCTGGCGAGGGAATGGAAGGGGCGGGCCGCATGCGTGCACGCGACCCGCCCCGGGAACTTCTTACTTGTTGACCGAGAAGCCCTGGTCGTTGCCGTACTGGACGAGCTGGTCCTGCCACGCGGTCAGGCCCGCGTTGAGGTCGCTCTTCTTCGAGTAGGCCTGGCCCACGGTGTCGCCGTAGATGCTGTTGGCGTACACCTGGAACGGCAGGTAGCTCCAGCCCTCGCGGACCTCGCTCGAGGCCTGCGTGAGGACCTGGTTGATCTGCTGGCCGCCGAAGTAGTCCGACTTCTTGTCGACGAAGGCGGGGTCGCTCAGCTGAGCGGTGGTGGAGGGGAATCCACCCGACTCGGCGAAGATCTTCAGGCTCTCGTCATCGTTGTTGAGCCACTTGAGGAAGCCTGCCGCGAGGGCGGGGTTCTTGCTCTGCTTGGTCACGGCCTGGCCACCGCCGCCGTTCTCGGCCGTCACGGCCTTGCCGTCGTAGGTGGGGATGGGGGCCACGGCCCACTTGCCCGAGCCGTCCTTCACCGAGGACTCCAGCACGCCGGGCATCCAGGCGCCGATGACGAGCGAGGCGATCGAGCCGTCACCGAGGCCCTTGAACCACTCGTCGCTCCAGCTGGGGGTGTCCGAGAGCAGGCCGCCCTCGATAAGACGGTTCCAGTTGTCGGCGAACTTCTTCGACCCGCTGTCCTGCAGGTCGATGGTGACGTCGGTGCCCGAGGTCTTGAACGGGGTGCCGCCGGCCTGCCAGATCATGCTGGTGGTGAAGCCGGAGTCGCCGGTGTCGGCGGTGATGTACTTGGTCGGGTCGGCGGCGTGCAGCTTCTCGGCCGCGGCGACGTACTCGTCCCACGTGGTCGGGACGGCGATGCCGAACTGGTCGAAGACCGACTTGTTGTAGAACAGGGCCATGGGGCCCGAGTCCTGCGGCAGGCCGTAGAGCTTGCCGTCGAAGTTGACGGAGCCCCAGGGGCCGGTCGCGTAGTCGCCCTTGAGATCGGCGAACCCGTACGACGACAGGTCGAGCAGCGAGTCCGAGAGGGCGAACTGCGGGAAGGCGTAGTACTCGATCTGGACGACGTCGGGGGCACCCGAGCCCGCCTTGATGGCGTTCTGGAGCTTGGTGTACTCCTCGGTGTTGGTGCCGGCGTTGACGTAGTTGACCTTGACCTTGGGGTACTTCGCCTCGAAGGCCTTGACCTGGGCCTCGGCCGAGGGGGTCCAGGACCAGTACGTGATCTCGCCACCGGCCTCGAGGGCCTTCTCGATGTCGTCGGCCGATCCGCCGGCGGCGCCGCCGGCGTTACCGCCCGAGCACGCGGTCAGGGCGCCCACCGTCAGGGCGGTGGCGGCGACGGCGAAGACGGCCCGCCGAGCGGCGGTGCTCTTGCGCATGAATGTCATCGGTTCCTTCACTTCGTTGTTGTGGAGTCGGGGCGGGAGCCCCGGGGTGTTGTGGTTTCCGGGGCAGGACGCTCCGGTGGTGCGGTGTTGCGGGTTTCCGGGGCGATGCCCCGGTCAGGGGGAGCTCGGGTGGATCACTCCTTGACGCTGCCGGCGGTCAGACCCGACTGCCAGAAGCGCTGGAGCAGCAGGAACGCGGCGACGATCGGGATGATCGAGAGCAGCGATCCGGTGATCACGAGGTTGTAGATGGGCTGCGCGGCGACACCGGTCGCCTGCGCGTTCCACTGGTTGAGGCCGACGGTGAGCGGGTACCACGCGGGGTCGCTCAGCATGATCAGCGGGAGGAAGTAGTTGTTCCAGGTCGCCACCACCGCGAACAGCAGCACCGTGACGATGCCGGGCGTGAGCAGGCGGATCGAGATGGTGAAGAAGGTGCGGAATTCTCCGGCCCCGTCCATGCGGGCGGCCTCGAGCAGCTCGGTGGGGATGGCGTCGGTCGCGTAGACCCAGATCAGGTAGAGGCCGAACGGGCTGATGAGCGACGGGATGATGATCGCCCAGGGGGTGTTCGTGATCCCGAGCTGGCTGAACAGCAGGAAGGTCGGCACGGCGAGGGCGGTACCGGGGACGGCGATCGCACCGAGCACCACGGCGAACACCGCCTTGCGGCCGCGGAAGTTGTACTTCGCCAGGCCGTAGCCCGCGAGCGTTGCGAGGAGCGTCGCCCCGCCGGCGCCGACGACGACGTAGAGCAGCGTGTTGCCGAGCCAGCGCAGGAAGATCCCGTCGCGGTAGGTCAGGGTCTGCGCGATGTTGTCGAACAGCGCGAAGCTGTTGCCCGGCCCGAGGCCGAAGGTGCTGAACAGGTCGGGCTGGGTCTTGGTGGCGTTGATGACCAGCCACGCGAGGGGCACGAGCGTGTACAGCAGGTACAGCGCCATCACGATGGTGAGGACGACCGATTTCTTGCTGTGCGTGGGCGAGGTGCGCGCGAAGCGGCGGCGGGCGCCCTGTCGCTCGGTGGTCACGGCGACGGTGTCGGTACGGGGTGCGGTCGCGGTGGTCATCGCGCCTCCTGACGGGAGCCGCGCAGCTGCACGACGTAAGCGATGACGGCGGTGATGACGCCCATGATGATGGCGATCGTGGCCGCGTAGTTGTACTGCTGGCCGGCGAACGAGAGGTTGTACGCGTACATGTTCGGCGTGAAGAACGTCGAGATCACGTTGGGTGCGAGCGGCTTGAGGATGTTCGGCTCGTTGAAGAGCTGGAAGCTGCCGATGATCGAGAAGATGGTCGCGATGACGACCGCGCCGCGCACGGCCGGGATCTTGATCGAGAAGATCGTGCGCCAGGCGCCCGCTCCGTCGATGGATGCCGCTTCGTACAGCTCGTTGGGGATGGTCTTCAACGAGGAGTAGAAGATCAGCATGTTGTAGCCGACGAACTGCCACGTGACGATGTTGCCGATCGACAGCAGCATCCATTCGGGCAGGAAGGGCTGCACGAACTGTCCGCCCAACAGGTCGTTGAGGTTGCGCGTCAGGCCGAACTGGTCGCCGTAGATGTAGCCCCACATCAGCACGGCCACGACGGCGGGCACCGCGTAGGGGAGGAAGATCACCATGCGGTAGAAACCGGCCGCGTGAAGCCGTGCGCTGTCGATCGCGAGGGCGGCGCCGAGGGCCAGCAGCAGCATGATCGGCACCTGCACGACGAGGAAGATCAGGACGCGCCCGAAGCCGTCCCAGAACTTCGCGTCGCCGAAGGCCGCGATGTAGTTGTCGAGACCGACGAAGGCGTTGCCGCCGATGAGCTGGTCGCGGAACAGGCTCAGGTAGACCGAGTACGCCAGCGGCGCCAGGAACACGAGGGCAAAGACGAGGGCGAACGGGGCGACGAACAGCCAGCCGCGGTCTTCGATTCGGGAGCGCCGCTTGCGCTGGGGGGTGCGCAGGGCGGGCGGGGGTGCCGCAGTGGTCGTCATCGTCCGGTGCCTCTTCGTTGGTGCGCATTTCGGTCGGGTTGGCCGAGATGTTGACGTAAACATAACTCGACCCCGCTAGTGTGTCAACGTCAACATCCCAAGGGGGCATGCATGAGCGAGACGACGACGACGTCGACCGCGATTCCGACGCGCGAGCGTCGACGCGAGGTGTCGATGGCCGACGTGGCTGCGGCCGCGGGGGTGTCGGGACAGACCGTCTCGCGCGTCGCCAATGGTCGCACGAACGTCGACCCCGACACTCGACAGCGGGTGCTCGACGCGATGTCCACCCTGGGGTATCGCCCGAACAGTGCCGCTCGGGCTCTGCGGTCGGGGCGCTTCCGCAGCATCGGCGTCATCATGTTCTCGCTGAGCTCCTACGGCAACACGCGCACCCTCGACGCGCTCGCGTCGGTGGCCGCGGCATCCGGATACTCCATCACCCTCATCACCGTGCAGTCGGCCTCTCAGTCCGACGTGTCGGGCGCGTTCCTGCGCCTTCACGAGCACGCGGTCGACGGGATCGTCATCCTCATCGAGACGCATCGACTCGGCGAGAACGAGCTCTCTCTGCCGACGGGGCTCCCGGTCGTCGTCGTGGACTCGAGTGCCGACTACCCCTACGCCGTCGTCGACAACGACCAGGCCCAGGGGGCGCGTCTGGCCACGGAGCACCTCCTCGACCTCGGCCACGAGACCGTGTGGCACCTGTCGGGTCCGCCCGAGTCGTTCGCCGCGGAGCGGCGGCGCGATGCGTGGCGCTCGGCGCTCGAGGACCGCGGATGCCGTGTGCCCGAGGTGCAGATCGGTGACTGGACCGCCGACTCCGGCCACCGGATCGGTCAGGCGCTCGCCCAGGATCCGGCCGTGACCGCGGTCTTCGCCGCGAACGACCAGATGGCCCTCGGGGTGATCCGCGCGCTGCACGAGGCGGGTCGCGTCGTGCCCCGCGACGTCAGTGTCGTGGGCTTCGACGACATGCCCGAGGCGGCGAACTTCTGGCCGCCGCTCACCACCGTGCGCCAGCGCTTCGAGCGCGTCGGTGAAGAGGCGATGAGCGCCCTGATCGCCGACATCGAGGGCGAGGGCGGCGAGCACGCCCGCACCCTCGTTCCGACCTCGCTGGTGGTTCGCGCCAGCTCCGCGCCGCGCCTCTGAGCCGCGCCTCTGAGTCGCGCACGGGTCGCGCGCCGCGCGGGCGGGCTCGCACCGTCGTGGATGCGCGCACCGATCGTGCGCGCCGGCTTGCGCCGTGCCTTTGACGAGCCGCTCCGCTCGTGCGCCGCGCGGAGACGACACATTCTGGGGAAACGTTGCGGCAATCCATAGTGCTCCCTTAGGCTCGGTGTTGACGTCAACATGTTGACGTCAACATCCCCACCTGAGGTCGCACCGCTGCGGCCGGATCGGAATGACGATGAAGTCAGCTCGACTGTTGTCGATGACCTGCGCCGTGGCCCTCGCCGCCGGGGCGATCACCGCCACGGCCGCCGTGGCCCCCGCGCCCGCCGAGGCGGCGACCGCCGCCCCCGTGCGCATCACCCCCAACCCCGCCACCGCCTCCGAGAAGCCGTTCGAGGGGTGGGGGACGAGCCTCGTCTGGTTCGCCAACGCGACGGGCAACTACCCCGCCGACGTCCGACAGAAGCTCTTCGACGCCGTGTTCGGCGAAGACGGGCTCAACCTCAATATCGCGCGGTACAACATCGGCGGCGGCAACGCATCCGACGTGCCGTCGTACCTGCGCCCCGGCGGAGCGGTCCCCGGCTTCTGGAACCCCGATCTCCCGGCGACGGACGCCAACGGCGCGATCACCTCGAACTACGCCGACCGTGCGCGCTACAAGGCGGCCTGGAATCCCGACGACCCGAACGCGTACGACTTCTCGAAAGACTCCGCCCAGCGCTGGTGGCTCGACGCCCTCAAGGGCAAGGTCACCCACTGGGAGGCCTTCAGCAACTCCCCGCCGTACTTCCTCACCCAGAGCGGGTACGCCTCCGGAGGCATCAACAATGCCACGAGCGAGCAGCTCGCGCCCGCCGACATGGACAAGTTCGCCGGCTACCTCGTGAACGTCGTCGACGAGCTCGAGAAGAAGCACGGCATCACCTTCGACACGATCGACCCGTTCAACGAGCCGAACACGAACTACTGGCAGACCCAGATCCCCAACGGCGCGACCTGGCCCACGGGCGGTCGCCAGGAGGGCGCGCACATCGGGCCCCAGGCGCAGGATGCCATGGTCAAGGCGCTCGCGGCCCGCCTCGCGCAGCCGAGCACCACCACCGACGCCGTCATCTCGGCGATGGACGAGACCAACCCCGGCATCTTCGCCACCAACTGGAACGCGTGGTCGGCTCAGTCCAAGAGCCTGGTCGACCAGCTGAACGTCCACACCTACGGCACCGACGGCCGGCAGGTCGTGCGCGACATCTCCAAGGCCGCGGACAAGCCGCTGTGGATGAGCGAGGTCGAGGGCAACTGGACCGCCCAGAACAAGGGCTTCGTCACCGACGACATCGAGAACGGCCTCGGCATGGCCCAGCACATCGTGGGCGACCTGCGCGAGCTCGAGCCCGACGCGTGGGTGTTCTGGCAGCCGGTCGAAGACCTGTACAACATGGAGAAGGTCGAGAAGCTCAACTGGGGCAGCGTCTTCATCGACTTCGACTGCAACGCCCAGGGGATGTCCGAGCGGCGCCTGAAGGACGGCGACGCCGACCCCTCGTGCCAGGTGCTGACGAACGAGAAGTTCAACACGGTGCGCAACTTCACCCACTACATCGCGCCCGGCGACCACCTCATGGCGACCGACAACGCCCAGTCGACCGCGGCGATCGACGAAGACGGCCAGGGCGCGACGATCGTGCACGTCAACTCCGAGGCCTCGGCCCGCACCGTGCAGATCGACCTGCGCGACTTCGGCACCGTCGCGCCCGGGGCGACCGTGACCCCGATCGTCACGACCCAGTCGACGGCCGACGCGCCGACGCTCAACGCGCTCGTGAAGGGGCAGCCGGTCGCGGTGGACGCGGCATCCCGAACCGCGACGCTCACCATCCCCGCCAAATCCGTCGTGACGTTCGAGATCGACGGCGTGTCGGGAGTGTCCTCCGACGCGGCGGCCTTCCGCGACGGACAGACCGTGCAGCTCTCCGGTCTGCAGAGCGGACTCGCGCTCGACGGCGCCTCGACGCTCGCGGTGCGCACCGCCGCGACGACCACCGACGCGGCTCGCGCCCAGTCGTGGACCGTGCGCACGATCGACGGGGCAGGAACGAACCGCCACCGCTTCACGCTTCAGAACGGGTCGGGGAAGTTCCTCGCCTCGAACGGCACCAACACCGCCCTGGTGGATGCCGACCCGGCCGCGGCCGCGACGAATCCGGCGTTGCAATGGATGGCGTCGACGACCGACGGCACCTTCTACTCCCCGTTGAACGTAGCGAGCGAACGCGTGCTCGACGTCAACGGGGCGAGCACCACCCCCGGTGCGTCCGTGGGCCTGTGGACCTCCAACGGCGGGGGGAACCAGCAGTGGCGCATCGCCGGCACCGCGGTCATCGGCGCCGAGCCGGTCTCGGCGGCGACCGCCGTGGGCGTGAGCCCCACCCTGCCCGGCACCGTCACGCTGCGCTACGCCGGACGGACGCTCCGCAGCGCCGCGGTGACCTGGCAGACGGACGGCGCGGATTTCTCGCGCCTGGGCACCGTCCAGGTGCGCGGGACCGGTACCGACCTGTTCGGGGCGCCCTTCGAGGCGACCGCGACAGTCGAGGTGGGGCCGTACACGGCCACGCGCCCGGCATCCGTCACCGTTCCCGCCGGGAGCGCGCTCGACGTGGTGAAGAGCCAAGCCGACGGCAGCGTCCAGGCCGAGCTCAGCCCCTCGGGCTCCGGATTCTGGGTGCCCGTGCAGTGGGCCTGGGATGGACTGACTGATGCGGCGTTCGCCGCGACGGGAACCGTCACCGTCACGGGCATCGCGACGGGACCGAGCGGAGAGAAGCTCGACGCGCGACTGACGGTCATCGTCACCGCGGCGTCGGAGCGCAATGTGGCCCCGCAGAGCCAGCCGTCGGCGACCTTCACCGAGAGTGCGCAGTACGGCGTCGCCAACACGATCAACGGCAGCTCCACCGACAAGGGCTGGTCGAACTGGCGGTCGGGAACGAAGAACGACCAGGACACCCTGAGCTACGTCCTGAAGCAGCGCGAGACGCTGACGCACGTCGCGGTGCAGTTCTACCGTGACGGCAACACGCTGAGCTGGCCCACGACGATGCGCGTGGACCGTCGGGTCAGCGGCGGCTCGTGGATCGAGGGCGACCCGGTTCCGGTCCCCACGCCCTCGAGCGGTGCGCCCCGGGTCGACGTCCCGGTCGTTGGTGCCGCCGACGAGGTCCGCGTGGTCATGAACGCCCGGTCGCAGACCCACATGATCGTGTCCGAGGTCGAGATCTTCGCCGCAGCCCCGGCTCCGGCTGGCATCGCCGACCTCGCCCGCTTGACGGTGGGCGACGAGCCGGTCGCAGGGTTCGCCGCCGACACGCTCGACTACACCGTCAGCTCGACCGGCGCGGCGTGGCCGACACTGCACGCCCTGGCGGTCGACGAGGACGCGAGCGTCGTCGTGACCCAGCCCGGCGCCTCCGCGGGCGCCGCCACCGCCCGTGCGGCAGCCGTCGCCGCGGCGGACAACGTCGGTACCGTGCAGGTCACGGCCCCCGACGGCACCTCGCGCACCTACTCGGTGACCGTGGATCGCGTCGTCGGCGTGACCTCTGTCGCTTTGACGGGGGAGGCCCGCGTGGGCTCCACCCTGCGTGCGGCCGCCGTGACCGACCCGGCCGATGCCGGAACAACGTTCGTGTGGATGCGCGACGGGGTCGCCATCGGCGGCGCCACCGCCGACGGGTACGCGCTGACCGCGGCCGACGAGGGGCGACAGATCACCGTCCAGGTGACGGCGACGGCGGCCGGCTTCACCGAGGGCCGTGCCGTGTCCACGGCGGTCGTTCCCACGGCGGCCGTCACGGACCCCGGCGCCGGCGGTGGCTCGGGCACTCCGGGCGCGGGAGCGGGCTCCGGATCGGGAGGATCGGATGCCGGAGGCGGCGCCGGGTCACCGGCGGGCTCCGCGAACAACGCCGCAGGGTCCTCGCCGGCGAACGGTCGCGACCTGGCGACCACCGGTCAGAACACCGAGGGGGTGGCCGGGTTGACCGTCGGTGCCCTCCTGCTGCTCCTGCTGGGAGCCGCTGCGGTGGTGCTGCGGCGCCGCTCTCGCGCGTGACCCTCTGAACCCGAAGGCCGTGACGGCCGCCTCCCCGCGACCGTCACGGCCTTCGGCGTTCCCGGGTGGCGGGGGTGGCGGCATCCCACCCCCTCGTCGCACATCCGTGCAACCCCGACCTTCTTCACCCGCGGGCGGGAGAAGATTGACCGTCCGCAACGATCCCCACTGAGGAGACCCATGCACGTCAACGCCTACGCGGCGTCGTCCGCGACCTCACCCCTCGAACCCACGACCATCGAGCGCCGCGAGGTCGGCCCGAAGGACGTCCTGATCGACATCGCCTACGCCGGCATCTGCCACTCCGACATCCACACCATCCGCGGCGAGTGGGGCGACGTCCCCTACCCCCTGACCGTCGGCCACGAGATCGTCGGTACGGTCGCCGAGGTCGGCTCCGAGGTCACCAGCCACAAGGTCGGCGACCGCGTCGGCGTCGGCTGCATGGTCAACTCGTGCCGCGAGTGCGAGAACTGCCTCGCGGGCGAGGAGCAGTACTGCGAGAAGGGCAACATCGGCACGTACGGCGCGAAGGACGTCGACGGCACGATCACCCAGGGCGGCTACAGCGAGAAGATCGTCGTCGACGAGCACTTCGTGCTGCGCGTTCCCGAGTCGATCCCCTACGAGAAGGCCGCTCCGCTGCTGTGCGCGGGCATCACGACCTACTCGCCGCTGAACCACTGGAACGCCGGCCCCGGCAAGAAGGTCGCCGTCGTCGGCCTCGGCGGGCTCGGTCACATGGCCGTCAAGATCGCCCACGCCATGGGCGCCGAGGTCACCGTGCTCTCGCAGACGCTGAGCAAGGAGGACGACGGCCTGAAGATGGGCGCCGACCACTACTACGCGACGAAGGACGACGAGACCTTCGAGAAGCTCAAGAAGCACTTCGACCTCATCATCAACACCGTCAGCGCCCCGCTCGACCTCAAGCAGTACCTGGGCCTTCTCGCCCTGAACGGCACGATGGTCAACGTCGGCGCCCCGCCGGAGCCCCTGCCCATCCAGGTCTTCACGCTGTTCACCAACCGTCGTTCCTTCGCGGGTTCGTCGATCGGCGGCATCCGCGAGACCCAGGAGATGCTCGACTTCTGCGCCGAGAAGGGCATCGCGCCCGAGACCGAGCTGATCTCGGCCGATCAGATCAACGAGGCCTACGAGCGCGTGCTGAAGAGCGACGTGCGCTACCGCTTCGTGATCGACGCGAAGACCTTCGCCCCCGCCTGATCCGGCACCGGATGCCACGGCCCCGACGCTCCCCGGAGCGCCGGGGCCGCGGCGTTCCCGCTGCCCCCGTCGCCGATAAACGCTGTCGCTGCTCAGAAACGCGGCCTCGCAGCGTGTCTCGCACGGATCGGCGTTTATCGGCGTGGTGGGCGGGTGGAACGGGTGGGCGGATGCCGCGGGTCCCGCCGCCGCATCCCCGCTCCGTCACTCCCTCTGAGTGCCGGGGCGGCGGTATCCCCTGGCCCCTGTCACCGATAAACGCTGTTCGTTCTCAGAAACGCAGCCTCGCCGCGTGTTTCGTCAGGAATGGCGTTTATCAGTGCCGACCGCTCGCCCGAGCAACCGACCGCCCGCCCGAGCAACCGACCGCGCCGCTCGCAAGGCCGGCGCACGCGAAAGCGGCGCCGCCCCGAGGGGCGACGCCGCTGACGAACCGTGCGGATCAGGCCTGGCCGAGCGCGGCCGAGACCACGGCCCGCGCCTCTTCCTGCACCTCGCGCAGGTGGTCCTCGCCGCGGAGCGACTCGGCGTACAGCTTGTAGACGTCCTCCGTGCCCGAGGGGCGCGCGGCGAACCACGCCGACTCCGTCTGCACCTTCAGCCCGCCGATCGCGGCGCCGTTGCCGGGAGCGTGCGAGAGCTTCGCGGTGATGGGCTCACCGGCGAGCTCGGTGGCCGACACGGCATCCGGAGACAGCTTCGACAGAGCCGACTTCTGCGCGGGCGACGCGGGCGCATCGACCCGCTGGTACGCGGACGATCCGAACTGCTGCTCGAGCTCGGCGTAGCGCTGCGAGGGGGTCTTGCCGGTGACGGCGAGGATCTCGGCGGCCAGCAGGCAGAGCAGGATGCCGTCCTTGTCGGTCGTCCACACCGTGCCGTCCTTGCGCAGGAACGACGCACCCGCCGACTCCTCGCCGCCGAACGCGACGGAGCCGTCGAGCAGGCCGGGGACGAACCACTTGAACCCGACGGGCACTTCGAGCAGCGTCTTGCCGAGGGCGTCGGCCACGCGGTCGATGATCATCGACGACACGAGCGTCTTGCCCACGGCGGCGTCGGCCGGCCAGTTCGGGCGGTGCGAGAACAGGTAGTCGATGGCGACCGCGAGGTAGTGGTTCGGGTTCATCAGGCCCGCGTCGGGGGTGACGATGCCGTGGCGGTCGGCATCGGCGTCGTTGCCGGTGAGGATGTCGTACTCGTCGCGCGCGGCGACCAGCGAGGCCATGGCCGAGGGCGAGGAGGGATCCATGCGGATCTTCTCGTCCCAGTCGAGCGTCATGAACTTCCACGTCGGGTCGACCTCGGGGTTCACGACGGTGAGATCGAGGCCGTAGACCTCGGCGATGAGCGCCCAGTACTCCACCGATGCCCCGCCCAACGGGTCGGCGCCGATGCGGACGCCGGCGCTCTTGATGGCGTCGACGTCGATGATGGATGCCAGATCCCTGACGTACGCGTCGCGGAAGTCGTACTGGCCCAGGCCGTCGAGGTCGATGTCGGCGTGCCGCGTGCGATGCACGCCCTCGAGCCCTGCGGCGATGAGCTCGTTCGCGCGGTCGGCGATCCAGCCCGTCGCGTCGGTGTCGGCGGGGCCGCCGTGCGGGGGGTTGTACTTGAAGCCGCCGTCGCGCGGCGGGTTGTGCGAGGGCGTGACGACGATGCCGTCGGCGCGGCCGGGGTCGGAGGCCGCGAGGTCGCGGTTGTACGTGAGGATCGCGTGGCTAAGCGCGGGGGTCGGCACCCACGCGTCGCGGGAGTCGACGCGCACGTCGACACCGTTGGCGACCAGCACCTCGATGGCGCTGCGTTCGGCGGGAAGCGAAAGCCCGTGGGTGTCGCGACCGAGGAACAGCGGACCGGTGATCCCCTGCGCTGCGCGGTAGTCGACGATCGCCTGGGTCGTGGCGAGGATGTGGTCTTCGTTGAAGCTGGTGCTCAGCGACGAACCGCGGTGACCGCTGGTGCCGAAGGCGACGCGCTGCTCGGGCACCGCGGCATCCGGCTTGCGGTCGTAATACGCCGCGATCAGTTCGTCGATGTCGATGAGATCGGATGCCTCTGCGGGCTGCCCTGCGCGACTGCTCATGCGCCCAGTCTGCCCGCTCCCTCCGACATGCGCACACGCTGTGACGCATTCTGAGAGAATCCGTGGTCGCGTCGCGGGCGGTCGCCGGTCGATGCGGTCCGCAACGGTGGCGTGGGCCCGCTGTCGCGGCATCCGGAATCTTCCCCCAGGTCTAGGCTGGACGCCGTGCTGCCCGACACAGAGACCGTGCCCGCCCGCCGTACCTACAGCTACCTGGGCCCGGCCGGCACGTTCACCGAGGCGGCCTTGGCGCAGGTGCCCGAGGCGCGCGATCAGATCTGGCGTCCCGTGCGCAACGTCGGCGAAGCGCTCGCCGACGTCGTTGAGGGGCGGTCGGATGCCGCGATGATCGCCATCGAGAACTCCGTCGACGGCGGAGTCTCGACCGCGCAGGATGCCCTGGCGACCGTGCCGGGCCTGCGCATCGTGGGCGAATACCTCGTGCCGGTGAACTTCGTGCTCGTCGGTCGCCCCGGAGCCACCCTCGCCGACGTCTCGCTCGTCGCCGCGCACCCGGTCGCCTACGGGCAGTGCCTCGGATGGCTCAGCAAGAACCTCCCCGCCCACGCGCACCTCCCCGCCGAGAGCAATGTCGCGAGCGCGCTGGGCGTGCTCGATGGGACGAGTGCGGCGGATGCCGCGGTGGCGGCCCCCGGCATCGTCGCCCACCACGACGTCTCGGTGCTGGCCGAGAACATCGGCGACAACCCCAACGCGGTGACGCGTTTCGTTCTCGTCAGCCGCACGGTCGCTCCGGCTCCGCCCACCGGTGCCGACAAGACCTCGCTCATCGTCGAGCTGCCCGAGGACCACCCGGGTGCCCTGCTCGAACTACTCGAGCAGTTCGCCACGCGCGGGATCAACCTGAGCCTGTTGGCATCCCGCCCCATCGGCGACGCCCTCGGCCGGTACCGCTTCGTGATCGACGCCGACGGTCACGTGCTCGACGAGCGCATGGCCGACGCCCTGCTGGGGCTCCGCCGGTTCAGCCCGAAGGTCATCTTCTTGGGGTCGTACGCCCGCGCCGATCGCGCGATCGTGCGCTACCCGCAGCGCTACAGCGACGACGTGTTCGTCGAGGCGCGCGACTGGCTGCGCGGCCTGCTGAGTGGTGAGCCCGAGGCCTGACCCGCCGCCAGGCCCCTGTGCTCGTCGACGGGCCTAGAGCCCGCGTCGGTGACCGGTGGCCTCGAAAGGCCTAGCCGCCCCGCGCGCCCCGGTCCCCGAGCTCGTCGACGGGCCTGGAGCCCGCGTCGGTATCGGCGGCCGCGAGAGGCTCAGCCGTCTCACCCGCGGCGGCGACGCCGCCGAGCGTCAGGCCGCGACGGTCGCCGGAGCCGCGATGAGCTCGAGGGTCTGCACGCGGCCCTCGGACGTCTCGCCGTCGTAGGCTCCCGCCACCGGCGACACCATGATCTCGTCGACGCCGTGCTGCGCGGCGAACGCACTCAACTGCGCGCGCACGTCATCGCCGGTGCCCACGAACCACTTCTGCCGGGTCGAGGCCATGATCGATTCGGCCATCGCGTCGAACGGCTCCGCCTTCGCCTGCTCGACCGTCTCGAGCGGAACCATGGGGCGGTTCGTCCGCAGCCGCGCCATCATGCGCAGCTGCGGCAGCGCGCGGTCCTCGGCCTCTTCGGCGGTCGGCGCGGCGACGACGTTGGCGGTGACGAAGGTGCGCGGGCCCTCACCCGACTCGTTGGGAACGAACTGGTCGCGGTACACCCCGAGTGCGTGGGTAAGCCCCTCGCCCGAGAAGTGGTTCGCGAAGACGTAGGGCAGGCCGAAGCTGGCCGCGAGCTGCGCCGAGTAGTCGCTCGAGCCGAGAAGCCAGACCTGGGGCATCCCGGATGCCGCGGGCGTCGCCTTCACCTGGTACTCGGTGCCCGAGGTGAAGCGCACCGTCGCCCCATCGGGCGAGGTGAGCGCCATGATGTCGGTCACGTGATCGGGGAAGCGGGAGACATCGCTCGTGGTGCCCGAGCGGTTCAGCAGCTGGGTGATGACCGGGTCGCTGCCGGGGGCACGGCCGATGCCGAGGTCGATGCGGCCGGGGGCCAGGGCCTCGAGGGCGGCGAACTGCTCGGCGACGATGAGGGGGGAGTGGTTGGGCAGCATCACGCCGCCCGATCCGACGCGGATGCGCGAGGTGCGGGCGGCCGCGGCGGCGATCAGCACGGGGGGTGTGGTCGACGCGACCGAGGGCATGTTGTGGTGCTCGGCGAACCAGTACCGGCGATACCCGAGGCGGTCGGCGCGCTCGACCAGGTCGAGGGCGGCGCTCACCGCCTGTGCGCTGTTCTGTCCGCTGCGGACGGGGACGAGATCGAGAACAGAGAGGGAGGGCATGGCGTCGTTCACCCCGACAACAACGCCCGATCGATCCCCGCTATTCCTCTCCGGGCGTCGCGGCGGGCCGTGAGGGGTGCAGGGCGAAGCGGCATCCATCTTCAGCGTTCTCTCAGGAAAACGGCGTGACGAAAGCGCCGCCCACCGCGTCTCACCTGTGACATCGCGGGACACACGGTCCCGGAACGACGGAAGGAAGCGAACATGGCCGAGAACACCACCACCGCCACGACCACCCCCGCCACGAAGGACGGCGGCTCGACCGTCATCGTCGACGCCGTCGTCGCCAAGGTCGCCGGCATCGCCGCGGCCGAGGTTCCCGGTGTCCACGCCCTCGGCGGAGGAGCAGCCCGCGTCATCGGCAACATCCGCCAGGCCGTGGGAGCCAAGGACCACGCGCAGGGCGTGAGCGTCGAGGTCGGCGAGACCGAGGTGGCCGCCGACATCGCCATCCAGGTCGACTACCCCGAGCAGCTGCAGCGGGTGGCGTCGAACGTCCGCGCGGCCGTGCACCAGGCCATCACCGAGCTCGTCGGCATGAAGGTCGCCGAGATCAACGTGACCGTCGTCGACGTGTTCATCCCGGGCGACGACGAGGACGACGCCGACGAGCAGCGCGTCAACTGACAACCGTCTTGAGAGGGGTGTCACCGCGAGGTGACACCCCTCTCAAGCGTCCGGCTACGGACCGCCGGTGCGGTCTGAGGCCTCAGTTGCCGGTGGGGAAGATGCCCTGACTACACACGTAGTAGGTCATGCCGTTCGGGGTGAGAGAGGTGAGGTTGGGGAGCTGGAAGGTCGTCGCGCCGTTCCCGCCGTATGTCGTGCCGTACAGGGCGAACAGCGCCTGGTTCGACGAGACGCTCAGCGTCTGGCCGTTTGCGATCAGCCCGCTGGCGATACGAGAAGCGGAGAGGTAGACGTCGCCCAGTGTGCACTCGGCGCCGCTGCGGCCCTCTCCAGCCCGCCCCGTGTTCTGTCCGAAACGGTTGTCCACGAAGGTGCTCGATCCAGCCGGCCCCTGCGGACCGGTCGGCCCCTGCGGACCGGTGAGTCCCTGCGGTCCGGCGGCACCCTGCGCGCCCGGTGCAGCGAGCACCCGCCAGTCGGAGGTCGCCGTGGGGGGAACGTTCGTGTTCGCTCGCGTGGCGATGTAGGTGCCGCCTTGGTAGGTCACGACGTCAGCCGGCGTCCCCGACTGGTAGGTGCTGGTGCTCGACCACTCGCCTCGGAAGGTCCACGGGGTCTGACCTTGAATGCCCTGCGTTCCCTGCGGGCCGGTGGCGCCGGTTTGTCCCGTGGCTCCGGTGGCGCCTTGGGCGCCGGCATCCCCCTTGTCGCCTTTCGCGCCCTTCGAGGCGACGACGATCCAGCTCGAGTCCGTCCCCGGCGTCCTTCCGACCGAAGACTGCGCGGCGACGTAGGCGCTGCCGTTATAGGTGACGAGTGCGGCGGGAGGCCCCGCCGTGTAGGTCGACGTCGCGGACCAGGCGGATACTGTGCTCCAGGCGGCCACACCGGGGTCGCCCTTCTCACCGGTGGCTCCTTGCGCTCCGGTGTCGCCCTTCTCGCCGGTGGCGCCTTGGGCTCCGGTGGCGCCTTGTGCTCCCGTGTCGCCCTTCTCGCCGGTCGCGCCTTGGGCTCCGGTGGCGCCTTGTGCTCCCGTGTCGCCCTTCTCGCCGGTAGCGCCTTGGGCTCCAGTCGCTCCGTCGGATCCCCCGGCGCCCTGGGCGCCCGTCTCGCCGGTCGCTCCTCGAGCGCCGCTCGTGCCCCTGTCGCCCGTCGCGCCGCTTGCGCCTGTGGCGCCGGTGGCTCCCGGTGCGCCGGCCTCGCCCTGCGGCCCGGGTTCTCCGGTCGCGCCGGGCTCTCCAGTTGCGGCGGGGGAGCTCGACCAGGTGACCGGAACCATGCCGCCGTCGCACGTCGACGAGTCGGCGTTCAGAGTGAGCGCTCCCGACTGCGTATCGAAGCACCCGTAGGCGGTCAGCGACGATGGCTGGCTCTGTGCCACGGATGACGCGGCCCACCCGGCGCCGGCGCCGACCGTTCCCGCGACGACCGCGCCGATGATGATCCAAGAAACGGGTGATGCCTTCATGGCGGGGCTCCCAAAGAGACGGGGCTCCTACGCGGTCGCGTCGAGCAGTGCGAAGACGGCCTAGAACACACTGCACCAAGCTCAGCCCGTAGTCGGACGCTATCGTAGCGACGAAAGTGCACGCTGTGTCGTCGGGGGTCGACGGACAGAGCCGCCATTGCCGTACTCGCTGTCGGCACGGCGATCGCCTTCGGGCTCCGCGGAGGGGGAACCCCGGGCGACGCCTCGGCTCCGACCGGCGCGGCGACCTCGGGCCCCGAGGGCGGGCTCAGCCCCCGTGGCGCACGTGGGCGTAGGCGTCGAGCGCGCGCTTGCGGGTCTCGCCGAGGTCGACCATCGGCTCCGGCGGGTTCTCGCCCAGGAATTCCGGCGCCCACTCGCGCACGTACTCGTCGTGCGCGTCGAACTTCTTGCGCTGCGTCTCCGGGTTGAACACGCGGAAGTACGGGGCGGCATCCGCGCCCGATCCCGCGACCCACTGCCAGTTGAAGGGGTTGCTCGCGGCATCCGCGTCGACGAGGCAATCCCAGAACCACTGCTCGCCGTGACGCCAGTCGATGAGCAGGTTCTTGATGAGGAACGACGCCGTGACCATGCGCACGCGGTTGTGCATGACGCCGGTGTGCCAGAGCTGGCGCATGCCGGCGTCGACCACGGCCACGCCCGTCTTGCCCTGCTGCCAGGTCTTGAGGTGCGACCGGTTCAGCTTCGGCCAGGGGAAGGCGTCGAAGTTACGGCGCCAGTTCACCGTCGCGATGTCGGGGGAGTGGTAGGTCACGTGCCAGGCGAACTCTCGCCAGACGACCTCCGACAGGAAGCCGCTCGCGCTCTGCGCGTGCTGGCCCGATCCGCGGTGCTCGAGGGTGTCGTGCCACACCTGGTAGGGGCTGAGCTCGCCCCAGCGCAGGCGGGGCGACAGGTTCGAGGTGGCGCCGCCGGCGAACTCGTCGCGGTACTTCGAGTAGTCGCCCAGGTCGTCGTCGAGGAACTCCTTCAAACGTGCCTTCGCGGCGGGCTCTCCGGGCTCCCACGTCTCGCGCAGGCCTCCGGCCCAGTCGGGCTCCGTGGGCAGCAGGCCCCACGAGCCGAGGTCGTCACCGTCGACACTGCCGTCGAAGCCGGGGATCTTCCGTGCTTCCGGCATCGGCGGGCGCGGGGCGGGGAGCTTCTGCACCGCCCGCGCGAAGGGGCTGTACACCCCGTACGGCTTGTCCGACTGGGTGCGCACCGTCCACGGTTCGTAGAGCAGGTTGGCGGCGAAAGACGCGACGGTCACGCCGTCGTCGCGCAGCTTCTCTTTGATGCCGGCGTCGATCTCGCGCTCAGCACCGCCGTAGCGCCGGTTCCAGAACACCGCTCCCGCGCCGATCTCGTCGACCAGCGCGGGCACGACCTCGGCCGCTTTGCCGCGCCGAAGCACGAGCGACCCTCCGCGCTCGCTCAGGCGCTCGCCGAGCGAGGTCAGCGACCCGTGCAGCCACCACCGCGCCGCCCCGCCGATCTCGCGGACGCCGTCCGACTCCTCGTCCAGCAGGTACAGCGCGACGATCGGCTCGTCGCGGTCGAGGGCTGCGCGCAGCGCCGGGTTGTCGGTCAGGCGCAGGTCGTCGCGGAACCAGACGATCGAGGGTGATGCCATTCTCCGACGCTATCCACCGCGGCATCCGGTGCCTCGGGCTTGACACCCGTGCGGCCGGCGCCGCCTGGTGAACGTCAGAGCGACGAGGTGTCGTGCCCCTTCGGCAGCGCGACCGAGAGCCCACCGGGGACGATGCGGGTGTACACGCGCGTCGCTTCGCCGAACTCGTCGCCGTCCAGCTCGATCGGCTGCGCGGGCGCGGTCGCCAACTCGATGCCCGTGCCCCGCAGGTAGCGCACCGACGAGTCCTTACGACGCTCGAGCACGCGTCGACCGGCGCGGAACTTCCGCAGCACCGAGTTGTCCCACACGATCTTGCGCCAGACGCCCAACCAGCCGAGCACGCCGCTGGGCTGCAGCACGGCCACGTCGAGGCTGCCGTCGGCGATCGAGGCGTCGGGGATCAGCGCGACGCCGCCCTGCAGGGCGCCGCAGTTCGCGAACAGCACGCTGTGCACCTTCGCCGAGTGCAGGCGGTGCCCGTCCAGCTGATACATGACGCGGAAGGGTTTGGCCGAGACGAGCGACCTCGCCGCTCCGTCGACGTAGGCGACCCAGCCGACCTGCTTCTTCAGATCGTCGCGGGTGTTCTGGATCATCGCGGCATCCAAACCGATGCCCGCCATGACCGAGAATCCGTGTTCTTCGATCTCGCCGCTGGCGCGGCGGATGCGCGCGATCCCGGTGTCGATCGAGAGGATGTCGCCCTCGAAGGTTGCGCGGATCATCGCGTCGGTGTCGGCGAGGGGCAGGTTCAGGTTGCGGGCGAGCAGGTTGCCCGTGCCGCTGGGAATGATCGTCAGGGGGACGCCCGTCGAGGTCAGCGCCTCGGCCACCGCGCGCACCGTGCCGTCGCCGCCCGCCACGAGCACGGCGTCGACCTTCTCGTCGAGGGCTGCGCGGGTGGCGTCGTCGCCCAGGTCGTCCACGGTCGTCTCGTAGAACAGCGGCTCGGCCCAGTCGGCCGCGGCCGCGAGCTCGGCCACGCGGGCACGCAGCGTGTCGGGGTCGACCTTGACGGGGTTGTAGACGAGGGCGGCCCTCTTCTTCTGAGTGGTCTCGGCGTCGATGGGCGCCTCTTCGCCCTCGGCGTCAACGCGCTGCGTCTTGCCGGGCAGCTCCGCCGACGTGTCGGGGTCGACGTCTTCGGGCTGGTGGATGGTGCCGTCGGGCTCCGCGGCGTCCTTCGGGTGAGGGACGTCCTTGCGAGGGTGATCGGCGACATCGTCGCCGAGACGTGCGGCGTGGAAGTGGTCGCCGGAGCCGTCGGCCGCGGCGGCATCCGCCTTCACCTCGGCGGGAGCATCGGCGGGGACGGTTTCGGGAGCGTCCGCGTCGTCACGCGGCTCGTCAGGGGCGGCCATGGCATCCACCATAGGACCGCGGTCGATCCGTCACCCGTCATCGAGACGGGCTTGACGGAGGGATGCCGAAGCCGCACTCGCCGTGAGAGGAGCCCGTCTTTCCGCATTCCGGCGCACGCCGCGCGTGCTCGCGACAGCGCAGGACACGTGCCGCCTCGACCGTAGGATGGACGCGTGATCGACCTGACTCTGCTGCGTGAAGATCCCGAGCTCGTGAAGCGCTCCCAGATCGCCCGCGGGGAGTCGCCGGATTCGGTGGACGACGCCCTCGCCGCCGACCGCGACCGCCGCGCGGCCATCACCGCCTTCGAAGAGCTCCGTGCCGCGCAGAACGCGCACGGCAAGCGCGTCGCGCAGGCGCCGAAAGAAGAGAAGGCCGCTCTCGTCGCCGAAGCGAAGCAGCTCAGCGAGCAGGTCAAGGCCGCGCAGCACGCCGCGACCGAGGCCGAGGCGGCAGCCGAGGCGGCCCTGGCGAAGATCGAGAACATCGTCATCGACGGTGTCCCGTCGGGGGGCGAAGAGAACTTCGTCACGCTGCGCACCCACGGCGACGTCCCGACCTACGACTTCACCCCGCGCGACCACCTCGAGATCGGCGAGCTGCTCGGGGCGATCGACATGGAGCGCGGCACGAAGGTCTCGGGCAGCCGCTTCTACTTCCTCACCGGTATCGGCGCGCGCCTCGAGCTCGCGCTCATGACCCTCGCCCTCGACCGCGCGCTGCAGGCGGGCTTCACCCCGATGATCCCGCCGACGCTCGTGCGCCCCGAGGTCATGCGCGGCACCGGCTTCCTCGGCCAGCACGCCGACGAGGTCTACCACCTGCCGAAAGAAGACCTCTACCTCGTCGGCACCAGCGAGGTGCCCCTCGCCGGCTACCACATGGACGAGATCCTCGACTTCGAGCGCGGCGCCAAGCGCTACGCCGGCTGGTCCACCTGCTACCGCAGCGAGGCCGGCTCGTACGGCAAGGACACCCGCGGCATCATCCGCGTGCACCAGTTCAACAAGCTCGAGATGTTCGTCTACACCGACCCGGCCGACGCCGAGGCCGAGCACGACCGTCTCGTCGCGATGCAGGAGCAGATGCTGCAGGACCTCGGCCTCGCCTACCGCGTGATCGACGTGGCCGCCGGCGACCTGGGGTCCAGCGCCGCACGCAAGTTCGACATCGAGGCCTGGGTGCCCACGCAGGATGCCTACCGCGAGCTGACCAGCACCTCGAACTGCACGACGTATCAGGCGCGCCGACTCGAGACCCGCTTCCGTCCCGCCGACGGCGGCAAGACCCAGCCGGTCGCGACCCTCAACGGCACGCTCGCCACCACGCGGTGGATCGTGGCGCTTCTCGAAACGCACCAGCGCGCCGACGGATCGGTCACGGTCCCTGAGGTCTTGCGGCCGTACCTCGGCGGGCTCGAGGTCATGGAGCCCATCGCGTGAGCGACGAGGCCGCCCTCCCCGACACCGGTGCCGTTGAGAGCGCGCCGAAGCAGGAGGCGGCCGATCTGGTCGCCGATCTCGCCGACGCTCCTCACCTCGGGCGTCTGCTCATCGCCCTCGACATCGACGGGACGGTGCTCCTCGAGGACGACACCCTGAGCCCCGGGGTCGTCGAGGCGATCGCGCACGCGCACCGCGCGGGTCACGAGGTCATGCTCGCCACGGGCCGCAGCTGGGACAGCACCCACACGATCATGGACCGCCTCGGCATCCGTCCCGAGTACGCCGTCTGCTCGAACGGTGCCATCGTGATGCGCCGGGTGGGGGGACCGGATGCCACGGAGTACGAGCGCGCGCACGTCGAGACGTTCGACCCCCGTGAGGTGCTGACGCTGTTGGGCGAGCACCTGTCCGGCGCGCACTTCCTGGTGGAGCTGCCCGACGGCACGCGCAAGTTCACCGACTACCTCGACGACTGGAACCTCGAGAAAGCGCACAAGGTGACCTTCGCCGAGCTGTCCGCCGAGCCGGTGTGCCGTGTGGTGGTCGTCGCGCCCGAGCAGACCGATCAGGACTTCCTCGAACTCGTCGAGCGGATCGGGCTGACGCAGGTGTCGTACGCCATCGGGTGGACGGCGTGGCTCGACATCGCGCCGCAGGGCGTCGACAAGTCGACCGCGCTCGAGCTCGTGCGCGGGTGGCTGGGCATCGCCCCCGAGCGCGTCCTGGTCATGGGCGATGGCCGCAACGACATCGAGATGATGCAGTGGGCCGTCCGCAACGGCGGGCGGGCGATCGCGATGCACCAAGGTCCTCCCGAGGTGCACGCCGCCGCGGGCGAGGTCGGTCTCTCGGTGACCGAGGGCGGCGTGGCCGCGATCCTGCGCGCGCTCTGACCCGCTGCAGGACCGGCGGCCCGAGGGTGTCAGACCCGCGCGGACCCGCCCGCCACGTGCGCGGCGCGGTCGGCGAGGTACGCGGTGCGATCCACGACGGTCATCGGGCGACGGGCGGCGCGACTATCGGCCAGACGGGCCGCTTCCCACGCGAGGAGTCCGACCGGCGGCAACAGGAGCAGCGCGGCGACCCACGTCGCCCTGAGGCCGGGGGACGCCTGCGGATCGCGGACGGCGACGATCGCGGCGAAGACGGATGCCGCGTAGACGAGCGCGAAGACGGCGAGAAAGATCTGCGCTGACAGCGTGGTGACGAGCATGGTGACCTCCTCAACTCGGACGGCCCGACGGGTCGTGGGTGTGATGTTCTCGGTCTACGCCGGGCGCGAGCGCGCGGCAATCCCTCCGCCGGGGAGCGCAGGAAGTCCATAGCTGGGGCGTAGCCGACGCTCAGACCCTTTCGCGCGCCCAGGCCTGCCGCACGGCCGCACGCAGGGTGCGCGTGTCGGAGCGATCGAGCTCCCGACGGCTGCGGTCGAACGCGGCGCGCGCGGCCTCCCGGAAGAGAGGGGCGCGGTCGGGTGAGGATGCGGCGAGCGACGCAAGGCACTTCTGCAGGCGCACCTGCACCTCGATCACGGCGGCGCCGTCGCGCGCCAGTGGTCGGAAGGCGTCGTTGACGAGATCGATGAGGCGTGGCGCCGGGACGAACACCCGCTCGAAATCCACGGTGGAATCGATGGGGACGGCGAAGGCCCGCGAGAAGACGCGGTGGAGCGCCGCGATCACCTCGATCGCCGTACCGGGGTCGTTCGTCGCGGACGAAAGGGCGCGGCTGCCGATCTCGGTGAGGGCGATCACTCCGAATCGCGGATCCTGCTCGTACGTGCGGTGGTTCTCGATCCGGAAGGCTCGCCGCACCCCCGCGGCGACGTCGGCGTCGACGGGACCGTCGACGAGGGCGAGGGGGACCCGTGCATCGGCGATCCTGCCGGGGACGGCGCGGACGTGCACATCGATCTGGTGCTGGCGTGCGAGTCGGTCGAGCCCCGCGACGTCGACATGGGTGACGTATCCGACGCCGTCCGCGTGTACGGGCACCGCCCCCGCTGGTGGTGTCATGGCGGATCGCGCGCCCAGCGTCGGCCGCGCTGCATGCCACTCGAGTGAGGTCGTGGCCGCCTTCTCGACCCGATCGATGACGTCTGCCATCCGTCCGAAGGTCGACAGGTGGGCGATCCATCGCAGGAGCGTGACGACGACGATGGCGATGATGACGAGGGTCGCCACGAAGAGGATCGTGCGCCCCTGGCTTTCGTAATACCCGGTGGAGAGGGCGACGATTCCGACGAGCGAGAACGCGAAGGCGCCGACGAACGTCGATACGGCATTCTGCGAGGTCGGGTCGGCGATCAAGAGCTGCGTCGACCGTGGGGTGGCGGTCGTGGTCGCCGACGAGAAGGCCGTGACCATCGCCGTGACCGAGAAAGTGCTCACGGTGAGCATCGCCGTGGCGATGATCTGCAGCAGCTCGTCGACGGAGCCGGCCGCGAGATCGACGCTGAACGAGAAGGGCAGCAGAGGCCCCACGAACCGCGCGGCGAGCGCCACCACGATCGAGATCGCGGTGAAGAGCGCAGCGCGCACCCACACCTGCCGTCCGAGCCGGAGGAAGAAGGATGCCAGCGGGCTTCGCGTCATCGTCGCCATGGACGCGACGTTATCCGGCACGCCCCCGCGAACCCGGGGGCTGGACGGATGAGGGACTCGCCTGAAAACGCGCCCTCATCCGCCTACGGATATGCAATGGAAATGTGGGGCAACTTGTCGGACATGCCGTGCTGACAAGGTCGGGTCACCCAACGATCGTCGGATGCCGAGAGGCCCACGCGGATCCCGGTCGTGCTCGTTCCACCACCCGAGGAGCCTGACCCACGCATGTCTGCACACAGCCCCGCATCACGCCCGAGAGTGGCACGCCGCCTCGGCGCCGCCCTCGTGGCGGCCCTGGCCCTGTTCGGGCCCGTGCTCGCCGCGCCCGCGGCGCACGCCGCCCCTCCCGCGGCGATCCTGTCGCTGTCGGTGAGCCCCACGAGCGTCACCGCCGGTGACGCGCTCGTCGCCACCATCACCGGATCCGGTGTGAGCGACCTCTACTCGTACGACCTCGAGATCACGTTCGACCCGACGCTGCTCGCTCCCGCGGCCGATGCCCCGACCGGTCCCGCCGGGGGGTTCACCTCGACCGTCACGGGCCCCGGCTCCCTCACCGTCTCGCACACCCGCCTCGGTACGTCTCCCGGTCTGAGCGGCGCGAGCGGTGTGATCCTGGCATCCATCCCCCTCCGGTCGCTCGCGGCCGGGTCGGCCGTCGTCGAGCTGTCGTCGGTGCGTCTCGTGTCGTCGACCGGTGACGTCGTGACGGCCGCAGCGGTGGCCTCCGGAACCGTCGTCATCGCGGCGGCACCCGTCCCCGTTCCGCAGCCGTCCACGTCGTCACCCGCGCCCTCGCCCGAGGCGTCCGCGTCCGCGTCGGCGACTCCCGCCCCCGCGGCGAAGGGCCCGGGCGACCTGGCCACGACCGGTGTCGATGCGACGCCGTGGTGGATCGCGGGTGCTGTCGGTGTCGCCCTCGTCGCCGGAGGCGCTCTGTTCGTGCTCCGCCGCCGTCAGGCGGTGCAGGAATGACCGCGTCTCACTCGTCCGTCTTCTCCCGCGAAGGATCCGTCATGACCCCCCTGGCCCGCCGTGTTCTGGCCGTGTCCGCTTCGATCGGTGTCGTCGTCGCCGGGGCCGTCGTCGCTCCGACCGCAGCTCTCGCCGCCCCCGCCCCGGCCGCGGCGCCGTTCCTCGCTCCGTACTACACGGAGCTCGACGTCACCGGCGATGCCCAGGTGACCACGGCCGACCTCGAGGCCCTCGCCCCGCACCTGGGGACGACTTCGAGCGAGGCCGGATGGGCGGATGCCGCGCGCTTCGACCTCGACGACGACGGCGCCGTGACGGCATCCGATCTCGCCCTACTGTCGGAGCGCATCATCTACGACGACGGTCCGTTCCAGATCGTCGAGGCCGATGCGGTGGCGATGCAGGCGGCGATGAACGCCGGGGTGATCACCTCGGTGTCGTTGACCCAGCAGTACCTCGACCGCATCGCGGCCTACGACAAGACCGTCCGTCCGACCGGCGTGCGCCCCTTGAACTCGATCATCACGACGAGCACCGTCGCGCTGAAGGCCGCCGCCGCGGCCGACGAGATCCGCGCCGAGAAGGGCATGACCGGGATGCTGCTCGGCATCCCCGTCGCGCTGAAAGACAACTACAACACCGCCGACATGCCCACCACCGCCGGCTGCGGCTGCTGGAGCGGCAACCAGACCTCGACCGACGCGACGATGGTCAAGGGGCTCCGTGCCGACGGAGCCGTGATCGTGGCGAAGGCCTCGATGGACGAGTTCGCGATCAACCTGTCGTCGCAGTGGTCGGCGTTCCAGCCCGACGGCACCGCGCTGACCGTGTCGAGCCCGTACGACACGACCCAGACCTCGGGCGGATCGAGCGGCGGCACGGGAGCCGCGATCGCGGCGAACCTCGCCGGCATCGGCTTCGGCACCGACACCGGTGGGTCGATCCGCATCCCCTCGACGTACAACCAGCTCGTGGGCGTGCGCCCGACGGTCGGTCTCGCCAGTCGCGACGGCATCGTGCCCCTCGCGCTCTCGCAGGACACCGGTGGTCCCATCGCGCGTTCCGTTCAGGATGCCGCGATCGCGCTCGACGCGGTCGTCGGTGAGGACACGGGTGACCCCATCACGGCGCGCCAGGCCGGCAAGGTGCCCGAGACGTACACGTCGTACCTCGACGGGGAGTCGTTGACGGGCAAGAAGATCGGCTACATCGCGTCGATGCTCGGAACGAACCCCACCACCCAGCGGCTCTTCGCCCAGGCGAAGGCGTCCATGGAGGCACGGGGTGCGACCGTGGTCGCCGTCACCGCACCCGACGGGTTCTCGGCGATCGTGGGAGAGGGGAGCGGCAGCGGTCCCGAGTTCAACCACGACCTGCAGAACTACATCACCGCCTACCTCGACCCGACGGTGAGCGCGCGCAGTCTGCTCGCCATCTCGCAGTCGCCGAACATCGTGCCGGGGCGCGCGAGCAACCCGTACGGTCAGCGCGCCGCCGTCACCGAGTCGACCTATCAGGCATGGGCCGGTCCGCAGGGCTCGCACACGCTGCAGCTCGCGAAGGGCAAGCAGATCATGACCGCGTTCATGGACGACCAGAAGCTGGATGCCGTCGTCTACCCGACCGGCAACCCTTACGGCACCATCGGCACGAACATGCGTCTGAGCCCGAACACGGGTCTGCCCGCCGTCACGGTGCCGATGGGCCAGGGGCTCTCGACCGAGGCGTCGACCGGGGGAGTGAACCTCGAGTTCCTCGGCCGCGACTTCGCCGAGGGTCCCCTCCTGGGCCTCGTCTACGGCTTCGAGCAGGCGACGCACGCCCGCACGACGCCCGCGGCGTACGGACCGCTCGGCTGAGCTCCGGCGGCGGCCCCCGGGCGCGAGTTCGCCCGGGGGCCGCCTCGCGCGGGTCCTGTCGTGCGACCTCGAGTTCGCGGCTCGGTAGACTCGGGTCGTTCGGGAGGGTTGTCCGAGCGGCCGATGGACCTGGTCTTGAAAACCAGTGGGCAGCAATGTCCCGTGGGTTCGAATCCCACACCCTCCGCAACGACGAAGCGGGCCCCGCAGGGGTCCGCTTCGTCGTTATGGCCGGCTGAGCGGGATGAGAACGTCGTTGGGCCCACGCCGCGCGACTCGTCGACCCGGGTCGTCTCGATCACGCACAGTCGGGACGCCTCCCGCACCCCGCCCCCGGCGAAACGCCCGATCTTCACGGGATTCACAGATCCTGATCCCTAGTATTACTGCGACCTCCGGCCGTGCCGTGGGTCGACGTGCTGCCGGGCCGGTGGCATCCGTCTCGAAAGGACCCGAGTGAGCAAGACCTCCACCCCGCGCGGTCAGCGGACCGTCGCGCGCCACGGGCGACTCACCTCGCCGGGGCCCCTCGCGCAGCTGTTCCGCGGCGTGGCGATCGCGCTCGCCGTCCTCCTCGTGTCGGGTGGTGCGGTCCTCGCGTACGCCGCGGTCGACCTCACTCAGAGCTTCACCGCGGACGCGGTCGAGCTCAAGGGTCAGCCGGCGGTCCCGCCGGACCTCGGCGAGCTCAAGGGCGGCGTCAACATGCTCCTCGTTGGCACCGACGAGTGCGAGCCCAGCTTCGCCCAGCTCTTCGGCGATCGCTGCACCGGTGCCGATTCCGAGGGCAGCCTCAACGACGTCAACATGCTGGTCCACATCTCCGACGCGCCCCGCCGGGTCACGGTCATCTCGTTCCCGCGCGACCTGATGGTGCCGATCCCCTCGTGCACCGACAAGGACGGGAACGAGACCTCGGCGATGAGCAAGCAGCAGATCAACTCCGCGTTCTCGTACGGTGGCCTCTCGTGCGTCGTGCAGACGGTCTCGGAGCTCAGCGGCCTCGAGATCCCCTTCGCCGCCAAGGTCAGCTTCGGCGGGGTGATCAACATCACCGACGCGATCGGCGGTGTCGATGTCTGCATCGCGAACGGGATCAAGGACCGCTACACCGGCATCGACTGGCCCGCCGGCATGCGCACGGTGCAGGGTCTCGACGCTCTGCAGTTCCTCCGCACCCGTCACGGCGTCGGCGACGGCGGCGACCTGGGGCGCATCTCGAACCAGCAGCAGTACATGTCGCGTCTGGCCAACAAGCTGAAGAGCCAGGACGTGCTGTCGAACCCCGCGACGCTCTACAAGCTCGCCTCCACCGCTCTGCGCAACGTCGACCCGTCGACCTCGCTGACGAACCCGCTGACGCTGGTGCAGATCGCCTCCGCGGTCAAGGACGTGCCGTTCAACGAGATCGTGTTCATCCAGTACCCGACGTACACCGATCCCTCGAACCCCAACCGCGTCGTGCCCGACCGTACCGACGCCGACACGCTGTGGGCGGCCCTCGCCGCGAACCAGCCGCTGGAGCTCTCGGGCAACCTCAGCGACGGCAACGGCGTGGTCGTCGACCAGAACGCCACCCCGGCGCCCACGCAGGCTCCCGCGCCGGTCGACACCGCCAGCCCGGCGCCCACCCAGACGGCCCAGGCCTCCCCGGCCCCGACATCGGACGCGATCCAGCTACCGAGCGGCATCGCCGGGCAGACCGCCGCGCAGGCGACCTGCTCGAACGGAAACGTCCGCGGTTGACCCTCGCCGCCCGGCATCTCGGACGTGGTTCGAATGCCGGGCGGCATCCGGTTAGTATGGACCGGTGTGTTCGCGCCGCAGGGCGCCGATCACCTGGAGACGTCGCATAGTCAGGCCTAGTGCACCACCCTGCTAAGGTGGAGTCCCCGTAAGGGGACCGAGGGTTCAAATCCCTCCGTCTCCGCAGAAAAAGCCCCGGTTCGCCGGGGCTTTTCTGGTTCCTGCCGACGGCGCCCGCGGGGTGCCGCGAGCGCCGTCGGGTGGCGGTCAGGAGCGGATGAAGGCCAGAATGTCGGGGTTGATCACGTCGGCGTGCGTGGTGAGCATGCCGTGGGGGTAGCCCTCGTAGATCTTCAACGTCGCGTTCGACAGCAGCTCGGCCTGCTTGAGGGCGGCGGCCTGGTAGGGCACGACCTGGTCGTCGTCCCCCTGCAGTACGAGCACGGGCACCGAGATCGCTTTCAGATCCTCGGTCTGGTCGGTCTCGGAAAACGCCTTGATGCCGGCGTAGTGGGCGAGGGCGCTGCCGGTCATGCCCTGGCGCCACCAGTTGTCGATCACTCGCTGTTGCACCTCGACGCCCTCGCGGTTGAACCCGTAGAAGGGTCCGGATGCCACATCCTCGAAGAATTGCGCGCGGTTGGCGGCGAGGGCGTCGCGGAACCCGTCGAACACCGACATCGGGAGACCCTCGGGGTTGTCGTCGGTCTGCAGCATCAGAGGCGGAACGGCCGCGACGAGCACGGCTTTGGCGACACGGCCCTGGGGCTCGCCGTACTTCGCGACGTAGCGGGCGACCTGTCCGCCACCGGTGGAGTGGCCGACGTGGACGGCGTTGCGCAGGTCGAGGTGCTCGACGACAGCGTTCACGTCGCTCGCGTAATAATCCATGTCGTGACCGGTGCCGATCTGCGACGAGCGACCGTGGCCGCGTCGGTCGGTCGCGATCACGCGATAGCCCTCGTTGAGGAAGTAGAGCAGTTGCGCGTCCCAGTCATCGGATGACAGGGGCCACCCGTGATGGAACACGATGGGCTGAGCGTCGTGATCGCCCCAGTCCTTGAAGAAGATCTCCGCGCCGTCGTCCGTCGTGACGTACCCCATGAGTGAACCTTTCATGTTCTGCTACTCGGCGGTAAGTGGAGCGAGCGCCTCTGGGAGCGCTCACACAACAGCATGAAACCCTCCACGTCGCCCCGTGTCCAGCACGAGTGAGAAGTGTTCAGCCTCGATGCACCTGAAAGGCACGCGAGTGGTGACCGGATCATCGGTCACGGCGCCGCGGGATCGTCGTCACCGGCCGGGTGATCAGCCCTGCCGCTCGAACACCATCGTGGCCTGGATCCGGTCGCCGCCGCCGAAGCCGGTGCTCCCCGACGAGGCGGTCGTGATCGTGTGCAGGCGGTAACCGAGCGCGGCTTGGCGGTTGATGACGTTCTCGAGTTCGGTCAGGTTGCCCGAACCGGTGCCGAAGAACTTCTCCCTCAGCACCACCTGGAGCACGACGTAGCTGAACCCGTCCTGGGCGGGACGCGGCTGCGCGCCCGAGAAGGCGTCGGCCTGCGCCCGTTCGATGAAGCCCGCGACGCCCGGTTGCGGGGCGGCCGGCTCCTGGAACTGCTCAGTCCACCGCTGTCCGTCCCACCAGCGCATGCGCCCGGAACCGTCGTCGTACCACCCTGCCTGCGCGTCGCTCATCGACCGCCCCCTGTTCGTCGCTCCGGACCCCACGGCCGGGTGCCGCTGGGCTCGAGTATCTCGGAGCCTGCTGCTCCGCTGCAACGCGCGGGGTCAGGCGCGGTGCATCTCCACCGCACTCACGCCCGAGAGCCCCAACCAGGAGCGGCCGTCGGGACCGTCGACCACGGTGAGGAGCACGGCCTCGCACCCGCGGCACCGCGCGACGGCCCCCATCGCCGAGGTGTAGACGGCCGCCGTCGCGAGCAGTCCCGTCAGCCCGCAGTGCGTGCATCGAACTCCGGATGCCGTGGCGTCCCAGCCGAGCAGATCGTCGAGGCGTCCAGCGAGGGCGTTGCCGTCGAGAAGCGTCATCAGGAGCCTCCGAATCGCTCGGTGCGGATGCGGGTGGATGAGTGACCCGCCTCGATGAGCCAGCCCGCGACCGCCTCGACGAACGGAGTCGGTCCGCAGACGAAGACGCGCGGCTGTTGATCGGCGGGGATGACCGCGGCGCGCAGGTCGTCGGCGGTCAGTCGCGCGGGTGCCCGTTTCGCGTCGGCCGGCGCCCGGCGCGTGTAGACGAGGTCGAGGGCGAAGCGATCGTCGACCAGTGCGGCGAGCTCATCGGCGAAGAACACGTCGTCGGGGGAACGGACGGAGTACAGGAGTCGAAAGAGGGTCTCGTCGGCGCTCGCCGCGTGCGCGGAGGCCATGGCGAAGAGCGGGACGACCCCGGAGCCACCCGCGATCAGCTGCACCCGAGCGGGGTCGTCGGACGGCGTCCACACGAAGAACGCTCCGAGCGGCCCGTGCACCTCGATCCGATCGCCCTCGCGCAGATCGTGGACGAGGAACGGTGAGACCTCCCCGTCGGGCACCTCGTCGACGGCGAGCACGATGCGCGTGCCCGGCCCCGCCGATGCGATCGAGTACGACCGGCTCGCCTGGTAGCCGTCGGGTGCGGTGAGGCGCACGTCGAGGTGCGAACCCGCCTCGTTGCCCGGCCACGTGGGCACGTCGAGCTCGATGCGTCGGGCGGTCGCGGTCTCGGGGCGCGAGGCGACGACGATCGCGGTGTGCCAGGCCGCGGTGCGCGCGGTCACCCGTACCGTTCCTCGCGCCAGGGGTCGCCGTGCAGGTGGTAGCCGTTCTGCTCCCAGAATCCGGGCTTGTCGGCGGGCATCGTGATGAGCCCCTGCACCCACTTCGCGCTCTTCCAGAAGTACAGGTGCGGCACCAGCAGGCGGGCAGGTCCCCCGTGCTCGGGCGTGAGAGGCGCCCCGTCGGCCTCGAAGGCGATCCAGCTCTTGCCACCGAGCAGATCGTCGAGGGCGATGTTGGTCGTGTACCCGCCGAACGAGTGCACCATCGCGAAGCGGTGGGAGGTGTCGACCTCGGCGAAGAGACGATCGAGAGAGACGCCGCGCCAGGGCATGTCGAGCTTCGTCCAGTGCGTGACGCAGTGGATGTCGACGGAGATGTCCTCGACCCCGAGGGCCTCAAGCTCTGCCCGCGTCCAGCGGTGCACGCCGTTCTCGGTGCCGATCGCGAACTCCCAGCCGTCGTCGTCGACGCGGGGTGTCGGGCCGGCCGACAGAACGGGCCAGTCCCCGACGAGCGTCTGACCGGGCGGGAGTCGGGGGTCGCGCTCGCGTCGTCGTCCCGAGAATCCGCGTGTGATGAACGACATGGGTCTCCTCTGCGGTGGCGGTGGCTTCACCCTAGCCACGGTCGCGTGGCGGCGACAGGGCGCCGAGTGCCGGGGTCTGCCGACGCTGGACGACGCGTGCGCGATGCGACCTCTCGTCGCCGGAACACCTCCCATGGCCATCCGGCCCGGCGCCAGCCCGTCGGCGACGTCCTCGCTCCCCGATAGGGTCGTGCCTGCGGTGCGCACCTCGCGCGCCCTCGCACCCCGGGAGAAGCGCATGTCCGTCGGACTCCTCGCCGTCGTCGATGACATCCTCAGCGCCGCGATGCGCGCGAGTGCCAAGACGGCCGGTGTCGTCATCGATGACGCCGCCGTCACTCCGCAGTACGTGCAGGGGCTGACGCCCGCGCGCGAGCTGCCCGTGGTCTGGAAGATCGCGCTGGGCAGCATCATCAACAAGTACGTGATCATCATCCCGATCGCGTTGCTGCTCACGTCGTTCGCCCCGTGGGTGCTTCCCTACCTGCTCATCATCGGCGGCGGGTTCCTGTGCTTCGAGGGGGCCGAGAAGGTGCTCGAGTGGTTCGGCGTGCACCACGAAGACGCCGAGTCCGACGAGCCGCGCGACGAGAAGAAGCTCGTGCGGGGGGCCGTGCGCACCGACCTCATCCTCAGCACCGAGATCATGCTCATCGCCCTCTCGAGCCTCGACCCCGACTTCGGCATCTGGATGACGCTCGGGGCGCTGCTCATCATCGGGCTGGCCATGACGGTGGTCGTCTACGGCGCGGTCGCGCTCCTGGTCAAAATCGACGACATCGGCCTGCGCTTCATGAAGAGCGAGTCGCGGGGCGTCCGCCGCTTCGGTGCCCGGGTCGTGGCATCCATGCCCGCTGTCTTCCGCGTGATCAGCGTCATCGGCACGGTCGCCATGCTGTGGGTCGGGGGGCACCTGGTGCTGCAGAACCTCGCCGACACTCTCTGGTCGGGCCCGTTCGACCTCGTGCACGTCGTGACCCACGCGATCGAGGCCGCGGGACCGGTCGTCGAGTGGATCGTCGAGACGGCGATGTCGGCGGTGTTCGGGCTGATCCTGGGGCTGATCATCGTGGGCGTCGTGACGGGCATCTCGCGACTGACGCGCCGCGGCGCAGCCGCGCACTAAGGCCCGGGTGCGGGCGATTGAGAGGCGCTCGCGGTATGGGCGTGATCGGCGTTGCCGACGCCCGCGGAGGCCGCTGGGCGCCCAGATGGTGCGTCAGTCGTCGAGGCGCGAGTGCTCGCCCAGGCGGTGCCAGGCGCGGTTGTGGTAGACCAGCGCGGCACCGGATTCGCCGGGCTCGAGGTCGCGTTCGACGTCGACCTGCAGGGCTTGAGCGGCGATGACCGTGGAGCCGCCGGCATCCATTCTGCTGACGACCTTGCACCGGAGCCACGCGCGCACGCCGTGGTAGACCGGCTCGCCGGAGGGCAGGCGCGACCACGTCGAGGTGTCGGCGAAGCGGTCGAGACCGCTGGTGGCTCCTGCGCGGGCGAGCGAGATGTCCTCGGCGTCGAGCAGGTGCACCACGATCGTGTCCGCTGCGATGATCGTGGGCGTCGCCGACGACAGCGCCGACACCGAGAAGATCAGCAGCGGCGGGTCGGCGCTCACCGACGACACCGACGAGGCGGTGAGCGCGACGGGGCCGTTCTCGCCGAACGCGGTGATGACGGCTATGCCGCCGGGGTGGCCGCGGAAGGCCCTCTTGAAGTCGTCCGCCGAGACGGAGGTGCCGATGGCGGGGGTGCTCTCGGGGGCGCCGTGCGGAAGCGAAGTCATGAATACGACGGTAGGCGCTCGTGCGGTGCGAAGGCCCCGTGGGCGCAACACGGCGAAACGCTCTGAGCGATCACGACAGCACTGATCTCTGCCGTGTGAGGCTTCACATTTATCAATCCGTGATCATTCGCGGCCCGGAATTGCTTGACACGGCGCGTTCTGTGAGCGCTAACATTCACACACGGCTCACCCGAGGGGCTGCATCACATGACCGGCATCGGAGCCGGCGAAACGAGGAGGTTTCATCATGAAGGCGAACAAGATCATCGCGGGCATCGCGCTCGTCGGCGCGATCGCGTTCACGGCCACCGGCTGCGCCGGAGCGGGCGGCGGCGGAAACGCCGGCGGTGGCAGCGGCGACAAGATCACGGTCGGCTTCGCCCAGACCGGTTCCGAGAGCGGATGGCGCAGCGCCAACACCGAGTCGATGAAGGAGGCGTTCAGCGAGGCCAACGGCTTCAACCTCGTCTTCAACGCGGCCGACAACAAGCCCGAGGCGCAGATCGCCGCCGTCCGCAGCTTCATCAACCAGGGCGTCGACGCGATCGTCCTCGCACCCATCGTGAGCGACGGCTGGGACGACGTCCTCAAGGAGGCCAAGGACGCCAACATCCCCGTCATCCTCGAGGACCGCACGGTCTCGGCATCCGAGGACCTCTACGCCAGCTGGATCGGCCTCGACTTCAAGCAGGAGGGCGAGACCGCCGGCAAGTGGGTCGCCGACAACTTCGGCACGACGCCCACCAACATGGTCGTCCTCGAGGGCACCACCGGTTCGTCCGCCGCCACCGACCGCGCCACCGGCTTCAACGACGCGATCAAGGGCACCGACATCAAGGTCCTCGACTCGCAGACCGGTAACTTCACCCGCGCCGACGGCAAGACGGTCATGGAGGGCTTCCTCCAGAAGTACGGCTCGCAGATCAACCTGCTCTTCGCCCACAACGACGACATGGGCCTGGGCGCCCTCGAGGCGATCAAGGCCGCCGGCCTCAAGCCCGGCACCGACATCAAGATCGTCACGATCGACGCGGTGAAGGACGGCATGACCGCCCTCTCGAACGGCGAGTTCAACTACATCGTCGAGTGCAACCCGCTCCTCGGTGAGAAGACCGCCGAGGTCGTCAAGAAGGTCGTCGCCGGCGAGTCCGTCGACAAGAGCTACATCGTCGAGGACCAGGCGTTCGACCAGGAGCAGGCCAAGAAGGTTCTGGACAGCCGCCCCTACTGATCCGCAGGGATCCGTCGCCGACTCCCCTCGGCGACACCCCGTCCGATCGCCCCGGCATCGACGGAACATCCTCCCCGGCGTGCGGGGTCGGTATCCACCGGCCCCGCACGCTCCCGATCCGAGAAAGCGATCGACAATGACATCCGAACGGGCCGCCGCGACGACCTCCGAACGGGCAGCCGTGGTGGAGATGCGCGGCATCAGCATCCAGTTCCCCGGCGTAAAGGCGCTCGACGGCGTCGACTTCACCCTCTACGCCGGCGAAGTCCACTCCCTCATGGGAGAGAACGGCGCCGGAAAGTCCACTCTCATCAAGGCCCTGACCGGCGTCTACGGGATAGATGACGGCGTCATCCGCGTCGAAGGGACCGAGCGACAGTTCCGGGCCACCGCCGATGCCCAGGCCGCGGGAATCGCCACCGTCTATCAAGAGGTCAACCTCTGCCAGAACCTCACCGTCGGTGAGAACGTCATGCTCGGCAACGAGATCCGACGCGCCGGCATGGTCGACTGGAAGGCCACGCACGCCGCGGCCGCCACCTACCTCGCCGAGCTGGGCGTGCACATCGACACCCGATCGATCCTCGCCAGCCACTCGATCGCCGTGCAGCAGCTGGTCGCGATCAGCCGTGCCATGGTGGTCGACACGAAGGTGCTCGTGCTCGACGAACCCACCTCGAGCCTCGACCGCGGCGAGGTCGAGCAGCTGTTCGGCGTGGTCCGCGATCTGCGCGACCGCGGCGTGGCCATCCTCTTCGTCTCGCACTTCCTCGACCAGATCTACGAGATCTCCGACCGCCTCACGGTGCTGCGCAACGGCACCCTGGTGGGGGAGTACCCCGTCGCGGAACTGGGCCGCGAACAACTCGTGGCGAAGATGATCGGCCGCGAGCTCGGAGAGCTGGATGCCATCTCGGCCAGCGCCGAACGCCCGATCGACCGCGCCGGAACGCCGGTGCTGCGCACCCTCTCGCTCGGGCGGAAGAACGCCCTCGAGCCCGTGGACCTCGACGTGTACCCGGGCGAGGTCGTGGGATTGGCCGGGCTCCTGGGTTCCGGCCGCACCGAGCTCGCCCGCCTCATCGCCGGTGCGGATCGTCCCGACGACGGCACCGTCCAGGTGTCGGGCTCCGGGTCGCGCACCGGGTCGCCGCGGCACGCTCTCGACCGCGGCATCGCGTTCTCGTCGGAGGACCGTCGCGCCGAGGGCATCGTGGGAGACCTGACCGTCGCCGAGAACATCGTGCTCGGCATCCAGGCGCGCCGCGGCGCTCTGCGCAAGATCAGCGCCGCAGAGAAGCAGGCCGTCGTCGAGGAGTACATCACGGCCCTCGGCGTGCGCCCCGCCGACCCGAACGCCCTCATCCGCAACCTCTCGGGCGGCAATCAGCAGAAGGTGCTCCTGGCGCGCTGGCTGGCGACCGCTCCCGAGCTGCTCATCCTCGACGAGCCCACCCGCGGCATCGACGTCGGTGCCAAGGCCGACATCCAGCGCAAGGTCGCTGAGCTCGCCGAGAAGGGCCTCGCGGTCATCTTCATCTCGTCCGAGCTCGAAGAAGTGCTTCGCCTCGCGCAGCGCGTGGCCGTTCTGCGCGACCGTCGTAAGATCGGCGAACTGGCCACCCGCGACGTCGACCTCGACGCGCTCGTGGCCTACATCGCCGAGGGGCAGCCCGAGTCGGCCGCAGCCGCGTCACACACCGCACCCGAGACACTGTCGTCCGATCGGGAGAAGATCGCATGAAGAAATTCCTCACCCACCGCCTCGTGTGGCCGATCGCGGCTCTGCTCGCGCTCATCGCCATCAACACGATCTCGCGGCCGTCCTTCCTCAGCATCACCATGCAGAACGGTCAGTTCTACGGGTCGCTGATCGACATCCTGCGCAACAGCGCGCCGCTCATGCTCGTCGCCCTCGGCATGACCCTGGTCATCGCCACCCGGGGCATCGACCTCTCGGTCGGCGCGATCATGGCCGTCTCGGGTGCCGTCGCCCTCACGGTCATCGAGGCCTCGCCCGACCCCGGCAACCTCGGCGTCGTGTTCACGGCGATCGCCGCGGCCGTCGGCGTGGCCCTGCTCCTCGGAGTCTGGAACGGCTTCCTCGTGTCGGTGCTCGGCATCCAACCAATCATCGCCACGCTCGTGCTGATGCTCGCCGGTCGCGGCGTGGCCCTGCTCATCACGGGCGGCTTCATCACCACCATCAACAGCGACCCCTACAAGTTCATCGCCGGCGGATACGTCCTGGGGCTCCCCTTCGCGTTCTTCGTCGCGATCTTCGCGGTGATCGTGGTCGGCGTGCTCGAGCGTCGAACGGCCCTCGGCATGCTGACCGAGGCGGTGGGCATCAATCCCGAGGCCAGCCGGCTCGCGGGAGTCCGTTCGCGCGGCATCATCTGGGGCGCTTACATCGCGAGCGGCGCTCTCGCCGGTATCGCGGGCATCCTCTACAGCTCGAACATCATGGCTGCCGACGCCAACGCGGCGGGTCTGTACATCGAATTGGATGCCATCCTCGCGGTCGTTCTGGGCGGAACCTCCCTCGCGGGCGGCAAGTTCAGTCTCGCCGGCACGGTCGTGGGCGTCTTCACGATCCAGACGCTGAAGAGCACCATCACGTTCCTCGGCGTCCCCCCGGCGGTCAGCCCCGTGTTCATGGCCGCGGCCGTGCTCATCGTCGTGCTGCTGCAGTCGCGTCGCTTCCGCGCCTATTTCCACACGGCGGGGCGCAGTGCTCTCCGTCCGATCACCCGACGTCCTGACGCAAAGGTGCTGTCCTGATGGCCACTCTCACCGAAGAACGACGCTCGACGTCGTCGTCCGCGGTCTCGTACCGCCGCTTCCTCAGCCGTCACATCTCGTGGGTACCGGTCTTCGCCGCGGTGATCATCCTGGTCGTGATGATCGCGGGAGCGATGTGGTACTTCCCGAACTTTCAGCTGAACCGCATCATGTCGTCGATCCTGCTCGACAACGCGTACCTGCTCGTCCTCGCGGTGGGGATGACGTTCGTCATCCTCACCGGCGGCATCGACCTCTCGGTCGGTGCGGTCATGGCCTTCACCGGCATCCTCTGCGCGAAGATGCTCGGCGACGGCGTGCCGGTCGCGGTGGCGATCCCCGCGATGGTGCTCATCGGCGCCGCGATCGGCCTGCTCATCGGCATCCTGGTGCAGTTCTTCGACGTGCAGCCGTTCATCGCCTCGCTGATCGGCATGTTCCTCGCTCGCGGTCTCGCCTTCGTCGTCAGCCTCGAATCGATCAAGGTCGACAACGAGGGTCTGCTGTGGCTCCAGTCGACGCGCTTCTCGTTCGCGGGGTGGTACATCACCCCCACCGGGATCATCGCGTTGCTGACCGTCGCTCTCGCCGCGTTCGTGCTGCGCTACACGCGCTTCGGCCGAACGGTCTACGCCGTCGGCGGCAACGAGCAGTCGGCTCGCCTCATGGGACTCCCCGTCGTCCGAGCGAAGCTGTCGGTCTACGTCATCAGCGGGGTGTGCGCGGGTCTGGCCGGGATCGTCCTGACCGCGTACTCCGGCGCCGGCTACCCGCTGAACGGTGTGGGCACCGAGCTCGACACGATTGCCGCGGTGGTCATCGGCGGCACCCTCCTGACCGGCGGCAGCGGGTTCGTCATCGGGTCGATGATCGGCGTCTTCGTGTACGGCCTCATCCGCACGATCATCTCGTTCTCGGGTGCGGAGCAGTCGTGGACGCGCATCACCGTCGGCGCCCTGCTGCTGCTGTTCGTCGTCGTGCAGCGGGTGATCGTCTCGCGCTCCGCCCTCAGCAGGTGAGGCCTTCACCCGCGGCGGCGCGAAACATGCTCCGCGGCGGTGTTAGCGCTCTCGCTCCGTCGCGGGCATGATGGACCCCATGCCCGCCGCCGTCGCCCCGCCCCTCCTCGAGGTGCGCGGGGCGTCGGTGCGTTTCGGGGTCGAGGCGGCCCTGTCCGGAGTGGACTTCCGTCTGCGAGCCGGCGAGGTCCACTCGCTGATGGGCGAGAACGGGGCCGGCAAGTCGACGCTGATCAAGGCGATCACCGGGGCGTTGCGTCTCGACGACGGCGAGATCCTCATCGAGGGACGATCGGTGCGGCTGGCGTCTCCGGCCGAAGCCCAGGCCGCCGGCATCTCGACGGTCTACCAAGAGATCGATCTGCTGCCCAACCTCACGGTGGCCGAGAACATCTCCCTCGGACGTGAGCCCCGCCGGTGGGGGATGATCGACCACGCCGAGATGCGCCGGCGCGCCTCTTCGGCCCTGGCGGCTCTCGGCGTCGACGTCGACCCGGCGTCGGTCCTGTCGTCCCACCCGCTCGCGGTGCAGCAGCTCGTCGCGATCGCCCGCGCGGTGTCGGTCGAGGTAAAGGTGCTCGTCCTCGACGAGCCGACCTCGAGTCTCGACGCCGACGAGGTCGCCGAGCTCTTCCGCGTCATCCGCGAGCTCAAGGACACCGGTATCGCGGTGGTGTTCGTCTCGCACTTCCTCGATCAGGTCTACGAGATCTGCGATCGCGTCACCGTGCTGCGCGGCGGCCATCTGGTCGGCGAGTACGCCACGCGCGAGCTTCTGCGGATCGATCTCGTCGAGAAGATGCTGGGCGCCGCCGCGGGGGTCCTCGCCCCGCTCGGGCAGCGTACCGTCGACGACAGCGAGGGGCCGGCCGTGGTCAGCGCGCGCGGACTCACCGCCGGACCGCGGCTACGTGAGGCCGACCTCGACCTCGCCGAGGGTGAGGTCATCGGCGTCGCGGGCCTGCTCGGATCGGGTCGCAGCGAACTCGCACGGGCGCTGACCGGGGTCGACCGCCCGGGATCGGGCGAGGTGTTCGTCGACGGTGCTCCCGTGCGCTTCGGCTCGCCGCGCGAGGCGATGAGCCGTCGCATCGCCTACTCGTCCGAGAACCGGCGCACCGAGGGGGTCATCGGCGACCTCAGCGTGCTCGACAACATCAGTCTCGCCCTCCAGGCGCAACGCGGCGTGCTGCGCCGGATGAGCACCGCGCGACGCCGTGAGTTGGCGACCAGCTGGGTCGAGGCTCTGCACATCCGCCCCGCGGACATCGATCGCCCCGTCTCGACGCTGTCCGGGGGCAATCAGCAGAAGGTGCTCCTCGCACGGCTTCTGGCGCTCTCTCCCCGCGTGATCGTGCTCGACGAGCCCACGCGCGGCATCGACGTCGGTGCCAAGGCCGAGATCCAGCGCCTCGTGGGGGAGCTGTCCGACAACGGTCTCTCGATCATCTACATTTCGGCAGAGCTCGACGAGGTGCTGCGCGTCGCCCACCTGGTGGCCGTCATGCGCGACGGCGTCCTGGCGCAGATCGTCCCCGCCGCCGACCTCACCCCCGATGCCCTCCTGGCTCTCGTGGCCAAGCCCGAGAGTCCCGGTGAGGCGGCGAATGGCTGACGACAAAGCGGCGCGCACGGCGAACATCTTCGATGTCGCCCGGTTGGCGGGCGTCTCGCACCAGACGGTCTCGCGCGTGCTCAACAACATGCCGAACGTGCGTCCCGCCACCCGAGCACGCGTCGAGCAGGCCATCGCCCAGCTGCGGTACAGCCCCTCGCCGGCGGCGCGCGCCCTCGTGACGCGGCGCACCCGCACGATCGGTCTGGTCACCCCGGGCAACGTCGACTACGGTCCCTCGTCTATCGCCATGAACTTCAACTTCGCCGCGCGCGCGGCGCGGTACAACGTGGATGCCATCAGCTCCCCGCAGAGCGACGCGGTCGCTGTGCGCGCCGCGATCGACGGTCTTCTCAAACAGCGCGTGGATGCCATCGTGCTCATCGTCGTCGACACCGAGGTGCTGGCATCCGTCCAGGCCCTCGACCTGGACATCCCCATCGTCGCCTCGGCCACGACCAGTCGTCCGCACCCTCGGCTCGTCGCGATCGATCAGTATCGCGCGGGCCGCAGCGCCGTGCGGCACCTGCGCGAGGCGGGGTACGGTCCGATCCGTCATATCGCCGGTCCCGCGCGCAACCCCGACGCGGTGGAGCGCATCCGCGGATGGCGCGAGGAGCTCGCGTCCTCGCGCAGCGAATCGACCGCCCTCGTCCACGGCGACTGGTCGGCCGAGAGCGGCTACCGCATCGCGAGCGAGGCCGACATCGCCCCCGGCGAGGGGATCTTCGTCGCCAACGACCACATGGCGATCGGTGTGCTCTCGGCCCTGCGCGAACGCGGACTGCGGGTGCCCGAGGACGTCGGTGTCGTCGGGGTCGACGACGTCCCCGAGGCGGCGTTCCTGTACCCGTCGCTGACGACCGTGCGGCAGGACTTCGCGGCCCTGGGCGAGATCCTCATGCAGAAGGTGCTGTTGGCCGTCGAAGAACCCGACACGGTGAGCGAGAGCACGCCGCTGCCCACGCGCCTCATCGTGCGCGACTCGGCGCCGGTCGAACGGCCCGTGGGGTCACGCCGCTCCCGCTGACCTCGAGCTCGCCGCCGGTGCAGCGGGGTGATCGGGGCGGCCCGAGACCCCACCGCCCGCGCGCCGAGAACGTCAGCGGAGCGGGATGCCGCGGTGGCCGGGAAACGCGATGTGATGACATGCCATCGGGGCGCCGGGCCTACTGCTGTTGACGTAACCATGCTGGTGGTCTGGGCGTGTGAGCGCTAACATGCGAGGACCGTCGAAGACGACGGTTCCTGCAATGACGCACCCACGAGAGGACCCCACCCCCGTGACCCCTTACGATCGCTCGGCGCCGCCACGACGTCGTTCTCGCTGGACGCTCGCCGTCCCCGTCATCGCCGCCCTCGTCGCGGCACCCCTCACCGCCCCCGTGATCGCCGGCGCCGTCGCCGCCGACGCGGGCCTCGTCGCCTCCTACCCCCTCGACGAGACCTCCGGAACGGTCGCGCGCGACACCTCCGGCAACGGCCGCAACGCCACATTCGAAGGCGGCCCGACCCTGACGGGCGCTGACGGCGTCCGCCTCGACGGAAACGACGACGACGTCAAGCTGCCTAACGACATCCTCAAGGGTCTCGACTCCATCACCGTCAGCACCGACGTCATCGTGCGCCCCGAGCAGAGCGGCAACTACTTCATCTGGGGTCTCGGCAACACCAAGGCGCCGGACGGAAACGGCTACCTCTTCTCGACGGGCAACCCGGCGCGCACCGGCATCGCCCTCGGCAACTGGACCACCGAACAGAAGGGCGAGAGCACCACCGCCCTCGAGCGCGGGGTCTGGAAGAAGTTGACCTACACGCTCGATGCGGCGTCGAAGACATCGCGTATGTACATCGACGGCGTCCAGATCGCCGAGAACACCAACACGACCTCCCTGCCGAGCATGATCGGCGGCGGAACCACGACGGCGAACTACCTCGGCCGGTCCAACTACACCCCCGACAAGCGCCTGGCCGGAAGCCTCCGCGACTTCCGCATCTACGACCGCGCGCTCACCGCAACCGAGGTGAAGGGCCTGGTCAAGACCCCCGAGGACAGTGCCGCGGTGCAGTCCGCGCTCAGCGCGCTGGCGGTCACGAACATCGACGACGTCCGCGGCAACCTCACGCTGCCGGGCACCTCGCAGGGGCTCCCCGTCACATGGACGACCTCGAACGCCTCGGTGGTCACCGCCGACGGCGTCGTCACGCGACCGAGCGCGGATGCGACGGTGACCCTCACGGCATCCATCACGAAGAATGCCGTCACCTCGACGCGAGCGTTCGCCGCGACCGTCCGAAAGGCCGCGCAGATCGGGCCCTTCGAGGGGTACACGTTCGCCTACTTCACGGGTAATTCCGTCGCGGGAGAGAACATCTACTTCGCGGCGAGCAACGGCAACAACGCGCTGTCGTGGACAGAGCTCAACAGCGGGCAGCCGACGCTCACCTCGACCTTCGGCGAGAAGGGTCTCCGCGACCCGTTCCTCATCCGCTCCCCCGAGGGCGACACGTTCTACCTCATCGCCACGGATCTCTCGATCGGTCGCGACGGCAACTGGGACCGCGCGCAGCGCACGGGATCGAAGTACCTCGAGGTGTGGGAGTCGCACGACCTCGTCACCTGGAGCGCTCAGCGCCACGTCAAGGTGTCGCCGGACACGGCGGGCAACACCTGGGCCCCCGAGGCCTACTGGGACGAGTCCCTCGGCCAGTACGTCGTCTTCTGGGCCTCGAAGCTCTACCCCGAGAACGACCCCAACCACACCTCGAACGTCGCCAACAGCATGCTGTACGCCACCACGCGCGACTTCGTGACCTTCAGCGACACCAAGGTCTGGCAGGGCGGCATGTCGCGCATCGACTCCACCGTCATCAAGGCGAACGGCGTCTACCAGCGCTTCACCAAGGACGAGGGCGCCGGCACCACCGGGTGCAGCGACATCATCCAGGAGAGCTCGGCCGTGCTGACGGCACCGCTCGACCAGTGGAAGCTCGTCACCTCGTGCATCGGCAAGAAGGCCGGCACGCAGGCCGTCGAGGGACCGAGCATCTTCAAGTCGAACCCCGGCGACGTCAACGGAGACAAGTACTACCTCTTCGTCGACGAGTACGGCGGACGCGGGTACATCCCCCTCGCGACCACCGACATCGCCAACCCGGACTGGAAGGTCCCGGCCTCGTACCGCCTGCCCGGCAGCCCGCGGCACGGAACCGTCATGCCCGTCACCCAGGCCGAACTCACGGCCCTGCGTGCGAACCTTCCGCAGCCGCTCGCGGCCAACGAGAAGGGCGAGCTCCTGCGGTACGACTTCACCGACGGGTCAGGGTCGACCCTGCACGACCGCTCCGGTGCGGGGCGCGATGCGCAGATCAAGGGCAACGCCGTGTGGAACGCCGACACCCTCACCTTCGACGGCACCGACGACTACGTCGACCTGCCCGACAACGTGCTCGCGGGCACGACCGACATCACGGTCCAGGCCGAGATGCGCGTGGACGCCGCGCAGAAGAACCCGTACTTCCTGTACGCGTTCGGAAACACCGCGCAGGATGGCACCGGCAACGGCTACCTCTTCGCGACGGGGAACAACCAGTTGCGCGGGGCGCTCACCACGGGCAACTGGTCGGGCGAGCAGAACGCGCAGTCCTCGGCCGCCCTTCCGCGCGACCGGTGGGTGAACGTCACCTACACGCTCAGCGGGTCGACGGCGCGCCTGTACCTCGACGGGCAGCAGGTGGCGGAGAACACCAACGTCACGGTGCGCCCCGGCGATATCGGCGGCGGTCGCACCCTCGCCAACTACATCGGCAAGTCGGTCTACAACGCCGACAACCTGCTCCGTGGACAGGTTCGCGAATTCGCGCTCTACAACCGGGCGCTGTCGGCCGACGAGATCGTCGCGCAGTCGGGTAACGGATCGATCCTCGGGGCGGTGAGCCTGCAGGACCCCAGCGTTCTCAAGGTCGCACCGATGATCGACGCCGCCACCCACACGGTGACCTTCCCCGTCAAGCCCGGAACCGACCTGACGAAGCTCCGTCCGACCTTCACGACCGCGTCGGGGACGACGGCGACCCCGGCCTCGGGGACGCTGCGCAACCTGAGCTCCCCGGTGACGGTCACGCTCAAGACGGCGGGGCAGGATGACACGGTCTGGACGCTGACGGCAGTCGAGATGAAGAGCCCGGTCCTGCCGGGGCTGTACGCCGATCCGAACATCGCGGTGTTCGGCGACACGTACTACATCTACGCGACGACCGACGGCACCCCGGGCTGGGGCGGTAACACCTTCTACGTCTGGAAGTCCAAGAACCTCGTGGACTGGACGCGGTCGGACAAGCCGTTCCTCACGCTCGACGGCGCCAAGGGCAACGTCCCCTGGGCCACCGGCAACGCGTGGGCCCCGACGATCATTGAGAAGGGCGGGAAGTACTACTTCTACTTCAGCGGCCACGAGCCGAACGCCAACCGCAAGATGATCGGTGTGGCCGTCGCAAACAGCCCCGAGGGCCCGTTCATCGCCGAGGCGCAGCCGATGATCACCAACGGCGAGAGCGTCAACAGCGGGCAGGCAATCGATCCGGCCGCGTTCCGTGATCCTCAGACCGGCAAGTACTACCTGTTCTGGGGCAACGGCAAGCCCGTCTACGGCGAGCTGTCCGACGACATGAAGAGCATCAAGGCGGGCACGATCAAGCCGATCACCGGTCTGCCGGACTTCCGAGAGGGGCTCTTCATGAACTTCCGAGACGGGACGTACCACCTGACGTACTCGATCGACGACACCGGATCCCCCGACTACCGCGTCGGCTACGCCACGTCGACGAGCATCGACGGACCGTGGACCTACCGCGGCATCCTGCTGCAGAAGGATCCTTCGCAGGGCATCCTCGGACCGGCGCACAGCTCGATCATCAACGTGCCCGGCACCGATGAGTGGTATATCGCATACCACCGCTTCGCGATCCCCGGCGGTGGCGGGACCAACCGCGAGACGACGATCGACCGGATCCAGATCGGCTCCGATGGGCTCTTCCAGACCGTGAAACCGACGCTCACCAGCGTCGCCCCGCGCGAGGTCCCCACGGAGACGAACCCGGAGCCGAGCCCGTCGCCGTCGCCCAGCGGTTCCTCGACCGGGAGCCCGTCGCCCGCGCCGAGCGATGCGCCCACCGGGACACCGTCGCCGACCGTCGCCCCGACGGGGCAGCCCACGGCGCAGCCGACGGCGTCTCCGGCTGGGCCCTCGGCCTCGACGTCGACGTCGACCGTCGAGCGCGGCGGCACGGTGCGGGTGACCGTGGCGGGCCTGAAGGCCGGTGAGCAGGTCACCGCCGAACTGCGCAGCACGCCGATCCGCATCGCCGGCATCCCCGTCGCCGACGCGGCAGGTCGGGTCGTCTTCGACGTCCGCATCCCCGCGGACCTCGAAGCGGGCGCGCACACGATCGTCGTCTTCGCGGCGGATGGCTCGATCATCCAGCGTCTGCCGATCACGGTCGTGCCGAAGGGTCAGCTCGCCGCCACCGGTGCGCAGGGCCCGCTCGGGGGAGTGCTGCTGGCGACGTTCCTGCTGGTCGCGGGAGCGGCGGTCTGGATGATGCGTCGACCGCGAGGCGCCCGGGCGTAAGTCTCGGACCCTGAAACGAGAAGGACCCCGGATGCCATGGCATCCGGGGTCCTTCTCCGTTCGGTGTCAGCCCAGCAGCGGCACCGCGCCCACGAGCACGCCCACCGCCAGCATGACGAGCGAGACGACCGTCGCGCGCCACAGCACCTTCTTGTGGTGGTCGCCGAGGTTGACCCCGGCCAGCGAGACGAGCAGCAGGATCGCGGGGACCAGCGGGCTCTGCAGGTGCACCGGCTGGCCGGTGATCGAGGCGCGGGCCATCTCGACCGGGGCGATGCCGTAGTTCGCGGCGCTCTCGGCGAGCACCGGGAGGATGCCGAAGTAGAACGCGTCGTTCGACATGAAGAACGTGAACGGGATCGACAGCACACCGGTGATGACGGCGAGGAACGGCCCCATCGACGAGGGGATGACCTGGGTGATCCAGTCGGCCATGGCGGTGACCATGCCCGTGCCGTTGAGCACGCCGACCAGCACACCGGCCGCGAGCACCATCGACACGACCCCGACGATGCTGGGCGCGTGGGCGACGATCTCGTCGGCCTGCGAGCGCAGCTTCGGGAAGTTGACCACGAGCGCGATCGCGGCGCCGACCATGAACACGAAGGCCAGGGGGAACAGGTCGAGCACGAGCAGCACCATCACCGCGACGGTCAACGCGAGGTTGAACCAGATGAGCTTGGGGCGCAGGGTCGCCCGGTTGGGGTCGAGCATCGTGTCGGCCATCGCGGTGTCGGCGGCCTCCATGAGCTGCGGGGCGGCGACGGCTCCCTGTCCACCGCGGACGGTGACGATGTTGCCGGTGCGCAACGACGCGAGGGCGCCGGGCTTGTGCTCGGCTCCGCGGAAGATCTTCGGGGCGCCGAGGCGACCGAAGCCTCCTGTGCCGTCGATCTTGGCGGTGTCGATCGAGCCGGCCAGGCGCTTGCGCTCCGACAGGCCGAGGAACCAGGCGAAGGCGAGCGAGACGACCAGGCCCGCGAGCAGCGAGGGGATCATCGGCACGAAGACGTCGGTGGGCTGAAGCCCCAGGGCGGTGGCGGCGCGAACGGTCGGGCCACCCCACGGCACGATGTTCAGCGTGCCGTTCATGAGGCCCGCGACGCAGGTGAGCACGACGGGGCTCATACCCAGGCGCAGGTAGAGCGGCAGCATCGCCGAGGTGGTGATGATGAAGGTGGTCGAGCCGTCGCCATCGAGCGAGACCGCGCCCGCGAGGATCGCCGTACCGAGCACGATCTTGGCCGGGTCGTTCCCGAGGAAGCGCGTGATCACACGGATCAGCGGGTCGAACAGCCCGACGTCGATCATGATGCCGAAGTACATGATGGCGAACAGCAGCAGCGCCGCCGTGGGGGCCATCTTGCCGATCGCGTCGATCACCATGTCGCCGAGGCCGAAGCCGGCGCCCGCGATGAGGCCGAACACGGTGGGCACGATGATGAGGGCGACCATCGGGGTCATTCGTCGCGTCATGATCAGCGCCATGAACGACAGGACCATGAGGAAGCCGAGGGCGACGAGCACACCGTCGGCGGGCGTGTAGGCCACCGCGTACTCTTCGGCTTCGGCCGCAAGGATCAGGGGGGTCATCGCGACTCCTTCGTCGTGGATGCCGGCACGGGGCGCGCCGTCGATTCGGTGACACTACGGATGCGGGGTGCTCAGCCGCGCGCTTGCTCGCATTGCGGGGCGTTATGCGCGTACCGTGTGTTCTGCGCATTTCGCGCACGATGGTGTCGCGGAGCGAGGAGGTGCGCATGAGGTTCGCCACGCGAATGCTCCTCGTGCAGATCGCCACCCAGCTGGTGGTCGTGGCCGTCTGCACCGCCGTCTTCGCGTGGCTCGGCGTGCAGCAGCTCAAGGCCGAGGCGGATTCCTCGGCCCTCAACATCGCCCGCTCCGTGGCCGAAGCGCCCGAGGTGCGCGAGCGCGTGGCACAGTACTCGGCCGATCCCGGCACTCCGGATGCCGCGGGCCTCCGCGGCGGCGAGCTGCAGCAGTACGCGGCCGACGTGACCGCCCGCACGCAGGGCTTGTTCGTCGTGATCACCGACGACCACGGCATCCGTCTCGCGCACCCCGATCCGGACCGCTTGGGCGAGGTCGTCAGCACGAGCTTCGTCGACGCGCTCGCCGGGCGCGAGGTCGTGACGTGGGAGACAGGGACGCTCGGCGAATCGGCCCGCGCCAAAGTGCCGGTGTATCCGCCCGGTGGGGGAGCGCCCGTGGGCGAGGTGAGCGTCGGTTTCGAGCGCGCGAGCGTGTTCGACGACCTCCCGGCCCTCATCGGTGGGATCGCGGTCGCCGTGGCGCTCGCCGTGGCGATCGGGGCCGTGGTCGCCCTGCTGATGCGCCGCCGACTCGAGCGACTGACCCTCGGCGTCCAGCCCGAAGAGCTGGTGTCGCTCGTGCAGACGCAGACCGCCGTTCTCGAGAGCGCCGACGAGGGAGTGCTCGCCCTCGACGACGCGGGTGTCGTGCGGGTGTGCACGCCCTCCGCCGAGCGGCTCCTCGGGATCACGGATGCCGTGGGCCACCGCCTCGACGAGCTGGGCCTCCCGGCGGCCGTCGTCGACGCTCTGTCGGAATCGGGTTCGTCGAGCGGCCTCCCGCTGGGTGATCGCGTGGTCTTCCTCGACGTGCGTCCGGTGCGCCGCGGAACGCGCACGCTCGGCCGGGTGGCGACGCTGCGGGACCGCACCGACGTCATCGCCCTCTCGGGGCGCCTCGACAGCGTGCGCGCCATGGGCGATGCCCTGCGCGTGCAGCGCCACGAGAACGCCAACCGCCTGCACGCCGCGGTGGGTCTTCTCGACGCCGGACGCACCGACGAAGCGCGAGCGTTTCTCGCCGACCTCGTCGACCGCGGGTCGGTGGACTGGGCCGTGCCCGGCATCGAACTCGTCGGCGACCCCATGCTGCAGTCGTTCCTCGGTGCCAAGGCGCTGTCGGCGCGTGAGCGCGGCGTCGCCCTGCGCGTGGCCGACGACACGTTCTCGGCCGCCTCGATCGACGACGTCGAAGACGTGGTCGCCGTGCTCGGCAACCTCATCGACAATGCCGTGACGGCCGCGGCGTCCGCTCCCGAACCCCGCGGGGTCGAGGTGAGCGTGCTCGACGACGCCGACGCGGTCGTGTTGACGGTGGCCGACACGGGTCCCGGCATCGCCGACGTCGAGGCGATCTTCGCGCCGCGCGAGCGCGGAGATGATCCGGATGCCGTGCACGGACTCGGCATCGGACTCCCGCTCTCGCGCGAGTTCGCCCGGCGCCGGGGCGGCGAGGTGTGGGTGGTCGACGCGGGCGGCGGTGACCACGGCGCGGTGGTGGCGGCGCGACTGCCAGGCGTGCGAGGCGGGACGAGCGAGCGAGAGGGAACGAGCGAGTGAACGGCATCCGGGTGCTGGTCGTCGACGACGACTTCCGCGTGGCGGGACTGCACCGCGACGCGGTGGCGGCGCGGCCGGGCTTCGTCGCGCTCGAGCCCGCGCGCACGGTGGGTGAGGCGCGCGCCGCGGTCGCCGCGCACGCGCCCGACCTCGTGCTGGCCGACGTGTACCTGCCCGACGGTGACGGCATCGAGCTCGTGCGCTCGCTCGACGTCGACGCGTTCGTGCTGTCGGCGGCGACGGATGCCGCGACCGTGCGCCGCGCGTTCTCGGCCGGCGGGCTGGCCTATCTCGTCAAGCCGTTCGATACGCGGGTGCTCGCCGAGCGCCTCGACCGCTTCGCCCGATACCGCAATCTGCTGTCGAGTTCGCGCCCGCTCTCGCAGGACGACATCGACCGAGCGGCCGCGGCGATGCGGGGCGAGCGCGACGGACCCTCGCTCGCGCGCTCGGCGACCGAGCAGACCGTCCTCGCCGCCCTCGGCGCCGACGAGGCGTCGGCGACCGAGGTGGCCGAGCGCATCGGGGTGTCGCGTGCCACGGCGCAGCGCCACCTCACGGCGCTCGCCGAACGCGGGCTCGTGCAGGTGAGCCTGCGGTACGGGTCGACCGGTCGCCCCGAGCACCGCTTCCGCGCCGGCGCCTGACGCTCAGCCCTCCAGCACCGCCCACCCGCGCGGGCCGAGCTCGACCCGCCCGTCGGCGAGGGTGCCGTCACCGGTGGCGATCGTGCGCGCGTCGGCGGCCGGCATCGACGCCGGCTCGTCGCCGATGTTCAGCGCGACCACCACCGCGTCGCCTCCCACGGCGGTACGCAGCACGATCGCGGCGTTGGCCACCTCGACCACGTCGGTGTGCGCCCGCCACAGCCACGGCTTGCGGCGGCGCAGCGCGATGAGCGCCCGGTGCGCTTCGAGGATCCGCTCGTCCACCTCGCCGGCCTCCGCGGCGGATGCCGGGAACTCCGGCCGCACCGCGTCGTCGCCGCCCTCGCGCTCTTCCTTCACCCCGGTCCACCCGAACTCGTCGCCGGCGTAGACCGACGGGGTCCCCGCGACGGTGAAGAGCACGGCGAGGGCGTGCGGCACAAGATCGGCCCCGATGGCCGAGGCGATGCGGGTGACGTCGTGGTTGCCGACGAAGGTCTGCGGGGCGAAGGTCGCGAGCAGTTCGTCGTGCCGCTCGATCGCGTGGCTCAGCTCGAAGAGGTTGCCGTCGGCGATGCCGTGCCAGATGCCCTGCCACAGCTCGTACTGCGTCAGCGAGTCCATCGTCGAGGCGCGCACGATCGCGGGTCCGTCCCCGTGGATGACCTCGCCGACGAACCACGCCTCCGGGAACCTCTCGCGCACGCGCGGCAGCACCTCGGCCCAGAACTCGGTCGGCACCGCGTACGCGGCATCCAGCCTCCACCCGTCGATCCCGCGCTCGAGCCAGTGGCACATGACGTCGACCACGAGGTCGGCGACCGCTGGCGACGAGTGGTCGAGGGCGACGAGCGCGCCGTGCCCCTCGAACACCTCGGCCTCGAAGGTTCCGTCGACCCAGCGCCCGCGGAACAACTGCGGTCCGTCCTCCGACGCGTCGCGGAAGGCGGGGTGCGCCCGTCCGACGTGGTTGAACACCCCGTCGAGCAGCACCCGGATGCCGCGCTCCCGCGCCCCCGCGAGCAGGCGGTCGAAACCTCCGTCGTCGCCGAGGCGCGGGTCGATGCGCAGGTGGTCGACGGTGTCGTAGCCGTGGGTCTCCGACGCGAACACCGGCCCGAGCAGCAGCCCGTTCAGGCCGAGCTCGATGACGTGGTCGAGCCAGGGCTCGAGGCGGTCGAGGCGGTGTTCGATCTCGGCATCCGGCCCCTCGCCGTCGCGGATCGGTGCGCCGACGAAGCCGAGCGGGTAGACGTGCCACCACATGACGTGTTCGGGCCACCCAGCCATGGGGCCTCCCCCTGTCCGGGGATCGGACCGGACCCCTCGACGCTATCCGTCCGCGCGATTCGCGCCGCGGGGGTTGTCCTGTCGCTCCGGATGCCGTGGCTCACGCCCGCGCACGATCCTCGGGCAGCGCGAAGACGGGCAGGTCGAGGGCGTTCTCGCGCGCCGCCTCGACGGCGGCGGCGACCGCGCCGATCGAGACGATGTCGGCGCCGAGGCCCGAGGCGACGACCTCGGGGGCGGGCAGGTCGAGGGCGCGCGGCAGGGCGGCGATCGCGGCGTCGATGATGGGGCCCGCGCCCGCGGCGATGGCGCCCGAGACGATCACGCGGTCGACGTCGAACAGGCTGCCGAAGATGCCGACCACCCCGGCCAACGCCCCGCCCACCTGTCGCGCGATGGCGAGGGCCCCGGCATCGCCCGTCGCGGCGAGGTCGAGCACGGTCTTGGCGTCGAACGACTCGGGGTCGAGCCCGCGCAACGCACTGTCGGCCGGAAGGCTCTCATCGGCGAGCGCCGCTCGCGCCGCGTCGACGCAGCGGGGCGCGAGACCCTCGGCGCTGCCGACGCCCTCGACGCGGTCGAAGGCCACGGTCTCGCCCGCGCCGCCGTGTTTTCCGCGCAGCAGGTGACCGTCGAGGTGGATGCCGGCGCCGAATCGTTCTCCGGCGAGCAGGGCGACGAAGTCGTCGCAGCCGACGGCGGCCCCCCGCGCGCGTTCGGCGACGGCCGCGAGAGAGGCGTCGTTCTCGACGCGGACGATCGGCGACCACGCCTGGAAGGTGTCGACGAAGCCGGGGTTCATGCGTTCCCAGAATCGGTCGTGGTGCACGGGCGAGCGTCCGTGGCGGTCGACGGGGGCGGGCACCCCGACGCACATCGCAACGATGTCCGAGCGGCCTCGTCGCGCGCGCGTGAGGGTCGCGTCCACGATCGTCTCGGCCGCGCGTCGGCGCCGGTCGGGGGAGTCGCGTTCGGGGTCGACGGTCACGCGCGAGGTGGCGAGGGTCTCTCCGCGCAGGTCGGCGACGGTGGCGGTCACGTGACCGCGCCCGGCATCGACGCCGACGACGACGCCGGAGCCGGGCTGGAAGGCGAAGCGCCGCGCGGGCCGGCCCTTGGAGTACTCCCCGACGGCGCGGGCGTTCGGCATCTCGGCCAGCAGTCGCCGGGCGGTGAGCTCGTCAAGCACGTCGATCGCCGTCGAGCGGGTCACCCCGACGGCGGCGATCACGTCGCTCGCGGTGAAGGCGTCGGCCTCCCACGCGTGCCGCAGCACCGCGTCGAGGCTGTGTCGGCGCAGCGAGGGCGTGGCGGTCGTCGCATCCATCGGCATCCGCCCCTTCGTCGTCCCGCGCCACGGACCTCTTGACCGGTGTGCGCCCCGATGCAATACTGCCTCCACGACATTGATTTGGCGACTAGATTTAGTCACCGACACAACATATTCGCAGTGCGGCGGAGGAGGAGAACAGGTGTCGACGAAGACCAGAGCCGGGCGACGGTGGCTCGCGGCGACCACGGTGGGGGTGCTCGGGGCGAGTCTGCTCGCGGGCTGCTCCGCCGACGGGCGCGAGACCATCCGCTTCACCTTCAGCAAGCGCGAGGCGCTGTCGTTCATGAACGACGTCGTCGCGCAGTACAACGCCTCGCAAGACAAGGTGCGCGTCGAGATGGACAGCTCCGGCGTCGACGTCGTCTCGGCGAGCTTCGTTCGCGGTAACCCGCCCGACATCATGCTCGCCAACTACAACTACGAGGTCGCCCGCTTCGTGCAGCGCTGCGCGCTCACCGACCTCAGCGGCACCGCGGCGGCCGCGAGCGTCCGTGAAGACCTGCAGCCGCTCATGGACCAGTACGGCTCGTGTGAAGGTCGCACCAGCGCCCTGCCGTACTCGGTGATGGCCGCATCCGTCATCTACAACAAGCAGATCTTCGACCAGCTCGGGCTTCAGGTGCCCACCACCTACGACGAGCTGATCCAGGTCGCCGAGACCCTGAAGCAGAACGGCGTGACCCCGTTCTACGGCACCTTCAAAGACGACTGGACCGTCGCGCAGGGCTGGTACGACTACTCCGTCGGCGGCTCGCTGAACGTCATCGACTTCTTCGACGGCCTCGCCGCCGAGGGCGACCAGGTCGGTCCCGACTCGTCGGTGTCGTTCGCGAAGGATTTCACCGAGCCCATGAACCGCATGCTCGAGCTGGCGCGGGACTACACGAATCCGGATGCCGAGAGCCGGGCCTACGGCGACGGCAACCTCGCCTTCGCTCAGGGCGAGGCGGGCATGTACCTGCAGGGACCGTGGGCGCTCGGCGAGATCGCCAAGACGGCGCCCGACCTGCCCGTCGGCACGTTCCCGCTGCCCATGACCGACGACCCGGCCGACCTCAAAGTGCGCGTCAACATGGACCTCGCCGCGATCATCCCCGAGGCGTCGCGCCACCAGGACGCCGCCCGGGACTTCCTCGAATACCTTTACCAGCCCGAGATCATCGAGGCCTACAACGAGTCGCAGCTCGGCTTCGCCCCCACGAAGGACGCCCCCTCGCCGAGCGATCCGCGTGTGGCGGGGATGATCCCCTACTACGACGAGGGCGCCGTCTACCAGGGCGCGTCGGTGCTCGTGCCCAAGACCATTCCGACCTTCAACTACGCGCAGGCGATGATCTTCGGCACGTCGCCCGAGTCCACCCTGCGCACGATGGACGAGGACTGGTCGCGCCTGGCGTTCCGCCAGCCCCCGGCCTCGACGAACGATGCCGCTGGCGAGGAGGCCGCGCAATGACCACCACCACCACGATCGTCACGGGAGGCAAGGCGACAGCGCGTCGCAGCTCCCGCCGGATCGAGCCGATCTACTACCTGTTCTTGCTGCCGACGCTCGTGCTGTTCACGCTCGCGATCACGGTTCCCGGTCTCATCGGCATCTTCTTCAGCTTCACCGACTCGATCGGGCTGGGGGAGTGGAACTTCACCGGGCTCACCAACTACATCGCGATCTTCAGCGACCCCGCGATCCTGCAGGCCTACCTGTTCACCTTCGGGTTCTCGGTGGCGACGGTCATCGTGGTCAACGTCGCCGCCTTCCTGCTGGCGGTGGGGCTCACCGCGCAGATCCGCTTCAAGAAGGCCCTGCGCACGGTGTTCGTCATCCCGATGGTGATCTCGGGCATCATCATCGCCTACGTCTTCAACTTCCTCTTCAGCAACTCGGTGCCCGAGGCGGGGGCCGCCCTCGGCATCCCGTGGCTCGAGACGAGCCTGCTCGCCAACCCCGACCTCGCGTGGGTCGCGATCGTGATCGTCACCGCGTGGCAGGCCATCCCCGGCACGCTCCTGATCTACATCGCGGGTCTGCTGGCGGTGCCCGGCGACGTGTACGAGGCCGCCGGCCTCGACGGGGCGAGCAAGACCCAGCAGCTGCTGCGCATCACGTTGCCGCTGGTGGCCGGGTACGTCGTGATCAACGTCATCCTCGGCTTCAAGGGCTTCTTGAACGCGTACGACATCATCGTCGGTCTCACCGGCGGTGGCCCCGGCACCGCGACGCGCAGTGTCGCGATGTCGATCATCTTGGGATTCAACGGAGGCGACTACGCCTACCAGATGGCCAACGCCGCGCTCTTCTTCGTGGTCGCCGTCGTCATCTCGCTCCTGCAGCTCTCGCTGACCCGGGGAAGGAACACCCTGTCATGACCGCCCTCAACCAGCCCGCCCTCGCCGTGGAGCAGGCCGAGCTGACCCTCCCCGAGCGCCAGGGTCCCGCCGGGGCCGGGCCGTCGCGCCGCCGCTCCCGCCGCGTCGGCATGGAGCGCGTCGACTGGTCGACGACGACCATCCTCGTGCTCTGCGCCCTCACCGTGCTGCTGCCGCTGTACGTCACCGTCTCGATGGCGTTGAAGAGCGGCACCCAGGTCGTCGACGGCAATGCGTTCTCGTTCCCCTCGCCGATCAGCTTCGACGGGTTCGTCCAGGCGTGGACGCTGACCAAGTTCCCGGTGGGTCTCGCGATCTCGCTGCTGGTCACCGCCGGCACCGTCGTCGCCACGATCATCCTCGCGGCCTTCGCCTCGTACGCGATCGCCCGCAACTGGGACCGCAAGCTCTTCCGCTACTCGTTCTTCTACCTGCTCGCGGCCATGTTCATCCCGTTTCCCGTCGTCGCGCTGCCGCAGATCCAGCTCACGGGCCGGGTCGGTCTCGACAACCCGCTGGGCGTGATCATCCTCGCCACGATGTTCCAACTGAGCTTCAGCGTGCTGCTGTTCACCGCGTTCCTGCGCTCGATCCCCCTCGAGCTGGAGGAGAGCGCGCGCATCGACGGCGCGACCACCTGGCAGACGTTCTGGCAGCTGATCTTCCCGCTGCTGGCCCCGATGAGCGCCACGGTCGGCATCTTCGCCTTCCTCTACGCCTGGAACGACTTCATGATGCCCTCGCTCATCATCAGCGATCCGGCTCTGCAGACCCTGCCTGTGCGTCAGAACCTGTTCCAGACGCAGTTCTCCAACAACTACAACGTCGCCTTCGCCTCGTATCTGATGGCCATGGCCCCCGCGATCGTCGCCTACCTCTTCACCCAGCGATGGGTGATGGCGGGCGTCACGCAGGGCGCCGTCAAGGGCTGACCGACCATCCCCTCGAAAGGACCACCGTGACCACCGCAGCACCGTCCGTGCACGCCCGCGAACTCTCCGATGCCCCCGACTGGTGGCGCCAGGCCGTCGTGTATCAGGTCTATCCCCGCAGCTTCGCCGACACGAACGGCGACGGTCTCGGCGACATCCCCGGCATCACCTCGCGCGTTCCCTACCTGGCCGAGTTGGGGGTGGATGCCGTCTGGCTCAGCCCCTTCTACCCCTCGGCCCTCGCCGACGGCGGCTACGACGTGGCCGACTACCGCGACGTCGACCCGCGGCTCGGGACCCTGGCCGACATGGACGAGCTCATCGCGCAGCTGCACGCCCATGGCATCCGCGTCGTCGTCGACATCGTGCCGAACCACACCTCCAACGACCACGCCTGGTTCCAGGAGGCCCTGGCCGCCGGCCGCGGGTCGGCCGCGCGCGAGCGGTACATCTTCCGCGAGGGCACCGGTCCCGACGGGTCCGAGCCGCCCACCGACTGGGTGTCGGTCTTCGGCGGGTCGGGGTGGGAGCGCGTCGCCGACGGCCAGTGGTACTTCCACAATTTCGACGTCTCGCAGCCCGACCTGAACTGGTCGAACCCCGAGGTGCGCGCCGACTTCGTCACGACCCTGCGCTTCTGGAGCGACAGGGGCGTCGACGGGTTCCGCATCGACGTAGCGCACATGCTCACCAAGGACCTCAGCGAGCCCCTGCCCTCGCGGGCCGAGCTCGACGCGATGCCGATCGACGGCACCCACCCGCTCCTCGACCGCGACGACGTTCACGAGGTCTACGCCGAGTGGCGGGCGGTGTTCAACTCGTACGACCCGCCGCGCACGGCCGTGGCCGAGGCGTGGGTGCATCCCTCGCGCGTGCCGCTGTACGCCAGTGCCGACAGCCTCGGCCAGTCCTTCAACTTCGACCTGCTCGAGGCCGACTTCGACGCGCGGCAGTTCCGCACGATCGTGGCCGACAACCTCGCCCTCGCCGCGACTTCGGGCTCGTCGACCACGTGGGTGCTGTCGAACCACGACGTCGTCCGTCACGCCACGCGGTACGGCCTTCCCGACGCCGAGCGCGGCGACGACGGTCGGCCGACGCTCAAGCACGGCAACGAGTGGCTGCTGTCGGGCGGGCAGTCGCCGACCCTCGACGCCGAGCGGGGCGAGCGCCGTGCCCGCGCGGCCGCGTTGTTCGTGCTGGGCCTGCCCGGGTCGGCCTATCTGTACCAGGGCGAAGAGCTGGGCCTGCACGAGGTCGCCGAGATCCCCGACGATCAGCGCCAGGACCCCACGTTCTTCCGCAGCCCGGGCGTCGACCTGGGCCGAGACGGATGCCGCGTGCCCTTGCCCTGGTCCGAGTCGGGGCCGGCTTTCGGCTTCGGAGAGGGCGGTGCGCATCTTCCGCAACCGGACTGGTTCGCCACCTACGCCGTCGATCTGCAGGACGGCGACCCCGCGTCCACCCTGACGCTCTACCGCCGCGCCCTCGACCTCCGCCACGAGCTGCAGACCGACGAGGAGCTGTCGTGGGTCGAGACGGAGGCCGGCGATGTCGTGGCGTTCGAGCGCCCGAACGGCTGGACGATCGTGACCAACTTCGGCGAAGAACCGGTGGCCCTGCCGGCGGGCGGGCTGCTCCTGTCGAGCCGCCCGCTCGTCGACGGCGCCCTCCCCGGCGAGACGACGGCCTGGTTGCGTCGGGGCTGAGGTCTCGGGAAGCCCCGGCGTTCAGCAGCGCCGGGGCTTCCTCGCGCCCGTATGCGTCGTGCGGCATCCACGACACCGGGACCGAATCATTCCGGGTGTTGCGGACGCCCGGTTCGCGACGCGACCGTCGCATGGCACCACGTGACCCGGGCTCGCCGCGCGGATCACCTCGGTTGGATTGACTCCCGAACCACCACCGGCATGTCCACGAGGTGACGACCGACGGGGGGACCGCCCGGCGTGAGCAGCAGCTCGACCGCACGGCGCCCCATCTCCTCGTGCGGCAAGCCGATGGTCGTGAGGCCCGGGCGGAGGTAGGCGGCGAGCTCGTCATTGTCGAACGACACGAGCGAGACGTCCTCGGGGACGCGGAGCCCCGCATCGCCGAGAGCCTGGAGTGCGCCGAAAGCGAGCCGGTCGTTCAGGCACACGATCGCCCGAGGGCGCATTCCGTCGTTGAGCAGCCGCGCGGTGAACTCGTAACCAGGGGCGGGCTCCCACAGCCAGATCGACTCTTCGTGCAGAAAGCTCGCTCCGGCGTCGAACATCGCCGCTGAGATTCCCCGAACGCGCGCAGCGACGGTGTCGGAGCGGAAGAGGTCGCGTTCTGCGTCCGCGTCGTACCCGAGAAGGAGGATGCCGTCGCGGATGCCCGCCTCCACCAGGAGTTCGATCGCGCGGCGTCCACCGGTCTCCTCGTCCGGCAGGACGCTGCATCCGTGCAGTTCATTGGTCGCGTTGAGCATGACCGTGCGCAGCCCCGTCGGCAGGGGCGGGACGAACGTCTCTCGAGCACGCATCGAGGCGAAGATGATCCCGTCGACTTGACGATCCAACAGGGCCGAGACCGCTTCGGCCTCTCGCTCGGGCTCTCCGCCGGTCTCCGCCACGAGCACCACCTGCCCGGCTGCCTCGGCGGCACCCAGCGCGCCCTTGATCAGGCCGCTCGCGAAGCGCGTCGTGGCGACGAGGTCGGAGACGAATCCCACGGTGTGCGACGTGTCGGTCCGAAGGGCCCGTGCCGCCATGTTGGGTCGGTATCCCAGCTCCGCCGCAGCGGCGTGGACGCGCTCGTGCGCGTCCTTCGACAGGCGGGTGTCGGGCCGACCGTTCAGGATCATCGAGGCCGCGGCCGGGGAGAGCCCGGCGAGGCGGGCGACGTCAGCCAGCGTAACCCTCTTGCCCATCGATGCTCCCCGTTCTGCGGCGCCGGTGCCGCGGTAACGATCTTCGCAGTGATCTTGACAGCGTCACGGACGTCTGCGTAAATGATGCTGCTAAATCCTTTCAGCAAAGGGTAGCGCACCAGAAAGTCCGACGCCGGAACCACCCGAGCGCCGGCTACGCAGCATTGACGAAGGAGTCGACATGAACCCCCGTTCCCCGCGCCGTCGCAGAGGGGCATCCCTGGCGCTGCTGACCATCGCGGGTCTGACCGGCGCCGCGCTGACCGGATGCGCACCCGGCAGCTCCGCTCCCGCCGCACAGACCGATGCCCAGGTGAGTACAGAGCTCACCAGCGACCCCGTTCAGCTCACGATCGCCGATGAGACGGGATTCCCGGTCACCGACAAGCTGACCGAGGAATTCACCAAGCAGCACCCCAATGTGACGTTCACGATCAACCGCGACACGTTCCAGAACCTCACCGCGAACGCGCCGAAGCTGCTCGCCAGCTCCACCCCGCCCGACCTCATCCGCCTCCCCACCCTGGGCGACACGGTGCGTGACGGCCTCGTGGCCAACCTCGACCCGTACTTCGACGCGTACGGCTGGAGCACCTGGCCGGCGTCCCAGCTCGCGCCGCTGCGCATGAGCGCGGACGGCGTACGCGGATCCGGCTCGCTGTACCAGCTCGGCCTCGGTTACAGCATCACCGGCATCTACATGAACACGACCCTCGCGGACCAGTTGGGCATCGACTCCCCGCCGCAGACCCTCGCTGAGCTCGAAGACGACATGGCGAAGGCGAAGGCCGGGGGAGTCCTGCCGATCATGGCCGGCGACAAGGACGGCGTCGTCAACTTCGTGGTGCAGGCCGCGATGAATCAGTACGTCGACAAGGACCAGTTCTTGTCGTGGATGTTCAATGAGCCCGGCGCGCGTTACGACGAATCCGGCAACGTGCAGGGTGCCGAGCTCGTGCGCAAGTGGGCGGATGCCGGTTACTTCCCCTCCGACATCAACGCGATCGACTATTTCACCTTCACCAGCCGCTTCTCGGCGGGCGAGGGGCTGTTCACGTTCAACGGCAACTGGGAGGCGGCGAACTACCAGAAAGCCCTCGGGTCCAACGTCGAGTTCTTCCTCGTCCCGCCGGCGGAAAAGGGCGCCGACCACGTCGCGATGGGTGCGGCGAACTCGTTCTCGGTCGCGGCGAAGTCCCCGCACATCAACGAGATCGTGTACTTCCTCAACTGGGTGCACACCGACCCCACTGCGCGTCAGATCATCGTCGACGTCACGGGCGCCTCTCCCGGCGGCGACCCGGCCCAGGAGCTGCCGAAGGTCGAGTCCGGCTCGCTCATCGAGAACGCGCTGAAGATGTCGGCGCAGATCGGTGCCGAGAACGGACAGGTCGACTTCATGGCCAACACCACGGCGGGCATCTACGCCGGCTCGATCATCCCCGAGTCGCAGCTGCTCGTGACCAGCCAGATCACCGGCCAGGACTTCGTCGACCGGGTGCAGAAGTTCTACGAGAGCGAGGTCGGCAAGTAATGACCGATCGTGCGGTCGCCGTCGCGGCGGCCCCCCGAACCGCCGACGCCGATGCGGCGACGACGACCGCACCCCCTCGCCGGGCCGCCGCACGCGCGGTGGCCCGGCGGGCGGCCCTCGTCGGGTGGCTTCTGCTGGTTCCTGCCCTGGGCTTCTATGTCGCGTTCGTGGTGTGGCCCCTCATCCAAGGCGTGCAGTACTCGTTCTACGACTGGAACGGTATCGGCGTCGCCCGCTGGGTCGGCGTCGACAACTACCTCACCGTCTTCACCGACCCCGACCTGCTCGGGGCCATCCGCAACGCCTTCATCCTGATCGCCTTCTTCACCTTCATCCCGGTGGGGCTGGGTCTCGTGCTGTCGACCCTGATCCGCGGCATCCGGAACAAAGCCTTCGCGGCCACCGCCCAGACGGTTCTCTTCCTGCCGCAGATCATCCCCCTCGCCGCCGCCGGCATCGCCTGGTCGTGGATGTACGCCCAGACCGGCGCGGTCAATCAGATCCTCGGGTGGCTCGGCCTCGGGTGGATCACCCGCCCGTGGCTCGCCGACTATGGCACGGCCCTGCCGGCGGTGGGACTCATCGGTTCGTGGGTGCTCACGGGCCTGTGCACCGTGCTGTTGCTGACCGGTCTCGGCAAGATCGACGTGTCGCTGTACGAGGCGATCCGCCTCGACGGCGCGGGCTGGTGGCGCGAGTTCTTCACCATCACCCTGCCCGGGCTGCGTCAGGAGATCGCGGTGCTGGTCACCGTCACGGTGATCGCCGCCCTGTCGAGCTTCGACATCATCTACACCTCCACCCAGGGCGGTCCCGGCCGCGCGACGCTCGTGCCGGGTCTGTCGATCTTCCGCATCGGATTCACCCAGAGCGACGTGGGCCTGGCCTCGGCCTTCGGCATCGTGCTGATGGTGCTGGTGCTGGTGGTCGTGCTCCCCATCCAACGCCTCTCGAGAGCGAGCGACTCGTGATCGCCAGCCGCACCGAGCGCCTGCTCGGCATCGTCCTTCTCAGCGTCGCCGCGATCGTGACGCTGCTGCCCCTGATCAGCATGTTCTCCGCCGCCCTGCAGCCGGCCGACCGCAATCCCACCGGTCTGACCTGGCCCACCGATCCGCAGTGGGGCAACTTCGCCACCGCGTTCGAGACGGGGCACGTCTGGCAGCTCATGGGCTCGAGCCTGGTCATCGTGCTGGGTGTCGTGCCGGCGAGCCTCATCGCGGCCACCCTCGCCGGCTTCGCGCTGGGGTCGCTGCAGGTGCGCTTCGGCCGCGGCATCCTGGTCTTCTTCGTCCTGGGCCTGACCATCCCGTTCGAGGCGCTCATCATCCCGCTCTACTACCAGGCGCAGTCGATGGGCACCGTGAACACCCCCTGGGCGGTGATCTTCCCGCTGATCGGGCTCTACATGCCGTTCGGCGTCTTCTGGATGCGTGCGCACTTCATCAACGTGCCGCGCGAGCTCTCCGAGGCCGCGCGGGTCGACGGCGCCTCGATCTGGCGCGAGTTCCGCAGCATCCAGCTGCCGCTCGCCGCTCCAGCCCTCTCGGCGCTGGCCATCCTGCTGTTCATCTGGACGTGGAACCAGTTCCTGTTGCCGGTCGTGCTCATCGCCGACCCCCTGCAGCGCACCGTGGCGGGCGCGCTGACGTTCTTCCAGGGGCAGTACTCCCTGAGCATCCCTCTGCTCAACGCCGGCGCGCTCATCATCATCACGCCCGCGGTGCTGCTGTTCCTCGTCTTCCAGCGGCAGTTCATCCGCGCGCTCGTGCAGGGCGCCGTCAAGGGCTGATCGCCCCTCCTCCTCTCGAAACGGATCTCATGACGTTCACGCTGCCCGACCACTGGGTCTGGGATTTCTGGCTCGCCCGCGACGGCGACACCCACCACATGATGTTCCTGCAGGCACCGATGAGCCTCGGTGACCCCGACCTGCGTCACCGAAACGCCAGCGTCGGCTACGCCACGAGCGACGACCTGCGTTCGTGGACCGTGCACGGAACGGTGCTCGAGCCCTCGGGCGGCGATGCTCCGGATGCCACGGCCACCTGGACCGGGAGCATCGTGGGGGCGAATGCCGACTGGCGCATGTTCTACACGGGCTCGCGATTCCTCCGCGACGGCGAGATCACCAACGTCGAGACGGTGCTCGCCGCGGCCTCGACCGACCTCGCTACGTGGGTCAAGGATCCCGAGGTCGTGGTGGCTGCCGATCCTCGCTGGTACGAGACCCTCGACGCGGGAACCTGGCACGAAGAGGCGTGGCGCGACCCGTGGGTGTTCGCCGATCCCGACGGCGACGGGTGGCACATGCTCGTGACCGCCCGCTCCCGCGAGGGCCGCGAGCGTGATCGGGGGGTCATCGGCCACGCGTGGTCCGCTGACCTGCACCACTGGGAGGTCCGCCCCCCGCGGAGCGTCCCCGGTGCGGGTTTCGCGCATCTCGAGGTGCCACAGGTCGTGCAGATCGCGGGCCGGTGGGCGCTGGTGTTCTCGTGCGACGCCGCGCACCTGGCGGGGGAGCGCGAGGGGCAGCCCGGCGGGATCTGGGCCGTTGCGCTCGATGATCCGCGCGGGCCGTATCCGGTCGAGCGCGCACGTCTCGTCGCCGACGAGCGCCTGTACAGCGGCCGTGTCGCCGCTGACGCCGAGGGCCGAGCCGTGATGCTCGCGTTCGAGAACGTCACGACCGACGGGGTCTTCGTCGGAACCCTCTCCGATCCGCTGCCGCTGCGGTGGGACGACGATCGCCTCGTCGTGGCGGAGGCGGGACGATGACCGCGGTGCAGGGGACCGTCTCGACCGGTTTCGAAGTGGTCGGTGAGGCCTTCGCCGCGGCGTTCGAGGGGCTGCCCGAGATGGGCGGGGCTCTCGCGGTGCGGATCGACGGACGCGCGGTGGTCGACCTCTGGGGTGGAACCGCCGACAGTCGCGACGGCCGGCCCTGGGAGCGCGATACCCCGACGGTGGTCTTCTCGTGCACGAAGGGGCTCATGTCGATCCTGGCGGCGCGGCTCGTCGAGGCCGGCCTGCTCGATCTGGACCGCCCGCTCGCCGACATCTGGCCCGCGTTCGCCGCGCACGGCAAAGACCGGGTGAGCGTCGGCGACGTCTTGGCGCACCGGGCCGGGGTCTCCGCTCCGCGCGTCGACGTCACGCGCGAGCAGCTGCTCGATTTCGCGGCGATGGCGCAGATCGTCGCCGACCAGGAGCCCCTCTGGTGGCCGGGTGACGGGTGGGCCTATCACGCGCTCACCCACGGGTGGCTGTCGGGCGAGATCGTGCGGCGCGCGGGCGGTGTCGCGCCCGGCGACGCGTTCGCGGCGATGGCCGAGGCCGTGGGCGGCGGGGCGTGGCTCGGGATGCCGGCCGAGGTCGCGGCATCCGCCGCTCATGTGCGCGTCGGTCCGACGCTCGACGCCCTCGTGGCCCGGCAGGCGGCCGAACGCGATCCGGCGACGATGGACTGGCTGGACCGCGCGATGACCCTCGGCGGAGCGTTGCCGGCGACGCTCGTCACCGCCGATGACGGCTTCAACGCCGACGACGTGCGCCAAGCCGTCATCCCCGGTGCGGGGGCGGTCGCGACCGCGCGCGCGCTGGCGGCGATGTGGTCAGCCACGGTGGCCGAGACCGACGGCGTCCGTCTGCTCCAGGACGACACCCTCGAGGTCGTCACGCGCGAACGCACGGCGGGTGCACCGGTCTTCGCGGCGCCCGCGCCGTGGCCGCGCTGGGCCGCCGGGTTCCAGCTCGATTCCGAGGCCCGCCGCTACCTCGGCCCCTCGAGCTTCGGCCACGACGGCGCCGGAGGCCAGGTTGCCTTCGCCGACCTCGATTCCCGGGTCGGATTCGCGTTCGTCACCAACTGGATGGAGGCCGATGACCCGCGCGCGACGCGGATCGTGGATGCGTTGCGGAGCGTGGTGGGCTGAGCCGACCGCTCAGCGCACCCGCACCCAGCCGTCGCCGCGCCGCTCGATCGCCCCGGCCGCCGCGAACGCGTCGAGCCACCCGCCCATCGGCCACGAACCCCACCGTTCGTGGAAGGTCGCCCCGTTGCGCAGGATGTCGTCGAGGTGCTGCCAGGGCGGAGAAGACACCGGATGCCACTGGTGGAAGGCGTCCGCACCCCCCACCCAGCGCATCTCGACGTCGGCTTCGCGCGCGGTCCAGGCGAGGTCGGTGTCTTCGGCGCCGTATCCCTCGTAGCCGGGGTGGAAGCCGCCGATGCGGTTCCAGGTCGGGGCGGTGACAGCGAACGACAGCGACCAGAACAGGTCGTATTCGTCGCGCGACGCGGCGCGGGTCCCACCCGCGGGAAGGGCGGGGCGGGCGCGGTGCGGTCGGACGAGGAAGGGCAGATCGGATGCCGTATCCGGGCGCTGCACGCTCGAGAGGTACGTCACCGCTCCGCAGAGCACGGCGTCGGGGTGCGCCAGCGCGGCTGCCCGGTAGGCGGGGAGTAGCCCCGCGCCGGGAAGGCAGTCGACGTCGAGGAACACCAGCAGTTCCGCTCCCGCTCCGAGGGCGGCGGCAGCGGCGCGGTTCCGCCCCTCGCCCACGCGCAGACCGTGCGGCCCCGGCGGCACGTGGAGCGTGAGGGTCCCGGCATCCGGGGCGTCCTCCGGGGGCGTCTCGTCGAGCCACGCCTCGACCCGCACGATCTCGCCGGCGACCTCCGCGAGGATGCGTCGCTGCCGCTCGAGGTGCTCTCGGCGTGCGGCCGAGGCGACCGTGATGACGGCGGTCCTCACGGGAGGACCGCCTCGACCGCCGCAGCCATGCGGCGCGCGCCGCCTGCGACCTGCCACCGCGACCAGTCCGGCGCGTCGCGGGCGGCTCGTTCGACGAGGTCGACGAGGTCGGCGGGGGCGATTCCCGCCGCCGCCCGCCGAGCGAGCCCCCAGCGTTCGAGGGCCTCGGCCGTGTGGTGCTGCTCGTCGAAGGGGCGCTCCTGCGAGATCACGACGGTACGGGCGCCGGATGCCGCGAGATCGGCGACGCTGTTCTGCCCCGCGGCGCTGACCACGACCGTGCTGCGGGTCAGGAGCGGCCACGGATCGTCGATGCGCGACGCAGCGTCGTGACCGACGGCGGTGACCTCCCATCCGCGATCGCGCAGGAGCGAGACGACCTCGTGACGGGCGTCGTCGTCGAGCATCCGGCCGAGCAGCAGCACGCTCCGCTCGTCGCGCGGGCCGTCGACGTCGCGCCCGTCGAAGCGCGAGATCCCGCCCGTCCACATGACGCGGTCGGAGTGCTCCGACAGTGCCGGGGTCGCCACGGCCCCGTGCGCCCACGGAGCGACGATGCGATCGGCGAGGGAGTAGGCGAGGGCGTGCGGGGCATCGGTGCGCGCGCCCGGCTGGGTCACGGCGATCGTGCGCAGCCCCAGGAGGCGCGCGAACGCGACCACCTCGGCGCTCACGTCGACGACGAACGCCCGCAGGTCCCGCGCGGCGGCAACGGTGGCGATGGCCGCCAGGCGGGCGCGGTGCCCGGGGTGGTCGTGCGGGGCCCAGTGCAGGGCGCCCCGCGCGGTCGGCTCGGCGTCACGCGGGTCGACGGTGGTGCCGTCCGCGGATTCGAAGGGATCGGCGTCCGGGGGCAGATCGATCCAGTCGATGTCGGCGGGCAGCCCCGCGGGCCGCGGCATCGACGAGAACGCCAGGACCGGCTCCCGTAGATGCGGCGCCACGGCGAGGAAGCGCGAGAGGTGGCCGAAGCCGTGGTGGTGGATGTACCAGCCGATCACCACGACACCGCCGGCATCCGGCGGGCGGGAACCGGCTGCGCGCTGTGCGCGAGCACGCGTTCGACCTCGCGATATCGCTGAACGAGCGAATGCTGGCGGATGGTCGCGCGCCGCGTCCACACGCGGGTGAGGGGTTCGCGCGCACCGGTCTCGGCCAGCTGCGTGGCGGCCTTGGCGAGAGCGACGACGTCTCCGGGCATGACCGTGGTGGTTCCCGGGATCCCGGCCACCACCTCGGATACCCCGCCGATGTCGAACGCGGCGACGGGCGTTCCGGTGGCGAGGGCCTCGACGATGACGAGGCCGAACGGCTCCTCCCACATCGGGGTGACGAGAGCAACCGCCGACGATCCCACGAGGCGGCACAGGTCGGGCTGTCGCAGAGGGCCGACGTACCGCGCGTGCGCGCCGAGGCGCGGCACGATCTCCTGCTCGAAATAGTCCACGTCGCCGATACGGCCCGCCAGGACGATGTGCGCGCCCGCCTCACGGGCGGCCTCGATGGCGAGGTGCGGGGCCTTCTCGGGCACGACGCGCCCCGACCACACCCACGATCGTCCGCCGTCGCCGCCGGTCCACTGTTCGGTGTCGACGCCGTTGGGGAAGACGAACGCGTCGACGCCCTCGACCGACCAGGCGCGGGCGGTGGCCTGGCTCACCGCGACGAAGCGGTGGGAGCTGTCGCGCACCTCCGCGGCCGCTTCGAGCAGCGGCTCGAGCGGAGGGGTGTGGAGGGTCGTGACGACGGGGATGTCGGCCTCGACGCTCCACCGGATGGGGGCGGGGTGGAGGCTGTGGTTGTCGACGACGTCGAAGAGGTGGCGGTCGGCGATCAAGCGGTCGCGCGCGGCGTCGAAGGCGGCATCGACGGCAGCGGAGTACCCGGAGGGGTAGTCGGTGTCCGAGGCATCCTCGGGGCGGGTCCACTCGGGCGTCGGCAGGCGGAACTCGTCCGTGTCGCCGAGGAAGTCCGAGCCGTCGGCGGCGCACAGGGTCACATCGTGACCGCGGGCCCGCAGCCAGCGCACGCGGTCCCAGACGGCCGCTTCGAGGCCGCCGGCGTGCGGCTGGCGAAGCGCGTAGCGCGACGGGGCCACGACGAGTACCCGCAGGGGGCGTTGATCGCGGATCATGCCGCGAGCTCCCGTGCGAGGACTCTGCGGTACACCTCGACGTGCGCGTGGCGCACGTGTTCGAGCTCGCGGAGGCGTTCGGTTCGTCGGCGTTCGACTTCGGCCGCGCGTCGGCGCGAGCCGGGCACCGACCAGGCGGGACTCGTGGCGTCGATGACGGCGCGCTCGAGCGAGAGCGGTTCGCCGAGGTCGAAAGTGTGGAAGTCGGTCGGATGCTGAGCCGCCATGTGTCCCACGCGCGTCCCGACGACCGGCACGGCCAGGTCGTAGCAGAGCTCGGCCCAGCCCGACTGGGTGCCGTGGCGATAGGGGAGCAGGCACGCGTCGAGATCCGCGAGCCAGGCGGCGAGCTCGTCGTCGTCCTGCCGCGGCCCTCTCTCGATACGGACGCCGTCGCATCCCTCGGCGAGGAGGACGATGGATGCCGCGGCCTCCTCGTCGCGGACGCGCTCGTTCATGCGCACGACGCCTTCGATCCGCGCGCCCTGCGCCCGCAGGTCCGCGATCGCGCGCACGAGTGTCGCCGTGGTCGCGACGCCGTCGATGTTGGGCCGGAGGTCTCGCAGATGGACTCCGACGCGCACGGTGTCGTGGGCGGTGCCCACCGGTCGCTCCGCCTCCCGAAGCAGTGTGGGGTGGGCGACCACGGTGGCTGTGCGCCCGGTGATCGCGGCCACCTCGTCGGCAGCGGAAGCCGTCAAGGTGATCAGCTCGTCGGCGGCGTGCGCCAGCACCGCGAGACCGGCCCGGTGGGCGTCCTGCGACGACAGCTGCGGATTCTCGAGGTCGTGCACCGTGTAGACCAGCGGCTTGCCCAGACGCTCGAGTGCGGCGACGGTGAGCGCGAGCTCGTCCGCGGTGTAGGACTCGATTCCGAAGTGGACGTGCACGAGGTCGAACTCCGCGGCGTGCGCTTCGAGCCATTCGGGGAGCAGGACCTGGGGCGGCCACCACTGACCGGCGGGTGCGCCGGGCGGGGGCGGGTCGGCGAGAAGCCGCACGCGGGCAGGGTCCGCGACGGCGGTGACGTACGGATGGGCCGAGGGAACGGCCGCGACCCGGACCGGGGGGACGGTGGTGGCGACGATCTTGTCCTCCTCGAAGCGTTGCGTGCGTAGGGATGCGCGTACCGCATCACCAGGCACATCGCAATGCAACGGGGCGGTTGTGACGACGATGGCACCGACGGATACGTTCCTCATCATGGGTGGCGAGACGACCGGGCTGGAAAGCCTTGCGGACCACGGGGACGCGGTGATAGCGCGCCGAGCGCACTACGCCGCCTTCTTCGGCGATGAGGCGCCGCCCGCGGGCTACGGCATCGTCGTCGGCAACTGCCAGGCCGAGTCGCTGCGCCTCGTCATCTCGTCCGACGCGCTGCCCGCCATCCGGGTGCCTGCCGTGCACGAGCTCGACGCCGCCGACACCGCTCGACTGCACGCGCTGCTCTCGAAGGCGGCGTTCCTGGTCGCCCAGCCCATCCGCGACGACTACCGTGGTCTGCCCCTGGGTACCGCGCAGTTGCGCGGGTCGCTTCCCGTCGGCGCGCGGGCGGTGACCGTCCCCGCCATCCGGTACGCGGGACTGCATCCCTTCCAAGCCGTCCTGCGCCTTCCCGCGTTCCCCGAGGACCCGCCGCTGGTCGCCTATCACGACGTGCGCACCGTCGCCGAGGCGGCGGGGCTCTCCGTTCCCGCGATGCTTCCCCCGGCCGCCGTCCGCTCGATCGCCGACGCCTCCGCTGCCGAACTGCGGCGCCGCGAGGGGATGGGCCTCGACATCGTGGCATCCGACCTCTTCGTCCCCGTCGTCGCCGACCTGATGCGAACCGTCAATCATCCGGGCAACGCCGTCTTCCTGCCGCTCGGCGAGCGCATCGCCGCGGCTCTGGGAAACCCTGGCGGGGGTGTCGATCCCGGCCGCCCCATCCTCGCTTCGGTGCGTGCGCCGCTCGAATCCTGGGTCGTCGACGCGTGGGCGCTCGATGAGGCCCCTCGAGAGGACTGGATCGTCGCCGGCGAAACGCTCGCCGCGGCTGTCGTGCGCGAGGCGCACCTCGCCTACTACCGCGAACGGCCCGCCCTGCTCAGCGCCGTCGTCGAGCGCATGACGCCGCTTCTGCGCACCTGGGCGGCCGCGGCGTGACCGCCTCGACACCGGGGATGGATGCCACCCCCGTGCTCCTCGCCCAGCCCGGGCCGCACGGGGTCGCCGTCTACGCCCGCGAGATCGCGGTCGAGGTGCAGCGCGAGAGCCCGGGGACCCGCGTCGTGACCACCGACGCGATCGTCGAGCTCGTCCCCGGAACCCCCGTGCACGCTCACGTCACGGACCGTCTCTGGGGCGGCTCTCCCGAGGAGGCGACCGAGCGCGTCCGAGAGCTGGCACGGCGCCACCCGCTCACCGTCACCCTCCACGACGTGCCCCAGTCCTCCGACGGACCGCGCAACCTCCCGCGTCGCCGGGCGTTCTACCGCGCGGTGACGGAGGCGGCCGTGGGCGTCGCCGTGAACAGCGCCCACGAGCGCAGGCTTCTCCGCGAAGAAGGAGTCTGGACCGGCCCCGTCGAGGTCGTTCCCCTGCCGGTGGAGTCCTCGCCGGTCGGAGAGCGCCCCGTTCCCGACGAGTCCGTCGGCGTGCTCGGCTACTTCTACCCCGGCAAGGGTCACGACGAGGCGCTCGCTGCCGCTGCAGAAGCGGGTGTGAAGAGGCTGACCGTGCTCGGTCGCGCCTCGGACGGACATGCCGACGACCTCTCCGCCTTCGTCGGGCGGGCCGCGGCAGCCGGGCTCGCCGTCGAGGTCACCGGTTGGCTCGACGAGGCCGACATGGCCTCCCGTGTCCGCCGCGTCGCCGTCCCCGTGATCGCGCACCGCCATGTCTCCGCTTCCGGCTCTCTCGCCTCGTGGATCGGCTGGGGGCGTCGCCCTCTCGCCGTGCGCAACCGGTACGTGGACGAGATGGCCGCTCTCCGCCCCGGCACGGTGAGCACGGTCGACGAGGCGGGCCTCGCCGACGCCATCGCGTTCGCGCGCGCCACCGGTGACAGCACGTGGCACGGCATCCATCCCGTGCCCTTCGGGCGAAGCGACGCCGCTCGCGCCTACCTGGACTGGTGGGGAGCCCTCACCGCATGAGCGACACCTGGAACGACCGGATGCCGTGGGTCCCCGGCAACCGCTGGGACCTGCTCGCCCACCGCGAGCCCGAGCCTCCGCGCGTGAGTGTGATCGTCACGCACTACGCCCAGCCGACCGAGCTGCAGCGCACCCTCATCGCGCTCGCTCGCCAGGACCACCCGGCTGACCGTCTCGAGGTCATCGTGGCCGACGACGGTTCGGCCGAGACGCCGGTCGTGCCCGCGGGGGTGCGTCTGGTCCGCCAGGAAGACCGCGGCTTCCGTGCCGCCGCGGCGCGGAACCTCGGAGCAGCGGCGGCATCCGGTGACGTGCTGTGTTTCCTCGATGCCGACACGACGCCGGAGCCGGATTACGTTCGCCGGCTCACGCGCCTGCCCGCGTTGCTCCTCGAGGCGGTGACCGTGGGGCGACGGCGTCACGCCGACCTGGCGGGAGCGAGCGTCGACGCGCCGATCGCCGCGCTCGGCCCGGACCGCGAGTTGACTGAGCCGGCCTGGCTCCGCGACGCCTATGCCGCGAGTCGAAATCTGCTGGACGCCGACGACCGGTCGTACCGCCACGTCATCAGTGCGGTACTCGCGTGTTCCCGGGCCTTCTTCGAGGAGGTGGGCGGGTTCGACGAGACGTTCTCCACCTACGGCGGAGAAGACTGGGAGTGGGCGCACCGCGCGTGGCAGGCGGGGGGAGTGCTCGCTCACGTTCCGGATGCCGTGGCGTGGCACGACGGTCCCGATTGGGCCGGCCGCCCCGAGGAGCACGCCGCGCAGGGCAACAGGCAGACCCTCAGCCTGGCCGAGAAGATCCCGATCGAAGGGTCGCGGCCCCGTGGATTGCTGTCACGAGCCATCGACGTGGAAGTACATCTCCCCACGGGGATCCCCGCCGATGCCGCCTTCCTCTCCGTGGACTCCCTGCTCGCGGCCCTTCCTCATCTGCGCGTCGTGACGGATGCCGCCGACCAACCCCTGCTCGCGGCCGACCCGCGGGTGACCCCCGCGGGGGGTGTCGATCCCCGGGTGACGGTCGAACTCGAGCAGCCGATCGTGGTCCTGGATGCCGCCCCCTTCGCGAGGGCTCTCGCCCTGCTGTCGAGTGCCGAGGTCGGAGGAGTCGTGTTCGTCACCGGCGAGGGTGAGACCGTGGGCCGCGCGGCGAATCGACGGGCGCGTCGTCGCGCGAAGCGCTGGGGTACAGATGACGCGCTCGACACCGTGAGGGTTCGCGTGGAGGGCGCGCACATCGTCGGCGCGCGCCCGCACCTCGAAGCCTGGGTCGGCGCGTGGGGAGGGCCAGACAGGTATCTCTGACCCGCGTCGAGCCCTCGCGAACGAGCGCGACACGCCCGGGACGTGCCTGGATTCGACGGGTCGGTCGTTCCCGCGTAACTTATTACTTGTTCGCCCCACAGGGGAGAGCGGAGCGGCCGGAAGGCCCCGCGTCCTCTCAAGTAGCGAACCGCCCCCAACACCAGCACTTGAGAGTTTCGACTCTTTGGTCTACAGTTGGGATCCTGCCAATCGGCACACCTCCTCACTGCAGCGAAGTCCTTTCTTGGTCTTTGCGAGACGTGATCGGCGTGTCGTCATGGTGGACATATTGAAGTGAACTGCCTCACGGGTAGGTCGAGAGATCGTTTCTGTGGGTGCGTCCGTTCCTTGAGAACTCAACAGCGTGCACTTGTCAAATGCCAATTTATTCCTCGTCGGTCTGACTTTTGTTGGATTGCGAGAAATTCCTTTGGATCAAAGTCCGACCCTTTCGGGGGTTGGCGTGAAATTCGTCAGTAATGATGTTTTTCTTTGGTCAGTTTCAAACTCGCTGCGGCCCCGTTTTCCCGGTGGTTGTATGCATTTCTTTTTTACGGAGAGTTTGATCCTGGCTCAGGATGAACGCTGGCGGCGTGCTTAACACATGCAAGTCGAACGGTGAAGCCAAGCTTGCTTGGTGGATCAGTGGCGAACGGGTGAGTAACACGTGAGCAACCTGCCCTGGACTCTGGGATAAGCGCTGGAAACGGCGTCTAATACTGGATATGAGACGTGATCGCATGGTCGTGTTTGGAAAGATTTTTCGGTCTGGGATGGGCTCGCGGCCTATCAGCTTGTTGGTGAGGTAATGGCTCACCAAGGCGTCGACGGGTAGCCGGCCTGAGAGGGTGACCGGCCACACTGGGACTGAGACACGGCCCAGACTCCTACGGGAGGCAGCAGTGGGGAATATTGCACAATGGGCGGAAGCCTGATGCAGCAACGCCGCGTGAGGGATGACGGCCTTCGGGTTGTAAACCTCTTTTAGCAGGGAAGAAGCGAAAGTGACGGTACCTGCAGAAAAAGCGCCGGCTAACTACGTGCCAGCAGCCGCGGTAATACGTAGGGCGCAAGCGTTATCCGGAATTATTGGGCGTAAAGAGCTCGTAGGCGGTTTGTCGCGTCTGCTGTGAAATCCCGAGGCTCAACCTCGGGCCTGCAGTGGGTACGGGCAGACTAGAGTGCGGTAGGGGAGATTGGAATTCCTGGTGTAGCGGTGGAATGCGCAGATATCAGGAGGAACACCGATGGCGAAGGCAGATCTCTGGGCCGTAACTGACGCTGAGGAGCGAAAGGGTGGGGAGCAAACAGGCTTAGATACCCTGGTAGTCCACCCCGTAAACGTTGGGAACTAGTTGTGGGGACCATTCCACGGTTTCCGTGACGCAGCTAACGCATTAAGTTCCCCGCCTGGGGAGTACGGCCGCAAGGCTAAAACTCAAAGGAATTGACGGGGACCCGCACAAGCGGCGGAGCATGCGGATTAATTCGATGCAACGCGAAGAACCTTACCAAGGCTTGACATATACGAGAACGGGCCAGAAATGGTCAACTCTTTGGACACTCGTAAACAGGTGGTGCATGGTTGTCGTCAGCTCGTGTCGTGAGATGTTGGGTTAAGTCCCGCAACGAGCGCAACCCTCGTTCTATGTTGCCAGCACGTAATGGTGGGAACTCATGGGATACTGCCGGGGTCAACTCGGAGGAAGGTGGGGATGACGTCAAATCATCATGCCCCTTATGTCTTGGGCTTCACGCATGCTACAATGGCCGGTACAAAGGGCTGCAATACCGTGAGGTGGAGCGAATCCCAAAAAGCCGGTCCCAGTTCGGATTGAGGTCTGCAACTCGACCTCATGAAGTCGGAGTCGCTAGTAATCGCAGATCAGCAACGCTGCGGTGAATACGTTCCCGGGTCTTGTACACACCGCCCGTCAAGTCATGAAAGTCGGTAACACCTGAAGCCGGTGGCCCAACCCTTGTGGAGGGAGCCGTCGAAGGTGGGATCGGTAATTAGGACTAAGTCGTAACAAGGTAGCCGTACCGGAAGGTGCGGCTGGATCACCTCCTTTCTAAGGAGCATCTGACGCCCTGTCATGGGGTTGTTCAGGCGCCGGATCAGACCGAATGTGTCTGCCGGTTAGCTCATGGGTGGAACATTTGATGGGGTCTCGTTTTGTGGGGCTTTCTGCTGAGTACGTCGCTGTGGTGACAGGAAAGGTGGGGGGTTTCGCTGGTGGGGCATGCACGCTGTTGGGTCCTGAGGGGCCGGGCGCTGACGGGGGTCTTTGGATTCTTTGTTGGTGGCTGTTCCTCGAGGGCCTTTCTTGCGCTTGCCGGTTGGTGGGTGTGGGAGGGGTACCGCCCGTACTTTGAGAACTACACAGTGGACGCGAGCATCTTCGACATGAGCCTTTTGGTTTGTGTCGTGAAGATGATCTTAAAGATCATTAGTCAATTTTTTGACGATTCAACTCATGTGATTTCAAGTCTTTAAGAGCAAACGGTGGATGCCTTGGCATCTGGAGCCGAAGAAGGACGTAGCAATCTGCGATAAGCCTCGGGGAACTGATAAGCGAGTTTTGATCCGAGGGTGTCCGAATGGGGAAACCCCGCCAGGGCGCGTGCGTACCTGGTGACTCCCGCCTGAATATATAGGGCGGGTAGAGGGAACGTGGGGAAGTGAAACATCTCAGTACCCACAGGAAGAGAAAGCAAAAGCGATTCCGTAAGTAGTGGCGAGCGAAACCGGAAGAGGCTAAACCTAGCGTGTGTGATAGCCGGCAGGCGTTGCATGTTGGGGGTTGTGGGACTTTTCTGATTGTTCTGCCGAATGATCGACGTGACAAGAGGGTATAGACGAACGGTTTTGAATGGCCGGTCATAGAGGGTGCGAACCCCGTAGTCGAAATGCCTGTTCTTGGCGTGAAGAGTATCCCAAGTAGCACGGGGCCCGAGAAATCCCGTGTGAATCTGTCAGGACCACCTGATAAGCCTAAATACTCCCAGATGACCGATAGCGGACAAGTACCGTGAGGGAAAGGTGAAAAGTACCCCGGGAGGGGAGTGAAATAGTACCTGAAACCGTTTGCTTACAAACCGTTGGAGCCTCCTTAGTAGGGGTGACAGCGTGCCTTTTGAAGAATGAGCCTGCGAGTTAGCGATACGTGGCGAGGTTAACCCGAGTGGGGTAGCCGTAGCGAAAGCGAGTCTGAATAGGGCGATTCAGTCGCGTGTCCTAGACCCGAAGCGAAGTGATCTATCCATGGCCAGGTTGAAGCGACGGTAAGACGTCGTGGAGGACCGAACCCACTTAGGTTGAAAACTGAGGGGATGAGCTGTGGATAGGGGTGAAAGGCCAATCAAACTTCGTGATAGCTGGTTCTCTCCGAAATGCATTTAGGTGCAGCGTTGCGTGTTTCTTGCCGGAGGTAGAGCTACTGGATGGCCGATGGGCCCTACAAGGTTACTGACGTCAGCCAAACTCCGAATGCCGGTAAGTGAGAGCGCAGCAGTGAGACTGTGGGGGATAAGCTTCATAGTCGAGAGGGAAACAACCCAGACCACCAACTAAGGTCCCTAAGCGCGTGCTAAGTGGGAAAGGATGTGGAGTTGCTTTGACAACCAGGAGGTTGGCTTAGAAGCAGCCACCCTTGAAAGAGTGCGTAATAGCTCACTGGTCAAGTGATTCCGCGCCGACAATGTAACGGGGCTCAAGCACGCCACCGAAGTTGTGGCATTGACATTTTTGGTAGGCCTTCGTGGTCCAGCCGTGTTGATGGGTAGGAGAGCGTCGTGTGGCGAGTGAAGCGGCGGGGTGACCCAGCCGTGGACGCTACACGAGTGAGAATGCAGGCATGAGTAGCGAAAGACGTGTGAGAAACACGTCCTCCGAAAGACCAAGGGTTCCAGGGTCAAGCTAATCTTCCCTGGGTAAGTCGGGACCTAAGGCGAGGCCGACAGGCGTAGTCGATGGACAACGGGTTGATATTCCCGTACCGGCGAAGAACCGCCCAAGCTAATCCAGTGGTGCTAAGAGTCCTAGCTCGGAATGTTGTTGATCCCTTCGGGGTGAGACGCGTCCGTGTGAACGCTCGACCCCATGCTGGTGCGGCTAGCGTATTAACAGGTGTGACGCAGGAAGGTAGCCCAAGCCAGGCGATGGTAGTCCTGGTGCAAGTGCGTAGGCCGAGTGATAGGCAAATCCGTCACTCATTACGGCTGAGACACGATGCGGATAAAAAGTGGGTGATCCTATGCTGCCGAGAAAAGCATCGACGCGAGGTTCTAGCTGCCCGTACCCCAAACCGACTCAGGTGGTCAGGTAGAGAATACCAAGGAGATCGAGAGAATCGTGGTTAAGGAACTCGGCAAAATGCCCCCGTAACTTCGGGAGAAGGGGGCCATCCACTTATTAGGACTTGCTCCGAAAGGGTGTGGTGGCCGCAGAGACTAGTGGGTAGCGACTGTTTACTAAAAACACAGGTCCGTGCCAAGTCGCAAGACGATGTATACGGACTGACGCCTGCCCGGTGCTGGAAGGTTAAGAGGACCGGTTAGCCGCAAGGCGAGGCTGAGAATTTAAGCCCCAGTAAACGGCGGTGGTAACTATAACCATCCTAAGGTAGCGAAATTCCTTGTCGGGTAAGTTCCGACCTGCACGAATGGCGTAACGACTTCCCAACTGTCTCAACCGCGAACTCGGCGAAATTGCATTACGAGTAAAGATGCTCGTTACGCGCAGCAGGACGGAAAGACCCCGTGACCTTTACTACAGCTTGGTATTGGTGTTCGGTGTGGCTTGTGTAGGATAGGTGGGAGACGGTGAAGCATTCACGCCAGTGAGTGTGGAGTCATTGTTGAAATACCACTCTGGTCACTCTGGATATCTAACTTAGGACCGTGATCCGGTTCAGGGACAGTGCCTGGTGGGTAGTTTAACTGGGGCGGTTGCCTCCCAAAATGTAACGGAGGCGCCCAAAGGTTCCCTCAACCTGGTTGGCAATCAGGTGGCGAGTGTAAGTGCACAAGGGAGCTTGACTGTGAGACTGACAGGTCGAGCAGGGACGAAAGTCGGGACTAGTGATCCGGCAGTGGCTTGTGGAAGCGCTGTCGCTCAACGGATAAAAGGTACCTCGGGGATAACAGGCTGATCTTGCCCAAGAGTCCATATCGACGGCATGGTTTGGCACCTCGATGTCGGCTCGTCGCATCCTGGGGCTGGAGTAGGTCCCAAGGGTTGGGCTGTTCGCCCATTAAAGCGGTACGCGAGCTGGGTTTAGAACGTCGTGAGACAGTTCGGTCCCTATCCGCTGCGCGCGTAGGAAGTTTGAGAGGATCTGACCCTAGTACGAGAGGACCGGGTTGGACGAACCTCTGGTGTGTCAGTTGTTCCGCCAGGAGCACCGCTGATTAGCTACGTTCGGGATGGATAACCGCTGAAAGCATCTAAGCGGGAAGCCGGCCTCAAGATGAGACTTCCATACCATTTATGGTGAGAGGCTCCCAGCCAGACTACTGGGTTGATAGGCCGGATGTGGAAGCGTAGTAATACGTGAAGCTGACCGGTACTAATAAGCCGATGACTTGATAACACACCTGTTTTTGGTGCTTGCGTCCACTGAGTGGTTCTCGATGTACGGTCGGGAACTCAACAATGATCATGTCGTTGTTGGTTTTTGAAACATCAATAGTGTTTCGGCGGCCATAGCGAGAGGGAAACGCCCGGTTACATTCCGAACCCGGAAGCTAAGCCTCTCAGCGCCGATGGTACTGCAGGGGGGACCCTGTGGGAGAGTAGGACACCGCCGGACTTCTTTTCGTCGAAATGGCCACCCAAAGTTGGGTGGCCATTTCGCATTTACGGGCACACTTCCCCGGAAGGACAGTCATGTCGTCGGATGACGCGAACGATCGCCAGAGCAACGAAGGGCGCTCGGGCGACCGCGCATCCGGGCGCGGACAGTCTTCTCGAAGCAATGATTCGTCGCCTCGTAGCGATCGTCCTTATCGCCGCGACGGCCAGGCCGCCGGGCAGCGCCGCGACGGCGACCGTCCGTTCCGTCGTGATGGTGATCGTCCCGTTCGTCGTGATGGTGACCGTCCCTTCCGTCAGGACGGTGATCGTCCCGTTCGTCGTGATGGTGATCGTCCCGTTCGTCGTGATGGTGATCGTCCCGTTCGTCGTGATGGTGATCGTCCCGTTCGTCGTGATGGCGACCGTCCTGTTCGTCGTGATGGCGACCGTCCCTTCCGTCGTGACGGCGAACGCCCCGCCCAGCGCGATGGGGATCGTCCTGTTCGTCGTGATGGTGACCGTCCTGTTCGTCGTGACGGTGACCGTCCCTTCCGCCGGGGTGCTGATCGTCCTGTTCAGCGTGATGGTGATCGTCCGTTCCGTCGCGACGGGGATCGTCCTGTTCGTCGCGAGGGGGATCGTCCGTTCCGCCGTGACGGTGATCGTCCCGTTCAGCGCGAGGGGGATCGTCCGTTCCGTCGTGACGGGGACCGTCCGTTCCGTCGTGACGGGGACCGGCCCGTTCGTCGTGACGGGGACCGGCCCGTTCGTCGCGACGGCGATCGTCCGGCTCGCCGTGACGGTGACCGTCCGTTCCGTCGGGACGGGGATCGCCCCGTGCGCCGAGACGGTGACTCTCGCGGCTTCGGGGGCGGTGACCGACGTCCGAGTGGCGACCGCCGGCCGGGCGCGGGAGCGCCGCGTCGATTCGATCGCGAGGATTCCCGTGCCACGCGCCCGCCGCAGGATCGTCGCGAGCGTGGCCCGGAGATCCCCGAGGACGTCACTGCCTTCGACCTGCCTGGCGCAGCCCGCAACGAGTTGAAGACGCTCAGCAAGGACAACGCCGACAACGTCGCCCGTCACCTTGCGATGGCTGCTCGCATGATCGACGAGGACCCCCAGCTGGCGCACGAACATGCGCTGGCCGCATCCCGGAGCGCCGGCCGTGTCGGGGTCGTCCGCGAGACCGTCGCCATCACGGCATATGCCGTCGGCGACTTCGCCCTGGCACTCCGCGAACTCCGGACGCACCGCCGGATCACCGGGTCCGACGAGCAGCTTCCGCTCATCGTCGACAGTGAGCGCGGGGTCGGACGTCCCGATCGCGCCCTCGAGGAGGGGCGCGCGGTCGACCGCTTGAGCCTGTCCGTTCCGGTACGTGTACAGCTGGCGATCGCCATGTCGGGAGCGCGCCTCGACCTCGGGCAGACGGACCGTGCTCTGCAGGAGCTCGAGATCCCCGAGGCCGACCCGGACCGCGCGTTCGAATGGAGCCCGGCCCTCTTCTCCGCGCGCGCAGCGGTACTCGAAGAACTCGGACGGTCCGATGAAGCCGCCGAGTGGGAGCGTCGAGCCGAGATCGCGGCCGACGCCCTGGACGCCGCCGCAGGCGTCGCCGATCGCGAGGTCATCGTCGTCGAAGAGATCGAACTCATCGACGACGACGGTGGTGTGGACGTGGCATCCGGAGTCATCCCCCTCGAAGGAAACGACGTGGCGGTCGAATCGGCCGACAACGCTGCGAGCGAACCGCACGACGAAGACGTGACCGAGGGTGACGGGGACGATCGTGCCGACGGCATCGAGCCCGCCGAGACGGTTGTCGAAGCGGACGTCGAGGAAGACGGGCGATGATCTTCGGCCGGAGCACTCCGCCACCGACACCGCTCGACGGCGTCGACGTCGTCCTGGCGGACCTCGACGGGGTGGTCTATGCCGGCCCCGGTGCTCTGCCGCACGCGGTCGACAGCCTGAACCGCGCCCAGCAGGAGGGGCGTCGTCTCGGGTACATCACGAACAACGCGTCGCGCACCGACGCGTCGGTCGCCGAGCACCTCACCTCCCTCGGACTGCGTGTGGCGGCGGACGACGTCACCACCAGCCCGCAAGCGGCGATGCGTCTGATGCGCGACCTGGTGCCCGCCGGTTCCACCCTGCTGGTCATCGGCGGCGAGGGTCTCGTCGTCGAGGTCGAGAAGGCCGGCTTCGTCGTCACGCGCAGCGCCGATGACAACCCGGCTGCCGTCGTCCAGGGCTTCGCTCCCGAGGTCGGGTGGGTCCATCTCGCCGAGGCCGCGTACGCACTCGCGACGCCTGTGGAGGAGGGGGGGATCCCCTGGGTCGCCACCAACTCCGACTGGACGATCCCGCAGGCCCGCGGCATCGCTCCGGGCAACGGCACGCTCGTGTCGGCCGTGCACACGGCCGTGGGGCGGTTGGCCACCATCGCCGGCAAGCCCGAACGGCCCATCTTCGATGTCGCCGTCGCCCGCACCGGCGCGCAGTCGCCGCTGTTCATCGGTGATCGCCTCGACACCGACATCCAGGGTGCGCGCACGGCCGAGATGCGCTCCCTGCTGGTGCTCACCGGCATCGACCGACCGAAGCAAGTGCTCGCGGCGCCGCCCTCGCAGCGCCCCGACTACATCGTCGAAGACCTCCGTCAGCTCTTCGAGCCGTACCCCACGACGGTCGTCAAGGGCGACCGCACCCGTGTGGGTGATGCGATCGTCGAGATCGACGGCGTCGATCTCCGGATCGTCAACGACGGAGGGCGGCAGATCGACCTGCTGCGTGCCGGCGCGGCGGCCATCTGGAACAGTGGTCGTGCCATCTTCGGCTTCCGGGTTCCGGAGCAGCTCTACGCGGACCCGTTCCGCGTGCGCTGACGTCGGTAGCATGGCATCCATGTCCGACAGCTCCGCCCCGGACGCCGGGCTCATCGATCGGCTGCGTCTCATCGAGGAGCAGCCCCTCGACACCCGCGCGGACGCTTACGCCGCCGTGCACGAGGAGTTGGCTCGGCGACTCGAGTCGGCGCCGATCGATCCGACCGCAGCGTCGTGAGCCCGCGCCTCGATGCCGAGCTCGCCGCCCGCGGGCTGGCGCGTTCCCGCTCGCACGCGGCTCAACTGATCTCCGGCGGGCTCGTGACGGTCGACGGCCGCCCCGTCGTCAAAGCATCGACGCCCGTGGAGACGGACAGCGTGCTCGACGTCGCGGGGGCCGACCACTACGTCAGCCGCGGCGCGCACAAGCTGCTGGCCGCGCTCGACGCCTTCGGGGTCGACGTGAGCGGTCGGGTCGCCCTCGATCTCGGAGCGTCCACCGGCGGCTTCACACAGGTCCTTCGCGAGCGCGGCGCGTGTCCGGTCATGGCCGTCGACGTGGGGCACGGTCAGTTATCCACCGTCGTGGGGGCGGACCCCGACGTGGTGTCGGTCGAGGGGTATAACGTGCGGTTCATGACCGCCGACTCCCTCGCGGGCGCCACGGGTATCGCCGAGCGTCCCACCGTGGTGACCGGAGATCTGTCGTTCATCTCGCTGGAGCACGTGTTGCCGGCCGTCGTCGCCACGGCGGCCCCCGAGGCGGATGTCATCCTCCTCATCAAGCCGCAGTTCGAGGTCGGCCGCACAGCGGTGAAGGGCGGGCTGGTCACCGACCCCGCCCTGCGATCCGACGCCGTGCACGGCGTGCTCTGGGCAGCGTGGGACGCGGGTCTCAGGACCTCCGGGCTCATCGCGTCGCCCATCGTCGGAACGCACGGGAACCAGGAGTACGTCGCGTGGTTCTCGGCCACTCGGGGCAGCGACCCCTCAGAATGGGAGAGCACCGTGACCCGACTGACCGGAAGCCGATGACCCCCAGCGATCGCCGAATCCTCCTCGTCGTGCACGCGCGCCGAGATGACACCGTCCACGCCGCCGAGCGCATCCTGACCGCCGTGCGGTCGGCCGGTGCCACCCCGGTGGTGTCCGCGGAGGACCGGCCCGAGCTCGCGGAGCGTCTGTCGCTCGAGGGCGTCCAGACCCTCGGGGTCGACGTCGGCATCGACGACATCGAGCTCGCCATCGTGCTCGGCGGCGACGGCACCATCCTGCGCGCGGCCGAAGTCGTGCGGGGTGGAACCGTCCCGATCCTCGGGATCAACATGGGCCACGTCGGATTCCTCGCCGAGATCGAACGCGACGACATGGACGACGCCGTGCGTCGGGTCATCGACCGCGACTACGTCGTCGAGGAGCGACTCGCCCTCGCGGTGCGCGTGTTGAACGCCGACGATGAGGTCATCTTCGAGACCTGGGCACTGAACGAGGCCACCGTCGAGAAGGCGAGCCGCGAGCGGATGCTCGAAGTGGTGATGGAGGTCGACGGCCGTCCGCTGTCGTCGTTCGGCTGCGACGGGATCGTCGTGGCGTCTCCGACCGGTTCGACGGCCTACAACTTCTCCGCCGGAGGGCCGGTGATCTGGCCGACGGTCGAGGCCATCGCCGTCGTCCCCCTCTCGGCGCACGCGCTTTTCGCACGTCCGCTGGTGGTGAGTCCCGAGGCGATGGTCGCCGTCGAGGTGCTCGAGCGCACGAGCGGCAGCGGCATCCTGTGGTGCGACGGCCGACGCTCGCACGAGCTGCCCCCGGGCGCTCGCGTGATGGTGCGTCGTTCGTCGCGGCCCGTCCGCCTCGCCCGCCTGCACCCTGCCGCGTTCACCGACCGGCTCGTGCGGAAGTTCCGTCTCCCGGTCACGGGATGGCGCGGGATGCCGGGAGGTGCGGCGTGATCGAAGAGATGCGGCTGCGCGACCTCGGGGTGATCGCGGATGCGACCCTGCCGATAGGCCGCGGTTTCACGGCCATCACCGGCGAGACCGGGGCGGGCAAGACGATGGTCGTGACCGGACTCGGGCTGCTGCTCGGTCAGCGCGCCGACTCCGGCGCGGTGCGCAAGGGCGCGACCCAAGCTGCCGTCGAGGGCGTGTGGCTCGTCCCCGAAGAGGGGGTCGTCTCCGCGCGAGTGCGGGAGGCCGGAGGCGATGTCGAGCCCGTCGGGGACGGTTCGGCCGAGCTCTATCTCGGACGCACCGTCTCGAGCGAAGGACGCGGGCGCGCCACCGTGGGCGGACGCACCGCTCCGGCGGGTGTCCTGGCTGATCTCGCCGACGACCTCGTCGTCGTGCACGGACAGTCCGACCAACTCCGCCTCAAGTCGTCGGGAGCGCAGCGCGATGCCCTCGATCGCTTCGGCGGGGAGCCGGTCATCGCTGCCCGCACAACCTATCGCGCGGCGTGGGACGCCTGGCGTGCTCTGGATGCCGAACTGACCACCCTGACCGCCGATCGTGACGACCGCGCCCGCGAGGCCGAGCAGCTGCGCGCCGCGATTGCCGAGATCGAGGCCGCAGCGCCCATCGTCGGCGAGGAAGAGGAGCTGGCGCGCCGCGCCGAGCGTCTCGCCAACGCCGAGGATCTGCGAGTCGCCGCCGTGACGGCCCACGCCGCCCTGTCGAACGAAGACGGCTCACCCGATGTCGTGACGCTGCTGGCCGAAGCCCGCCGGGCCCTCGAGCGGATCTCGGGCAGCGACGAGGCACTCGCCGCCATCGGCGAGGTGATCGCCGACCTCGGGTATCGCGCGACCGACGCCTCCGTCGCGCTGTCGGGCTACCTCGCAGACCTCGACGAATCCGGCCCGCACGAGCTGGCCGCGGTCGATGAACGCCGCGGAGTGCTCGCCGGACTCGCCCGCACGCACGGAACGGTCGAGGCGGCGATCTCGTTGCTCGAGACGGGCTCGGCTCGTCTGGTCGAATTGGATGACGACGGCGACCGCCTCGAGCGGCTCGAGGCGCAGCGCGACGCCGCGGCCTCCGAGCTGGATGCGGCCGCGGAAGCGCTCACCGCTGCGCGACGCGAGGCCGCCGAGAGACTGGGCGCCGCGGTCACCGAGGAGCTCCATGCGCTCGCCCTTCCCGACGCCCGGTTGAGCGTCGACGTGGCCCCCGCCTCGCCCGCCGGTCACGGACGCGATGAGGTCTCGATCCTGCTCGCCCCGCACCCGGGCGCCGATCCCCGCCCCGTGTCGCGCGGGGCGTCCGGGGGCGAGCTGAGTCGCGTCATGCTCGCCATCGAGGTCGTCATCGCCGGCGTCGACCCGGTGCCCACCTTCGTGTTCGACGAGGTCGACGCTGGAATCGGGGGAGCCGCGGCGATCGAGGTCGGTCGTCGGCTCGCTCGTCTCGCGGAATCGTCGCAGGTGATCGCCGTCACGCACCTCGCGCAGGTGGCGGCCTTCGCGGGAAACCACCTGACGGTCGTCAAGGGCCACGACGGTGCGGTCACGGCATCCAGTGTCCGCCGTCTCGACGGGGCCGAGCGCGAAGCCGAGATGGCCCGCTTGCTGTCGGGACTCACCGACTCGGAAGCGGCGTTGACGCACGCCCGTGAACTGCTGGAGACCGGCCGATCCCGATGATCGACGACTCCGACGACGAGCGATCAGCGCCGCCGGAAGCGACGCTGATCGACCCCCCGCGGCACACGCCGCTGTGGGCGTTCCTCTCCCGGCTGCTGCTGCGGCTCGAGGCGTGGCTGCGGTCGCACGGGGGGACACGTCTGCGTGCCGGTATCCGCGTGTTCTGGGCGGCGGTCGCCGCCGTCGGCGTGGTGCTCCTCGTCGGTCCGGTGATCAACGTGCCCCTCACCTTCGACGACATCACCTCGTCGGCGAAGGACGCCACGAGCACCTGGATCGCGAAGGACTTCTCGGCGGAGTACGACCTGCAGCGTCACGACGACGGGCGACTCGTCGTCGCGGTGACGGAGAGGTTCACCGCGGTCTTTCCGGACGACGTCGACGAGAACTCGATCGAACGCGTGCTCGCGTCGCAGTACGAGGGACACGACCTCGCTCCCGCGCTGCGCGAGGCGCGGCTCGACGATCGCCCCGTCGACGCATGGGTGGAGACGACGCCGACCCGCACGACCTACGTCATCGGGGGAGTGGGCAGATTCACCGGGTCGCATCTCGTCGAGGTGCGCTACGACCTGCGCGACCTCGCATACGACGATCGCGACACCTCGTCGGACCAGGTGTCCCAAGTGCTGCAGTGGGACGTCTTCGGACCCGAGTGGCCGCACGGGGTCTCGTCGAGTTCGTTGCGCGTCGTCGTGCCCCGCGACCTCGAGGGGGCTTTCGCGCGCCCGCCCTCGGCGGGACTGTCGTGGCTTCTCGTGGGCGGTTCCACCACGATGGAGCCCGAGGACGCGGCATCCGATCCTCTCGTGTACGAGATCACGAACGACCAGAACATCCCTCCCCACGGATCCTTCTGGTTCACGTTCCGGTTCGATCCGGGTACGTTCGCGATGCCGGGGCCGTCTCCGCTGTTCTTCGTCCAGGCGTACGGGCCCTTCGTGCCGCTGCTGCTCTTGGCGGCCGGCGTGCTCTTCGCCTTCGCCGCGCGGGCGGTGGCCTGGGCCGACGCGCGGGGGCGCGCGTGGTTCGTGGCGGAGTCGCAACCGCGCCGCGGCAGCTCGGTGGCGCTGGACGCACGCCTGTGGGGAGCGGGCCGCACGGCGGTGCTCGCCGAGGCCCTCGACGCGTGGCGTCGAGATCCGAAGGACCCCCGGCTGACCCGTCGTCTCGCGCGCGTTGCGCATCGAACGGGGCGGTGGGGGGACCTGCTCCCGGCTCTGCGGTCGTTCCGCTTCTCGCCCGCGTGGAGGGCGCAGTTCGAACGGGGTCTCCGCACGGTGCCGCGTGGGTTCGTCCGGGACGCCTTCGTCGGCGGAGCGTTCGCGCTCGCCGTCCTCCAGCTCGGACTGACGCGACAGCTCTCGCATCAACGCGCGCTGACGATCGAATGGTGGCCCGTGGCTGCCGCTGCGGCCTCCGTCGCCCTCGCCGGCGTGATCCTCGCGGTGGCGCTGAGCGTACGCCCACTGACGCGCGAGGGAGCCCTCGCGCGTGAACACCTTCTCGGTCAGCGGCAGTACCTCGAGTTGACGAGCGCCGCCGAGCGCACGCCGCTGCGATCGGCGGATCTGCCCTACGTCGTGATCTTCTCGCACCCGCGCGCGGCCGGTCGTCTGCTCCGAGGCCTGATCGAGCGCGAAGGGATCGATCGACGGGTGGGTGCCGATCCGACGTTCCTCGGGGGCGGACGACTCGCCGTCCGTGCGTGCGCGCTGGGTCTCGTCGCCGGCGCCATCGCGCTCGCGTTCCTCACGACGGCGTCCACCACCGCCGCTCCCGATCAGACCGCGGTTCTCGACGGGATCGAGG